>NZ_JAJNBZ010000005.1:0-188808 GCF_021369635.1 Paenibacillus profundus | reverse complement strand
GCGAATATGCTCCCAGAAAATGCTACGAGAACAAAAGGGTCACTTTTCAGCACCGAGAAGGTTGCGTGAAGCCGAAGAAGGAACGGAGTGTAGGCATGACTACATGAGTACCGTACTTCGAGGGTGAATGCAAGATTCGATCCGAATATGCTCCTAGAAAAGCTTCGTGATCAAAAGTGAAAGAGCGTAACGTTTGGAAACCATGCATAAAGCTCCCGAAATTCCAGCAAACTATGGTCAGTATGTTATACAAGTTGCTGTGAAGGGAGACGTTTGTACGATGTATAAACGATTAAGTGCGGTGCTGTTTCCGATAGTTACGTTCTTTTTTATTGGAGCGATTGTATGGGGATATCAAGAGCATCAAGAGAAGAACTCCATCTTAATTAAAGCAGAGAACCAATACCAGCGGGCGTTTCACGACTTGTCGTATCACGTCGACAAGCTGCATAGCGAGCTAGGTCAAACGTTGGCTGTCAATGCCAAGTCACAAGGCATGCATCGCAAAGGGCTAGTCAATGTGTGGCGCATAACAAGTCAAGCTCAGAACGAAATTAACCAACTCCCGCTTACACTGTTGCCGTTCAATAAGACGGAAGATTTCTTGTCGCGTATTTCTAACTTTGCTTATCGCACGGCTGTTCGTGATTTAACGAAGCAGCCGCTATCTGACGATGAAGTGAAGACGATGAAGACACTGCAGCAGAATGCATCGCAAATCTCTAAAGATCTGCAAAGCGTGCAGGGAAAGGTTATTAAGAACAACCTTCGATGGATGGACGTTGAGACTGCCATGGCCAGTGAGCAGAAAAAGATGGATAATACAATTATTGACGGGTTTAAAACTGTCGATAAAAAAGTGGGGCAATATCCTGAATTAAATTGGGGTCCGTCTGTTGCCAGCGTATACACGAAGCGTTCCGTTAAGATGCTCAAAGGACAGCCGCTCACGGTTGAACAGATTAAAACGAAAGCAGAAAAATTTTTGGAGCATAAGCCTAATGAGCCTGTCCAAGTAAGAGTGAACGGAAAAGGGACGGAGTATGAATCGTATACTGCGTTTACGAACGTAAAAGGTGATGGCAGTTCTATTTCGTTGGACTATACGAAGCAAGGAATGCTGATGTCTTATATGGACACCCGTTCCGTGAAGGCAAAACGTATCTCGATAACTGAAGCCGAGCAAGCGGCAAAGAAATTTCTGAAGAAGAATGACTACCCTTCAATGGAAGTGGTCCGTTATAACGAATTCAATCATGTGGGCAGTTTGATGTTGGTCCCTATTATTGACGGAGTGTATGTATATCCTCAACAGATAAGCGTGCGTGTCGCGCTCGATAACGGGGAAGTAACAGGACTTCAGGCGACAGATTACATCTATGAGCATAAAGACCGCACAGTAGGCAAGCCGAAGATAACGATGAAGGAAGCCCGTGCGATGCTGAATCCGGACATGCACATTCTGTTCGACCGTAAGTCCCTGATCAAAAATGATTTGGGGGAAGAAGTGCTGTGCTATGAATTTGGCGGTAAAATTAACGGTGGCGCCTACCGTGTTTATATTAATGCAGAGAATGGCATAGAAGAGCAAATTGAAGAAATGCCGATGTTAAAAAGTTAACTGAGCGGAATATGAAGCTGTGAAGGTGCTATCCTCCACCTCATTCTTTTATGCGATGCATGAAGGAGTCGGTTGGAGAAGGAGCACCTTTTTCTTTTGGACTCCTACAACCCATGCTATAATTGGCGTGGAGGGGAGCACATGTTACCTAATATAAATGATATGATGTACATGCAATCGGTTCGTGCGCAAGCAGGCGACCCAACCTATAAATCCCGAGTTACGGAAATCGATGAAGAACATTTGTGGATTGAAATTCCTTTGTGTGAGCAAACGGGGAAATATGGAGTGTTCGCAGCAGGCGAAGAGTTGGATGTTTATTACTCGCAAGAGGATGGCATGAAGTGGCACTTTCGAACCCTTGTGACGGGAAGACGGCAGGACACGATTCGTATGTTGTCCATTCGGAAGCCGGAGCAGCATTGGCTTACCAGAATGCAGCGGCGCAATTATTTGCGTGTGCAGGCTAATCTGGAGACAGCCATCAGCACGATGGATGGCGTGAAATTTATTGCCTTGTCGGAAGATATTAGCGGAGGCGGGATGTCCTTCGTCACACATCCGAAATGGGGACTTCGAGAGACACAGCTGCTGCAATGCTGGATTGCTGTTTCATTTCGCAGCGGAGCAATTGAACACGTTCCGTTCACGGGGCAGATTGTTCGTATCCAGCCTATTCATGAGGAAAGAGTAGCGGTCATGGTAAAGTTCGAGCAAATCTCTGAAGTGGAACAACAGAAATTAATTCGTTACTGCTTTGAACGGCAGTTTGAACTGAGAAAGTGATACATACCAGCCGCATAATTTTTCCATCCTGACGATATACTACCACAATAAAATGTGGGGTGAGTATGATGAGAACAGTGTGGCCGCATCGCAGCAAGCATGTTCCTCAGGAGATGAAGGAGCATGAATTCGAAGATGAAAAATACCGGCTGTTGCTGTATTGGGACAACTGTGCCCGCTGGGTGACGCGCATATGTATTTCGTTCGTCATCCTGGTCGTTGCCGCCCAATGTTTGCTCTTGATTGGCGGATTTCGCCATTATTTATGTCCGGTGGAACGGTTGGAAGGAATTCTTTATAAGTACGTGTCCTAGGCATAATTAGTGACATCCAACCGAACCGCAACTCTTTTTTGAAGCAGACTCGTTTTGCATCCCTTTTTTAAGTGTGGTATAATTTTCACGTCGCAGGCAATGCCTGCTTTTTTCTTGAATGAACGTTACTACTGTGGTTTCTATTTACAGTGCGTGTTCATAAAGATTCTTACAGGTATGACTAGGGAAGGAGTCAGTCCCGTTGACACAACAGTGTGAGACTACGACGCAACGAATGAATATCGCCATCGACGGGCCTGCAGGAGCTGGAAAGAGTACGGTTGCCCGCCTCGTCGCTCGTGAGCTAGGATATGTTTATATTGATACGGGCGCCATGTATCGTGCCGTATCATTACATATGACACGGGTATGCATACGTCCGGATGAGACGGATGCGCTTTCGGAAGAGATGAAGTGCTTGAGAATTGAACTGCGGCCGGAAGCGGAACGTCAATTCGTCTTTCTGAATGGAGAAGACGTGACGGATGCGATACGAACGTCTGAAATGAGCCGCTTGGCTTCATTATACGCGCAAGTCGGAGTCGTACGAGAACAACTGGTTGAAATGCAGCGTCAAATGGCAAAGCGCAAAGGGGTGGTCATGGACGGCCGTGATATCGGTACACATGTGCTTCCTGATGCGGAAATGAAGTGGTTCATAACCGCTTCCGTAGAAGAACGGGCTCGCCGGCGATACGAGGAATGGAAAGACAAGGAGAATGCTTCGCTGGAGCATTTCATCCAGGAAATCGCCGACCGTGACCGACAAGACGAGACGCGTGAAGTTTCCCCGTTAAAGCAAGCGGAAGATGCCGTTCTGCTGGATACGACGGGAATGACAATCGCCGATGTCGTGCGCGTCATCGTAGATCGCGCGATCATACGAAAGTGATGGTGAACCGTAGCTACTATGTTCTATACGTTTTGCAGGGCGCTGCTTCGATTCTTCTACCGGATTCTGTTCCGATTTGAAGCGAAAAACAAACATTATGTGCCTAAAGAGGGCGGGGTCGTCTTGTGCTCCAACCATATCAGCTTGTTGGATCCCCCGGCTATTGGAATACTGCTCGATCGGCGCATCCGATTCATGGCCAAAGCGGAACTGTTCAAAGTTCCAGTATTCGGCCCGGCAATAGACGCGTTGGGAGCGTTTCCCGTTAAGCGCGGCGGTGTAAGTAAAGAAACGATCCGCACGGCATTCCAATTGCTGAACGACGGCGAGATTATGGGAATATTCCCGGAAGGCACCCGTAACACAGACGGAGCGGTTGCTGCGAAGAAGGGCGCTGCGATGATAGCGTTGCGAAGCAGAGCTACCATTGTGCCTGTGGCCGTGATCGGCAACTACAAACTATTTCGCAAGACTAGAGTGTGTTACGGTCCGCCAATCGATATGTCAGATCTGCTGGCAGAGAAGGGAAGCGACGTGCTCGAGAGAGCAACGGAACGCATTATGGAGCATATCCAACGTATCATTAAGGAAGAAACTGCTTCTTCATGATACAGCGCATGCATGTTTTTCTCATTAGGAAAGATACTACAGGTATTATTTACAGGTTATACCCTTAATTTCGTTACGACATCTGAATTTCTATACGGATATCCTTATGGAACGTTAGATTTCAGGTTCGCATAATAGCATCCACTTATCGAGGTCTTTATCTTTTTGAAGAGACATAGATAAGAGTTCCTTATGATTCCTGCATAGCAGGTTTCAATAAATGGGGTTTCAATCGAGGAGGTATTTCACATGTCTGAAGAAACAAAAGTGAATGAAACGGCCGAAACGGCTAACCAAGAAGCGATGGAGAACATCGTAACCTTGAAAAAAGGTGACACCGTCAAAGGCGCGATTGTCAAAATCGATGACAACCAAGCATTTGTAAGCATTGGATATAAATATGACGGTGTAATTCCTATCCGCGAGCTGTCTGCCGTATCCGTTGACAAAGCTTCGGATGTTGTTGAGGTAGGCCAAGAAGTGGAATGTAAAGTAGTAAGCATCGATGATGAGAAAGAACGTCTCGTGCTTTCGAAACGTCAAGTCGACGGCGAACAATCCTGGGACTTGATGCAGCAGCGCTTCGACAATCAAGAGGTGTTCGAAGTAACGGTTGCAGACGTAGTGAAAGGCGGCATCGTCGCAGATGTAGGCGTGCGCGCATTTATTCCTGCCTCCATGGTAGAACGTCATTTTGTTGAAGATTTCAGCGACTACAAAGGTCGTACGCTGCGCGTGAAAGTAAAAGAAATCGATCGCGAAAACAACAAACTTATTCTTTCTCAAAAAGATGTATTGGAAGAAGAGTTCGAAGCGAACAAACTACGCGTGATGGCGAACCTTCAAGAAGGTCAGGAATTGGAAGGTACCGTACAACGCTTGACACAATTCGGCGCATTTGTTGACGTAGGCGGCGTGGACGGATTGGTACACGTGTCCGAAATCGCATGGCAGCATGTCGATAAACCGTCCGATGTTGTACAAGAAGGCCAACAAGTGAGAGTAAAAGTATTGAAAGTTGACCCTGCCAACGGCAAGATTAGTCTGAGCATTAAAGCGACTCAACCGGGGCCTTGGGAGCAAGCTGCTGATAAGATCAAGACAGGCGACATCATCAGCGGTGAAGTAAAACGTCTCGTTGATTTCGGTGCGTTCGTTGAAGTGACGCCTGGCGTGGAAGGTCTGGTTCATATTTCCCAAATCGCTCACCGTCATATCGCGACTCCGTTCGAAGTATTGAAGCAAGGTCAGACGGTGCAAGTGAAGGTGTTGGACTTCAATCCTGCAGAGAAACGCGTTAGCTTGAGCATTAAAGAAACGGAAGAAGCTCCAGCTCAAGCTCCGAAGCCAGAGAAGAGAATCAAGGAAGAACTGAACAACCCGAACGTATCTCTCAACAACCAAGCAATGAGCGTGACATTAGGCGAACGCTTTGGCGACATGCTGAACAAATTTAAAAAATAAGTTGAATTCATTATTTTTCGGCGGACTCATTGCGAGTCCGCCGATTATTTTTATATCTCCCTTCAAATAATACGAAGAAACGTTAGGGAGATGGAAGCTTGACACCTGGGATACTGTCTTTTATTGTATGGATCTGCTTCTTCATCTTATTGGCGAGCGGCTGGCGAACCGTTGTGCTGAGACACGTATCGTGGCGCTGGATTATCTGTATCGGGGTGTCTTGGATATTGCTGAACCGATTCACCGTTACGATAGCTGCAGCAGGCAAAGTAAATGCAGCATGGTTGTTATGGTGCCTTGTCGCAGTGCTGCTCCTGTTGGATCAGTTCATTAGGCTGCGCGGCTTTACTTTATTAGGTCACATCGGATTGGTTGCTGCCGCTTGGTTGTGGCTAGAGCTGTTAAAATGGTCATCCATCAGCTTGCTCCGACAATTCAGCAAGGAATGGATCATCGCGGCGATTATCAGCTTGATGGTTCTATCTGTATCCAGACGGTGGACGTATCAATGGATCGTGCTTACACTCGGACTGGCTTGCGGAGATTTATTTATTCAAGTGAAAAGCGGAGCGTCTTCTGAGCTCGGGAGTGCGGGGCTGCAGGATGTATGGTGGGTGTCCTTTATGACCGTTCGAATGGTTACAGCTGCAATGCAATGGATAAAGGGCAGATGGAGAGGCACAAAATGGAAGCAGGCAGATTGAAGGTGAGCGTTCTGGAATGTGCGCTGAAAAATGGAGAGTGCTCCTGCAAATTGGTTAGCCAAGGGGCCAATTTTTTGATATGATGATGTACGTGTATATGTTGCAAAAGATGAAGGAGTGAACTGCATGGCAAAACCCGTTGTTGCCATCGTCGGGCGGCCGAATGTCGGCAAGTCCACCATTTTTAACCGAATTATCGGCGACCGATTGGCCATTGTAGAGGACAAGCCTGGCGTGACACGCGACCGTATCTACGGGACGGGCGAATGGAACGGGAAGCCGTTCAGCATTATTGACACGGGCGGAATTGAGGTTTACGGAGAAGATGAGATGCTCCGTTCAATCCGGGTTCAAGCCGAACTCGCGATTGAGGAATCTGACGTCATCGTGTTCATGTGTGATGCCAAGACCGGTGTGACCCAAGCCGATGAAGAAGTGGCGCAAATGTTGTTCCGATCCGGCAAGCCGGTTATCGTTGCGGTGAATAAAGTGGATAATTTGAATCGCATGGACGATATTTATGAGTTTTATAGCTTAGGCTTCGGTGATCCGATTCCGATCTCGGGTTCACATGGTACCGGATTGGGGGATTTATTAGATGAGGTTGTTGAGAAATTTCCGGATCTAACCGATGAGGAATATGATGATGATGTCATTAAGGTAGCTCTTATCGGGCGGCCTAACGTAGGCAAGTCATCGCTTGTCAATGCCATTCTAGGTGAAGAACGCGTTATCGTGAGCGACGTGGCTGGTACGACCAGGGATGCGATTGACACCCCGTTTGAGAAGGACGGACAGAGGTTCGTTATTATCGATACGGCTGGAATGCGGAAACGCGGAAAGGTCTATGAGACGACTGAAAAATACAGCGTAATGCGTTCTCTGAAGGCGATTGAACGTGCTGACGTCGTACTGGTAATCATCAACGGCGAGGAAGGGATTATCGAACAAGACAAACATATCGCAGGCTATGCTCATGAAGCGGGCAAGGCCGTGTTGTTTGTCGTCAATAAGTGGGATATCGTGTCGAAAGATGATAAAACGATGCATCAATTCGAACAAAAGATTCGCGATCATTTCCTGTTTATGACATACGCTCCAATCGTGTTCTTATCCGCAAAGACGAAGCAGCGATTACATAAACTGCTCCCGGTTATCGAACATGTCGCGCAGCAGCATGCGAAGCGCATTCCGACGCACCTCCTGAACGATGTCGTATCGGATGCGGTTGCTTACAACCCGCCTCCAACGGATAAGGGACGACGCCTGCGCATTAATTATGCGACGCAGGTTGCGGTGAAGCCGCCGACGATCGTGATCTTCGTCAATGATCCGGAGCTAATGCATTTCTCCTATGAGCGTTATTTGGATAATCGCATCCGTGCTTCGTTTGACTTTGAAGGCACACCGATCCGGTTATTCACACGCCGGAAATCCGATGAAGGTTAGGGGCGAGCTGAGGTGACCTTGTCTATAATTGCGATCGTAGTCAGTTATTTGCTCGGCTCAGTCAGCTTCAGTCTGCTCATAGGGAAATGGCTGCGGGGTATCGATATTCGCCAGCATGGAAGCGGCAATGCCGGAGCGACCAATACGCTGCGGGTGCTGGGGAAGGGTCCTGCAATTGGCGTATTATTGTTAGACGCAGTCAAAGGGATTATCGCCGTTCTAATTGGACGTTGGCTTGGAGATGATTCATGGGTGATGGTGCTGTGCGGAATTGCGGCCATCGCTGGTCATAACTGGCCGATATATTTCCGGTTCCGCGGCGGAAAGGGGATTGCAACGACGATCGGCGTGTTGGCGATTTTGGCGTTCTGGCCAGCGCTCTGCGCCGGTGTTCTTGCGATCGCCTCGATTGTATGGAAGCGTTATGTGTCTCTAGGTTCTTTGATTTTTACGACGATGACCCCGGTATTCTTGTTGCTATTCCGTTATGATTGGAGTATATTCTGGGGCAGCTTGCTGTTGTGCGCGTTTGCGTTCTATCGTCATCGCGGCAACATTGTCAAGCTGGTGAAAGGGACGGAGAACCGTTTAGGCTCGAAAAAAGGAGGAATGCCACGTGTCCGTTAAGGTCGCGGTGTTCGTCGCGGGAAGTTGGGGAACTGCGCTCAGCGAGGTATTGGCTCAGAACGGATGCAACGTCTCGCTATGGACCCGGAATGAACGCCAGGCGGAAGAAATAAATACGAAGCATAGCAATCATAAATATTTGCCGGACGTTACGTTGCACCCTGACCTTCATGCGACATGCTCCATGGAAGAAGCGATGGAGGGTGCGGAAGCTTGCCTCATCGTGGCGCCGTCGGCTGCAATGCGTCAAGTGACGCGGCAGATGAAGCCTTACTTTACGGATAAGATGATAATCGTACATGCAACGAAGGGATTCGAGACCGAAACGTTAAAGCGTATGTCTGAAGTGATTGCCGAAGAATTGGAATGCGGGGAAGACCGTATTGCCGTATTATCCGGACCAAGTCATGCGGAAGAAGTCGTCAGACAATGCCCGACTACGGTAGTTGTAGCATCCACTTCGACGGAGACGGGAGAAAAAGCGCAGGATCTGTTCATGAACGAATCGTTTTTCCGCGTGTATACGAATCAGGACGTTATTGGAGTTGAGCTGGCCGGCTCGCTTAAGAACATTATCGCGCTAGGGGCCGGATTGTCAGACGGCATCGGATACGGCGACAACGCGAAAGCGGCCCTCATCACGAGAGGACTTGCGGAGATTGCCCGGCTCGGCGTCGTGATGGGCGCGAACGCACTAACGTTTGCTGGTCTTGCCGGTGTTGGCGATCTGGTCGTTACGTGTACGAGTCAGCACAGCCGGAACTGGCGTGCCGGCTCGCTTATCGGCCAAGGGCATGCTGTGGATGAGGTGCTGTCGCAGATGGGAATGGTCGTAGAAGGTATTCGGACCACGAAAGCCGCCTATTTGCTCGCGCGGCAGTATGATGTCCAATTGCCAATTACTGAGCAATTGCACCGCGTCTTATTTGATGGCAAAGAACCGAAGAAAGCAGTCGAACATTTAATGGGCCGCGTTCGCAAAAATGAAATCGAAGAAGTCGCGAAATCGTCGTGGTCATAATGCGACATCGTTAGGATATTTGTCGGTACTTTTTCACCTTTGAACGGGACTTATCATACACTGTATGAAGTCTGACCCGAGGAGGGACAAAATGCCGAACAATAAATTTTCTAAGGACGCATTGAACGCGATTAACAAGAAGACCGGCAAACATATTACCGAAAATCAAATAAAAAAGATTGCCGGCGGGGTGAAGCCGAGTACGATGCAAAGTGAAGCCCAACTGCGGCAGTTGATTAAACAAGTCGCTTCAATGGCCAAACTGCCTGTAACGGAAGCTACGATAAATGAGATTGTGAGCACCGTCAAGCGAAGCGGTACGAACCCAAGCAACTTGGAAGGCATCATGAAGCTGATCATGAAGAAATAAGCTTCATTCCTATGTTTCTTGATCGAGAAAGACGACACGTTAGCGATAAGCTAACGTGTCGTCTTTTGTTCTTTTAAGACGGATGGTATAATGAGAGCAGTTTGCGCAGA
Organism: Paenibacillus profundus; assembly: GCF_021369635.1. Lineage (GTDB taxonomy): Bacteria > Bacillota > Bacilli > Paenibacillales > Paenibacillaceae > Paenibacillus_B > Paenibacillus_B profundus. Next base: position 178,841 of record NZ_JAJNBZ010000005.1, on the reverse strand, counting down.
TGGGAGAATCGGGAAAATGGACAGTATGACTAAGATGTGGGTATCCTTTATCGGAATTGGCCTCATGGCTTTTTCCGCATTTCTGATTATGTTTGCCAGGCATAAGACGAAAGGATGGATTCGTGGTATCCTTTCTTTTATCGCTTTCATCATGCTGTTAGCGGGAATGCTGTATGGAATTATATCGATTGTGTAATACATAAAACTTTGGCGGAAGGAGTGACTTTTGATGGCGGATATTACATTAACAGCACGTACAGGGGAAGCAACCGTCACGGTGCCGCTCGGTACTACGCTTTTGGATGCGGCCGTTCAGGCGGACGTGGGTTGGAATTATGCATGCACGCGCGGCACGTGTGCACGCTGCCGCTGTGTAGTTGAGGAAGGACGCGAGCATTTATCCGAAGTGACGGATGCCGAATGGGATCGCATGGAAGAAGAAGAATTTGCAGAAGGATATCGACTTGCATGTCAAGCGGTTATTGAGACGGATGGAGTCATTCGCGCCGCCCACAAGCCTTATTTTTAGTACAACTTTTGAACACGCACATTGTTGACATCTATAGATATTCGAAACGGAATGGGGTAGTTCTGATGAAACCTTCATTGTCCGTACCTCTTGTGCAGACGATTGAGCATTTTTCAAACATGGCGAGACGTGAAAACCTATGCTGGATGCTGGGTGGGAGCTGCGGCTTGGCGTTGCATGGCGTTCAGCTGGAAGGTGTTCCGCGCGATGTCGATATTTATGCGGACGAACAAGACGGGCTCCAATTGCAGCAGTTGTGGAAAGCATATGCGGTAGATGAACCTGAGTGGAATGAGACGGAGAGATACCGCTCTTTGCTGAGTCATTATGAGTACAAAGGCGTATCCATCGAGCTTGTCGGTGATTTCGTTGTATCAACGCCACTCGGACAATATGTCACTGGCATTCGAGGCTTGTTGTGGAACTATGGCTTGGAAGTGCAGCTAGGTCATACTTTCGTACATGTCATGCCGCTTGCTCATGAGCTTGTCTTCAACGTGCTGCGTGAACGTAAAGACCGTGTGCAGTCTATTGTCAGTGTAATGAATCAATCGCCCCAGCTTCATGTGGATTCGATGAGAATGGTGTGGGCCCAATGTTCAGAGCATGCCCAGCTATCAGAAGCTCTTGCCGAACTGTGTCCAGACATCATGAGCCATATTTTTACTTCTCACTAGTAAATCATACATCGATTTCACAATATGAAAGGATGGCTGCATCTGTGGGAACGCGAGTTCGCTTTGAACCCCAAGGCATTGAGATAGAGATGAAGCACGCCGTGTCGCTGCTTGATGCGGCCAGAAGGGCCGGGGTTCCGGTTCGTACGCGCTGTGACGGCAAAGCGGGATGCTTGATGTGCAAGGTCGACGTAGAGGGCGATGAGCGCTTGTTAACTCCGCCCAGTCCACCTGAAATGCGGAAGCTTGGAGTCGACTCTACCCAAGGGCTGCGTCTCGCCTGTCAGGTGCGAGTCTCAGGCCAGGAGGGCGCGATTACGGTCACAGTACCTGAAGATCCACTTAAAGCGCTGGTTCGCCGCCAGTTAGCGGAGCAACAAAATGATGATTCATTGTGGTAGTTGGACATGAAAATATCGTCGTTATCGAAGTCAGGAGGAATGTGAGTGAGCCGGAACAGACGGATTGCGCTACTCGTTGTCACTTCACTCATCAGCATGCTGCTGCAGGGGTGTCTGTATCCGAATGAGCTGCGCAAAGAGAATCAGCAATCCGCCCGGGAAGGAATCCTTCTCGTTCAAAATGCAGTGGATGAATATCAAAAGCAGACACAGCTTCTGCCCATGATAACGAGTGACATGAGTGTACCGCGCTATGAGAAGTACCGTATCGATTTTGAACTGTTGAAGCGGCGAGGGGTGCTGGGCTCCACTCCTAGCAATGCCTTCGAAGCAGGCGGCACGGGCACTTATTTAATTATCGATGAGGAAACAGAGCCTAAGGTGCGTATTATGGATTTGCTCACGGCGCAGCGGGTCAATGATTTGACTCGTGCCGTTGATTCTTATAAGCGCAAGCAAGGAAGCCTTCCGACGACAGAGGAAATGTATCCGGGATTCTACAGCATAGACGAAGCGGCGGTTGGAGTCCGTCCGAATGAAGTGCTGAGCCCATTCAACGGACAGCCGCTTTCGTTCATGATGGATATGGAAGGGACTGTGTATGCAGATTACGCGCCAGACATCATGCAGCTGGTGGAGAAGTTGGAGAAGCGTCCGACAGGAAATGAGAAAGATTTGCGGCCTCTGCTTGTCGAGTCTTCCTTCTATGTGCCGGTGAAGTCGGTTTCATACATATGGAAGGACAACGCGCCGTGGCCGCAGGTCGCAACTGCGCCCTAATCGGATTAATCTCGTATCATAATGACAGTAAAGATCAATCGGAATCTTTTCCGATTGATTTTTTTTATTCTGCATACTTTTCTATTAATATCATATATCTGATTTGGAAGGCATGCGTTCGTTATGCGAATAAAAATGTTAGTGACATGGGTCATATTTCTGCCTACTTTCAAATAAGATGTTACTAGTCCAAAAGCATGTACGAGTTGCGTCGGAAAAAATGCCCTTGTACGACGTGAAATCTCGGCGGCGAACACTGGCGACAACGGCAACAGCTCAATCCTAGCAACGGTGCCAATCGTTTCTGAAGGGCGAGAGGCAGACGTTGCCTCTAGGTCCGTCGGAAAATTTTGAGGAGGGGATATCATTGGAAAAAGTGGACATTTTTAAGGACATTGCCGAGCGTACCGGTGGGGATATTTACCTCGGGGTCGTCGGTGCGGTCCGCACGGGGAAATCGACTTTTATTAAACGATTTATGGAAACGGTCGTGCTGCCAAACATCGCGAGCGAATCGGATCGAGCCCGCGCGGTAGACGAACTGCCCCAAAGTGCAGCAGGAAAAACTATCATGACAACGGAACCGAAATTCGTCCCGAATAATGCTGTGCAAATTAAAGTCGCCGAAGGTCTGGAGGTAAACGTTCGCCTCGTCGATTGCGTCGGATATGCGGTAGAAGGCGCCAAAGGCTACGAGGATGAGAATGGACCGCGGATGATTAGCACGCCATGGTTCGAGGAGCCAATTCCATTCCAAGAGGCGGCGGAAATCGGCACACGCAAGGTGATTCAAGAGCATTCCACGCTCGGTGTTGTCGTAACGACAGATGGAACGATTGCAGAAATACCGCGCAGCTCCTATGTCGACTCCGAAGAGCGAGTCATCAATGAGTTGAAAGAAGTCGGCAAGCCATTCGTGTTAATTATTAACTCGACGCGGCCCCGTAGCGAGGAGACGTTGGAGCTCCGGAATGAACTGCATGAGAAATATGATATTCCGGTTATACCGCTTAGCGTAGCTACGATGGGCGAAGACGACGTCATGGGCGTTCTGCGCGAAGTATTATATGAGTTCCCGGTTCATGAAGTCAACGTCAACTTGCCGAGCTGGGTGATGGTGCTGAATGACAGTCATTGGCTGCGCACCAGCTATGAATCGTCAGTACGGGACACAGTGAAGGACATTCGTCGTTTGCGCGATGTCGATCGTGTCGTGCAACAGTTCATGGAATATGATTTTATTGCTAGGGCCGGGCTAAGCGGGATGGATATGGGCCAGGGTGTCGCAGAGATTGATTTGTACGCGCCGGACGAATTATATGACCAAATCCTGATGGAAGTGGTTGGAGTGGAGATTCGAGGCAAGGATCATCTGCTCCAGTTAATGCAGGAGTTTTCACACGCGAAGCGGGAGTACGACCGATTTGCAGATGCGCTTGAAATGGTCAAGACAACAGGCTATGGCATAGCTGCCCCAACATTGACGGAAATGGCTCTCGACGAGCCAGAGCTTATCCGGCAAGGATCACGCTTTGGCCTTCGCTTGAAAGCAACCGCTCCGTCCATTCATATGATTCGCGTCGATGTCGAGTCTGAATTCGCGCCAATCATCGGCACGGAGAAGCAGAGTGAGGAGCTTATGCGTTATCTCATGCAGGACTTCGAGAACGATCCGACCAAGATTTGGAATTCGGACATTTTCGGAAGATCGCTGCATTCCATCGTCAGAGAAGGCATCCAAGGCAAGATTGCCATGATGCCGGATAATGCAAGATACAAGCTGCAAGAGACGCTCGGACGAATCATTAATGAAGGCTCCGGCGGATTGATTGCGATTATATTGTAAGTGGAAAAAAGCTCAGGTGACAGGATTTCTTCCAGCAGGAAGAAGTTCTCGCTTGAGCTTTTTTTAACAACTTCTCATAAACCAATTTACAGACTCGGAATTAACTATTATATTTATGGATAACGAATCCACGGAAAAAAGTGGATGTATAAAAATACATTACACATAAATAAAAGGGGGATCAGAGTATGTCGGCACAATCACACAGTCATCGTGGAAAATGGGAGATGATGTTTTTCTTGGTGCTCATCTCCGTCGTGATAACCGCTTGCGGTCAGAAGTCTGGCGGATCAGAAGGCTCTACCGGTACGAATGACGGAATTCGGGGCAAGCGTATCGCACTCATTATGGAATTTAACACCGGCACTTTTTCTCAGCAATATGTAGACGGGATCAAAGAAGAGATAAAGCGGTTCGAAGGCGAATTAACGATGTTCGTAGCCGAGAATGACAAGGCGAAGATGGGATCGCAATTAGAAATGGCCGTTAGTCAGAAGTTTGATGCAATTCTTACAGATCATGGAAATCCAGAAACGTTGGATGCGGGGATGAACAAAGCCGTGGAGCAGAACATTCCTGTCGTTACCTTCGACGCACTCGTCAATATACCCGGGGTGACCGTGCTTGAGCAAGGTGACGAGAAGATGGCGCAGATTACCTTGGAACATATGGGGCACGACATCGGCGGCAAAGGCAACATCGTCAAAGTATGGACCGCCGGCTATGCTCCAATGGAACGCCGCCAAATCGCATACGACACTTTTATGAAGAGCAATCCGGACGTGAAAGAAATCGCTGCGTTTGGCGCAGCTACGTCCAGCACTGCCTTAGACACGCAGGCGAAGATGGAAGCTGTACTGAAGCAGTATCCGAACAAAGGAGATATTGCTGCCGTATGGGCTGCTTATGACGAATTCGCCAAAGGCGCTGCTCGTGCTATACAAGAGTCTGGCCGAGAAGAGATAAAAGTATACGGGATCGATATGAGTGATGAGGACCTGCAAATGATCCAAGACAAGAATAATCCATGGATTGCTTCAGCTGCAGTAGACCCGAAAGATATCGGACGTGTTCAAGTGCGATTGGCCTATCAGAAGCTGCATGGTGATCAAGTAGATGAAAAGGTCGTGCTGGAGCCTGTGTTTGTCAAGCGCGAGGATTTACCGGACAAGCAAATTTCGACGAGTGAACTGTCCGAGTACGTTAAAGGCTGGAGTGGAAGTACCCAAGGCTTGAAGGATTGGATGAATGAATACAAGTGAACAATTTAACGATTAAAGGCGGGATATGAAATGACTAACTCATTCGATGCTCAACCCGACAACGCCTTTTCTGCCAATGCGGCCCGCACGGAGCGGGGGGCGGCGCTTCGCGCTTCTTCTCCTGACGATAATTTGTATATGCTCGGCATATCTAAATCCTTCAATGGAGTGGCGGCGCTTCATAGTGTGAGCTTTACCGCTTCTAGCGGAGAAATACATGCGCTGCTTGGCGCGAATGGGGCGGGGAAGAGCACGCTCATGAAAATATTGTCGGGCGCTTATCGCGCTGATGTCGGCAATATTCACATTGGCAGCCGTCCGCTGCATATTAAGTCGCCAGCCGATGCGAAGCGGCAAGGCATTCATTGCGTGTACCAGGAAGTGGATACGGCTCTGGTGCCACAGCTTACCGTTGCGGAAAATATTATGATGGACCGTATGGGACAAGCCAATCGTTCTTGGTGGGTGAGTCCGCGGCGTATTCGTCAAGAAGCCGAGAAAGCGATGCAGTCATTAGGCGCAGCGATACCGTTGACGAAGCGAGTGGAGCAATGTACGTTGGCGGAGAAGCAGATGGTGCTGCTGGCAAGAATATTGGCGGAGCAAGCCAAAGTCGTCATTTTTGATGAACCGACTGCTCCGCTAAGTCATGAAGAGGCAATGCGGTTGTTCCAAATGATGCGTTCGATGCGCGATCTCGGTGTTGTCGTCATCTTTATTTCACATCGTCTTCCTGAAGTGTTTGCAGAAAGTGATCGTATTACAATCATGCGTGACGGCCAGATCGTCCACTCCTCGCAGACCGATGAGACGACGCCTGAAGAAGTTGTCCGGCATATGCTCGGCAAGACGTTTGAAGAAGAATTTCCGAAGGAACAAGCGGTGATCGGCGATGTTCTCTTGCAGGTGCAAGGCATTACACGCGGCCGGAAAGTGCGTGACGTCAGCTTTGACGTCCGACAAGGCGAAATTGTAGGCATCGTTGGAGTGGTAGGTGCGGGCAAGACGGAACTGTCCCGGCTGCTGACTGGAGTGGATGTGTATGAACGAGGAAGCATGTCATTGAATGGAGTGCCGCTTATACCGAAGGAACCGGCCGATGCCGTTCGGGCTGGCATTGTGCTTGTCCCGGAAGAGCGAAGGAAGCAAGGCGTATTTGTCCAGGAATCGATCCAGCACAACATAAGTGTTCCTTTATTGAAGGCGTTAAGCTTGCTTGGATTTGTAAGGAAGCGGAATGAATCGTGCTTGGCGGAACAAATGCGCGACCGGCTAACAATTAAATCCTCATCCGTCAAGCAAGAAGTGAAATATTTAAGCGGCGGCAACCAACAGAAAGTGTCTATTGGCAAATGGCTTGAGACCCCAGCACATGTGTATGTTCTGGATGAGCCGACCAAAGGTGTGGACATCGGAGCGAAGAGCGACATGTTTCGAATCATCGGCAAGCTGGTGCAGCAGGGGAAAGGAATTGTGTATTTAACGTGTGAATTCAATGAAGTGATAGGGATTGCAGATCGCATATACGTCATGTATGACGGTGAATTGGTGCAAGCCTTTCAGCGGAATGAAGTGACGCAGGAGCAGCTCATGTTCTACGCAAGTGCGGGTCAGGGAGGAGAATGGAAATAATGAATACGGGCTTCAAGGACAGACTGCTGAACTTTTGCTTTCGATACGGTGCAATTATCGTCATCATTGGTGTAGTTGCTTTCTTCTCAGTGCGACTTCCTTATTTCTTCTCCAGTGCGAATTTGGCGGACATTTTACGCTCGATCTCAATCGTTACCTTTGTCGCTATCGGAGTAACACTTTCACTCATTGTCGATGGATTCGACCTGTCCGTCGGTTCTACGGTATCGTTAACAACGGTCGTAACGGCATCGCTTATGATTTGGTATGAAATGCCGCTAGTTATCGTCATTATCGTTCCGCTGCTTGTCGGAGCGGTGATTGGGTGCATCAACGCATTCTTTATCGTCAAATTACGCATACCGGATCTATTGACCACGCTGGCTGTCATGTATATCGTAGCAGGAATTCATAAGACGTATACAAAGGGATATACCGTTTATAACAACATGCAGTTCGAGGATGGAACGAAGGCTCCGGGGAAAATGTATGAATCCTTCTTGCAACTGGGCAAGGGCGAAGTATCATTTGGATTCTTCTCTGTACCGATTCCGGTGCTCCTTATGCTCATTGCCGTCATCGGCGTCCATGTGATGCTGAAGCACAGCCGATTCGGCCGACAAATGTACATGACCGGGGGGAATGAAGAAGCGGCCCGCCTTTCCGGAATTCGCATAAACAGAATAAGAACCATCGCTTATATTTTGTCAGGCATGTGCGCGGCTATAGGGGGATTGATCTACGCGGCACGAGTAGGGAGTGGACAAATCGATGCCGGATCGCCATTGCTAATGGAGGCGGTCGCCGCTGTTTTTGTCGGTTTTTCCGTCTTTGGGGCAGGGAAGCCTAATATTATCGGCACATTTTTTGGTTCGGTCTTAATCGGTGTGCTCGTAAACGGCTTGACAATGATGAACTTGCAATATTACACACATGACATTGTGAAAGGGACGGTACTTATCTTGGCGCTGGCTGTCACATTTTATGTTATACACCGTGCTCGAACCGCCTAACTGAATATTGTTGGGCTTTAATGAGCACATCTCCTCTTGCAATTGTGATTGCAGTATATTACTATAAATTTGTTCCTCAACCATGAAAGGCGGCAGAATGAAGCGTAATCTGACGTTTTTAGGGTTGAAGAGGTATAAATTATCTGCAAACAGTGAAAAAATGGGATAATGATGCTAACTTAGATCGGGAGGTGAACAGAATGAATAAATCCGAATTGATTTCTGAAGTTGCGGAATCGACAGAATTGTCGAAAAAGGACGTAACGAAAGTGGTTGATGCTGTATTCGAAGCAATCTCCACAGCTCTTCAAAACGGGGACAAAGTGCAATTGGTTGGCTTCGGTAACTTTGAAGTTCGCGAACGTTCCGCTCGTAAAGGACGTAACCCGCAAACGGGCGAAGAGATCGAGATTGCTGCCAGCAAGATTCCAGCGTTCAAACCAGGCAAAGCACTTAAAGATGGTATCAAATAAGTGATTACATACTTTTGTCAATTAGGGGAACGCAAGTGAAAGCCGCGACATGTGTCGCGGCTTTGTTCCATTTCACACCCTTGTTACGCTTTACCGGATCGTTGTTCGTCGTTGTTCGTCGCGGACACTTCAGCGTCGTTATCGCTGTATGCGACAAGAACAATTTTCTCGCCGCTGATGCGGCTAAGTTCATGCTCCCATTGCTGCAGTTTCACTACATGACTTTCTTGCAGATGTGCTGGATGCATATGTGATGCTCCTTTCTACATTAACCCCAATCGAAGATAGTATATCCATTGTTGTTGTGGGTAGATAACAATACGTTAGGGAACAAGTTCCATAATTCCGTGGTATACGTGTTATAATACATTACAGAAGAGGAGGGAAGGATTATGGAGAATGACTTTATTGTCATTAAGGCGAAAGACCAAGGCGTTCAGGTCATAGGTCTCACACGCGGGAATGATACGCGGTTTCATCATACAGAGAAGCTCGATAAAAATGAGGTGCTCCTCGCGCAATTCACCGATCATACGTCCGCGATCAAAATTCGGGGAAAAGCGGTAGTTATGACGAAGCATGGAGTTATCCATACGGATCAGGATTAATACACAACTTTAATCGTTACATAACGCGTAGAGCAGGCATAGCCTGCTTTTTTTAATTGTACAATGAGGTATGGACATCCTCACATGCGTCGAAACTGACTGTTAACGAGTCTGGCTGCGGTGATGTCATAATGTGGAGGTGTAAAAGGATTCATGAACAATTTGTTGCGTTTGCGTTCGGTGGCATTGGCGCTCACCGCCACGATTGTGGTAATGTTAGGCTTGGGTTTCATCTCTTCAATGAATGAGAAGAAGCCTGCAATGAATTCGGATGTGGCTGCATTTACACCGGTACCCCGCTTGATTTCGATGAATGATCGGCAGCTCGTCGATCATTTGTCTGACGTGCCTCTGCAGCTGCGGCTCAGCCGTGCGGCATGGCATGAGGGGAAATTAACGGTAGACATTAAGGTGGCGGCAAGTATTGTGCATCCCGAAATCATATATCAAGATATGTATGAGCTGCTGCGGTACTCCTTCACACAGACGAACAACGTCAATCGGTTATTGCTTCGCTTCGTCATACTCGACGAACGCTTGAAGAAAAAGCACGTCCTGTTGGCTCTTGATGCGTTGAAGTCTGAGACGACGCCGGAACGATTGGATCAAATCAAAAAGAGTAATCCGGACATTCCGACAGAGGTGTCGGAAGCGTTGCGCATTATTTACACTCCATTGTGGGAGAAGAAGTTTTCAGCTTCCAAGCCGAATTCCGCGTTGGAACGTTTTTGAACGTGTGTGATCAAAGGGGAACTTTTTAAACAACCTAATTAAATATGTGTTTAAAAAGGTAACTTTTCAGCACCGAGAAGGTTGCAAGAATCCGAAGAAGGAGGAGCGGAGTGTAGGCAAGACTACATGAGCACCGGACTGCGAGGGTGAATGCAAGATTCGATGTTGGATAAGCCGCGGGGTTATACTTCGTGATCAAAAGGGAACTTTTTAAACAACCTCCTATAGGAAGAAAAGTTGTCCCATCAAGTAAAACATATGCTATAATGGTTTAGATTGTGACATCCGTCAGGATGACTAACCGCTACAGTCGGAGGCACTCAGATGAAAGGTAATCACATTTCGCAATTGGCAAAGCGGTATGTTGAACATGACATGATACAGGCGCACACCGACCTGCCTGCGTTTCCGAACGCAAGAGCAGAGTTGTTGTTCGCCTTTTTAAACCGCAGCAAGCCAGCAGATGAACATAGTGAATTATATGCGTTGGTCACTTCACTTGTACAGGTTGGCCTGGATACTCACGATATGATTGAGATGGCTTCCGTTCAAGGAAATGATCGGAACCTTCGCTCACGGCAGTTGAAAGTGCTTGCCGGAGATTATTTCAGCAGCCGCTTCTACAATTTGCTGGCACAAGCTGGACAGATTGAAGCGATTCAGTCGCTGAGCCAAGCCGTATGCAACGTGAACCGTCTCAAGATGACGATGGTTGATAAAATGAAGCAATGGACGATGACGGCTGAAGAATATTTACGCACCTGCGTTTCTTTAAAGAAAATGTTGTTTCAGTCGTTTAACGAACGTCTATCTGCAAAAGATGTGCCCGCATGGGAAGTATTGCTTGACCATGTGACAGAGCTGGAAGTGATGGAACAAGAGAAGGAACGTGCCGAACATTTCGGGCGCTTTGTGGGCAGCTGGTCTTATTGGCATGTGTGGCAGCAAGGAACGGAGGAAGAAAGAAGAAAGCTGAAGCAGAGTGCATTTGATATGTCCTTCTGGCACACGCTGATGTCGAAGTACGAAGTTCACGAGCAGCTCGCCTATCAAGTTCGTGCCGCACAGGACAAACTGCAGACGATTGTGTCTACTTTGCCAGTTGATTCCGTCATGAAGCAGCGTCTTGGCTCTTTCCTCAGCTCCATATATTTTCCTTCGGCTCAAGCACGCTCCGCTTCGGTTCAACAGAGCTAGAAAGAATAGGCGAAGAAAGGGTAAGGTGACATATCGTGGAGACGCATTCGCCTAAGACAGGCGAGTCGAAAGAAAAGTTTGTTCAAGACGTATTTCAGAGCATCGCGCCGAAGTACGACATTATGAACGATATTCTAAGCTTCCGGCGGCATAAAGCATGGCGCAGATTTACGATGCGCAAAATGAACGTGCAACCGGGCGATACCGCCGTTGACTTGTGCTGTGGCACCTGTGATTGGACGATTCAGCTTGCCAAAGCAAGCAAGACAGGCCGTATCGACGGGCTTGATTTTAGTGCAAATATGTTGTCTGTCGGTAAGAAGAAAATTGATCAATTGGGGATGAACAATCAAATCTCTTTAACGGAAGGCAATGCGATGGCGCTTCCGTTTGCGGACAACAGCTTCGATTACGCGACTATCGGATTCGGGCTGCGCAACGTTCCTGATTACGAGCAGGTGCTGCGCGAGATGAAGCGGGTTGTTAAGCCGGGGGGAATGGTCGTATGCCTAGAGCTCAGCAAGCCGACTTGGCAGCCGTTCAAAGCGATTTATTATTTCTATTTCCGCAATATATTGCCAATGATGGGCAAATTGATTGCAAAGCGGTACGAGCAGTATAAATGGCTGCCTGAATCATTGAATACGTTCCCTGATCACAAACAATTAGCCCAGATGTTTCGCGATATCGGTCTGACGCATGTGGAAGCATATCCTTTAACCGGAGGAATCGCTGCGCTTCATATCGGGAGTAAGGGGAATGATGATGTTTAAAAAAGTGCGTGTTTTTCTGGAAATGATAAAAATCGAACATACGTTGTTTGCCCTTCCGTTTGCATTCATGGGGGCTTTGCTCGGATCGATGGTGATGGACAATCGCTTTCCGACACTCCCGGAATGGGGTTGGATCTTGTTGGCGATGGTTGGTGCGAGAAGTGCCGCCATGGCGCTGAACCGCCTTATCGATGCGGCAATTGATGCTAAAAATCCGCGAACCGCGAACCGGGCCATTCCTGCCGGACTGCTGAAAGCGGGCGAAGTGATTCTTTTTACGGCCGTATCATTCGGTCTTTTATTTTGGGCGGCGGCTAACTTACAGCCGTTGGCGGTGTATTTGATGCCGATTGCCGTCTTCATGCTCGTTTTTTATTCATTTACGAAACGCTTTACTTGGTTATGTCACGTTGTATTAGGTTTGACGATTGCTCTGGCGCCGCTTGGCGGATGGGTTGCAGTAACGAATGAAATCAATTGGACGTCGATTATTTTCTTCTTGGCGGTGGCCTGTTGGACGACAGGCTTTGATATTGTATACGCGTGTCAGGACTATGAGTTTGATAAAAATGAAGGTTTGAAATCAATTCCAGTTCGATTCGGCATCGCGAAATCGCTGTGGATCGCGCGTGGATTTCATATTGTTACAGCAATCGGTTTTGTTCTGCTATTATTCTTAACTCAACTTAGCTGGTGGTACATCATCGGCACAATAATTGCCAGTGCCCTGTTAGTGTATGAGCATATGCTAGTGAAGCCTAACGATTTAAGCAAGATGAATACGGCATTTTTCACGATGAACGGAGTGCTCAGCATCGTAGTGTTCAGTTTCACCTTAATTGATTTGGTGGTGTATCAGCTATGAGCCACGTGGAAAGGCAGTGCTTTATCGTTGGGATTACCGGAGCCAGCGGTGCCATTTACGGCATCCGGTTAGTGGAGTCGCTCTTGCATGCGGGTTACGGTGTGCATCTTGTCGTGTCCGACGCAGGGTGGCGCGTGCTGAAGGAGGAGCTAGGGTGGGATGTGACCCGACGCCAGCTCGCGATTGAGTCGGCGTTCGGCGAACAAGCGGCCCACATTCAGTACCATCCGATTCAAGATATCGGTGCAAGCATTGCTAGCGGCTCCTTTCGGGTACGGGGCATGATTATTATGCCTTGCTCGATGGGAACATTATCATCCATCGCCCACGGATCCTCCGATAACTTGATGAGCCGTGCGGCAGATGTGATGATAAAAGAGGGTCGTCAGCTTGTTATCGTCCCTCGCGAAACGCCTATGCACGCTATTCATTTAGAGAACATGCTGAAATTGGCAAATATGGGCGTTCGAATGGTGCCGGCGATGCCTGCTTTTTATTACCATCCGAAAACATTGGATGATATCGTGAACTTCCTTGTCGGCAAAGTGTTGGACTGCTTGAACATAGAACATCAATTGTTTACAAGGTGGGGAGAATCGGATGAATCAGAAAATGGGAACGATGAGTAACCATCATCCTGCTGCCATTACGATCGGTGTCATCGATTACGCGAACGTATGGCCGCTCTTTTATCATTTTCATCCGAAAGGAATTGCAGCGGACATTGAGATGATTCCCGCCGTCCCTTCGGGTTTAAATGTCGCCATGCGAGAAGGCAGCATCGATATGGGGCCGATATCGGCCTTCGCCTACGGCGAGTCATCGGAACAGTATTCTTTGTTTCCGAATTTATCGGTAAGCGCGCACGGTCCTGTTCATTCGATTTTGCTGTTTCTAAAAAAACCTTTACTCGAGGCTTTAAAAGGTACGGTAGCTCTGACGACAACATCCGCAACATCCGTCAACTTGTTCAAAATTATCGCCGCCAAGTTCTATCATGCCGCTCCGGAATACGTTAATATGGATCCGAATCTGGATAAGATGATGGAAGCGGCAGATGCTGCGCTTCTTATCGGTGATCATGCCATTCATGCCTCATGGAGCAATACTTCCTATGAAGTTATTGATCTGGGTGAACTATGGCAGCAATGGACAGGTCATTGGATGACGTTCGCCGTATGGGCTGTACGCAATGAAGTGATTCGGAAGCATCCAGCTGACATACGGCACATCGTGGAAGCTTTCGAAGCGAGCAAGCAGCTCAGTCTGAAGGAGCCAGAACCGCTTGTGCAGGAGGCGGTGCAGACCATTGGCGGAACCGAGGACTACTGGCGGCATTATTTTTCCCATTTACATTATGATTTTGACCGCCCGCAACAAGAAGGGCTTCAGCTTTATTTCCAGTATGCGTTTGAATTGGGACTCATCGATCACAAAGTTCAGTTTGAGCTTTGGTCGGAAAATATGGTTGGTTAGGTGAAGGCATGAAACTGTGGGACATATATGCGACAATGAAACAAGACGTTTCGTATATCGAGCGGGAATTGGAACGGACGATAACGACCGACAATGAGCTGCTGAACGAGGCGTCGCTTCATCTGCTGAAAGCAGGAGGCAAGCGAATACGACCTGTATTTGTCCTGCTTTCAGGCAAATTTGGTACATATGATATTGAACAACTTAAGCGGGTAGCCGTACCTCTGGAGCTCATCCATATGGCTTCCTTGGTTCACGATGACGTTATCGATGATGCTGAAACTCGAAGAGGGCAGCTCACGGTAAAAGCAAAATGGGACAACCGTGTCGCGATGTATGCGGGGGACTATATACACGGCAAGGCACTGATGGTGGCAACCGAATTAAAGCAGCCTGAAATTCACCGTATCCTATCCAAGGCGATGGTTGAGATGTGCATCGGCGAGATGGAGCAAATTCGCGATTTCTTCAATACGGAGCAATCGGTACGCCAATATATGCTGCGCATCCGTCGCAAGACCGCGCTGCTCATCGCCGTAAGCTGCCAACTGGGCGCTATCGCGGCTGGTGCGGATCGGCGGATCGACCACGCATTGTACCGATTCGGGTATAATGTAGGCATGGCCTTCCAGATTCGCGATGACGTGTTGGATCTGACGGGAACGGAAGCGCAGATCGGCAAGCCTCCCGGAAATGACATTCGCCAAGGCAACTTAACGCTTCCGGTTATTTACGCGCTTCAGGATCCGGAATTGCGGCGGCCGTTATTAACTGAAATCGAACGCATTCGGGAATTGAACGGTGAGACGGATGTAAATGAAGCGTTGGATATGATTCGTAAGAGCGCGGGAATTATACAGGCAGAGCAATTGGCCAACCGCTACACCGATAAAGCGCTGTCTGTGTTGGAGCAGCTGCCTAACATTCGAGCACGCAAAAACTTAAAAGATATCGCGCATTTTATAGCGAATCGTTCCCATTGATTAGGTGATAAGAAAAATATGGATGCGCCATGATGAAAAATTTGGTATAATGCATATGTTGGACAACTTCACATCAATTGAGGAGTGAACATATGGAACGCACATTCATCATGGTCAAGCCTGACGGCGTTCAAAGGGGTTTTATCGGAGAAATAATAAGCCGCTTTGAACGTAAAGGATTCAAGCTCGTATCCGGGAAACTGATGATTATCGCGCGCGATCAAGCCGAACGCCATTACGCAGAACATGCGCAAAAGCCTTTCTTTGGTGAATTGGTTGACTTCATCACATCCGGTCCAGTATTTGCAATGATCTGGGAAGGGGATGACGTCATCAGCTTGTCGCGCTTGATGATTGGCAAGACGAAGGTAGGAGAAGCATTGCCAGGAACCATCCGTGGGGATTACGCTTCACATACGAACTTCAACTTGGTGCACGGTTCGGATTCACCTGAAAGTGCGGCTAGGGAAATCGCAAACATATTTTCCGAACAGGAGATTGTAAGCGTTGAGCATGCGGTTCAACCTTAGCTTTAAATGCGTGTTCAAAAAGGTAGCTTTATGATCATCGTGATCAAAAGGGGACTTCTTGAACAACCTCTATAATAGTTCATCGCAACTTGAAGTCAGTCTGATTAATATTGAACTTATTTTGATTTTTGTTGTAAGAGCTTACATGAAGCAGGATTAAAGAAGAACGCGGCGAATATATATGTTCGACCGTGTTTTTTTTATACATATATACGAGCACGATGGAAGTGGCGAGGTGTGGAGGCAATGCAAGAACATAAAGGGGCAGTCACGACAGACGATCAAGATTATTTTTATTTTGTAACGGAAATTAAGAAGCGGACAGGAATCGATTTGACTCAATATAAGGAAGCGCAAATGCGTCGTCGCTTAACAACATTGCGTTTAAAGAACGGCTATAGTACCTTCCGGGCGTTCTATGAAGCGATGAAGTCTAACGAAGGTCTGCTCGATGAATTCCTCGATCGGATGACGATTAACGTATCTGAATTTTGGCGAAATCCAAATCGATGGGAGACGTTGCGAGATCGCGTGCTGCCAGCGATTACGGAGCGAAATAGCAGGTTGAAATGTTGGAGTGCGGCCTGCTCCACGGGTGAAGAACCTTATACGTTAGCCATGATTTTGGACGACGCGGGATTGCTCGGGTCATCGCAAGTGATGGCGACGGATATTGATGATAATGCATTGGCTAGGGCAAAAGAGGCTTGCTATATTGAACGTGCTTTGAAAGATGTGCCCGCATCGTTCAAGCAGCGATACTTCTCACGGACTGAAGATGGTTATCGCGTGTCTTCAGCCTTGACGCGCAACATTCAGTTCCAGAAGCAGAATTTGTTGGAGGACGCTTTTACAGGTCAACAGGATTTAATCATATGCCGCAATGTTATGATCTACTTCACTGAAGAGGCCAAGCATCAGCTGTATTTCAAATTCTCCGAGGCTTTAAAGCCAGGGGGCGTGCTCTTTGTTGGCAGTACAGAACAAATTTTTAACCCGAACCAATACGGCTTAGAGACGATGGAGACGTTTTTTTACCGGAAAATGTAAAGAAGCGTATAAGCAGCTATCATCTTTCCGATACTAGGGAGGAAGGGACCTTGCATCCTAGACGGAGGGATAACAATGGATAAGAGGACCGTTATTGCCGCCTATCAACGAGGAGACATAACCATTCACGAATGTGCGCAAATTATCGGATTGGAGGCCCCGCTGCAGGGGTGGATTCCCTTCATGTCTTCGCAGGAAGACAGAGATGGAATGCCTCCACAGTCCCATATACTGCCCCTCGTTCTGAATCTATCTTCGGTGAAGATGGATTTCATGTGAATTGGTTTCTATTTCAGCCTTGAGCAAGCGTACGGATAGCGTTGCTTATCTGTATTCAATACGCGTCTAATGTGCATGTTCTGTGCGCATCAGACGCGTTTTTGTATTCTTGTCAAACGATGCCTCCTATACTATAATGAGCAAAAGAGTTAAGGATTTTAGTCATTTACAGCTTTACAGCTAAAAGGGGGAGCAACTCGTGAGTCTACGTTATTTGACAGCAGGAGAAACGCACGGACCTCAATTGACCGCCATTGTTGAAGGCATGCCGAGCAATATGGTACTCGATTTTGAACAACTCAATTTCCAATTGCAGCGTCGGCAAAAGGGATACGGGCGCGGCCGGCGGATGCAGATTGAGCAGGATACAGCATCTATCGTAGGCGGCGTGCGCCACGGACGCACAACAGGTGCTCCGATTGCCATCGTGGTAGAGAATAATGATTGGAAGCATTGGACGAAGATTATGAACGTTGAACCGATTGAGGGGACGGACGAAGAGAAGCGCCGTGTGCATCGTCCGCGTCCCGGACATGCCGACTTGAACGGGGGCTTGAAGTATCAGTTGAAGGATCTCCGCAATGTGTTGGAGCGATCCAGCGCGCGTGAGACGGCGGCACGGGTTGCCGTCGGCGCAGTGGCACGTCAACTGCTTGAAGCTTTCGGCATCAAGATTGCAGGACAAGTTATCCGAATCGGCGAGATTGAAGCCCCTCCGCATCAGCTTGCCGTTGACGAGATTATACAGCTTACCGAAGCGTCTTCCGTTCGCGTCGTAGATGAAGAGACGGAGAAGAAGATGGAGGCCTATATTGATCAGATTAAGGGAGAAGGCGATTCCATCGGTGGAATTGTGGAATGCATCGTAGAAGGCTTGCCTGTTGGCCTTGGCAGCTATGTGCAATACGATCGCAAGCTGGATGGCAGAATTGCGCAGGCGGTCATGTCCATCAATGCGTTCAAAGGCGTGGAGATTGGCATCGGCTTTGAAGCGGGTCAGCTTCGCGGATCGCAGGTACATGATGAGATCGTATATGATGCCGATCAAGGCTTCTCGCGGGCATCCAACCGGTTGGGCGGCTTTGAAGGCGGCATGACGAACGGGATGCCGATTGTCGTGCGTGGTGTCATGAAGCCGATTCCGACCTTGTACAAACCGCTGCGCAGTGTCGATATCGATACGAAGGAAGCATTCACCGCTCAAGTGGAGCGTTC
Source organism: Paenibacillus profundus (assembly GCF_021369635.1). GTDB lineage: Bacteria > Bacillota > Bacilli > Paenibacillales > Paenibacillaceae > Paenibacillus_B > Paenibacillus_B profundus. Next base: position 160,520 of record NZ_JAJNBZ010000005.1, on the reverse strand, counting down.
AGATGCCTGTGCCGTGCCAGCAGCAAGCGTCGTGATGGAACATGTCGTCGCGTGGGAAGTGGCGAAAGCGTTCTTGGAGAAATTCGGCGGTGATTCAATGGAAGAAATTCGTGCGAACTACGAGAACTATTTAGAGCAGGTATCCCGTTATTAAACGGGTTGTTCGAAAATTTTCGTTTTTGAACACTCACTAAATGGAGGTGGGCGCGATGAACATGAATGATCAAATTGGGGCCGCTCAGCTCATGGTTGAGTTGGGGGAGCGGTCTTATCCGATATGGATTGGGAGCGGTCTGATTTCACGTATCGGCCGTGCGTTTCAGTTGCAACATATTCCGACTGGAAGTCCGATTCTTGTCATTACAGATGATAAGGTCGGACCGAAGTATTTACATCAAGTGGCGGAAGCGTTGGAGTATGTGGGCTACTCGGTGAGCACTCACCAGGTTCCTTCTGGCGAGAAGTCCAAATCCCTCCGCGTATTCGAGGACTGTATTAGCGCAGCGCTTGAAGCGGGGTGTGACCGCAAGTCTACCGTTGTCGCTCTGGGCGGAGGCGTAGTAGGAGACTTGGCTGGGTTTGTCGCAGCTACCTATATGCGCGGCGTTCGCTTTGTGCAAGTGCCGACGACTATTTTGGCACACGACAGCAGCGTTGGCGGCAAAGTGGCGGTCAATCATCCGTTAGCGAAAAATATTATCGGGGCGTTTCACCAGCCCGACATGGTCTTATATGATACGTCTACATTGCAAAGCCTACCTGACCGCGACGTTCGCTCCGGTCTTGCGGAAATGATTAAGCATGGATTGATCTGGGATCAATCGTTCGCTGCATGGTGTGAAGAGCACGCAGAGCAGCTCTTAGCCAAAGACGAGGAAGCACTGACGTACGGGCTGCTTCAAGGCTGTGCCATCAAAGCAGCTGTCGTGTCTCAGGATGAACGGGAGAATGACTTGCGAGCGATATTGAATCTTGGTCATACAATTGGTCACGCACTCGAGGCTGTCGCTGGATACGGTGAGCTGCTGCACGGCGAAGCGATCGCGATCGGCATGATCGGATCCGCGCGTCTGGCGGAGCAGATGGGAATGGCAGCTGGAGTTGCGGAATATACGGAGCGCCTGATGAAGTCCTTTGGATTGCCGACCGCAATACCGGCCCATTACGATACGGAACAGATTATTGCGGCGATGATGCATGACAAGAAATTCAATGAAGGCCGTACTATGTTCGTGCTGCCGACTGCGATCGGCCGCGTGGAAATTCGACGGGATGTGCCGGTCGAACAAGTCCGAGACATCATAGAAGAATTGAAAGGGGCAGGAACATGGCAGTAAGAGGAATTCGCGGGGCGACAACGGTTCGTCAAAATGACGCTGATGAAATATTGCAGGCGACGACGACAATGCTTCAGCATATTATTGCGCAAAATAATGTGCAGCCAGAGGATATTGCGAGCGTCTGGATTACGATGACAGAGGATTTGAATGCAACGTTCCCTGCACGGGCGATTCGTGCCATGCCGGGATGGGAGCTCGTGCCGCTCATGTGTGCCATTGAGATTCCGGTGCAAGGGAGCTTGCCGCTGTGCATCCGTTTGATGGTAACGGTCAACACGGATAAAGCTCAGCGAGACATTCGACATGTGTATTTGAATGAAGCGATCAATTTGCGTCCGGATTTAGCTTCGACCTAAGGTTATTTGCCAATGGCATTGATATGCAAGCCTTACATCCTAAGGGGTGTAGGCTTGTTTTCTTATGTAGTCTGTTTGGAGCTGTTTGCATCCCTTGCCGTGCTCTCCCATTCATTCAGCATGGAACCCCTTATACGAAAAACTGTTATCGGATTTGCCCTTATGTTCATTCTCCCGCGGGGTCAGGAAAGAGATGACGACGAGGAGAGGGCATGCCGTAGCGTACAGATTCAACTTATAAACTCATTCGACAGTTGGGGCGTTGCTGGAGTTGCCAGAGCTGCCGGCGCAGGACGGTCCTTTAAGGTGCACTCTCTAGCCATACCTATGGTGCTGAGGGGGCTGCTGAGTCTCCCGTATTGGCGGGGGGGCATACGATATCTGAACCAGCGGGAGAGTGGATCAAAGGGTAGTCCCTTGAACCATTCGTTCCATTGGAAAATGTACAGTCTTTTGGCTATTTTCATCTCAAATACACAATATCGCATGGCATAAAGCGCCCGATGATAATGGCAGGCATACCAGATTCAAGTTGGCTGTGCCGTCTTCTGATCGAAGCCTACTCATGGAGTCGATTCAGAATCCAGACACCGGGTGCTGACACGGATTGAAAAGAAAATTAGTTGACGCTGCCTCTGTTTACAAGTATAGTGAAGACAGCAGAGTTGAGCAGAGTTGAGTTTGAGATTGAGATGAGCCGAGTTGAGAAGCAATTACATGTCGTGTTTAGGTGACGCGTATTTTCGTTATCGTCATTGTAGTGACCACTGCGCTTATTTATTGAAGATAAGTGTACATGGCCATTTCTAAGCAGACATATCCCTATACTAATTTTCACTCATCCACAATTTCATCGTAAACCAACAGACCTCTACGTTGCGTAGAGGTCTTTTTGTCGCATAAGCATGTTTTATTTGACATTCCTGTTGGTTATCGCTCTGATTCTCCATCCGCTAAGCAAGTTATCGACGGAGTTGAAAGGAGTGGAAAGCGATGTTTCCCCATGTGAACGAAGTCATTCAATCGTCGCAATATTATAACGTAATTCCAGTGTCTGAGACGATGATGGCCGATACCGAAACCCCCATCAGATTATTTCAGCGGCTCGAGCAAGAACCGTATGCATTTTTATTAGAAAGTGTTGAAGGTGGCGTCAAATGGGCCCGCTTTTCCTTCATTGGAACCGACCCTTTCCTTCTCCTTCAAGGGAAGAACGGATGCTTGCGAATGATGGAGCAGGGGCAAGTTACCGAAGTGCAGGATCGTCCGCTTGAAGCAATCAAGAAGCTGCTGCGTAAATATCGCAGTCCAGTCGTGCCGGGTCTTCCTCCGCTTACGGGAGGCGCAATCGGATTTTTCGGATATGATTTGGTGCAACAGTATGAACGGCTGCCGCGCCATGAACGTGATGATCTGTTGATGAACGACATCCAGTTCATGTTCTGTGACCAACTGGTCGTCTTCGATCATGTGAAGCAGCAAATGCAGTTCATCGTCAACATTCATATCTCACCGGAAGATAGCGATGATGACATTCGCCAACGATATATTGCCGCAGGAGAGAAATTGCGGCGCTTGCAGCATAAGCTGACGGCTCCGTTTGAATATGATGTGCCGGGTGTGCGCTGCTCGGTGCAAGGGAGCAACAGTGAATTATCCGTCACTCACTCCAATGAAACAAAAACATCATTTATGAACAAAGTGGAGCGGGCGAAGGAATATATCCGTTCCGGCGACATTTTTCAAGTCGTGCTGTCGCAGCGCTTTGAACGGCAGACGACGGTTCACCCGCTTGATGTGTACCGGGTGCTGCGGATGTCGAACCCGTCACCATACATGTATGTAATGAAGATGGAAGATGAGACGCTAGTGGGAACATCGCCGGAAGCGTTAGTCCGGGTTAACGACGAGCGTGTTGAGACGAGACCGATTGCAGGAACGCGCCCGCGTGGTCTAACGCCTGAACATGATACCGCATTGGAAGAAGAACTGCTGCGCGATGAGAAAGAGAGAGCCGAGCATGTCATGCTCGTCGATCTCGGGCGCAATGATCTGGGCCGAGTATGTGAGTTCGGTTCCGTACACTGCGATTCCTATATGGGCATCGAACGTTACTCCCATGTGATGCACATTGTCTCGAACGTATCGGGAACGCTGCGGAAGGACAAAGATTTCTTCGATGCATTCTTGTCCTGTCTTCCCGCGGGAACGGTGTCTGGCGCACCGAAGCTGCGTGCCATGGAGATTATTGCCGAGCTGGAGCAGGAAGCTCGCGGGGCTTATGCAGGGGCCATTGGATATTTGGGCTTCAATGGGAATATGGACACGTGCATTACGATTCGGACCATTATTTTCAAGCAGGGTAAGGCATACGTGCAGGCAGGCGCCGGCATCGTATGGGATTCAATCGCAGAGAAGGAATACGAAGAAACGGTCAACAAAGCGAAGGCCCTGCTGTTAGCGATTCAGACAGCCGAGGAGATGTTCGGAGCAGCGGTCTCGACGGCTTCTCAGACGGCTCAAGCAGAAGAAGAGCCAGCACCGCTTCCGGTGAACTGGGATTATTACGTGGAGGCGGGTTGTGAACGAGTACCCGTGACGGAGGGGAGAGGAATCCAATGACCACGACAGCAACACAACACAGCATTCATGTAAAAGACGCGCTGGCTCAAGTGCTCACCGGGGGTCATCTGAACCGGACCGAGGCCCGCGAGGTGATGTTGGACGTCATGGACGGCAAAGCGACTTTTGCGCAAATCGGCGCTTTATTGGCGAGCATGCGGTTGAAAGGGGAGACGGTGGAGGAAATCGTCGGCTTTGCCGAGGCGATGCGCAGCCGGGCTCACCAGGTTGTGACGACGCAGGACCGGCTATTGGATACGTGCGGAACCGGCGGTTCCGGCATCCATAAGCTGAACATCTCTACGATATCGGCCATCATTGCTTCCTCCGCCTCTGTTCGTGTCGCGAAGCACGGCAACCGTTCCGCCTCGAGCCGGTCGGGCAGCGCGGATGTTCTGGAAGCGCTGGGCGTGAACATCCAGCTTACAAGCGAACAAGCGGCTGAGTGCTTGGAGCGAATTGGCATTTGCTTCATGTTCGCGCAGGTGTTCCATCCGGCGATGAAGCATGCTGCGGGCCCGCGCCGTGAATTGGGTGTGCGGACCGTATTCAATATGCTGGGCCCGCTGACGAATCCAGCTGGCGCGGATCGGCAAGTATTAGGCATTTATGACCGCAGCAGAACAGAAACAATCGCCGCCGTGCTGCGGGAATTGGGCCTGAAGCGGGCGCTCGTCGTCGCGAGTGAAGACGGATTGGATGAAATCAGTCTCTCTGCTCCGACACGGATCAGCGAATTGAAAAATGGAGAGCTGCTGACATACGATATTACTCCGGAGCAGCTCGGATTGTCGACGCAGCCGCTCGCGAGTGTGCTCGGGGGCGATGCCGTCACGAACGCGCATCTCATTACAGCGATATTAAAAGGTGAATTTGGACCGCATCGCGATATTGTGCTTGCCAATGCCGGCGCATGCATTTACGTGGCTGGTCAAGCGGACTCCATCGCGGAAGGCGTACAGATTGCAGCGAAATCGATAGATAGCGGGAACGCATATCACAAGTTAGAGCAGTGGATTGAAGCGACAGGAGGACTGAGCCATGTTTCTTGAACGAATTGTACGAACGAAAAAAGATGAGGTGCAGGAGCTTAAGACGAAGCTGAATGTTCAGGAAGCTGAGCGGGAGATAGCAGAGATGCCTGCATGCCGTTCATTAACGGAGGCGTTGACCGTAAATAAGAAACGAACGGTTGGCCTTATCGCTGAGGTCAAGAAGGCATCGCCCTCAAAGGGACTGATTCGAGAACGCTTCGTTCCCGCAGATATCGTCCGAGGCTATGAAGCTGCCGGCGCCGATGCGCTTTCCGTGCTTACGGATCGAGACTACTTCCAAGGCGGAAATGAAATATTGAAGGAGGTCCGGACTCTGACGAATCTCCCGATACTGCGCAAGGAATTTATTATCGATGAGCTGCAAGTGTTGGAAGCCAGGCTGATAGGCGCGGATGCGGTACTGCTGATCGCCGCAATCTTAAACGATGGACAATTAATACATCTGAATCGCAGCGCAAGGGCGCTTGGGCTGGACGTATTGATTGAGGTTCATGACGAGGCAGAATTAAGCCGGGTAGCAACGATGGACAATGTGACCCTAATCGGCATCAATAACCGTAACCTGCATACGTTTGTTACCGATTTGGCCCAGACTGAACGCTTGCGGGAACTCGTGCCTGCACATTGTGCCATAGTAAGCGAGAGCGGAATACATTTACCGGAACATATGGGCCGCTTGGAGCAAATGAATGTGAACGCAGCGCTCATCGGGGAGCACTTTATGAGACAGGACGATGTGAAAGAAGCGGTTGAACATATTATGAGCGGACTATCTACTGAGTCAAGCCATGTGAAATAGGGGATTAGTTCAATGACCATAGCATATCCAGCAGACAGAGCGGAATTCGGATCGCGTACCGTGAAAGCTAAAATATGCGGATTAACGACACTTGACCTAACACGTCGTGTGGCAAGGTGTGGACCGGACCACATCGGCTTCGTGTTCGCACCGAGCCGCAGACAGGTGTCACCGCTAGAGGTGAATCATTGGCTGAAGACGTTGGAAGCGGAAGGGGAATATGTTCCCGACACAGTAGGCGTGTTCGCGCAGCCGACGCGACTAGCGTTGCAAGAAGTGCTGGACGCGGCTCCGCTCAATGCCGTCCAATTCAATGCGGAACACGACCCTTCGCTTCCAGAGTGGGTGAAAACCCACTATGATGTCGACGTGTGGTTGACCGTACCGGTATGTTCGGGTACGCATGCGGAGCAGGATGGGAAGGAACCGTTCATTCCGGGTGTGGACATTAACCGTCCAGTCCCGTTCATAGACGTAATACTGCTTGACACCCATCATCCCGCTCAAGGCGGCGGCTCAGGAAAAACGTTCGATTGGAACGTCATTCCATCGTATGGAGAGCTGTTGCGGAACTGCGGCATTCCATTGTACGTTGCAGGTGGACTGGGGCCTGATAATATAGCAAGTTTGCTTGCGCAGCATCAGCTGCAAGGTGTCGATGTATCTAGCGGCGTGGAGACAAATGGAACGAAAGATATCGATAAAGTAGCCTCATTTATTGAAAGGGTGATCCAATATGACAACTAATTCAACGACAACAGTGCTTCCGGATGCGAAAGGGCGATTCGGACCTTTTGGCGGCAGATTCGTTCCGGAAACGTTAATGACCGCTTTGCTGGAATTGGAGGAAGCGTATCAGAAATATTCACAAGAACCGGATTTTCAAGCCGAGTTGATCAAGCTGTTAACGGAGTATTCCGGTCGTCCAACATCATTGTATTATGCTGAACGATTATCCCAATCTTTGGGTGGAGCAAAAATATATTTGAAGCGTGAGGATCTCAACCATACGGGTGCGCACAAAATCAACAATACAATCGGCCAAGCGCTGCTCGCCAAACGTATGGGCAAGAAGAAGGTCATCGCCGAGACGGGTGCCGGACAGCACGGTGTCGCGACGGCAACGGTTGCCGCGTTGCTCGGTATGGAGTGCAAGGTGTTCATGGGTGAAGAGGATATGAAGCGCCAACGGTTGAACGTCTTCCGGATGCAACTGCTCGGAGCGGAAGTCGTTCCTGTGCTGTCCGGAACGAGAACGTTGAAGGATGCGTGCAGTGAGACGATGAGATATTGGGTCAGCAACGTGACGGATACGTTCTACATTCTCGGTACCGTCGCCGGTCCGCATCCGTATCCGATGATGGTCCGTGATTTTCAGCGCATCATCGGCGACGAGACGCGCCGGCAAATCGTGGAGCGTGAAGAGCGGTTGCCTGACTTAATTATTGCCGCTGTGGGCGGCGGGAGCAACGCAATGGGGATTTTCTACCCGTTCATTCAGGACGAATCCGTCCGCCTAATGGGAGTCGAGGCAGCAGGGAAAGGAATTGATACCCCGCTGCATGCGGCAACGATGACACTAGGTACTCCGGGAGTATTCCAAGGAACGTTAAGCTATTTGCTCCAGGATGAGCACGGACAGGTGCAACCAGCACATTCCATATCGGCTGGACTAGACTATCCAGGCGTCGGGCCGGAGCACTCCTATCTCAAATATACGGAGCGGGCAACATATGTGCCGATTACCGACGATGAGGCGCTGCACGCGCTGCAGCTGTTGAGCCGTACCGAAGGAATTATTCCAGCGCTTGAATCCTCTCATGCGGTGGCGCAGGCGATTAAAGTAGCTCCGATGATGCAGCCAGATGAGATTATCATCATTTGCTTATCCGGGCGCGGAGATAAAGATGTGAATACGATTATGGAAACGTTGGGAGGGGATTTGGCATGAATGAAACATTGACGAATCAGAGCAACCGGTTGGATGCAACCTTCTCGCGCTTGCGGGAAGAGAAGAAGGCGGCCTTGATGCCCTTTTTCACGTTAGGAGACCCGAGCTGCGACATTACTCTCGAATTGCTGCTTCGCATGGAAGAAGCGGGCGCGGATATTATTGAGCTTGGCATTCCATATTCCGATCCCTTGGCTGACGGTCCTGTTATCGAACGGGCATCGGCGCGGGCATTAACGAACGGAGTGACGCTGGAAGACGGATTCCGCATTGCCAAGCAAGCGCGTGCACGGGGGGCGCAAATTCCTTACGTGCTGTTCACATATTATAATCCGGTGATGCAGCTTGGCGTCGAGAAGTTCTTTCAAGCTGCGGCGGAGGCTCAATTAAGCGGAGTCATTATCCCTGACTTGCCTTTTGAAGAAAGCGAGCTGGTTCGCATTGCAGGGGACAAATACGGCATCCATCTCGTCCCGCTAGTCGCTCCGACATCGTCAGAGCGTATCGGCCGCATTACAGAGCAAGGGCGCGGATTCATTTATTGCGTATCCTCACTCGGCGTCACAGGGGCACGGGAATCGTTCGACGACCAAGTGGAAGCTTTCATTCAACAAGTTCGGCAGACGACCTCCTTGCCGCTTGCCATCGGGTTCGGTATTTCGAAGCCAGAGCATGTGCGCCGCTTCTCCTCATTTTGCGATGGGGTCATCGTCGGCAGCGCTATCGTGCGCCGCATTGAAGAGTCGCTGCCGTTATTAACCAATCCGGAAACTGCCGCGGAAGGGATCTTGCAAATTTGTAATTTTGTGCGACAATTAAAACATTAACTTTGTGTACAAAAAGTTAACATTTCAGCATTAAGGAGTACAGGTGTTCGCAGAAAACTACATCGGAAGCAGATGTTCTTCAAGGGTGGATGCAAGACTCACTTGTGCAACAATTTCCATAGGTTAGAAAGGTGGTTACCGGATGCAACCGAAAAGCAGTATTGTTCATCTCCCTGTGTACCAGCCGGGGAAATCAATTGAAGCAGTCAAGCGCGAGCTGGGCTTGGAACGCATTATTAAGCTCGCGTCTAATGAGAATCCATTCGGGTGCTCTGACAAGGCTAAGCAAGCGATTCAGCAAGAAATCGAGAATACGAGCCTCTATCCGGACGGCGCGGCGGTAGCTGTAACGGAAGCTGTAGCGAAGTATTTGGATGTTCAGCCAAATCAAGTTATATTCGGTGCGGGTTCAGACGAGATCATTCTTATGATCTGCCGGGCGTTCCTCGTTCCGGGGGACGAGCATATTATAGCGGATCAGACCTTCCCGCAATATAAGCACAATGCAGATATTGAAGGCGCGGTTACGGTTGAAATCCCGCTGCGTGACGGAACGCACGATCTGGAAGCGATGCTCGCCGCCGTCAATGAACGGACGAAGATTGTCTGGATTTGCAATCCGAACAATCCGACGGGCACGATCATATCGCAAGCAGAGCTGGATCGCTTCATGGAAAGAGTGCCTGGCCATGTGCTTGTCGTGTTAGACGAGGCATATTGCGAATACGTTATGGATGACTCCTTTCCGGACAGCTTGAAGCTGATTTCGCAATATAACAACGTCATTTCATTGCGCACGTTCTCCAAAATTTATGGGTTGGCTTCTCTTCGAATCGGCTATGGGATTGGTCATCCGGACGTTATCCACTTGATTAATCAAGTGCGCGAGCCATTCAACACGACGCGCTATGCTCAAGCGGCAGCCCTTGCGGCGGTAGAGGATCAAGCCTTTATCGCAGATTGCCGGGAGAAGAATGCAGCTGGCATCAAATATATCGAGCAGCAACTTGAGCGGCTTCAGCTTACAAGCTTTCCGGCTCACGGCAACTTCATCATGGTCGATGTCGGCAGACCTGCCGTTGACATGTTCGACGCACTCCTTCGTCGCGGCATTATAACGCGCGCAGGACATAAGAAATACCCGAATCACTTGCGCATTACAGTCGGAAGCCAAGAGCAGAACGAAGCAATGATACAAGCATTAGAATCAGCGTTAGCAGAATATAAGGTGACATCATGAGAACCAAGATAACGATTTTGGGCGTGGGGCTTATTGGTGGCTCCCTCGCCCTTTGTTTTAAGAACAAGCCGGGACTGCATGTCGTCGGCTACTCGCCCAATCCCGCCTCTACAGAGAAATATATAAAGCGGGGCGTGGTCGATGAAGCTACGACGTCCCTGAAGGAAGCCGTCCATGAAGCGGACTATATATTTGTCTGCTCACCGGTCGGGATGTTGGAGTCAATGCTCGGCCAATTGCGTGAACTGGATTTGAAGCCGGGTTGCATCGTGACCGACGTCGGCAGCACGAAAGATTCGGTCGCACGCTGCGCGCGTTCGCTTGGCTGGCATGATATCCACTTTATCGGAGGGCATCCGATGGCTGGTTCAGAACGTTCTGGGGTGGAAGCGGCCTCGACCTTGCTGTTCGAGAATGCATTCTACGTGCTGACACCGGATCAGGACGTCGATGAGGATGCATACAGCCGTCTTGTGTCGCTGCTTCGCTACACGAAAGCGCACATCATCCGCATGAATCCGGATGAGCACGACGAAGTGGTGGGGGCGATTAGCCACTTGCCGCATCTCGTCGCCGTTGCCCTAGTCAATCAAGTCAGACGCTATAACGAATCGAATGAGCTGCACGAGCTGTTGGCAGCCGGAGGATTCCGCGACATTACCCGCATCGCTTCGAGCGATCCGGTCATTTGGCGGGACATTTTGTTAAATAACAGGGATATTCTTCTCCATTTGCTTCAGGACTGGAAAGCGGGCACGGAGCGCTTTATTGATTTATTACAGCGTCGTGACGGAGAAGGGATTATGCAGCAATTCGCGGAAGCGGGGGAATTCAGAAGCCGGATGCCGGAGCGCCGCAAAGGGGTTATTCACGCGCTGTACGATCTCTATATGGACGTACCGGACCATCCGGGGATTATAGGAAAGATAGCGTCGGAGCTTGGTAATCACCTCATCAACTTGAGCAATTTACAAATTATTGAGAGCCGTGAAGACGTTCCCGGTGTGCTCCGATTGTCTTTTCGCCATCAGAGCGACGCAGATCGTGCCAATGAGCTTCTAACTTCCAAAGGATTCACAATTTACGTCTAGCGGAAAAATTTGTGAAATTAAGAAAATATTTTACGAAACCTATTGACTAAATGAAAACGGATACAATATAATAACAGTACAGTATGGTTTCTCTCCACTCCTATCCAATAGAATTGCACTATGTGCAACCACTCCCTCTGGGAGTGGTCTTTTTTTTGTTAATATGCATTTCTTAAAAATTTTTAATCATATTTCGACTTTATTATGATAAAATACGACTATATCTGATAAGGTTGTGTAACATGTTTGTTTTACATATTACATACCCATAGTAAGGTGAACGGGGGTCTTCGTATGACTCCGATTATTGAACTCCGATCCGCAACTTTTTAAGACTTCAAGAGTATAACCTTTCAGTAGCGCATCGGGAAGGATATGGAAAGCAAGGAGGAACTTGAGTCCATGACCGATTCCCAAATCATCCGCGACATTAAAGACGGAGATGTCGAACAATTCGCGGAATTGATGAATCGTTATCAGCGCAAATTGCTATCATTCATTTTTCATATGTTGAAAAGTTCCCAGTTGGAATTGCTCGCTGAAGATTTATGTGCTGAGACGTTCTATAAAGCGTATCGAAGTCTGCATACGTTCCGTGAGGCGGATGCATCCTTTTCGACTTGGTTATATACGATTGCACGCAATACGGTGCTGAGTGAGCTCCGTAAGCAGCGAAGCATTCAAGTATCATTGGATGAAGACCATAGCATCGTTCCGGAAGCACCGAAGGAGGTAGCGCCGGAGTATGCGCTGCTTCGCAATGAGAAGGTAACCTTGGTGCGTGAAGCGATTAACCGCTTGCCGGAGAAACAGCGTTCAGCCCTTATTCTTCGTGAGTACGACCAATTGGACTATCAGGAAATTGCCCAAGTGCTGGGGCAGACGGTAAGTTCAGTTAAATCGTTGCTATTCCGTGCTCGAGCCAGCGTAAAGACGCAGCTGGAGGCTTACATAGCAGAGCCGGGTGTTGAAGGGATGAACTAAAAATGAAATGTGCGGAAGCGCTCGAGTGGTTATCGGTTTACTCCGATATGCCTGCAGACGATCCGCAACGTCAAGCTATCGACAAGCATTTGAGCGAATGCGAGGCATGTGCGGAACAATTTGCAGTGTGGGCTGCAAGCGAACATTGGGTGGAAGAAGAAGCGGACATGGAATACTCGGCTAATCCCGCGGCTGGATTCCAGATGAGCAGCGTAATGGACCGCATCTATAAGGAGCAGGATTGGCTAATGCCGGTTCATCGCCGCTCGCAAATTTTATCCCTGCGTTCGCGTAATATGCTGGCAGGGATAATTTCTTTTTGTATGGCTATCTTCCTATGCGCCCTCGTTGTTCTTTTGATTCGTAATGGACAGTCGAATATGGAAGAAATGAGCGGACTGATTCCGACGGTGCTTGCCGGTAGTGAGCAGTCCTCCTGGTCGACAATGAGTATAGAACTGCCTGTGGCCAGTGTCAGCGATCCTATGATATTGCATGTCGTGCCTACGATACCTAACTATTGGATCGCGTTGTCTTTGTTCGGGGTCACGTTTGCGTTATTATTGTTAAATTGGTTGACGCGTGTGCGCAAATAACGTAGAACGGAATATAGAGGAGAAGATATGAGTCAAATCATCGGATTAGTGCGTCACGGATTAACCGATTGGAATGCACAAGGGAAAATACAAGGGCAGACGGATATTCCGCTCAATGAAACTGGACGCGAGCAAGCCAGGCTGCTGTCAGAACGATTAATCGCGGAGACGTACGCGTTTGACGTCATTATCTCAAGCGGTCTCGGGCGTGCGGAAGAGACGGCTCGCATTATTGCTGACGCGTTGCATATCCCATTGCTCAAGCCTGAGACAGGCTTGCGGGAACGGGCTTACGGGCTAGTCGAAGGAACGACGCCTGAGGAACGGGAGAGTCGGTGGGGAGCGGACTGGCGTCAAATGGACCTTGGTCAGGAGCACGACGAGACGTTGAGACTGCGTGCCGCACAGGCGCTTGAATCGATTGCGAAGCAGCATGAAGGCAAGAACATATTGCTTGTTACCCACGGCAGTTGGTTGGCTCAACTCTTTATTGCAATATTCGGAGATAAGCTGCAAGGTCATATCGCTAATTTATCTTATTCCATACTTGAGCGCACGGGAGAAGGATGGCATCCGCTATTATATAACTGCACGAAGCATATGCAGTTATCGGATGCATTCACTTTACAGCGGAAGCTCTAACCTCAGGCAGTTCGTTTTCACTATCGTGATGCGGGCTGCTTTTATTTTGCACAAAATTGAAACGTTTCGAATGAAGTTGTGCGTCTAATCCTACATGACTGGGACCCCTCTGATCCTATACAGGCAAAAAGGGTCGCATCGTTGAATCGGTGGGGGAGGTGAGCAAGGCAATTGCTGACCAAGATCGAAAGCGATTGCGATTGGGGGGAGAGAGCACTCCTTGATGATGGGCAGGTCTTATGTGAGCAGATATGAATAGGATGAAATAACCGCTTCGGGATAGAATTCATATCGATTATAGCTGGGGTGGGGAACATCCAGAAGAAATCGGCAGGGTAGAGAACAATCAACGGTCGAAAGGAGAGTCTGTTGTGAAGAAGATGGTTCATCAGAGAAGAAGCAAGTCGAAGAAGGCGGTATTCATTTTATTAGTGCTCGCTACGATGGTGTTTACGACAGTTCCGCCGCCTGCCGCATTTGCTGCAGAGACGGATTTTGCAAAAATGCCCGATGAAGAGCTCTTGGATTATGAAAGCCGCAAATCATTCGATTTTTTCTGGGAAATGGTGAACACGAATCCGGACAGTCCAGGCTATGGGCTCATTCGCGATCGGGCGCCGAACGATGACAAGATGAGCAGTGTCGCTTCGGTAGGCTTTGGTCTGAGCGCGATTGTGATCGGGGTGGAGAGAGGCTGGATTACGGAAGAAGAAGGGAAAGAGAGAGTTAAGGGCACGCTGAACACGCTATTACATAAAGCCGAGCAGATCGAAGGCTTTTTCTATCACTTTCTTGATATGAATACGGCCAAACGATACGGTAATGTTGAAGTATCTGTAATCGATACCGCTATCGCCGTCAGCGGAGCGCTCTCCGCTGGAGAATATTTCGGCGGGGAAATTAAAGTCATGGCGGAACAGTTGTATGACAAGGTCAATTGGGGATGGTACCGGGATTCTGACACGAACCAATTCTATATGGGATATTCGCCAGAAGATGCGGGTGACGGATTTAGCGGACATTGGGATTTCTATGCCGAACAATTCATGCTTTACTTTTTGGGCGTAGCTGCTCCGAATCCAGAGCATCGCGTCAATTCCGATATGTTCTATGATTTTGTGCGGCAATATGGGTCGTACGGAGGATACCCGGAATTTATTCACTCGTGGTTCGGTTCCATTTTTACACATCAGTTTTCTTACGCTTGGTTTGATGTAAGAAACAAAGCCGATCGGGAAGGCGTGGATTGGTGGCATAATTCGGTCATTGCGACGAAGACAGCACGGCAATTCAGCATCCTCAATTCGGATCAATACAAAACGTTCGGACCGAACGCATGGGGGATGACGGCAGCGGACGGACCGGATGGGTATGTGGGACGGTATGGCTCTGCCCCTTCGGGCTACGACAATGATCAGCACCGCATCGACGGAACGATTCCTACCGCCGGAGCGCTCGGATCGATCGTATTTGCCCCAGATGACGTCATGGACGCTTTACGGCATTATTATTCTTTTCCCGAATTAATCGGCCCCTACGGGTTGAAGGATTCCTTCAATCTCGATATCCGTAAGGAAGGCTGGTTCGCTGATGATGTCATCGGTATAGACAAAGGAATTACTTTATTGATGATTGAGAATTATCGCACAGGCTTGGTATGGGATTTGATGAACAAAAATAAATATGTGCAAGCTGGCCTGAAACGAGTCGGGCTCACTGAGAACGGCACGACCGTCATCGACGATTTTGAAGGCAACCGCATACATTCGAACTGGTTCGATGGGGGCGAAGGCGCCTACACGTTATCCCCGGTGTTTGATACAACCCATACCGGGTTGGGAGCGCTGAAGGTGGGGTATAACAAAACAACGGAATGGGCTTATTTTGTGGCTGATTTCAAACAGGAGAACCATTTTTCACAAGCGGATTCATGGTCAGCTTTTGTGAGCGGAACGACGGATTTGCTAATCAAATTCGAAACGGCAGCGGGAATGATCGAGAAATCGTTTCACATAAGTGGTGATGAGTGGAGCAAGCTCGAATGGGTGTTCTCTCCTGAAGAGAAAGGGAAACTCGTGGATACTAAAAGAATGCTCGTGTTTGCAGCGCCAGGGGAGCGTGACGTTACCGGAACGTTC
This sequence comes from Paenibacillus profundus, assembly GCF_021369635.1. GTDB lineage: Bacteria > Bacillota > Bacilli > Paenibacillales > Paenibacillaceae > Paenibacillus_B > Paenibacillus_B profundus. The sequence goes on along the minus strand of NZ_JAJNBZ010000005.1, from coordinate 144,879 downwards.
TATATGGATGATGTACAATTCAATGGGAAAGGCACGCAGGTGTCGTCCCAATGAATTGGATTCAACAGCGACGAAAGCGGATATCCATACCATCCTTGTTTCCTTTTCACTTGATGTTGATTTCTCGGCAAGTTAAGTCCGGTTCACGATGAACCGGGCTTATTTTATTTTCAGAAACTGAATAAATGCTGAACTTTTTCCAATAATGGTTAATGTACATCGAGGATACGGCCAAGCGCAAAGTCTGATGGGAACGGAGGAATTGCATGAATTTGGCGGATATGCTCAGTTACGCGGACATTACTCAGTTAACTCGGATTGCTAAGCGTTACGGCTGCGTATGTAATGAAAATTCCAAGCATGAGCTCATCCAATCCATTCTGACCGTCTTAGGAAGGAAGGACGTATTCGAGCAGCATGTCATGGAGATGACGCTCGAGGAGCTGCGCTTTCTCAATTCGATTTTATTCGATAAGCGTTCCTCATTCAGCTTGGAAGAGCTCGTTGCGCGCGTACAGCAGACCAAATTTGAGACGGAGCGAAATGAAGAAGCTCCTCTTCTGCAGAAGGAGACGCACCCGCGTGATACGATCTCGAAATTTAAGCATAGCGGTTGGTTGTTTAACGGATGCAGTCAGCAGACAAAGTATCTGTTTCAAGTTCCTACTGACTTGAAGCGAAGATTCAAAGACGTGCTGCAGCAGTCATTCGCCACCAGATTGACCGTTACTGCCGAGCCTCAAGCCTATAGGGATGAGGATGGGCGAATGGGCGATGACATCGTACAATTGCTCACATTCGTCCGCAATGAGAACATCCAGTTGAATGCCGAAGGCGTCATGTACAAAAAGATGCAGCAGCAGCTTCTTGAGACATTCGCCATTCATGAATCAACCGTGCCCAAAGGAGAATGGAGATTCGGCTACGGTCGGAGGTTTCATGATTATCCGAATCGGTTATCCTTAATCTATGACTACGCCTTCTTTCAAGGCTGGCTTGAGGAATGGGATGGCCGACTGCGTTGTTCACAGTCGGGAGAAGAGCGATTGGCGCAGGCCGGCACTGAACCATCCGCGTCACTGTATCGGTTCTGGCTTAAGCTTTACAAAAATGCAATACCGAATTTATTGTCGCTCGTTCATTGGATTCAGCTGTGCACGATGCGATGGACTACGATTGAGTCTTTGGAAGCAACATTGCTGCCGTATGTCAGGCCTTTTTACTACGATACGCCAACGGCAATCTTCAGGCAACGGATCATTATGATGATGCTGCATCTGGGGTTGATTCGGCTAGGTGAAGATGTCGTGCAAGGACAAGTGGTGCAAATTACGAAGAAAGGCCAGCATATTATTGACGGCGTGTATATTGCATACGAGGATAAAATTCAGCTAAGCGTTGACAAGCCACGTGCCCGTTGATACGATGAGACCAAAATTTTCCGGTTGAAAGTGGGATTAAACGCCCATTTAACGATGGAAATAAGGTCAATTCGGAGGGGATAATGGTGTACATACCTTATAAGGGCATCTTGCCAAGCATCGAACAGACAGTCTTCGTGGCGGAAGGCGCTAAAATTATCGGTGACGTGTCGGTTGGGTCGGAATCGACTGTGTGGTACAATGCTGTACTGCGTGGGGACTTGGCTCCGATTGTAATTGGAAATCGCGTCAACATACAAGACGGCGTCATCGGTCACGTCAATACGAATCAACCTTTAATCGTTCAAGACGGGGTCTCCGTCGGACATGGGGCAATCATTCATGGCTGTACGGTAGGCAATGGCACATTGATCGGCATGGGGGCGATTGTATTGAACGGTGCCGAGATCGGTGAATATGCTTTAGTAGGAGCAGGTTCTGTCGTCACTGAAAATAAAAAGATACCGGCCTATACTCTTTCTCTCGGTTCACCAGCTAGAGTCATACGCGAGCTGACAGAAGAAGATTTGCAACGCATGAAGAGAACAACGGAAAGCTATGTGGTGAAAGGAAAGGAATATAGGATCTCTTAATCGTGCAGGTTGGAGGTTGAATCCTATGGATAAAATGAAAGTAACGTATGAAGCAATGCTCAGCTTGACCGCTGAGATGATCTGGGACGAAGCTATACGTAAACATCGTACGGAACGCATATATGAGGAAATTGACAAAGCGCTGGCTTCTGGAGATGAAACGACGTTCCGGACGTTAACGGATGAATTGAAGACGTTGAGGTAATACCCCGATGAAGAAACGCTCACCGCGATTCTTCATTTTTTTGTATAACATTGTATAATGGAGAGGAAGATACAGGAAAACGGGGGGGGACAGCATGAAGTTTAGCGAATTGACATTGGAGCAGTGGAAGGAATGGGAGCCTTATCTCGATACGTGTGTATTGCCGATTACCGGGCTTACAGGAGAGGAGTCGCCTGTAGAAGCAGCCGAACGTCTAGAAAGATTGCGGGACTGGCTGGACGGGGTGGAGATTCCGTTTCGCGGTCGTATGGTAACCTATCCTGCGTATCACTTCGTAATGGACAAGCAGCCGGAGCAGCAAGATATTTCATTAATAAATGGCGTATGCTCCCGGCTGCGTGAGCGTGGATTTGCGTATATTGTCATAATTTCGGCTGACGTACGTATAACGAAGGACATGCTGGAGACAGCGGATGAGGTGTTCACTCCGATGGAATTGCCATGGCAGGAATTAACTTTAGTCAAACAGGAAATGAATAAACGCATACAAAAGATGTGGTTTCAATCACAAACCGTTGTATAATTGTGACAAAATATAAACAATTCATAAGGTAAAATGTGTATGTCAAGGCAATTCGACTGGTAAATTCTTGACGCTTTCATGGGGCTGGGATATTATAGTGATGTCCTAGTTAGAATGTGATTATCGTCATAGCAACTTGCCAGAACGGTTGGGTAAAGGGGGTAAGACAGTATATGAGTAAACCGCACAATAATGAGCAAACACCTCAAAAGCCGGGCAAAGAAATGTCGCGTCGACAATTTCTTACTTACACATTGGGTGGCGCAAGCGCATTCATGTTCGTCGGTCCTGCGATTCCGATGGTTCGGTTTGCCGTCGATCCACTTCTACAGAAAAAGACAGAAGGTAAATACATCAAAGTAGTGGAAGCGAACAAAGTTACGAATGAACCGCAAGAATTTAGTTTCGAAATTACACAGATTGACGGCTGGTATGAGAGCAAGCCGACGCTTGTCGCCTGGGTCAGCAAAGATCAGCAAGGCAATATCTTTGCGCTATCTCCGATATGCAAGCACTTGGGCTGTACGGTAGACTGGAACAACAATGCGAAGTTCAAGGACCAGTACTTCTGCCCGTGCCACGGCGCGCACTATACGAGAGAAGGCAAACAACTCGCTGTTGCTCGTGCACCGCTCGACGAATACAAAGTCAAAGTGGAAAACGGCTTTGTATACTTAGGTGACATCATACCGAACCAACATGTGCAGTAACAAGGAGGCGTAATAACAGATGTTTAAAGGAGTGTACAGCTGGATTGACGAACGTCTGGATATCACGCCGATGTGGCGCGACGTGGCGGATCATGAAGTGCCGGAGCACGTAAACCCCGCGCATCATTTTTCCGCATTCGTGTACTGTTTCGGCGGTTTGACGTTCTTTATTACCGTTATTCAGATTTTGTCCGGAATGTTCTTAACAATGTATTATGTGCCGGACATCGTGAATGCGTATTACAGCGTCGAATATTTGCAAACGAAAGTGGCCTTCGGCCAGATTGTTCGCGGCATGCACCATTGGGGAGCCAGTCTAGTTATCGTTATGATGCTCTTACATACGCTACGGGTATTTTTCACCGGTTCATATAAGGCTCCTCGTGAAATGAACTGGGTTGTAGGCATGTTGATTTTCTTCGTCATGCTTGGTCTTGGGTTCACAGGGTATTTGTTGCCTTGGGACAACAAAGGTTACTTTGCTACGAAAGTCAGTATGGAGATTGCGGATACCGTTCCTTACATCGGACCGTATTTGAAAGAACTGCTGCAGGGCGGTACGGTTGTCGGCGCGCAAACGTTGACTCGTTTCTTTGCGATTCACGTCTTCTTCTTGCCGGGGGCTCTGCTGGCCTTGTTGGGCGCTCACTTCTTTATGATTCGCCGCCAAGGCATTTCGGGACCGCTATAAGAGAGGAGGAATCGAGATGGCACACGGAAAATCAAAAGATGAAAAAGTTGTATATGTCGGAGACTCTCGCGTCAAGCAGAAAGTGAATGATATTACGCCGTTGGATTATTCATCCTATCCGGGCAAGTCAGAGGCGTTCATTCCGAACTTTCTGTTAAAAGAATGGATGGTCGGCTGCGTCGCGTTGGTCGCGATCTTCGTACTGACTATATCCGAACCGGCACCGCTCGGCTATCCGGCGAACCCTAACAATACCGGATTCGTACCGATTCCGGACTGGTATTTCTTGTTCCTGTATCAATTTCTGAAGTATCCGTACGCAGCGGGAAGCTACGTCGTCATTGGTACGGTTTTGATTCCAGGCTTAGCATTCGGGGGATTGCTGCTCGCTCCATTCTTGGATACGGGCAAGGAGCGCCGCTTCTACCGCCGACCGATCGCATCATCGTTAATGATTCTTTCTTTGCTCTCTTGCGTCTATCTGACCAAGACCGCGTGGGATGGCTACAAGCATGAGATTGCAGAACTGAACATTACACCAGAGCATATCGAACGGGAAGAGAAAGCTCGTGAAGCGGCACTGGCTGGCAAGCCAGCCGGTCAGCCGAAGCCGAACAAATCAATTGCGATCGTCGATAAAGACGATCCTGCCTTCGCCAACATGAAAAAGGCCGGTTGTCTTGCATGTCACGCCACTGATATGAAAGGTGCTTCTGGTCCTGCCTTGCTAGGTATCGGGGATACGATGAATAAAGACCAAGTCTTGGACGTCATTAAGAACGGCAAAGGAAACATGCCGCCAATGGTGGATAGCGCCAAGGCACAAGGTCTTAATGACGAAGATATCGAGCATATCGCGGATTGGCTTGCGAAACAGAAAGCAGCACAGTAAAATAAGGATGAAAGAGAAACCTGACTGCATGAGCGGTCAGGTTTTGTTTCTGATCGTGAACCATTTCTGATCGTGTTGAAAAATTACATGCAGTACGTGAAAAGGCGGGTGAACGTTGCCGCTATACGATTGCATGTGGGAAAGAAGGGAATGCATGAAGCCGCTTTCGTTAATAAGCCGCAGCTTTTTATCGCGCCGCTGGGTGCTGGGATTGCTGTTCTGGTGCAACCTGCTGGGAACGATTTACGGGTACTATTGGTACAAAAGTCAGCTCATCTATACGTGGGAGCATCATCCGTTCTGGCAAATCGTCTTCGTGCCGGATAGCCCGACAGCAAGCTTGTTTTTTACCATCAGCATCGGGATGTTGCTGATCTGTCCGCGTCCGCGTTCCACATGGGGGACGGTCGTGAAAAATATAATCGAAGCGCTTGCCGTTGTCACCTCGATAAAATATGGGGTATGGGCATGTGCGATGATTGTCGCGGGAGCCTATAAAGGGTCGCCGATGATATGGCAGGATTGGATGCTTATCGGCTCTCATTTGGCCATGGCCGTTGAAGCGCTGTTGTATGTGCGCTTATTTAGCTACGGCAGTGCAAGTCTGACGATTGCGGCTTGTTGGACATGGCTCAATGACACGGTGGATTATAGCGCGGGAATTTACCCTTGGCTGCCGAGCACTTTACAGGATGATATACTTGTCGTCTGCCTGTTCACGTTCATATTGACCGGAATGAGCGTCTTGCTCGCTTGGGTAACGATGCGTCAAGCGAGAGGAAGAAGTGCTAGCTTACATATGAAGTAGAACGATAGATGCTTGTTCTAAATGTGGACATCTCCCCATACGATGATGAGGGAGGGATGTACATGCGTGCGCTCATCGTCATGTTCGGAATTTTCGGATTATGCTTGTTTGCTTATGCACCTGCAGCTGTGGCGTTGACCGGCGAAAAGCTGGATACAGGGCCTGGCGCGAATTGGCGTATGTTGGACAAACAAGCGGAGGAACTATACCGTTTTGTCGTCGCCGGAGAGTGGGAAAAGGCACAGCACAAAGTGACAGAGATGGGTAAGTTGATGACAGAGACTTCGTTCACGGGTGTGACGGGTGTTGAGGGTGTACGAGCTTTGAGCGATGCGATTGTGCAGGTAAAGCGAGCCCTGCCCGCCGTTGAAATCAATGAACCGAAGCTAATGCACGTAACGGCGCGCCTGCGCTTGGCTACGGATGCGTTAACCCATCCGAAGCAAGCAATGTGGCTGCAGTATGAGCAGGTGCTGCGTGATGATATGAGTCGTCTTATGCAAGCGGAACGAAAAGAAGATTGGCAGATCAGGGCAAACCAATGGCTGGAGCATATAGACCGGATAAGAGCGGCCGCCATCATTCAACGCAATCCACAGTCGATAGAAATAATGGAGTCCATCGTTCAGCTCGTTCAGCGGGGCGTGCAAGGTGAGATTCGAACGGCAGAAGTGAATCAAGCGCTGAATAAGTATGGAGATGTGCTGTTAAGCCAATTGTTCGGCAAGTCGAAGGAAGAACCTGCGTTAGGACCATTGCAGAATGATTCGCTGCCAATGCAGTGGACGTTCATGCTCGCATTTATCGTCTGCTTGACATTAACCTACGTTGCCTTTCAGAAGTATCGCTATGAGCAGGATGTGATTCGTCCTGGTCGTTTCAGAAAATGAGCAGGATAAAAGAAGGCCAAAACGCATTCGTCCCTGACGAATGCGTTTTTGATGTTTTAACTGAATACATTCGTGATGGTAACGACTTGAAGGAACGACTGAATCGGAAGGCGAAGTCATATTTTTCAAAGTTCGGCACGACGACCAGAGAACTGCTGAGGCATCGGCTTCGGCTCTGGCATGTCTGCTGACACGTCGATAATCCGTCATTTGTTAGCGTGTCACTGGGGTGAATAACTTGGCAGAAGTCAGCCATGAGAGAGACTCAATTGCCGCGCAGATTAAAAAAGAGCGCTTTCATCGTAGATTAGGTCGTATCTTGCATGTGAATAGCTTGATAAAATGGTGACAACGCTTACAACTAGGAGGTCCAAACCAATGAAAACGCGATTCATTAAAGGGGTAACCGTAGCATTGGCAGCAATCCTGCTGCTAGCTGGATGTTCCAGCAGATCGGGAGATACGAAGATAGATACCGATCAAACGAAGAAAAGTAGTTCGGCCGCGTCAAGAATAACTGTCGACAGCAGTGTGAATGATCCGGTTGTTCAAAGAGTGTACAAAGATATCGTGGAGGCGTTCAAGCAAGAAAATCCAGATATTGACGTCGACCTGCAGTTCCCGGGCTCTGAGCATGATAACATCTTGAAAGTAAAGATGGCAGCGAACGAAATGCCGGACGTCTTCGATACACATGGCTGGGCGCAGGTGCGCTATGGCAATTACTTGGCGGATTTGCGTGATGAAGCGTGGGTTCCTCAATTAACGGACACCATCAAAGATGTTGTCACTGACAAAGATGGCAAAGTATACGCACTCGTGTTGAGCGAAGCGAAAGACGGGTTCACCTACAATGCCGATCTGCTTGAAAAATTGAATATCCCGGTTCCAAAGACATTTGACGAATTGATGGCGGCAGCCGATAAGATTGTGAAAGAAACGAACGGCGAGACGGTTCCGTTCCACTTCTCCGGCATCGACGATTGGACGATCGGCCAATACTTCGATCTGATGGCGACACCGCTGCTCATCAGCCCGGAGAACAATGAGAAAGATGCGCTTCTGGACGGAACGTTCGATTGGACGAAGTGGACGCCACTGCCTGAGAAGTTTCAAGAGATGCACGAAAAAGGCTACATCAACAAAGATGTCATCACTGCAAAATACAGCGATGCTTCCCGTCAGTTTGCAGAGGGAAAAGTAGCATTCGTTATGGTTAACCCAAGTTTTGCGGAAGAAGTGCGCAAAATCAATAAAGACATGAAAATCGGCTACATGCCTGTGCCTGCGCTGATTGCTGGCGATGAGCCAAGCTTCTCAGGCGGCGAGCGCTTTACGATGGGGATATGGAAAGACTCCGAAAAAATGGAGCAAGCGAAAAAGTTCCTCGCATTCTTTGCCAAGCCAGAGAACATGAGCAAAATCGCCAACGTCACGATGCTTCCTCCGGGACTCAACGGCGTTGAAGCGCAGCACGAATTCTCTCCTTTCTATGAGCAATACAAAGATGTTCGTGTATTCCCTTACTTCGACCGCGTCTTTTTGCCGAGTGGAATGTGGGATGTATTGTGCAAGCAAGGTACAGAGCTCTTGGCGGGACGTACCACGCCGGAGAAATATTCCGAAGTAATGAAGCAAGAAGTAGAACGTCTGAGAAATAGATAGACGACAAGCTTATGTGAAGAGGGCGTTGTTCATCCGAGCAAGCCCTCTCTCCATTAGAGGTCAGGAGTGAGGTAACGATGGATACGAAGAGAAAGCTATCATCGGGCAGCGTTTTGAATTTATTTTATATTCCCGCCCTAGCGCTGTTTGCTGTGTTTGTGTTCTATCCCTTTATAAAGGGAATCCAGATTTCGTTTACGAACTGGGACGGGTATTCTCAAGATTTCAGATGGATCGGCTTTGACAACTACAGCCGGATGTTCTCTGATCCACAGATTGTTAACGTCATGAAAAACACGCTTATTTACGGTATGGGCAGCACTTTTTTGCAAAATATGCTCGGTCTGTTGTACGCTTTATACTTGAACCGCTCGATTCGGGCCAAAGGACTTATCCGAACTATCGTATATTTACCGGTTATTATTAGTCCGCTCATTATGGGCTACATCTGGTATTTCTTCTTCCAATACAACGGGGGCGCTCTGAACGATATTGTTCTATTGTTCCAGGACGAGCCGATTAACTTATTAGCAAATGCGGATATAAACGTATGGATCATCACTTTTGTCAATACGTTCCAATACATGGGGATTGCGATGGTTATTTATTTGGCCGGTTTGCAATCGATTTCAAAAGAGTATTATGAAGCTGCGCAAATTGACGGAGCATCGTCACTCAAGCAATTCCGCAACATTACACTGCCGCTGCTCGCGCCATCCATCACGATTAACGTGGTGCTCAATCTGATCGGCGGGTTGAAGCTGTTCGACGTTATTATTGCCATGACCAACGGCGGACCGGGGTATGCGTCTTCGTCGCTGTCCACGTTGATGTATCATCTGTATTTCTCTAGACAAGATGCGGGTTATGCGGCTTCGCTCGGCAACCTGATGTTCGTCATTATATCCGTCATTAGTATGTCTGCGCTGTACTTCTTGCGGAGAAAGGAGATGCAGCAATGATGAAAGCGTACAAAAAATGGCTCATTGCAATCGGTTCGATTTTGCTCGTTGCGATTCATACGATTCCGTTTTATATTTTGTTGACCAGCTCTTTCAAGGCGACGGACGATCTTTCTTCCAAATGGGCATTTCCGGGGTATTTGTATCTCGACAACTTCGTGAATGCTTGGAATGAAGCGAATCTCGGCAGAGCGTTCATTAATAATACCATTATTACAGGAGTTGCGATGGTTCTCGTCGTCGTCATCGGCTCGTTGGCTGCCTATCCATTAGCGCGTCATCAGACGAAGTGGAACAAATTCATGTATATGTTGTTCATCTCGGTGCTCATCGTGCCGCCGTTGGCGATTCTGGTGCCATTGTACCGTTTCTACGTTGATATCCAAGCGCTCAATACGTACTGGGGAATTATTCTCATCCATGTGACGTTCAACTTGCCGATTACGATATTTTTGTATACCGGGTTCATCGGAACGATACCGAAAGATTTGGATGAAGCGGGCATGATCGACGGATCCAGCCGTATCGGACTATTTTTCCGGCTCATTATGCCGCTGCTGAAGCCAGTGACGGCGACCGTTATTATTTTGGCGGGGGTTGCGATTTGGAATGACTATCAATTCTCGGTATTTTTCTTGGAAAAGACCGAAGTGCGGACGATCACTGTATCATTGGCGAAATTTTTCGGACAATATAACAGCAATATCGGTTGGGTTGCCGCAGGCTCGCTTATGGGGGCGCTGCCGATAACATTGGTTTATTTGGCACTGCAGAAGCAGTTCATTCACGGCTTGTCTTCTGGCGCGGTCAAAGGGTAGAAAGCGGCCTTTTGACTACGTACTAAACGGTAGGAGGGCATCATGACATTACAGAAATTGCACTCGCTGCGCTCTAAACTGCTCGTTCTGTACTTCATCGTTTTGATGATTCCGATGATTGTCATCGTGTACGTGATGCCCTCCTATTTTTATAACGTCATTACGGACAAGACGTCGATGCAGACGGAGACAATTTTGGAATCGCTGTCGAAAAATATGGAGACGTATTTAGACGACTTGGTACGGCTTACGATTACGCCTTATTTGAGCGATGAAGTTATGACCGCGCTGAAATTGAAAGCGAGTTCACGCTATAGCGAGGTAGACGATTATACGAAGCTGCTGTCGGAGCGCGCGCTGCGCAACAGCTTGCCGAATTTGATGCGCAATCTGCGGAGCGACATTCTTGGAATTGTGCTGCTGCCGCTGGACGGTTCTACTTATATGATCCCTTCCTCACAAGGGGGACAGATTACAGAGAATTACCCATTCCGGGATCAAGCTTGGTATAAGAAAGCGTACGATGCCGATGGCAAAACGGTATTCATTAGTCCGCATCCGCGTGATTATGTTACGAATCCGGCCGTGTCGCACGCCTTCTCGGTAGCCCGGCTCATTCAGGATCCAGATTCAAGGCAACCGCTTGCTGTTCTGATGGCTGATGCGGATCTGTCGATCATTAATCATTTGGTCAAGGATATCGAATTCGATGTCTCTTCGGTGGTGAGCATCTATGATCAGGACGATAAGTTGATCTTCTCCAATCACGATCTGTCAGAAGAGATGCAACTGCAAGTTGTCCAAGCTGGTGAAGTGGTTAAAGGCGAGCACGATTCGTATGTCAAAATCGCGAAGAAGATGAGCAGTTCAGGATGGAGCATCGTCGTGCTGCTGTCCGAGACGGAATTAATGAATAATATCCGTTGGTTCTATATCGTCGGCGCATTGTTCGCCATTGCCGGAGTGGTGGCGACATTCCTGCTGTTCAACCTGTTATCGCGTTGGATTATCAATCCATATAACAAGCTGCTGGCCGCTATGAATCGCTTCCGGCGCGGAGATTGGCAATCGCGCATTGAAGTGAAGAGTGGTTCAGGCGAGATACATGAGTTATCGCTTGCCTATAACATGATGGCGGATCAGATTAGCGATATGGTCATACGAGAATATATCGGCAAGCTGCAGCTGAAAGAGGCGGAGTACCGTGCGCTGCAGTCGCAGATTCAGCCGCATTTTCTCTATAATACGTTGAATGGATTTATCGGTTTGAACCGCATGAACAAGCGGGATGTGTTGGAGGAAGCCATCGTATCGCTTAGCCGAATGCTGCGCTATACATTAGAAGATAGGACGAAGAGCACCGTTCGTGAGGAATTCGATTTTTTGCAGCGATATTGCGAGCTGCAGCAGATGCGATTCGGCGACAAGTTTACATTCCGAATCGCGCATGAGGAGGAAGTCGGCGAGTATACGATTCCGAAGCTGCTGCTTCAGCCGCTCGTCGAGAACGCGATCATTCATGGCATCGAACCGCTCAGGCGTCCAGCCGCCTTGCAGGTGAATGCTGCGATGGAGCTGGTGGATGGCGAGCAATGGCTCTCGATTGTAATCGAAGATACCGGAAAAGGCTTCGATGCCGCAGCGGTCCGGCCGAATGCGGTCGGGCTGGTCAATACGAAGGAACGCTTGAACCTGCTGTACCAGTCGCCGGTCTTTGCCGTGCAGAGCGCAGTGCATGAGGGGACGAAGATTACGATTCAAATCCGGAAGGAAGAAGTGAGTGCATGAGAATTATCATTGCCGATGATGAATATCTGGTGCGCATGACTCTGGTGAGCATGATTCAAGAGATGCCGCATCCGTTTGAAATATGCGGCCAAGCGGAGAGCGGAGAGGAACTGCTTGACCTGCTGCCGGATTGCAGACCCGATATTGTGCTGCTCGATCTGCGGATGCCGGAGATGGGCGGGTTGGAGGCGATGCGCATCGGGAAAGATCAATCTCCGTTGACGCATTGGATCATTCTTACCGGCTTCTCCGACTTTGACAGTGCGCGGGAATCCGTCAAGCTGGGGGCCTCCGATTACCTGCTGAAGCCATCGAGCGCCAAGGAATTGGAGCAGGCGCTGCATAGAGTCGCCAAGATGGTGCAAGAACAGCGCAACCTGCTTCAGAAGCAGTTCGAGAGCAATTTAAACGCGGCCTTCTCGGGTTGGATTGACCCTGCATTGGCGCGCAAAGATACATTTATGGAGCGGGCGCATTATACCGGCGTCTCGTTCGCGATCGACAGTGGTATGGAAGAACGGGCGGAAGCGTTCCACCAGCAATTTTTTTCGCAGCTGCGCCTTGAGATGGAAGCTGCCGTATCAGAGTCATTCTATCCCGCTCTATTCATGCTTCCCAATGGAGAGATGGCCTTTATCGGCGCTTGGCTGCCAGAGCGGGAGGAGGAGGGAAGCCGGGTGCTGCGCAGGCTCCTGCGCAAGCTGGAAGCAGATGTGCAGGCACGAAGCGGCAAGCAGGCTGCCGTGACGTTATTCTCGACGGGGGTATGCCTCTCGTTGCAGGAGCTGCGGCTGGAGCTGAACGAATGTTCGCGCGCAGCTCCGCTGCGCGTGACGAAAGGGATTGGCAGACATTGGAGCAAGGAGCAGCTCGTCGGCCAGCACCCCGAATGGCTTATGGAACTCGGCCAACTATGGCTCGATCTGAGTGAAGCCTATAAGGCACACCATTATTTGGCCTATATGAAGACGGTTGATCGTCTCCGCCAGCATTTCATTACAGAAGGATTGCACAGTTTGCCTCAGCCTGTGGCTCAACCGATTGAAGAGTATGCTTGTGTAGCTTTGAACCGCCGAATCAGTTTACAGGGAGATGAATGGGTTCGGACACTATATGAGATCGGGGAATCGCTGCTCCAGCACCATGCTTCGAAGGATAGCGGTTCACGGATGATCGAACAGGTCATTTCCTATTTGGAACAGCATTATGCATGTGAAATCACATTGGCGGAGCTGGCCCGGGACTTCCGTGTGACGCCGAACTATTTAAGCACGTTATTTCATCAAACGACAGGCACGACCTTTGTGAAATATGTAACCCGGCTGCGGATGATGCAGGCGAAGCAGCTGCTTGCGGACCAAGCTCTGCAGGTGCAGCAGGTTGCCGAAAAAGTCGGTTATTACAGTACCAGACATTTTACGAAATGCTTCTTCGAATTCGAGGGATGCTCGCCGTCCGAATATAAGAAGAAGCGGAAGCTGCAAGATTTGCATTAAGGTATTCATGCTTGCAACAAATAGATGAAGAAAATACTTGGGAGGGGTAATGATGAATATAGTCTACAACGAGGCGGAGCAGCTTTTTCACCTGCAGACCAAAGGGACTAGCTACATGATGCAAGTGGTGAAGGGCGGTTACTTGGCCCATGTGTATTGGGGACGCAAGCTGAGAGGAATTCATGAGATGGAGCGGATCAGCTATGTGGATCGCTGTTCGTTCCACCCGAATCCAGACCCGCGGGACCGCTCGTTCTCGACCGACACGCTCCCGCAGGAGCTGCCAGGCTATGGGTGCGGGGATTTTCGCCATCCGGCCTATGAAGTGCAGTTCGAGCAAGGAGCAACTGCTTCTGAGCTTATCTATAAAAGTCACACAATTATAAGTGGGAAGCCTCGATTAGAGGGACTGCCTGCGACATATGTCGAGTCTGAGGAAGAAGCGATGACGCTCGAGATCGAGATGGAAGATGCGGTCACAGAGCTGCGAGCGGTTATGCAGTATACCGTATACGCAGAGCATGATGCCATCATCCGCTCTGTCCGCTATAGGAATGCGAGCACCTCAGAGATGAAGCTGCAGCGGGCGCTTAGCATGAGCGTCGACTTCCCGCATGCGGAGTTCGACTTGCTGCGCTTGCCGGGCGCTTGGGCGCGCGAACGCCACATCGACCGGCATCCGCTAGCCACTGGCACGCAATCGGTGGAGAGCCGCCGCGGGTCGAGCAGCCATCAGCAAAATCCGTTCATTGCGCTGTTGTCGCGCGGGGCGGATGAGGAGCACGGCGATGTCTATGGCTTCAGCCTCGTCTATAGCGGAAGCTTCCTGGCGCAGGCGGAAGTCGATCAATTCCGCTCGACGCGCGTCTCGATGGGGATGAATCCGTTCGACTTCGAATGGCTGCTTGAACCAGACCAATCGTTCCAGACGCCGGAAGTGGTCATGGTCTATTCTGGCGCAGGGCTGGGCGAAATGTCACGAACGTATCACCATCTATATCGTACCCGGCTATGCCGCGGACATTTCCGCGATCGCGAGCGCCCGGTGCTCGTGAACAATTGGGAAGCGACGTATTTTGATTTTACGGCAGACAAGATTGAGGCATTGGCGGGCTCGGCTGGAGAGCTAGGCATTGAACTGCTCGTACTGGACGACGGCTGGTTCGGCAAGCGGAACGATGACCGCAGCTCGCTTGGCGATTGGTTCGTCAATACCGAGAAACTGCCGGGCGGTCTGGATGATGTGGCGCGCCGGGTAAATGCGCAAGGTGTGCAATTCGGCCTCTGGTTCGAGCCGGAAATGATCTCGCCAGACAGCGAGTTGTACCGAGCTCACCCGGATTGGTGCCTGCATGTGCCCGATCGCAGACGGACGCAGGCGAGATCCCAGCTTATTCTGGACTTCTCGCGCCAAGAGGTGTGCGATGCGGTCGTAGAATCACTGTCCAACATTTTGGCGAATGCCCCCATTTCTTATGTGAAGTGGGACATGAACCGCAATATGACGGAGATCGGTTCGGCCAGCTTGCCGCCGCAGCGGCAGCGGGAAACTGCTCATCGCTATATGCTGGGTGTATACAGCGTAATGGAGCAGGTGACAACCGCCTTCCCACACGTGTTGTTCGAGAGCTGCTCTGGCGGCGGCGGGCGCTTCGATCCCGGCATGCTGTACTATATGCCGCAGACGTGGACGAGCGATGATACCGATGCGGTAGAGCGGTTGAAGATTCAATACGGCACAAGCCTCGTCTATCCGATTAGCACGATGGGTGCGCATGTGTCAGCGGTGCCGAACCATCAGATTGGCAGAGTCACCTCCTTAGAGATGAGGGGGCATGTCGCGATGTCGGGGAACTTCGGCTATGAGCTCGATCTGACCAAGTTCACGGACGCCGAGAAGACGGCTGTTAAGGAGCAAGTAGCATTCTATAAGTCAGTGCGCGCCTTGGTTCAGAATGGGGACATGTACCGGCTGTGCAGTCCGTTCGAAGGCAATGACACGGCGTGGATGTTCGTCTCCGCGGATCGATCGGATGCGCTGCTCGGTCACTTCCGCGTGCTTGCAGAACCCAATCCAGCTAGCTGCCGCATTAAGCTGAGAGGTCTGTGCCCGGATACGATGTATCATTTAGAGCAGACCGGACGCATCTATGGCGGGGATGAGCTCATGTATGCGGGGATTTTTATACCGCAGATGGAGCACGATTTCTGTAGCATTATGTACCGATTTACAGCTTTGTAGGAACTGACCGCCACCTTTGCGCGTAATGAGCAGAGGTGGCGGTTGTGGCATAACTGTCGGAAATCTACAGTGCTTTGAACCTCTTATTTCAGAAATCGCTGAAAAGCAGCCGGATCCACTGGACGAAATATAAGTCCACACGCCGTTTACCTGTCTATGCCATACATTTTGCTGTATATTTTTCATTGGGCTTACTTCGATCACGAAAATAATGTAGTTCAACTCTACGCTCAGCACGCCAATTGTCCACCACTTATATAGTTGTGATTTGACGAATGCGGGTGAAGCGTATAGAATGCAAATTATTAAGGAACCACTTTGGTGGAATTTAGCACAGGAGTGAGCTCCAGATTGATCACCATCTATGACATTGCCAAAAAAACCGGCTACTCACCTACAACGGTATCCAAGGTATTCAACAATTACTCCGACGTGAGAGCGAGAACGAGGCAGGAGATTTTGCAGGCAGCCGAAGAGCTCGGCTATGTGCCCAATGCCCATGCTCGCACGCTTACGACGAAGAAATCGTGGACGATTGGCGTGCTGTTCGTAGAATCATCGGGAATCGGAATTCGTCATCCCTACTTCAGTGCTGTGATTGAGAGCTTCAAGCAGGTCGCAGCTTCGAAAGGCTATGTGCTGATGTTCATCTCGAAAGACGTGGGCGGCAGGCGCAGCGGGTACTTGGAGAACTGCAAGCTTCGCGGTGTTGACGGCGTGGTCGTCATTTTGTCGGATTATGATGATCCCGACCTGCAGGAGCTGTTTGACAGCAACATCCCGTGCGTAGTCATCGATTACGATACGACGCAAGCCCATGCGGTCTACTCGGACAATATCGAGGGCAGCTACCGGGCCGTCGAATACTTGCATTCATTGGGGCATCGGCGTATCGCTCACATTACCGGCGGCATGAATACGTTTGCGGGCGCCAAGCGGGAGACGGGCTACACAACTGCGTTGAAGCGCTTGAAGCTGCAGCCGCAGGAAGCGTACATCGTAGCGGGCGCTTATTTTTCCATTGAAAGCGGATACGCTGCCATGATGAAGCTGCTTGAGCTTGAAGAGCGGCCGACCGCCGTGTTTGCGGCAGGAGATCATCTGGCCTTGGGAGCTATGATAGCGGCTAAGGAGCACGGATTATCGCTCCCTCGCGATATGTCGATTATAGGATATGACGATATCGATCTAGCCCAGTATTTGACGCCGGCACTGACGACGATTCGTCAAGACAGTGTTCGTATGGGGAGCCGGGCGGCTGAGATTCTTATCCAATCCATCGATAACGACACAACCTCGTTAGAAGCGATCGTGCTGCCAGTGGAGTTAGTAGTGCGGGAGTCGTGCATCCGCGTTGAACAATAAGAATGAATATGCTTTGTGTGCGGGAACGCAGGCAGGGCGTTTCGTTCTTATTCACGGGGAAGGCAAGCCGCCGGAACCGAAATCTTTTTTTTGCAGTTTTTCGAAACCGGTTTCGATTCATATATATCAAAGGAGTTGGATGAAATGGCACAAGGAAAATGGATACTTACAAGCAAGTCAGATCGGCTTAGTGACAAGGGGGTTGTTTCCTTCACGGCAAGAGTAGAGGGTCGAACGGCGGATATCGAGTTGGATCCTAACGTTACATATCAGACGATACTCGGTTTCGGCGGAGCATTTACCGAGGCTTCGGCGTATACGCTTTCCCGCATGAGTCAAGAGAAGCGGGCTGAAGCTATCCGCAGCTATTTCGATGCTAGCGAGGGACTGGGATACACGATTGGACGCGTTCATATTCATAGCTGCGACTTTGCGCTGGAGAACTATACGTACGTGGAGGACTTTGATTCCGAGCTGAGCACCTTCGATATTTCCCGTGATCACCGCTGGGTGTTGCCGTTAATTAAAGATGCAGTCAAAGTGAAAGGCGGAGACATTACGATGCTGACGTCTCCTTGGAGCCCGCCCGCATGGATGAAGACGAATGGAGAGATGAATCACGGCGGTCAGCTGAAGGCGGAATACCGCGACGTCTGGGCCCGTTACTATACGAAATTTATTGAGGCGTACCGCAATGCGGGTGTGCCGATCTGGGGCATCACGATACAGAATGAGCCGGACGCGGTGCAGACATGGGATTCCTGCATTTATAGCGCGGAAGAAGAACGCGATTTTATTAAAAACCACCTCGGTCCGGTTATGCATGAAGCAGGTATGCAGGATGTGAACATCCTCATCTGGGATCACAACCGCGACATTATAGTAGATCGCGCCTCGGTTGTCCTGTCCGATCCGGAAGCGGCGAAATATGTATGGGGCACTGGCTTCCACTGGTATGTTAGCGAGGAGTTCGAAAATGTGGGAAAGGTGCATGACATGTTCCCAGACAAGCATCTCCTCTTCACGGAAGGATGCCAAGAGGGCGGCGTTAAGCTCGGCGAATGGTTTACAGGCGAGCGATACGGGCGTAACATCATCGGCGATCTGAACAATTGGACCGAAGGTTATTTGGACTGGAACATCGTATTGGACGAGACCGGCGGACCTAACCATGTGAACAATCTATGCGATGCCCCGATCATTGCGGATACGACGACAGATACGCTGCACTATAACAGCTCTTATTATTACATCGGTCATTTTAGCAAATACATTGTGCCCGGCGCCGTGCGCATAGGTTTGACGTCTGCGGTAGACGGGGTGCTGGCGACGGCGTTCCGCAACCCGGACGGCAGCATTGCCGCCGTGCTGATGAACGAGAGCGACGAAGCCCGCCAAGCTGCGATCGGTCTAGGTGAACAGATTACGGAAGCTGTGCTGCCGCCGCATTCCATCGCTACCATCCTGATCCACAGTTAAGCCGTGCCATAACCGGCGAAGCCGTTCGCTCAAGTGGGCATCCGGCTTCGCTGCACTCACGAGGAGGTTATTACGTTGGTTAACTATTCATATGAACAGCAATCATTCGTTATCGAAGGCTTTGATCAAGCGAAGCCATTCTCCAGCTTTTTGCCTGGCATGGCCGGCCTGAAAGGGATTCCGATGTGGACGTTCTATGTGAATCGCGGCCAAGCGGTATGCAGCTTCGGCATTCGGGATAAGAATTCGTCCATCATGGAATTCTCGCCTGCGAGCATCACCTATAAGAGCATTGCGACGAATGGCTTCCGCACCTTTATTAAGATTCGCGGGGTAGAGACCGTCTATGAGCCTTTTCAGACGAGCTGTCCCGATTCTGCCGCGAAGCGTGTCATGCGCATACGTCCGAACGAACTTACGATTGAGGAACAGAATGTGATCCAGGGATTGGAGACCCGTGTCACTTATTTCAATCTGCCGCATGAAGATTATGCGGCATTGGTGCGGCAAGTAGAGGTGAAGAACGTCTCGCAGCAAGCGTTGGAGCTCGAGATTCTGGACGGCATGCCGGAAATTCTTCCATACGGTGTGGAGAACGGCGGTTTTAAGGAAGTGGGCAACCTGCTGCGCAGCTGGATGGAAGTATATAATCTGGAGCAAGGAATTCCGTTCTACAAGGTGCGATCGAGCACGCATGATGAAGCAGAGGTAAGCGAAGTCGCGAACGGACATTTCTATTTGTCGTTCAGCGAGGATGGTCAGCCGATAACGCCCATTGTCGACTTTGAAATCATTTTCGGCAGCAATACGTCGCTCGCTTATCCAGAGCGCTTCGCCGATACAACGCTATCCGACCTGGTTCAACAGCCGCAATACCCATACAATAAAGTGCCGTGCGGATTTACCGGTACGGCCCGGACACTGCAGCCGGGACAGAGCCTCCACATCTATACCTTGATCGGACATGTGAACGACATTGGAAAGATAAACCGGCGGGCAGCGAGCATCTGCAGCGCTCAATATGTGTTACGCAAACGCCAAGAAGCCAACGACTTGACCGAGCAGCTGACCGAAGACATCGCCACACATACGTCTTCGCCGATGTTCGACGCCTATAGCCGCCAATCGTACATGGATAATTTCTTGCGTGGAGGGTATCCGTTCCTGTTCGACAATGGCAAGGATGGCTTCGTCATTCATTTGTATTCGCGCAAGCATGGCGACTTGGAGCGGGACTATAATTTCTTCTCGCTAGCGCCTGAATATTACTCCCAAGGCAATGGCAACTTCCGCGACATGAACCAGAACCGGCGCAACGATGTGTTCTTCAATCCGCAGGTAGGGACCTTCAATATTTGGATGTTCTTTAGTCTCATGCAAGCGGACGGATACAATCCGCTTGGCGTTGCGGGCTGTACGTTTCAGGTGCCGAGGGTGAACGCAGGTAAGCTGGCGGAGTGGATCAAGACCGCGGCGGCAGACAAGCATGAGCCGTTGCTGGCTATATGCAGCAGCAAGTTCACGCCAGGCAAAATTATTAATTACATTGCTGACCACGCGGTGCCGCTTCAGATGAGCGAAGAGCAGTTCCTGACTGGTCTGTTCGCCTTGGCTGAGCAGCAGATCGAGGCTGAATTCGGCGAAGGGTTCTGGACAGACCATTGGACTTACAACATGGACCTCGTAGACGGCTATCTTGAAATCTTCCCGGACAAAAAGGAAGAGCTGCTATTCGGAGAGGATACATACGCTTTCTACGACAGTCCGGCGTATGTGCTGCCGCGCAGCGAGAAGTATGTGCTGAGCGGCGATAAAGTCCGCCAATACGGAGCTCTTATCCGGGACGAAGAGAAGATGGAGCAACTCGGGCGCAAAGTGAAGGAGACTCATTGGCTGCGTACACATAACGGTCGCGGGGAAATCTATCGGACGAATCTGTTCGTGAAAATGCTGTCGTTATCCTTGAACAAGTTCTCCTGCTTGGATCCGTACGGAATGGGCGTGGAGATGGAGGCGAACAAGCCGGGCTGGAACGATGCGATGAATGGGCTGCCAGGCTTATTCGGCTCGGGCATGAGCGAGACATTCGAGCTGAAGCGTCTCGTCCAGTTCATGCTGAATGCTCTGGATGAATACAGCAGTCGCACGATACGCGTGCCCGAGGAAATGGCCGAACTGCTGCACGAAGTCCATCAAGCTATTAAGGAGTACGCGGAAGGCCGAACGGAGCAGTTCGTATTGGGATCGCGTGGCATCCCTAAGAGAAAGCTATCGCGAACGCATCCGCTTCGGCATTAGCGGAATAGAAGCTGAAGTGTCTCTGGATGTTGTCCAAGCCGCATATCGGAAATTTATAGCCAAGATTGACGAAGGCATCGAGCAAGCGATAGAGTTCGGCACTGGACTCACACCGACATACTTCCGCTTTGAAGCGGAAGCGTACGAAGCCATTACCGATGAGCAGGGACACGCGGTTATGAGCGGATACGGCCTGCCGAAGGCGAAGGTAAACGGCTTCAAGGCGTACGCCCTGCCTTATTTCTTGGAAGGTCCGACACGTTGGTTGAAGACGATCGATGATCCGACACAGGCGAAACATATCTATGATCGGATCAGATCGACAGATCTGTTCGATCCGACGACGCACATGTACAAAACCTCGGTCAGTCTGGAACAGGAATCGCATGAGATCGGCCGGATGCGCGCCTTTACGCCAGGATGGCTGGAGCGGGAATCGAACTTCCTGCACATGTCATACAAATATTTGCTTGCGCTGCTTAAAGCTGGGCTGTACGAGGAGTATACGAATGAATTGAAGACATCGCTCGTCCCGTTCCTCGACCCGGCCGTATACGGTCGAAGCACCTTGGAGAACTCGTCATTCATCGCGACCGGCGTCAATCCGGATCCGCATGTGCATGGCCGCGGCTTCGTCGCCAGGTTAAGCGGATCGACGGCGGAATTCATCAGCATGTGGAGATATATGATGGTTGGCAAGAGATTGTTCCGCATGCATAACGGCGAACTAGAGCTTACTTTCTGTCCGATCCTTCCAGGCTGGCTGTTCGATGATTCCGGCCAAGTGTCATTCAAGTTTCTCGGCCGTGTGCAAGTGACTTACCACAACCCGCGGCGAGCGGATACGTTCGGTGAAGCGGCGGCGGTCGTACGCAGTCTTACCGTCACGCTGAACAATGGTCAAGTCATCGAGGTGGACGCTGGCACCCTTCACGGTTCTGTAGCGGAAGCCATACGCAGTGGTGAAGCGGCATCCATTGATGTATACCTGACATAGCTGCGCGTTCTGAACCATAACTCGAGCTAGTGCCGCGTAAGCCGTCACCGTCATCACGGTGGAAATGGTGGAAAAGGCTGCTGGCTCAGCGGCATCTGCAATGAAAGAAAATTATTTTCGGCCGCTGAATATGGCGCTGGTGAGCAATCATGTATCGTCCAGCTACACTTTTTTCAGCGAAGCATTCAAGGCATTCACCGGAGATACTTCGTATCGTATCTGAAAAAGGTTAGAATTCGAAAAGCGATGGAACTGCTTGCTCATAGCTCCATGCGACTGGCTGAAGCAGGGAACGCGGTTGGCTTTGAGAATACGAAGCAGCAGTTCTCACGTATGTTCAAGAAACTGGAGGGAATATCCCCGCACGAGTACCGATTGAAGGTCCGAGTGGATATTCAGTTATCTGACCCGTCCATAATGTCTGATATAGTCTGATTCCATCAATACAGTTGACCTGCAAGAGGCGCATGATTCTGAGCAGCGCCTCTTTGTCGCATCAAGCTGTACCGTCTGGATAATAAGATAGCTAGATAGCTGAGATAGTTGACGAATGGAGCAGAAAGATCTATATTATACCCATAGGGGTATATAGTGACAACTAGTTAGGAGGAATATAGACATGACAACGGTGGAATTAACAGACAGCACGATTGAAGCTTTTATCCAGGACAATAAGCTGGTATTGGTCGACTTCTGGGCGCCGTGGTGCGGACCTTGCCGCATGATTGCGCCGACGCTCGATAGATTGGCCGAAGAAATGGGAGATCGGGCGATTATAGCTAAGGTCAATGTGGATAGCAACCCATATGCAGCCATCAAGTATCAGGTGCAGGGGATCCCGAATTTGAAGCTGTTTTATGAAGGCAAGGAAGTGGAAGGCTTTGTCGGCGTACAGCCATTGGAAACTTTGCAGCGCGCAGTAATGAATTATGTCCGATAATGCATGTAAGACCGTGAGCTGGCACCAAGCTGCACGGT
This sequence comes from Paenibacillus profundus, assembly GCF_021369635.1. GTDB lineage: Bacteria > Bacillota > Bacilli > Paenibacillales > Paenibacillaceae > Paenibacillus_B > Paenibacillus_B profundus. The sequence goes on along the minus strand of NZ_JAJNBZ010000005.1, from coordinate 122,037 downwards.
CTTTTTTGATCGGCAGGACAACCGGTGTGTGGGAGAGAGGTGTGATAGAAAAGGGAATACGCATTTCTTTGTTGACAATGATAATCAATATCAACTATTATAACTAAAGAATATGATAATGATTCTCATTATCGACAGAGTAAAGATATGAGGATTCAATTTTATCATCCATCATGATCACTCATCGCTACTCACTACATATCCATAGGAGGTATTTTTCATGTTACGTTCTGTTGTCCGCCATTCCGGTAAGCTTATGCTAGCTGCCGCATTAGTATGCTCGTCGCTTGTACATGCCGCATTCAATGCGCCGGTAGCGAGCGCGCAGGCCAACATTGTCGTTAAGGATTTCGCCGACCGGGAGCTGACATTAAGCAAGCCAGTCGAGAAGGTGGTCACGCTAGCTGCTGGAGATGCACAGATTGTGGCGGCATTGGGCGGAAAAGTCGTTGGTCGCCCGAACACGAGCAATAAGACATTGCCAAAAGAGGTGTTGGACGCACCGGTTATCGGATCGGGTCATGCGCCGAATTACGAGAAGATTACTTCATTGAAGCCAGAGTTGGTCATTGCAAGCAAAAGCTTGAACATAAAGGATATTAAAGCGTTGGAAGCAACTGGTGCGCTAGTGTACGTGGCCAGCTCTGAATCCGTTAATGAAATTAAGGAGAATGTGCTGAAGATCGGACAATTGCTCGGCAAGACGGAGAAGGCCAAGGCGACCGTTAAAGCAATGGACATCAAGCTGCAAATTGCCGGTAAGGTCAATAAAGACAATCCGAAGAAGGCCTTAATCGTGTACGGCGCTCCCGGCACATTGCTGGCTGCGCTCCCATCTTCGCTTCCAGGCGATCTGTTAACGAGAGCCGGGGGCAGAAATGTAGCTGCACAATTTCCGAAGCTGGATAAAATGTCTGGTTATGCGCAGCTGAGTGCGGAGCGTGTCATTGCAGCGGATCCAGATATTATTTTGCTCATTACGCACGGAGACCCGGAAGCAGTACAGAAAGCATTTAATGAAGAAATTAGTAAAAATGCAGCCTGGAGCAGTATGACAGCCGTGAAGAACGAAAATATCATCGTGCTTCCTTCACATCTGTTCGGCACCAATCCAGGTACGAAAATCGCAGACGCCTTAAATGTTCTTGCGACTCATCTGAAACAGGCGGAGTGATAACGGATGACTATCGATGCCAAGCTGAAGGCTCCCGAAGCGTTCAGCGAGGGGGTACAGAGTCAAGACCCGCGTAAGTGGAAGCGGACGGTGACCATCATTGCAACCGTAGTGCTTCTGGTGGCAGCATTTCTATACGGACTGTCGACAGGGGCGGTATCCATTCCCGTGAAGACGATATGGGAGGTGCTAATTCACCGCGAGCCTTCGACCGATGATCAGATTATTTGGAACTTCCGGCTGCCGCGCACCTTGTTGGCTATGGTGGTAGGGAGCTCCTTAGCCATCTCCGGCGCATTCATGCAAGGAGTCATGCGCAACCCGCTTGCCGATCCGGGCATTATCGGCGTATCGGCAGGAGCGGGCCTGATGGCCGTCATCATCATGCTCATTTTTCCGGAAATGATTTATTTGGTTCCGGCAGCCGCTTTTGTTGGTGCATGGGTCGCCGTTATGATTACTTACAGCCTCGCCTGGAAGAAAGGGGCCTCGCCGCTGCGCATCATCTTGGCAGGGGTAGCCGTCAACGCTTTGGCAGGGGCTGTCACATCAGGCATTATGCAGCTTTACAGCGACAGAGTGCAAGCCGTGCTGCCTTGGCTGTCTGGAGGTCTTGCCGGTGTGAGCTGGTACCATCTCCAGATGGTGCTGCCTTACTTTGCCGTTGCTCTCCTCCTGTCGGTGTTCGGCATTAGGCATGCGAATGTTCTGCTGCTTGGCGATGAGGCAGCGAAGCTGCTCGGGCATCCGACGGAAAAGAGTCGTCTGTTCCTTATTTCGATCAGCACCCTGCTGGCCGGCATCGCCGTGAGCGTGTCAGGATTGATAGGCTTCGTCGGCCTTGTCGTCCCGCATATGGTACGGCTAATTGTCGGCAACAACTATGCGTACTTGCTGCCGGTATCCGCCCTGGGCGGTGCGGCGCTGGTCGTGTTCGCCGATACAGCCGCACGGAGCTGGTTCGACCCGCTGGAATTGCCAGTAGGAATTTTGCTGGCCGTGGTGGGGGCACCATTCTTCCTCTATTTATTAAGACGCGGAGGTGTGTTCAGTGGCCGTGCTTAGTGCGGAACAGCTGTGCTTCGACATGTCACAGCATTTTGGAATTAAGGATGTGTCCCTTTATGCTGAGCAGGGTGAGCGGATTAGCATTATTGGACCTAACGGCTCAGGCAAGTCTACGCTGCTGAAGCTTATGGCCAGACTGCTCAAGCCGCATCAGGGTCTGGTCATGCTGGATGGCAAGGATATCGCGGTTATGAAAGGGAGAGAGACGGCGAAAGCGCTGTCGATGCTGACCCAAATTCAGCCGCAGCTGACCGACATGACCGTCCGCGATCTGGTGCAATATGGTCGACATCCCCACAGCAGCATGCTGTCAGGCACATCCCGAGAAGACCGCGCCGTGACGGAATGGGCCATCAGCGCCACGCGCATGGAGACATTGGCTGATCGGCCGCTGGAATCGTTATCTGGAGGAGAGCGCCAACGCGCATGGATTGCGATGGCTTTAGCCCAACAGCCGAAGGTCCTGCTGTTGGATGAACCGACGACCTATTTGGATATTGCTAACCAGCTTGAGGTTCTGGAGCTGATGAACCAGCTGAATGGACAGATGAACATGACGATTGTGATGGTGCTGCACGATATCAATCAGGCGGCTCAATACAGCGATCGCATGATTGTGATGCATGACGGAAGCGTCGTTCATCATGGACCACCCCGTGACGTGATGACACCGGACATGTTCGAGAGCGTGTTCCGCATCCGGGTTCGCATTCATCAAGAAGAAGCATATCCCTATATATTTCCGCTGGCTGTTGCGGCCGGCACCCTATGAGAGGTTGTTCAAGAAGTCGAAGTCGAGAATGATTTCGATATAGTTTTCTTGCAAAAACATGTACTTCTCGATGCTGAAAAGCGATCTTTTTGAACACGCACTATAAGGAGGAATCCCCATGATTGCTGTAACGAATTGCATTCGCGTGCATAAAGGGATGGGAGGCCATTTGGAGACAAGATTTGAACGACCGAAGCACGTGCATCGGATGCCGGGATTCGTGAGCATGGAGCTATTAAAGAACGGACAGGAGGAGGAGTACGACGAATTCGTAGTCCGCACGGTCTGGCAGGACCGTGCCGCGTTCGACAACTGGGTCCAGAGCGAGGAATTCAAGCGTGGTCATTCGCGCCGCGAGCAGGCCGATGGCAACATCATCGACTTTAAGGTGACAATATATGAAGTGGTGCATCGCCATCAACCAGATGCCGAGTCCGATTCGGCTGCCGAAGCGGCCATATAAGGGACGAGATAAAATACAAAAAGAGCTGGGATATACCGTGTTGGTATATTCCAGCTCTTCTCGTTGATCCAGAAGACGCACTACTGCTCGTGTTCGCAGTATTAATTGGCCACCGAGCAGAATTGCTTCTATTGTATAACTCGATTTCGTCATTCCGCCCTGTGGAGAACATGCTGTGGCGATAACAAGCTGTCACGATAGTATATGCCCACTCTCCCTTTTACTCAGCTTTTCACGCAGAGCCTCTCTCCTGACGGCAAGGGAGAGTGAAGCTAGCGATGGCACGAACGTAACTTATACCTGCTGCATGTATGTACGAACTGTCACGATGCGTATATGCCCACTCTCCCTTTTACTTAGCTTTTCACGCAGAGCCTCTCTCCTGACGGCAAGGGAGAGTGAAGCTAGCGATGGCAGTAACGTAACTTATACCTGCTGCAGGTATGTACGAACTGTCACGATACGTATATGCCCACTCTCCCTTTTACTCAGCTCTTCACGCAGAGCCTCTCTCCTGACGGCAAGGGAGAGTGAAGCTAGCGATGGCACGAGCATATCTATTGCCTACGGCCAGTCTGTACCATTTATTCATCTTCAGCTTGCGGCTTGAATGTGGAATCCCAATTCTCGTTACTCTTCGCGGAAGCCTTCGCCCAACACATCATGAACATCGTTGACGACAATGAAGGCGCGCGGATCAATCTCTTTCACCAAAGTTTTAAAGCGGCGAATCTCCGTGCGGCTGACTACGCAGTATACCATTTGCTTCGGTTCGCGCGAATAAGCACCAATGACTGGGACGAGTGTTACGCCACGCTCCATTTCCTTCGTAATGGTATTTGCGATTTGGTCCGAATGATTGGTAATGACCGTAAAGGCTTTGGCCGCATAAGCGCCTTCTTGAATGAAATCGATCATTTTCGAGGAAATAAAAACGGCCACCAATGTATACAATATCTTTTCCTTCGGTATGTAGAACAGCGCTGCGCCGATAATGAAAATATCGAGGAAAAGAATGAACTGCCCCATGCTGATGCCGAGGCGGCGATTCGCCATGCGTGCAAGAATATCGACGCCGCCGGTCGTGCCGCCGAAGCGGAAGACAATACCGAGCCCCGTTCCTAAGGTAACGCCGGCGTATAGGGTAGCCAAAATGAAATCATGCTCCGTCTGGAAGGGAATGATCCACTCGCGGGCAACCGCCTGCTCAAACAGCCATAGGAACAAAGTGAGCGAGAGAACGCCGTAAACGCTGTACACCATCTGTTTGCTGCCCAGAGCGCGCCAGCCAATAGCGAACAAAGGAATGTTTAGCACTAACGTGGATAAGGAGGGTTTTATGCCTGCCGCGTAATTAAGCAGTACCGTAACTCCCGTGACTCCGCCCTCCATAAGCTGATTCGGAATAATAAAGTAAATTAAACCGAATGCATAAATTGCCGTGCCGACCGTTATCGGAAGAAAGGTATGCCATACGCGCTGAAACAGGGATGAATTCACGTAATTCAGGGCTCCTTTTAGTGGGTTATAACTTACATCTTCATTAGTATATCGAATTCATTATTAGATAAAAAGCATTTGTTTTCCATACGGGTATACGTTAACATAGTAGCAGAATGTACTTTAAAAATGTACTGCGTAAAGAAGGGGATTGCATGACAAATACAGACGTAAAATCACTCTTGTCTTCGCTGCGCGACAAGCCGCTGTCACAGATGCAGCGAGAGGTCGATGAGTACATATCTCAGTTTCAAGAAGGATACTTCAGCCCGCTTGCCATGTTGGCCAGATTGTCTGAAGAAGTGGGAGAATTAGCTCGCGAAGTGAACCATTATTATGGTGAGAAGCCGAAGAAGTCTTCTGAGGCGGATAACTCAATTGATATGGAGCTAGGGGATATATTATTTATCCTGCTTTGCTTTTCCAATTCGCTTGGTATTGACCTGACGAAGGCACATGATGCATGTATGCACAAGTTCAATACCCGTGATGCGAATCGTTGGACTCGAATAGAGGAGCAGACAGAGGAATAGTCGCAGAAAGGATGAGGGCGAGATGGAACGAATTCGTGTAGCTGTAACGGGAGCTAGCGGGCGTATGGGCAGAGAAGTCGTGAAGATGGTATTGGAAGATGAAGCGTTGCAGTTGGTTGCCGCCATTGCTACGTCGGCAGGGTCGGTAGATGCCGCTTCGCTCGTTGGACTTCCGCCATGCGGCATAAAGGTGACTTCGGATCTGGAAAGCGCCTTGCAGCACACGCAGCCAGACGTTATGGTCGATTTTACGACGCCTAACACTGTCATGAACAACACGCTGCTCGCAATTCGCAGTGGCGTGAGACCAGTCATCGGCACGACGGGATTCAGCCCCGACGAGATCGAGCAATTGCAGCAGATGTGCCGCGAGCAACAGCTTGGCGGCTTGATTGCGCCTAATTTCTCGATCGGCGCAATCTTGATGATGCGCTTTGCCGCGCAAGCGGCAAAGTATTTACCCGATCTGGAAATTATCGAGTACCATGGCGATCAGAAGCTGGACGCACCTTCCGGTACGGCGGTGAAGACGGCGGAAATGGTGTCGAAAGTACGTGAGGAGCACCGTCAAGGCAATCCGCGTGAAGAAGAGAAAATCGAGGGCTCACGCGGAGGCTATTATGACGGATTTCGCATTCACAGCGTGAGATTGCCTGGTATATTTGCACAGCAGGAAGTGATTTTTGGAGGTTATGGACAAACTCTGAAAATCCGCCATGATTCGTATGATCGCGCGGGTTATATGCCGGGCGTTAATATGGCAGTGAAGAAAGTCGTTCAACTTCAGGAGTTAGTCTACGGATTTGAGCATTTGCTTGATGATTGATTGCCGCACCATTTGACTAGGGGATAGACAACGGAGGGTTACGACATGTTAAATATCGCATTTATCGCACATGACCGAAAAAAAGACGAGATCGTTAATTTCGTTACCGCCTATGAAAAGGTATTTGAGGATCATCAATTATACTCTACGGGCACGACGGGCCTGCGGATTATGGAGCAGACCGATCTGCGCATCCACCGCTTTCAATCCGGTCCATTGGGCGGAGACCAGCAAATCGGCGCCCTTGTGGCGGAAAATGAAATGGACTTGATTATTTTCCTGCGCGACCCGCTGATGGCACAGCCGCACGAGCCGGATATTATCGCATTGCTTCGTCTATGCGATGTTCAGGGCATTCCGGTTGCGACGAACATTGCAACGGCGGAGATTTTGGTGAAGGCGCTGGAACGCGGTGATTTCGCTTGGCGTGAGTTGGCTCATAAATATAAACCGGGAGTCGAGGAGTAATGAACGGTCTCGATATATTGGCCTTTGGCGCTCATCCCGATGATGTAGAGATAGGGATGGCTGGGACTATTGCAAAGCATACGGCCCAAGGCTTCAAGGTCGGCATTTGTGATCTGACGGAGGCGGAAATGTCTTCGAACGGTACGGTTGATTTGCGACGTGAGGAAGCGAAGCAGGCGAGCGTTGCGCTGCGGCTCTCTGTTCGGGAAAATCTGCGTCTGCCAGACCGGGGGCTGCAGGTATGCTCCGAGCATATTGATGCGGTCGTCGAGGTGATTCGTCGTCATCGTCCGCGCATCGTGTTCATGCCTTATTGGGAAGACCGCCATCCAGATCATATACAATGCAGCCGGATCGTGCAGGAAGCAGTGTTTAACGCGAAATTGCGGCGCTACCTGCCTGAGCTGGATGAACATCTGGTGGAGCAGGTTTATTTTTATTTTATTAATGATGTCGCATCGGCGCAACTGCTTGTAGATGTGACAGCGGTTTACGACATGAAGCGCGCAGCGCTGCATGCGTATGCTTCGCAATTTACGAAGCCGGACGGCAGCGGTACTTTCGTTGCGACACCTTTGAATCAGGGATACGTGGAACGGGTGGAGGCGCGGGATACTCTCTTGGGCCAGACACGTGGGTTTGCGTTTGCTGAGGGCTTCGTCGTAAAAGGTCCTTACGCGGTCTCATCGTTCTTATAGAGTTCGTTCGAAAAGCCGCTTTTGATCACGAACATCGGGCTTCTAAATTAGAGATAAATCATTCTGCTGTCGTAACAGGTGGATACCATGTCACGATAAGAGGAGGGAAGGGCATGAACGAAGGACTCAAAATCGGCATAACGTGTTATCCGTCTCTCGGCGGTTCCGGGGTCGTTGCAACGGAGCTTGGCAAGCTATTGGCTGAGCGAGGACATCAAGTTCACTTTATTACGCACAATATACCGTTTCGCTTAGGCTCGAGCTTTCAGAAAAACATCCATTATCATGAGGTGGAAGTGAACGATTATTATGTCTTTCGTTATCCGCCCTATGATTTATCGTTAGCGAGCAAAATGGCGCAGGTCGCCAATTTGCAGCAGCTGGACTTGCTGCATGTGCATTATGCGGTTCCGCATGCAGTATGCGCTTATTTGGCCAAGCAAATGGCTCATCCCGATCTGAAGGTAGTGACGACGCTTCATGGCACCGACATAACCGTGCTGGCGCAAGACGAGTCGCTTAAAGATATGATACGATTTGCTATTAATAAAAGCGACGCGGTGACAGCCGTGTCGAAAGATTTGATCCGAGAAACGCGTGAACTGCTGGATATCGAGCGACCGATCGATTTAACATATAATTTCGTAGATAAACGAGTGTACTATCCGCGTGATTGCTCTCAGCTGCGATCGGAATTTGCGTATCCATTCGAGAAGATAATGATGCATATCTCGAACTTCCGCCCTGTAAAGCGGGTGAGTGATGTGGTTGATGTGTTCGCGCGTGTGCAAGAGAAGGTCGCTTCGCGTCTTGTATTCGTGGGGGAAGGACCGGATATGCCAAAGGTTCAATGCAAGATTCGCGAAATGGGGCTAGAGGACCGCGTCCATTTTCTCGGGAAGCAGGATGAAATCGCACAAGTTATTTCACTTGCCGATTGCCTGCTGCTTCCATCGGAGAAAGAAAGCTTCGGACTCGTTGCGTTAGAAGCGATGGCGTGCGGTGTTCCGACCATCGGTTCGGAAGCAGGCGGTATCCCTGAATTGGTTACGCACGGAGAAACGGGTTTTTTGGCTCCGATTGGTGAAACGGAGACGATGGCAGAGTACGCGATTCAGCTGTTGTCGCAGCCGATGCTAGCACAGAAAATGCGGGAAGCATGCCTGCACCGTGCCCGTCACGTGTTCTGCAATGATCTGATTGCAAGGGAATACGAGAAAATATATTATCGGGTGTTGGGCAAAGAGGTTGAAGTGCCGAAGCCTGTATGCTAATCGGCGGCGATATAGATAGCAATGTCGAGCTGATGCGCGCAATGGTTCCCATCATTGCGCGCACTTGTGTGTAAATGAGGTGTGTTGCGTAATGGGTATAATTGGAAAAGGCGAACTATTTACAGAAGCGCATGATGTCATGAAGCGGCTCATGGCGGAGGGCTACCAAGCATATATGGTCGGCGGCTGCGTACGCGATTCGCTCCTAGGGCGTCCTATCAACGATGTCGATATTGCCACCTCGGCGCTTCCGGAGCAGGTGCTGTCGCTGTTCCCCCGCGTCGTGCCTACCGGGCTTCAGCACGGTACTGTGACCGTGGTCATGCCGACCAACACTTACGAAGTGACTACATTTCGTAAGGAAAGCGCGTACGAGGGCCACCGTCGTCCGGAAGAGGTGGAGTTCATCGGCGATCTGGACGAAGACTTGATGCGGCGGGACTTTACGATTAATGCGATGGCGATTGATGCGGATGGGGAGCTGCATGACCCGTTCGGCGGCGAGGCCGATCTGGAGCAGCGACTTATCCGATGTGTGGGAGACGCGGAGCAGCGGTTCCGTGAAGATGCGCTGCGCATGCTGCGATGCGTTCGCTTTGCGGCTATCTTGAGCGGCCGGATTGCGAAGTCGACGTGGAGGGCGCTATGCCATGAGAAGTCGACGCTCGTTTTCGTCGCGATGGAACGCGTGCGTGACGAGCTGTGGAAGTTGACGGCAGGGGCCGACCCAGCGCGCGGCTGGGCCCTGCTCTTGCGCAGCGGGCTCCTTCAGCATACGAAGGAGCAGCTGGGCGCATTGGCGTCGACCGAGTCGACCCGGTGGCAGCCGCTGCTGTGCGCGCTCGGGCGAGTGACATCGCCCGAGCTGCGCCTGGCGCTGCTGCTCCTCGGGCACGAGGTCGACGAAGGAGAGGCGAAGCGCATTGCGCTGGCGCTTCGCCTCTCCGGGGCGCAGCAGGACGCGGTGCTTGGCGTCCTGCGCGCGGAGGCGCGGCTGGCGGCCGGCGGCAATGCCGCCTTAGCCGCTGCCGCCGTGCCAGGCGGCGCCCAAGCGTGGCGCCGCCCCTTCGCGCAAGCGCTCTTCGCCTATGGCGAAGACGCGCTGCGCGGTTGGCTCGCTTGCCGCAGCGCCCTGGCGGGCGTGGGAGCGGCTGGCGAGCCGGCGGCTGCTGTGCAGCCGTTCCTCCAACATGGTCAGGCTTGGTTGGAGGACATTCCCGTCCGCCGCCTGCAGGATATTGCCCTGACGGGCTCGGATCTGCTGCAGGCGGCGGAGCGGGTGGCAGGGCCTTGGCTGGGCCATAGCCTCGAAGCAGCTTGGCTCGCCGTCGCCCTGCAAGAAGTGCCGAATGAACGCGAAGCGTTATTGAAATATGCTGTGAAAGAGTGGAAGGAACGATGAGCGACCAACTGTTGGAATGGTTTCAAGAACACCCCGGACAATACATATCTGGGGAAGAGATTAGCCGCCATCTGCAAATTACGCGCACGGCGGTATGGAAGCAGATTAATCGGCTCCGGGCAAAAGGATACGAATTTGAAGCCGCGCCTAAGCTCGGCTACCGCCTTATTCAAATACCGACCCGTCTTGATGAGATCGCTCTATTGACGAAGCTGAAGACGAAGACGCTTGGACGGCAAATTCGAATTCTGGAGAAGACGGAATCGACGCAAAATGTTGCCGCCGAGTGGGCGAAGCAAGGAGCGGAAGAAGGAGCGATCGTCATCGCCGAGGAACAACTCGGCGGCCGCGGCCGCCACGGGCGGGGCTGGTATTCGCCGCCAGGCAAAGGCATTTGGATGAGCATGGTCTTGAAGCCGCGCATTCCGCTCCAATTTACGCCGCATTTGACGCTCCTGTCCGCGGTGGCGCTGTGCCGGGCGATGAAGCGCCTAACGCATGCCAATTTGGGCATCAAATGGCCTAATGATATTTTGATTGACGGTAAAAAGGTATGCGGGATTTTGCTGGAATCGTACGCAGAGGACGAACGGCTCGTGCATGTCATCGCCGGCATGGGGATAAGCGTCAATCTTGATCAAGCTGATTATCCGCCTGAGCTGCAACCGATTGTCACCTCCTTGAAGGCGGCATCAGGACAGGAAGTAGACCGTGCTACCTTGGTGGCGGAGTGTCTGTTAGAATTGGAGCAGTTGTATCAGCTCTATGAAGAACAAGGCTTCGGACCAATTCGCACGCTATGGGAAGCGCAGAGCGTCACGATTGGACGCAGCTTGTCTGTCGAGACCCCATACGGTGCCGTTCACGGCGTCGCGCAAGGCCTGGATGAATCGGGGGCGCTTGTATTAGTAGGCGAAGACGGCAGCTGCCGCAAAGTTTTTTCGGGAGATGTACATTTTACAGGGTGAAACATGCTCTACTTTCTGTTATACTAATGGCGGCAAGGCGGTATCTGTATAGAACCGCACTCGCCCCCAACTAAGCAAGGAACTCGTGCTGACAAGTACATATTCCTTGATTAACGTGGTGCACGTTTCTGCTCTGAGCCGAAGGGACCGAGACAGAAGGACGTCCGCTTGCGACCTCTTTTTATCTTTTGGGACCTTTTTAGTGGAAACGCTAAAAGGTTTTTTTGTTTTGCGCACACTAAAAAGTGCGTGCCAACCTCTAAAAAGAGATGTAAAGGAGATGAACAGCACGATATGATCAAGCGAAAACTACCGCTAAGTATTGTGAAAATGAAGACGATGAAAGAACAAGGTGAGAAGCTGGCCATGGTTACCGCGTATGATTACCCATCCGCACAGTTGGCTGAGGAAGCCGGTGTCGATTTGATTCTGGTCGGTGATTCTTTGGGCAACGTCGTCCTCGGCTATGATTCCACGCTGCCAGTCACATTGGATGATATGGTATATCACTCCCGCGCCGTGCGTCGTGGAGCGCCCAACACGTTTGTCGTAACTGATATGCCGTTTATGACCTACCACAGTTCAGTGGCCGAGTCCATGTCCGGCGTGCGCCGGATTATGCAGGAAGGGCATGCCAACGCCGTGAAGATGGAGGGTGGCGCGGAGATTGCAATGATGGTGGATGCTTGTGTGAAAGCAGGCGTGCCAGTGCTCGGACATATAGGACTGACGCCGCAATCCGTTCATCAATTGGGAGGGTACCGTATTCAAGGCAAGACGCTGGAAGACGCCAAGCGCTTGCTTGAAGATGCTCTCGCAATAGAGCGTGCCGGAGCTTTTGGCATTGTGCTTGAACTCGTAACAGAACAAGTGGCGGCCTATATTACGGAGCGGCTGTCAATTCCAACTATAGGAATTGGCGCGGGAGCGCGCTGTGACGGACAAGTGCTCGTCTTTCACGATATTTTGCGCTATACCTCGGATTATCGCGAGAAGCGCTTCGTCAAGACTTATGCCGACATCGGAACGACGATTCGAGACAGCATCGCGTCTTATGTAGAGGACGTGAAGCAGCAGGCGTTTCCGCAGGAAGCGCACGCCTTCACGGCTGACGACGAGGTTGCTGGAGAGCTGTACGGGAATGGAAAGGTGAAAGCTCCATGATTGCAGCAAGAACGATGGCAGAACTGCGCGATGCGGTTCGTCAGTGCACACAACAGGAAATACATCGAGCCGAATGCCCTTCCATAGGCTTCGTGCCGACAATGGGGTTTCTGCACGAAGGTCATGCCAGTCTGATGAAGGAAGCAAAAAAACAATGCGGCATCGTCGTATTAAGCATATTTGTCAATCCGATTCAATTTGGTCCGAATGAGGATTTAGAGCAATACCCAAGAGATGAGGCACATGATTTAGCAATGGCGGAACAGAACGGAGTGGATATCGTATTTCTTCCTACCGCCGAATTGATGTACCCGGAACCGACGAAGACGATGGTTCAAGTCCAGGGTGTAACGGCTCCGCTCTGTGGAGCCTCCCGCCCAGGACATTTCGACGGTGTCACGACGGTTGTCGCGAAGCTGTTCAATCTGGTGAAGCCGGATAAAGCGTTCTTCGGGATGAAGGATGCCCAGCAAGTGGCTGTCATACAGCAAATGGTAAAGGATTTGAACTTTGACGTCGAGATTGTGCCGTGCCCGATTGTGCGTGAAGGGGACGGTCTTGCGCTCAGCTCCCGCAACATCTATTTGTCTGCAGAAGAGCGTGAGCAGGCATTGGTGCTGTCCCGTACGTTGCGTCAAGTCGAAGCTTGGCTGGAACAGCGTCCAGACATGACGGCGCCTCAACTGAGGGACAACATCATCAAGTCGATTCAGGAAGCGCCGCTTGCAGATATCGATTATGTGGAAGTAATGCAATTTCCTTCACTTGAAGCGCTATCGCCAGAACAAGCGCTGGCGAATACGGATCATCGCGTATTGATTGCACTGGCCGTACGGTTCGGTCGAACTCGATTGATTGATAACCGTTTACTGGAGAACAAATAGGGGGAATGTGCCATGTTACGTGAAATGATGAAGTCAAAAATTCACCGGGCAACCGTTACCGAAGCCAATTTGAACTACGTTGGCAGCATTACGATTGACGAGCATCTTATGGAATGTGCCGATATTTGGCCGAATGAAAAAGTGCAAATAGTAAACAATTATAATGGTGCCCGTTTGGAGACTTACGTCATTCCAGGGCCAAAACATTCTGGCGTAATCTGTCTGAATGGAGCGGCTGCGCGCCATGTACAGCCCGGAGATAATATCATCATCATTTCTTATGCTTCCATGACGAATGAAGAAGCGAAGCAATATGATCCAAAAATCGTCTTCGTGGACGCGGACAATAAACCGGTCGAGCTCGCGACGCAGACCGAAACGTATGCGACTGTTCGTTAATCGTTAACGGCATCATCAGGAATCGGAATTGACAAGCGAAGGCACTGCTCGGGAAACGTTGGAGCATCGAATGAAATGCATCCCCTTAACACAAAATGAACGTGAGCCGCAAGATGACGATACGCATCACTTGTAAAGGTGGGATGAATCGTGCTGCAACATGTATTCGCAACGATGAACGACTTGTTGGATGATATTATTCGGCAGTATCCTCATGCACAAGGCAAAGAAAAAAAGGAATTGGATCACCAAATGTCATTGCTTCGCTCCATGAGCGATCTCATTGTGGAGGAATGGCTGCAGTTTGAAGAAAAGCTTGCGCAGCTGCGTCCTCGCGGCAAGGATGCTGCTGGCGGTAAGATGAAGAAGGAACAAGAGATCTCGGCACCCGATTATGGCGATCCTTTTCAACGGGGCCAAGGATATTATTTGTTGATGATGTATAAGGAAGCAGTCAAGCATTTGGAGCAAGCGGCGCTTCATCAGCCGGACAATATTGAAGTGCGGGCTTATCTGGCCATGGCGTATTTGAACATGGGGCGAAGCCAGGAAGCCGGACATCATTTCGAATTCATCATTCCTTTAACGGAAAGCAAGTGCTTGAAGGCCATCGCGTATAATGCGCTCGGTTGTATTCAAGCGGAGCAGCGCAACTTGTCTCTGGCGCAAGAGTATTTTGCGAAAGCCCACCAGATGGATCCTTCATTGCCAGAACCGGTCTTTAATTTGAAGGTGTGTCTGTCGAATTGCGGTCATCTGCAGTACGGTGCCGGAAATATGAACCACATGCAATAAGATTATTTAGAGGGGAACATTCGTGCGAAGTACGCACAGATGTTTCCCTCTAGTCATTTCCAAATGACCGAACATCTGTTATGCTAATAACAGTAATTGCGAGAGGAATTATATTAAGATGAGATTTGCTGTATTGGACTTTGAAACGACAGGCAATCAGCCTAACGATGAAATTATACAAATCGGACTCGTCATTCTCGGTCACGATTTACAGATGGAACGCGAGTATCATACGCTCGTTCGGCCGACCATCACAATTCCTGAATTCATTACGCAATTAACCGGAATTGGCAATGAGGATGTGCAGGATGCGCCAGACTTGGATAAAGCGATGACAGGGCTTGTTCCATTGTTAAGTGACGTCGTGCTCGTCGGACATAATGTTGCGTTCGATTATCAATTTCTGCGCCAAGCTCTAGAGCAGACCGGTTATTTACCGTTTACCGGACGTATTCTGGACACCATTGAGCTGCTGCGGATACTGTTCCCTTCACTGCCGTCTTATCAGTTGGGATCGGTTGCGCATGAATTCGGAATCATCCATGACCGACCGCATCAAGCCGACAGCGACGCGAGAGCGACAGCCGATGTATTTATCCGCTGCCTGCAAGCGATCGATGACTTGCCGCTTCTGACTCTGCAACGTATTGTGGATGTATTTGGCGATCAAGAAGAGCGCGATTTAAAGTGGATGCTGGTGGAGAAGCTAAATGAACGTGAGCGGGACGTGTCCGATTGGGACGAGAAGGAAGGTAACTTTCCATTCCGTCAGCTAACGTTGAAGCAAGGGGATTGGACGGATACCCTTCCTCCGCGTGAAGGTTCAGAGAGCAGTCCGCTCAACAATGTGACGTTCCGTGGCTTTATGGATGAAGTGAGGAACAATTTGGCGAGTCTGTTGCCGAATTACGAGCCGCGTGAAGCTCAGGAACAAATGTTTAACGAAGTGATGGAATGCCAGGAGCAGGACCTTCATCTCTTGATTGAAGCTGGAACAGGCACTGGGAAATCACTTGGATACTTGCTCCCTTCCTTATATTACAGCGTATCTCAAGAGAAGAAAGTGATTGTTAGCACGCACACTATCAATTTGCAAGAACAGTTGAGACAGCGTGATTTACCGCTTCTGGAGAAGATTGTTCCGTTTCCTTTCAAAGCTTCGGTGTTAAAAGGACGCAGTCACTATTTGTGTTTGAGAAAATTTGAACATAAAATAAATCATAGAGAGTTCGTTCATGCGCGTGACGACAGCATAACCGCTGCTCAGTTTCTCGTCTGGCTAAGCCAGACGGAGCATGGCGATGATGAGGAGCTGCATTTGGTCCACAAAGGTCCAGATTTCTGGGATACGGTGTCCAGTGATAGCGACTCTTGTCTGAACCGGGCTTGCCCGTGGTTCCGGCGCTGCTTCTATCATCGGGCGAAGAATGAAGCGAATTTGTCGGACATTATTATAACGAACCATTCTCTGCTGTTCACCGATGTCATTGCCGAACATCGTCTGTTGCCTACCTATGAACACTTGGTCATAGATGAGGCTCATCATTTTGAAGAGACGGCAGGCAAACATCTAGGCATTCATTTGCAATATTTTTCACTCATTCATCCGTTAACGCGGCTATTCAAAGACAGCAAGAATGGAGCATTGATCTTGCTTCAGATGCGGCTCCGCCTATCCGGTCACGAGAAAGCGCTTATCTGGGCAGAAGGAATCGACAAGCTGCTCACGCAAATCGTCGACGTGAAGGAACAATGGGACCGTTTGAATGAAGTCTTGTTCCAATTGCTTCCTCCGACTGAGAACGGACAAGCCGAAGCCGCCGGGCAGACGGTATTCCGGTTGCCGTCGGGCGAACGTCCAGAAGCTTGGGCTGGCATCACCGAGCTGGAAAGCGACATCCATGTCCGGCTTAGCGATATTGTTCGGTCAGGAGAGAAGCTGGCCAACGAATGGAAGGATTACGATGACGATGAAATTCAGGGCGTTGTCGTGGACGTGACGGGATTGTTCAAAGAATTGGGCCTAGTTCGGGATGAATTCCGCAACTTTATGCAGGGGAAAGACCCGGAAACGGTCTACTGGATGGAAGGTAATTCCCAGTTCAAGCATAAATCGATGCATATGTACGCAGTCCCGGTCGATGTGAGTGATGCACTGAAACGGTATTTTTTTGAACCGAAGAAAAGTGTAATTCTGACATCGGCTACGCTGTCGGTCGATAAATCATTCCAGTTCGTGGCAGAACAAATCGGGCTGAAGGATGCGGAGCGGGATGGACGGCTGCACACGGTCATATTACCGTCACCGTTTAATTACCGGGAACAGGCATTAGTCGTTATCCCACGTGATTTCCCGAGCGTAAAGGGCGCATCAGATGCAAAGTTCAACCAGATGTTGACGCAATCGATAGCGGATGTCGCGCAAGTAACGAGAGGACGAATGCTTGTGCTCTTCACCTCGTATCGCATGCTGCGGGACGTATATGCGCCTTTGAAGGAAGCGCTGAGCGTTCACGGGATTCACGTGCTTGGACAAGGCATTGACAGCGGTAACCGCAGCAAGCTGACCCGCAGGTTCAGGGAGCAATCCGCTTCCGTCTTGCTGGGGACGAGCAGCTTCTGGGAAGGGGTAGACATTCCTGGAGATGCACTCACGTGCTTGGCGATTGTTCGACTTCCGTTCCAGCCGCCGAACCACCCGTTGGTGGAGGCAAAATCAGAGCGGCTAAAACGGCAAAATCAGAATCCATTCCGGAAGTATTCCGTGCCGCAAGCCGTTATCCGCTTTAAGCAGGGATTCGGCCGATTGGTGCGGACCTCGCAGGATAAGGGAATCGTCATCATCTATGATACGCGCGTGATCGAAACAAGCTATGGCAAGCACTTTTTATATTCCTTGCCGGGACCAAAGATGGAGCATATGGCTGCAGAGCAGTTGGTTCCGCGCATTGAAACGTGGTTGGACGATAATCAAAAGACGTTGAAGAGCGATGAGGGGACATGATTTAAGATATGAAAACATTGAAAATATCTGAAGCTGTTGTTCGACGTCTGCCGGTCTATTTGCGTCATTTGATAGAACTGAAGCAGCGTGAAGTATTGACAGTTTCTTCTCAGGATTTGGGCCAGAAGCTGGATTTAAATCCAGCGCAAATCCGCAAGGACTTGGCTTATTTTGGAGATTTTGGACGCAAAGGCATTGGTTATGACGTATCTTATTTAATACAGCAAATCCGTCATATATTGAAGCTGGACCAAATTATTAACGTTGGCTTGGTCGGTGCCGGTAAACTGGGGCATGCGTTGTGCAATTACACGGTCTATTTGAAAGACAACATGAAAATCGTAGCTGTGTTCGACGCCATGGAGTCCAAGATTGGCACGGATATTAATAATCTGAAAGTTCAACCTATGAGCGAAATGATCACAACGGTTCGAAATCAGCACATCCGTATCGGAATTATTACGGTTCCGGCCGCGGAAGCGCAATATGTAGCGGAGCAATTCGTCGAGGCCGGTGTAGAAGCCATTTTGAACTTTGCGCCTGTTATTTTGAAGGTTCCGTCTCATGTGCGCGTGCATACTGCCGATTTCACAACGGATTTGTTTAGCCTGGCTTATTATTTAACGGATCAGGGAAAGGAAGTTCCAGTCCAATGACAAAGCGAATCATTATTGAAAATGGCGCCTTTGCGGTACTTAATGCTCAATCCGGGCAAACCTCAATCAAGGGAACGATGGTTATTGAAAATGATCGAATTGTCCACTTGGGAGATTCACTTCCCGCGCAGTTCGATACGAGTGATGCAGAGAGAATAAACGGCAAAGGTCTGTTCTTCCTGCCTGGTTTAATCAATACGCATGGTCATGCTGCGATGTCGCTCCTGCGCGGGTATGGTGACGACATGGTGCTGCAATCGTGGCTGCAGGAGAAAATGTGGCCAATGGAAGCGAAATTTACGTCACAGGATGTGTATTGGGGAACCGCACTCTCCGTCGTTGAGATGCTTAAGGGCGGAACCACAACGTTCGTCGACATGTATGATCATATGGATGAAGTCGCTAAAGTCTGCGAACAGTCTGGCATTCGGGGCTGTCTGATGCGCGGCGCAATCGGGCTGTGTCCTGAAGACGTCCAGGATGCGAAGCTTAAAGAAGCGGTTCAATTCGCAAAAGACTGGAACGGCAAGGCGAATGGACGGATTACAACCGTGCTGGCGCCACATGCGCCATATACGTGTCCGCCGGCATTCATTGAGAAGTTCGTGCAAGCGGCACATGATATGGATTTACCTCTTCATACACATATGTCGGAGACGAAGGCGGAAGTGGAACAGAACGTGAAGGATTATGGGCTCCGTCCGGTTGCTCATTTAGAGAAATTAGGCTTCTTTTCGCGACCGTCGTTCATTGCACACGGGGTACATTTGACAGATGAAGAAATTGCGACTCTGGCTCACTACCATGTAGCCGTGTCTCATAATCCAGGCAGCAACCTCAAGTTGGCGAGCGGTGTAGCTCGGGTTCCTGAATTGTTGCGCGCAGGCGTTGTCGTCTCTCTCGGAACGGATGGTCCGGCCAGCAACAATAACTTAGACATGTTCGAAGAAATGCGGCTTGCTGCGCTCATACACAAAGGAGTATCGGGAGATCCAACCGCGATTCCGGCTGCAGAAGCGCTGCGCATGGGTACCGTATACGGGGCGAAGACGATTTCGCTTCCTGATGTAGGATTGCTTGAGGTCGGTATGAAGGCAGATATGGTTGCGGTAGATATCGATCAAGCTCACTTCATTCCACATACGGATCTCGTATCTCACATGATTTACTCCGCTTCGGCTAAAGATGTGAAGCATGTGTGGATTGATGGAGAACAGGTCGTGAAGAATGGCGAATGCCTGACGTTAGATGAAGAACGTATCCGTCATGAGACGCAGCAATGCTTCGAGCAGCTGCTGCAGCGATAAGCGGGGGGATTTATTCATGGTAAGAAGCCGCACACGTCGGCGTTCCAAATGGAAATGGTATATCCCGCTGGCGGTTCTTATTCTGATTCTTCTCATTGCTGCCGTATATATGTATGTGCAATATATAAATGCTGATGAGCGAGTGAAAGAAGCTGATATCATTCGCCGAGCGAATGATAGTGTAAAGCTCACAGAAATATCCGGTGTCGAGAAGAGCGTATGGGACGACATTGTCTATGTTGTTGAAGGTAAAGATGAACAAGACCAAGAACGACTGGTGTGGGTGTTTCCGAAGAAAGTCGTATCTATGTACGCCTTTGAAGGAATAAAAAAAGATGCGATGAAAGCAAAAATAAAAGAGCAATATAACAAGGTTCACATCGTACGGCTTATTCCCGGATATAAAGACGGGCAATATGTATGGCAGGCGATGCTGGAGCGAGCGGACGAACAGGGCGCCAACCGCTATTATTATCAATTTTATCTGTTCGCCGACGGTTCACCGATCGGAGAAATCTACGGGCTGCCTAATAAATAACGATGGACCACCTGTCAAGTGCTCATTACACCGTATTCTTGCAAGTGACGCGATTGAAGCGTTGCAGCGAGAATGCGGTGTTTTTTTGTTGCCAAGGGGATTGGCAGCTATGGTACACTTTACATTCAACTTCAGTGTATATACTATGATATACTCTAACATGTACTGAATGATATATTTCATGTATTCAACAAGCGCCGTTTTCATGTAGATAGATTAGAGTGTGAGGAGGTATTTCAGCATGACGAAAAAAGTTCGTATCGCGCCTACCATCCTGATTATGATTGTGACGGGCGCCGTACTGTTCGGTGGATGGGCGTTGTATCAGACTAATTTTGTGAAGCAGCCAGTGGAACAGATCGTGCAAAAGCATGCTGAGATTACACAATATCATGTTGACTGGCAGACCGACGCGATGAAGGTTCAAATTCAGACGAAGCCGGGTGTCGATGTCCGTGAATTGGTTCAGCAGCTGAATGGCGACTTGGAAAAGCAAGCAAAAGGGAAAAAGGTAGTTATTGAATATATGAATGACCATAGCACGCCGAAAATCGATAAATGGTGGTCCCAGGCATTGTTTGATGTCGCTGAAGCGATGGTACATCAAAAATATAGTCAAATTCCATCACGTCTGCAGCAGCTGCAGCAGCCGGGGATAGAAGTTCAGACGGAAATGGACAACCAGTATGTATATATTACGGTGAAGGATGGACAAGGCAGCAAGACGTTGCTGCTGCCGTTAGAAGGTACACGGATGGGGGTGTGGCCGTATGAGAAATCGACAATCGATGCGATGGCCTGAGTGGGTCATCGGCGTATCCATTCCACTCCTGTTGTTCATTATTTTCCTTGGAGTGAATGTGTGGCCGATCGTACTGGCTGCCGCCGCAATAGGTGTATTGGCGTTCGTAGCGCAGCGTCGTGGTGCGGGTATGGCAGCAACCTCTGGCCGCAAAGATTCACGAAGTCTTAAAGTCACTGCAATGAGCTTCGATAACATCGGGGGTCAAGAACGTGCCAAAAATGAGCTGGTAGAAGCTTTGGACTTCCTGGTTCGCCCTGACGCGATCAGTAAATTCGGAATACGTCCTCTAAAGGGCATTCTACTAACTGGTCCTCCGGGGACAGGGAAGACGTTGATGGCCAAGGCGTCGGCCCATTACGCAGACGCGGTGTTCATTGGAGTATCCGGCAGTGAGTTCGTAGAGATGTTCGTTGGGGTCGGTGCTGGCCGGGTGCGAGAGCTGTTTAAGGACGCGAGACAGCGTGCCGTGAAGGAGAAAAAAGAGAACGCAGTTATTTTTATCGATGAGATTGACGTTATCGGCGGTAAACGTGAAGGCGGGCAACAGCGGGAATACGATCAGACATTGAACCAATTGTTGACGGAAATGGACGGTTTATATGCGGATCAGACGCCAAGAATTCTCGTGATGGCAGCGACAAACCGTAAAGAGATGCTAGACAGCGCCCTGCTGCGTCCGGGTCGGTTCGACCGTCATATTCAAGTGGATATGCCGGACAAGAAAGGCCGTCGTCACATTTTGGATTTGCATGCGGATAACAAGCCGCTGGCCGATGATGTCAATCTGGACCGGATTGCGGAAGAGACGTTCGGATTTTCCGGTGCACAGCTTGAAAGTGTACTGAATGAAGGCGCGATTTATGCGATGCGTGAACAGGCTGACTTGATTTCGACAGCACATTTATCGCAGGCGATTGATAAGGTGCTGATGGGAGAGAAGAGCGACCGCGAGACGAATCAGGAAGAACGGCGCCGGGTCGCAATTCATGAATTGGGTCATGCAATTATGGCGGAGCTAGTCCGTCCGGGAAGCGTATCTCAAGTTTCATTAAGTCCGAGAGGTCAAGCGCTTGGCTACGTCCGACACCAGCCGCAGGAAGAACGTTATTTGTATACGAAGCCGTTCTTAGAAGAACAGATTATGATCGCGCTGGGTGGAGCTGCTGCTGAAGAAATGTTCTATGGGAACCGCAGTACAGGCTCCCAGGGAGACTTCGATCAAGCGCTTAATATTGTCGAGACGATGATTAATGCAGGCTTGACCAGCTTGGGAATTGTACGCCTGAAGCATCTGTCTCCCGATGTCTTGACAAAAGAGACACAGGCGATTATGTTAGATTTGACGAATCGCACGCATGAGCTGTTGAAAGAGCACCAGGAAGCATTCGAGCGCTGTCTGAAGCATTTGATTGAAGAAGAGTACGTAAGCGGTGAGAAATTCCGGTGTCTATTATGTGACAAGAAACAATTACCAGCGTGAAAATGCGCTGGTTATTTCTTTTTATTTTCAACAATCATGTTAAGATAATATTAGGTACCTATGCACTGATAACGCGAGCTATATCTCGGGTACACTATGCAGAGCATAGCAACATGAAAGGTGGAAGAGACCATGTTTTTCAAAAAAATCGGCGTCATTGGCGGCGGTACAATGGGCCAAGGCATTGCAGAAATGCTTGCTGTGAAAGGCCTGGACGTGCTGCTAGTGGAGCAAACGCCGGAAAAGCTGGACCATGCATACGAAATGATTGAAACGAGCTTGGACAAACAGCTGGAGAAATGGGCTATCACTCAAGCGGAAAAAAAATTAATTCTTTCGCGCATACATAAGGTGACGCATCTGGCTGAACTTAGTGCATGCGATATGGTTATAGAAACCATCTCCGAAGATATCGAAGCGAAGAAAAGCGTATTTGCGGAGCTGGATCGCGTCTGCCCTAGCAATATCATTCTGGCAAGCAACACATCGACATTGTCTTTGACCGAATTGGCGAGCTCTACGAAATATCCGGAGCGAGTTATCGGTATGCATTTCATTCATCCAGTTTCGAAAGTGGATCTTGTCGAAATTATCCGCGGGTTAAAAACATCAGATGCTACATTTGATGAGACGAAGCGGTTTGTTGAAGAAGTTGTGCAGAAGAAAGGCGTTATGGTGTATGAATCGCCGGGCTTCGTCACGACACGGATTATTTGTAACTTAATTAACGAAGCGTTACATGTGCTGCAAGAAGGAGTCGCATCTGCAGAAGATATCGACAATGCGATGCGAATCGGATACAATTTCCAATATGGTCCATTAGAGATGGCTGACCGCTTTGGTCTCGATTCCGTACTGGCAGCGATGGAGCGCATGTTCCGTGAATTCGGCGACATTAAATATCGTCCGTCCGTATTGTTGAAAAAAATGGTCCGCGCCGGTCACCTCGGCGTGAAGACGGGCGTCGGATTTTTCAACTATGACAAGGATGGGGATAGATTATGAAAGTACTAGTCATTAATGCGGGAAGCTCCTCGCTTAAATATCAGTTGTATGACATGACGGATGAGTCAGTATTAGCAGCAGGCCGGGTGGAAAGAATTGGAATGGATTCTTCCATTCTCGTACATGAGCCTCACCATACGGATGAGATTACCGAAGTCAGCGAAATTTTGGACCATACAATCGCGATTCGCAAAGTATTGGACAAGTTGACGGATCCAGAAGTCGGTGTCGTGAAATCTACAAGCGAAATTGAAGCCGTTGGCCATCGGGTCGTTCACGGCGGTGAATCATTCAATAACTCCGTGCTTGTAGACTCGAATGTAAAAGCGGAAATTCGCCGTTTGTTCGAGTTGGCGCCGCTTCACAATCCGGCTCACATGATGGGGATCAAGGCGGTCGAAGCGAACATGGGTAACGTACCGCAAGCGGTCGTATTCGATACGGCTTTCCATCAGACGATGCCTGCGAAAGCTTACATGTATGCCATTCCGAAGGTGCTCTACAAGAAGCACAAAATCCGTCGTTACGGCTTCCATGGCACATCTCACGATTATGTAAGCAAACGTACGGCAGAAACGCTCGGACGCCCGATCGAAGATTTGAAAATCATCACATGTCATATCGGTAACGGTGCAAGCTTGACGGCCGTGCAAGGTGGACAATCCGTTGACACTTCGATGGGGATGACACCACTCGAAGGCTTGATGATGGGAACACGCAGCGGTGATTTGGATCCTGCTGTTGTGCCATTCACGATGATGAAGGAAGATTTGACTGTGAACGAAGTGAACTCCATGCTGAACAAGCACAGCGGCTTGTTGGCGATTTCTGGCATATCCAGCGATATGCGCGAAATTACGGACGGTATGGAAGCAGGCGAACCAAATGCAACATTGGCTTTTGAAATGTACACTTATCGTGTTCGGAAGTATATCGGTGCTTATGCGGCTGCGATGGACGGAGTAGATGCAATCGTGTTCACAGCCGGTGTAGGGGAGAACTCTATCGTGATTCGCCAACATGTGTGCGAGCAGTTGACATTCCTTGGCGTTGAAATCGATCGGGAACTGAACAAGATTCGCTCTAAAGAACCGCGCCGCATCTCTACGCCGAATTCGAAAGTGGAAGTGCTTGTCATTCCGACGAATGAAGAGCTAGTGATTGCACGCGATACGTATCGCCTCGTGAAAGAAGCAAAAAACGTATAAGGGAGAGAGCGAACCGATGGCGACAACTTGTGTCATTCGCGAAGTGAGCCGCCATGTAGGCGAAGAAGTCCGCATGGGCTGCTGGCTCCACAACAAACGTTCCAGCGGCAAGATTCAATTTTTGCAGCTGCGTGACGGCACCGGCTTCATTCAAGGTGTTGTAGTAAAGAGCGAAGTGCCTGAAGAAGTATGGGAAGCTGCAAAGAGCTTAACTCAGGAAAGTTCATTATATGTAACTGGGGTTGTGCGTGAGGAACCACGTTCGAAATCCGGTTATGAAATGACAGTGACGAACGTAGATATCATCCAATTAACTGAAGATTATCCGATTACGCCGAAAGAGCATGGCGTCGATTTCTTGATGGATCACCGTCATTTGTGGCTGCGTGCGCCAAAGCAACATGCCATTTTGACGGTCCGCGGAGAAATTATCCGTGCGGTTCAGCAGTTCTTCGATGAGCGCGGCTTTACATTAGTAGATCCGCCAATTTTGACGCCTTCTTCCTGCGAAGGAACAACCGAGTTGTTCCATACGAAATATTTTGAAGAAGACGCCTTTTTGACGCAGAGCGGACAGCTGTATATGGAAGCAGCAGCGATGGCTCTCGGCAAAGTGTATTCCTTCGGACCGACATTCCGTGCCGAGAAATCCAAAACTCGTCGTCATTTAATTGAGTTCTGGATGATAGAGCCAGAAATGGCGTTCGTAGATCATGACGAGAACCTGCGGGTGCAGGAACAGTTCGTATCCCATATCGTGCAATCCGTCTTGAAGAACTGTCGTGCGGAGCTGGAAACATTGGGACGCGATACTTCCAAGCTTGAAAAAGTGGTTGCGCCATTCCCGCGCATTACCTATGATGAAGCGATCAAGTTTTTGCAAGAGCAAGGCTTTGATATTCCATGGGGAGAAGACTTTGGTGCGCCGCATGAGACGGCAATTGCGGAGAAATATGAGACACCGGTCTTCATTACGCACTATCCGACGAACATTAAAGCTTTCTATATGAAGCCAGATCCGAATCGTGCGGACGTCGTGCTTTGTGCTGATATGATTGCGCCGGAAGGCTATGGTGAAATCATCGGAGGTTCGCAGCGGATCGATGATCCTAAGCTTCTGGAAGAACGATTCCGCGACCATGAGCTCTCTTCAGAAGCGTATCAATGGTACTTGGATTTACGCAAATACGGCTCTGTTCCACATTCCGGCTTCGGGCTCGGACTTGAACGTACCGTAGCGTGGATTTGCGGTCTGGATCATGTGCGTGAGACGATTCCATTCCCGCGCATGCTGTATCGTTTATATCCATAATGCATGTGAAGCAAGCTTGCTATCCCGTATCGCTTACAGCGGTACGGGATTATTATTAGCGGCACATAAAAAGATTGAAAACGTTACCAAATGTGACTTACTAAAAATTTCGTTTTGTGCGACAATAGGATAAGTATAAAGCGGAGAGGGGATTAACGTATGAGTGGGGACGCTTTTCGAACCTTCGCCAAAGGAATGGCGCTCGGATTGCAATCCGGCAGCGTAAGCGTGCCATATCATTTGCTGCGCTATTGTCGGCAGTTAAAGTTGAGTGATACAGATGTGATGCTGTTCATTCATCTCATCGGCTTCAAGCAGCAGGAAATGAAAGACTTTCCTACTATTGATGAGCTTCAGGAGCGAATGGGATCTTCCCCAGATGCGGTCATTAAGTCGCTGCAGAAACTAATGAAAGACGGCTTCTTAAATATTGATGAGGAAATAGATCCAGAGACGGATGTGCAATACGAACGGTATAATTTAACCGGCCTATGGGAGAAGCTTGCCGTCGTCATGGCGGAAGAGTTTCGCGCCGAACGCCAGAAGCTGCGTACTGTAACTTCATTCTCCGAAGCCGAACCGCCTAATCTGTTCAATATTTTTGAAAAAGAATTTGGCCGTCCGTTGTCACCAATGGAATGCGAGACGATAGCTGGATGGATTGATCAGGATCGTTATCCGGAAGAATTGATACTGTTGGCATTGAAGGAAGCGGTCTTTGCGGGGAAAGTACATTTCCGCTACATCGACCGTATTTTACTGGAATGGAATCGCAACCGCGTCCACTCCATTGAAGACGCTAAGGCGTATACGCAGAAGTTCCGCTCCGGCGGAAGATAATGAACCGCACTGCATGTGAGATGCAGCGCGGTTTTTTTTATACAACTGAACGGATGTGCTGCTGCTCAACCTTGTGCTGAACCGATTTTGCAATGGAGCTTCAACACCACCTCGCAGACATATTCGGGATGAGTGACGCGGAGCATGTGTGCTGCATCTGGCACGGTTATGCTGATGTTGATAACGCGTTAGGCGTACCATATTAATATCTCTTTGTTCACTCTCCCCCACAATCAGAAAACGTGTACACGTAACCTGTACACGTAACCTGTACACGTTCAGAAAAAAGCGGACACGTAACCTGTCACACTTGACGCCACACAAGCGAGCATACAACTGAATTTTGATGGTCCGTCATGAGGTTTTTGGAGACGTATTCTGGAGGAGAAGACTAAGAAACGATTCTGAACAACCGATTGATGCTGTCACTAATGCAGCACTTAACGAGCATAAGAGGAAGTATGAAGTATGAAGTATGAAGTATGCATAAGCTCTGCCTTATCAAACTGCGGGATGAACTCTTTGCTGGCTCTGTTTCTGAACGGACGGGAGAATGAACATAAGGACTTGGAAAGCATACACAACGACAGGTTAGACATTGGATACGGACATAGTAGACAACGGTTGGCATGACATCAAAAAACCCGTCCAAATGGACGGGCATATTATGCCGAAAAAAAATGGAATGAGCGCTAACGCAGCGCCTGCATACGGTATACGTATTCGAACAGGAACTCGAACGCTTCCAGATGGCGTTTTGCCTCAAACGAATTGGCGCCCCATGCATAAATTCCGTGCTTGCGCAGCAGAATTCCCGGTATACGGGGGTCAAGCTTCTCCGTGATGCACGGTACGATGCGAGGGATGTCCGCATAGTTAGGCACGATCGGAATTGCAATGCGGGCGTCTTCCTCCCATATATTGAATGCTTTAATGAGCTCGACACCTTCCACAGGAACAGCTTCCTGATCCCAGAATAGCTCCGATATGACGTTATTCCATACCGTGTGCACGTGGAAAATGGCGCCACAGCCCGTCATTCGATAAATTTCACAATGAATGAGTGTCTCTGCGCTCGGTCTGAGCTGTGTGCACTCTGTGGGCTTCCCATGCTCATTGACAAACAAAAAATCCTCGGGGGTATGAATCGATTTATCTTTACCGCTTGCCGTAATAGCAAATTGAAAGCGGCCCTCTTCGATGTCACTGGCACGTACGGACAAATTGCCGCTTGTTCCCGGGAACCAGTCACGTGCAGCAAATTGTTCCTTGATGGAACGAAGCTCGGCAAGGGCGCGCTGCTTCTCTTCTAATGTGAGATTCCCGATAGATATCATTTTGCTGCCTCCATTCACTGAATTATAAATTCGTTCGCTGACACTTTCGATCTTCTTTGTGCTATTCGTTATGTTTCATATGTTCGATAATGTCATAAAACGTATCGAACGGAGCATATGAAATATGTAATTGCTCACATTTCTCGATCAGGTGCGAGCGGGCATAGACGAATTCGACCTGCTTGGCAGCGGCGAAGTCGGTGACGCTATCGCCGATGACAATCCGCTCGTATTGTTCGGGAGGGAACTTTCTCACGATCGTCGGCTTGCACATGCCGCAATCATTATTGCAAGGCTCCTGGCAGTCATGCGGCCATGTGATGCGGACCGTTTCACCGCTGAAGTCGCTGCCATTGCAATAAATACGATTAGATGGAATGCCGAATGGCTCCAGCAGCGGATAGACAAAGAAATCGATGCCACCGCTTGTTACGTACAGATCGATACTCTCTTCATGGCAAAATTGTACGAACTGCTCGAACCCTGGCCGAATAATCGCTTGGGAAGTAGCAAAACGAATCACTTCATCACGCATGGATGAAGGGAGTAAGGAAAACAATTCCCCGACACCTTGACGTATAGTCTTCCGCTCCGCAATGACGTCCTGAGCGATTGGTTCCCAACCTGCTGGATTAAAATGACGTATAATTGCGATGATATTATCATTTACCGTAATCGTGCCGTCAAAGTCACAGAAGACGACACGCTTCTTGGACGCAGTCATTGCTTTACCCCCCATGCTTGAATTGCGGCTCTGAGCTCTTCATGATCCGCGGCATAGCTGTCCAGTGATGAACCCTGCATGACGGCTTCGATGGCTTGAACAAAAGCGCGGCCGCCGGCCGCAGTCCCGAGCGGATGTCCATGCACGCCACCGCCTGCATTGACGACGACATCGGTGCCGAAATCGCGGATAATGAGCGGAACGATGCCCGGATGAATGCCAGCGGATGGCACAGGGAAACTCGATGCCACGCCGATTTCTGCAGTCGTAAGTGCCTCGCGGATCGCTTGCGTCTCTTCCTTCGGCATCGTAACCGAGCCATAGGGAGAAGGGAAGAGCACAAGATCAGCACCGGCGAGCCGCATGAATTTGCCGAGCGCGAGCGCAGCGGAAATTCCGTGATGCGGTGAAGAGCAGTACGCGCCGGCCAAGGCGGGATGAGCCGCGATCGGAACCGTAATGTCGCGATCTTGGCTTAATGCATGGAGCACGTCATACCCATAGCTCAACACGTTGAAGAGCAGGGCATTGGCTCCAGCTTCAATGGCCCGGAGCGCCTGATCGCGCAGGCTGAATGTCGGTCCGGTCAGGTTGACGGCGTAGAGCAGCTTCTTGCCGGTGTGCTGCTCCGCTTCTTGCGCTGCCTCCATGCAGACTTGAACCCTTTTATCGATTGGTGTCAGCGGATTCTCGAACAAAATCTCGTCGTCCTTGATGAGATTGACGCCACCAAGCGCTTGCTTATAGAACTGTTCCCGCAGCGTATTCAAGTCGTGTCCGATGACGGATTTGAAGATGCTCATCAAGAGCGGGCGGTCGTGGACATCGACGAGCTTGCGGACGCCCTCCATTCCGAACTTCGGCCCGGGAAAGGCCTGCTTGAAATCGTCGGACCATGTCACATCGATGAGTTTAATCCGTCCGTCCATGGACAGCTTGCCGAAGATCGTAACGAGCAAGGCCGGAATATCATGGCTGAAGTTAATGTCCGGATAGGCGATAGATATATCCGCACAGCGCTCTCCGGGAATGTCCGAAGGATGATCTTGCACGGACACGACCCGCCCCAGATGCTTCTGCATGTCAGCTTTCTTCGCCTCGGGAAGATCGGTCCAGCTTCCGACGGTCAAGCCGACAGCGATACCTTCGGCTTTTTTGTGAAAATCGGCACGGTCGTCGTACAGACGGTACGTGGCAACACAGTGATCATTCATTCCATGTTCCTCCCAATTTGTTCTCCCATCTCCTGCGCTCTTGCTTCCGCCCGATGAATGGCAGTCTTCATCGCGTTCGCAAATTGATATTGTTCCAACACCTCCAATGCCGCTTGTGTCGTGCCGCCGGGAGAGGTAACTTTACGGCGAAGCGTGGCAGGCTCTTCTCCAGTCCGTCTGACCATTTCTGCAGCGCCGAGTACGGTTTGAACGGTTAAATCGTGAGATTGCTCCTGTGATAGACCGCCTTCCATTCCCGCCTGTATCATAGCTTCCATTAAGTAATAGACGTAAGCGGGGCCGCTGCCGGACAAGCCGGTGACGATGTTCAAATACGGTTCTTCCACCTCAGTTACAATACCCATTGCATTCAGCATCGTCATGGCGGCAATTTTTTGCCCAGCAGTCACTTCTTGCGAGCAGCAGAGCGCGGTAGCTCCGAGGCCAATGTTGCTGGACGTGTTCGGCATCGTGCGCACTATCGGCGCTGATCCGATAATGTGCTGCATCGTCCCGATGCTCAAGCCGGCAACGACGGACACGAGGAGCGTGTCCGCGCGCAGCAGCGGCTTAAGATCGTGCAGGGCGGCAGCCGCATCTTTTGGCTTTATGGCGAGTACGATAATATCTGCAGCAGCAAGCCGTTTCTGCTTGGCTTCTGCCGTTAGCTCGATCGTAACTCCATATCGGTCCTGCAACTCGTGCAAACGTTCTGCATTGCTGCGATTGATGACCGCGATGCGGTCTGGTGCGGTCAATTGTTGTTCTGTCATGCCGCGCACGATGGCTTCCGCCATGGAGCCGGCTCCGAAGATACAGAAGTGAAGCGAGCGGAAGGTGTCATTCACTTGTGTCTGTTTTAGGTCCATGCTGTTCATCTCTCTTCCTTCTTTTGCTTCATGCTTTATCTTCTATGGTTCAAAAAGCCCCTCTTAATCGCGAAGTACACGCATCTAATATTCCATTCTTACTCTCTAATTTGACCTTTGCCATAAATTCGATATTTCTCAGAGGTAAGGGCAGGCAATCCCATCGGGCCCCGAGCATGCAGCTTCTGGGTGCTGATGCCGATTTCCGCTCCAAAGCCGAATTCGAATCCGTCCGTGAACCGCGTTGATGCATTGTGATACACAGCCGCTGCATCCACCTCTTGCAAGAAGCGAGTGGCACGTTCTTTATTGTCGGTTACGATGCATTCGGAGTGCATCGTGCCGTAGCGTGCAATATGCTGGAGCGCCTCATCCAATGAATCGACGATGCGCACGTTCAGAACATAATCGTTATATTCAGTCGCGTAATCTTGTTCCGCTGCAGCTTTGGCCCACGGAGCATAAGGCAGTGTGCGTTCGCAGCCGCGCAATTCAACGTTGTGAACCTGAAAACCTTCGAGCAGCCCGGTTAAATGACGTTCTGCGAACTGCTGATGCACAAGCAGTGTCTCCATCGCGTTGCATACCGAAGGACGTTGTACCTTCGCATTCAAAGCGATCGCTTCTGCCATTTCCGGATCGGCATCTTCATCCATGTACGTGTGGCAGATACCGGCACCCGTCTCGATGACCGGTACGGTCGCATTTTGCACGACATTTTGAATGAGTGATGCCCCGCCGCGAGGAATGATAACATCAAGCAGTCTGTTCAGCTTCAGCATCTCATCTACAGAGGAGCGATTCGGATCCTCTATGAGCTGCAGCGCATCTGCAGGGAGAGTTGTATTGGCAAGCGCATCATGCAGCACTTCAACAATTCGTTTGTTCGATTCAAGCGCGGAAGAACCTCCGCGCAACACGACCGCATTTCCGGTCTTTAAGCACAGACCCGCCGCATCCACGGTGACGTTCGGACGAGCTTCGTAGATGATGCCGATTACGCCTAGCGGGACGCGAGTCTTCTCAATGTGCAAGCCGTTCGGGCGGTCAAACGTCTCAAGCACATCGCCGACCGGATCCGGGAGACTAACGATTTGTCTCAGTCCTTCGGCCATATCCTGAATTCGCTGCTCGTTCAATGCAAGCCGATCCAGCAGGGAAGGGGGAATGCCCTGTTCCTGTCCGCGTGCTAAGTCGCGTGCATTGGCCTCGATAATGGAAGCATCCTGTTCGACCAACGCATCAGCCATGCGAAGCAGCGCTTCGTTCTTCGCGTCACTGGTCAGCCGATTCACCACAGCAGCCGCTGCTTTGGCCAGTGCTGCCTTTTGACGTACTTCACTCATCCCGTATTCCTCCTTTATGATCGTAAAGTTACCCATTCATCTCGGTGTATGACCTCGATGCGAGGCACCTCAATTCGTTTCAATACTTCTTCGCTTGACCAGCCTGCAGCAGTCCGCAGCTGCGATGCATCATAATTGACGATTCCTCTTCCGATGAGTCGATCATCTGGTCCGATTACTTCGACCACATCACCCTGATGGAACTCGCCTTCGACCTCACGGATGCCGGCAGGAAGCAGGCTGGAGCCGTTGTCAATCAAGGCATGCGCCGCACCGGCGTCGACGAAGATGCGGCCATCGGGAGTGGAATGGAACCCAAGCCATTGCTTCTTCATTGGGAGCGCATGCAGATGCGTATCGAAATACGTGCCTTTACCGTGTCCTTGTACGGCTTGAAGCAGGTCGCCCGCTTCGCTGACCTTGCCGACGAATGCAGGCACTCCGCCACGCATTGCGATGCGGGCCGCATCTAGCTTTGAACGCATTCCGCCAGTTCCGACGGATGATCCCGCCCCGCCTGCGAAAGCGTATATTTCATCATTGATTTGTTCAACGCGCTCAAATCGTGTTGCGCTCGGATCGCGCCGCGGGTCAGCAGTATACAAGCCGTCGGTATCCGTCACGATGACGAGACGGTCCGCATGCACCAGATTGGCCACGAGTGCAGACAAGCTGTCGTTATCACCGAACTTCAATTCTTCGACCGCAACGGTATCGTTTTCGTTAATAATCGGAACAACCTGTTGCTTCAACAGCTCTTCCATCGTCATGTGAGCATTATGTCCGCGTTTCCGGCTCGCGAAGTCGGTACGAGTCAATAAGATTTGCGCAACGGGGATACCAAACTGCTGAAATTGCTCCTGATAAGCTTGCATTAAAAGCGCCTGTCCGACGGCAGCTGCCGCTTGCCCTTCGTGCAGAAGCTTCGGCCTGCTGGGGTAGCCGATATGCCGAAATCCTGCCGCAACCGCACCAGACGTGACAAGTACGACTTGCGCCCCTCGCTCGATAAGAGAAAAAAGTTCCCGGACATAGAATGAAATGTGCTCTCGTTTTAAACCGCCTTGATCCGAGGTAAGTGAACTGCTTCCAATTTTGACTACAATGCGCTGATTTTGTACCATAACCATCACTTTCCGCCTGAATATTTACATTGGCCTATATTTTGGAGCGCCATGGCAGGAGGATTATTTTCCGTTCTACCGCCCGAACGCGCTGCTGTGGAAGAGGGAGTGTAACAAAAAAGACTCTCGTCCTATAAAGGACGAAAGTCGTTCTTCCGCGGTACCACCTTCATTGAGATCAACTGCCGAAGCTTTGTCCGCATCGCATCATGTATAGAAGCAGACGCCGAGTCAAATTATTCAGCAAGCTAATCATCCCACTTGAATGCCCGTAACGGAGGCGTCCGTTCAGCTTTGCGACAATGCGCTTATACTGACCGCTCAAGGATAGGTTCTGTAACGGCTACACGGCGGTGCTCACAGCCTACGGCAATCCGCTCTCTGGGCGCGACTAACATTACATACTGGTCCTGTCATCACGTTAATATATTCTTACTCCTGGTATCGCCGCAAAGCGATAAATGTTATGAATAGAATACCATGTGATTCCAAGTGATGTAAAGAAGCTCTATTCCCGGTTTGCGAATAATTAGACAGTAGTATTCAGACAGAACAGTATTATTAAGCTTCAAGCTTACAGAATCGTTCAAAATAGAGCAAGCTGTCCGATGCGTTCGGCCGCTTCACGCAGACGAGTCTCAGGAGCTAGCAGCCCGACACGGACATAACCTTCTCCATGTTCACCGAAGCCAATGCCTGGTGCGACGACTACATTAGCTTTCTCCAGCAGCAGATCCGCAAACGCCGTGGAAGTATATGGCTTCGGCACGGGAAGCCAAGCGAAAAATGAACCTGCAGGCGGAGTCACCTGCCAGCCGATCTGGTGCAGCGCCTCGAAGAATGTATTGCGCCTCCGTTCATATATAGCGCATAGCTCGCGCACCGAATCTTGCGGCCCGGTTAGAGCAGCTGCCGCTGCAGCTTGTACCGCGCCGAACAAGCTGACGTACATATGATCCTGCATAAGATTGATTAGGCGTATAATTTCACGGTTGCCGACGGCAAAGGCTACTCTCCAGCCCGCCATATTATAGGTCTTCGACATCGTATAGAACTCGATTCCAACTTCTTTGGCTCCCGGTGTCTCCAGAAAGCTAATCGGCCGGTGACCGTCGAAACCAATCGCACCATATGCGAAATCACTCGCAACGACTATGCCGTGACGTTGGGCAAAGCGCACCGTTCCTTCATAAAAAGAAGAGCTCGCGATGGCGGATGTTGGATTGTTCGGGTAGTTCAGAAACATCAGCTTCGCACGACGTAACTGTTCCTCGCCGATCGATTCGTAATCGGGCAGGAAGTTATGTTGCTTCAGAAGCGGCATCATGACCATTTCCGCCCCAGCGAGTGCGACACCGGACCAATAATCAGGATAACCTGGATCAGGCACGAGACACGCGTCACCAGGGTTCAATAAGATTTGACTTATCTCTACCAGACCGGTCTTGCCTCCGAACAAAACGGCTACTTCCGTATCAGGGTCTAAATCGACATCGTAGTCGGCTTTATAGCGTGAGGCAACCGCTTCTTTGAGAAAGCGAAATCCACTGAACGGAGGATAACGGTGGTATACTGGGTTAGCGGCCGCTTGTTGGAGAGCTTCAACGATATGCGGGGCAGTCGGCAAATCCGGATTGCCTTGTCCGAGGTTAATTACATCGTGACCTTCGGCAATCCGGGCATTCGTACGCTGCACTAAATCGGCGAAAAATTGCTTCGGCAATTGCTTCATCCGTTCGGCGGGGATGATGGGGTGCGAACGGTGTATTGCTTCATTCATAGTCATCTACTCCAGAACTCATTATCGTGTTAAAGGTAGTTATTTAAAATATTAACGATAACGTAGCATGTTTTACCTGAAGTGTACACTTTTTTATTGCTTAGGCATCCATTTACCAGGTCAGAATGCGCATTTCAACCGTTTGATTCTTTCACGTTGCCCGAAGACTGCGGAGTAAGCAACTGCTGCATGAACGGCTTTACATCTGCGGTGAATTGAAGTAAAAACGGCTTCCGCTCTGTGGAGAAAATTAAGAGCAGCGGTTCTTTATCTGGGCAATAGATTAAAAATACGTCCTTGACCTCTAAAGTGACTTTCGGCAGCTTTACTTGAGCCGGGTCTTTCAAAGGGACACGGATAATATAACCGCATTTGTGCCCGATTGTGATTTGCGGAGCTAACCCTTTCACGGAACCAAGCCATTTTTTAGCTTCCGTCTGATACGTTTCGCTGTTCGGCAGTGTCTTAATGATCCGCTCTTGCTGCATATCAAACAATTGAAGTGGAGGAACGGCGTCACCCTTTTCACTGGTCGGATCCCAAGCTGAAGCAACGGATGCGATACCGGGGACTGTCATACAGAATATCAAGAGGCTGAGAACAAATAACCGCAATGTGTCTCGTGTATTACGCATAAGAAATACTCCTTTCTAAGCTGAAGCCGTCATTTCGATTGCTTCCTTACTTTGCCCAGCTTGACTCCATTCCATGAAAAGGTATGATGGAAGAAAGTGTTAAGCAAAATATAAGGTATATTTTTGAATGAAGTATCGATTCATACAGAATGCATCACAGAGGAGAGAGAAAGAGATGAAGCCTGAACAATGGAAAATATGTGCCATTCAAATGGATATCGCCATAGGTGAACCAGACCGCAACCGAATGCAAGTCTTGAACAAAATACGGGCCGTCATGGAGCAAGAGGATAAGCCAGACGTAATCGTTCTTCCGGAAATGTGGAATACAGGATACGCATTGGAACGGATTCATGAATTGGCAGACGAGCAAGGGGAACAAACGATACAGATGTTGTCTGCCCTAGCCGCACAATATCAAGTCAATATCGTCGGAGGTTCGGTAGCTGTGCGCGAACAGGACCGGATATACAATCGGGTATACGTTCTGAATCGGCAAGGTCAAATCGTGAAGATGTATGACAAAACCCATCTCTTCCGCTTGATGGATGAGCATCATTACTTGACTGCGGGAGAAGCGCTTGGGCAATTTACGCTTGATGGGGTAAGCTGCGGCGTTATTATTTGCTACGATCTCCGCTTTCCAGAGCTGACGCGCACGCTTGCTCTACAAGGCGTCGAGGTATTATTCGTTCCGGCACAATGGCCTCATCCACGACTGCATCACTGGCAGACGTTGCTGACAGCGCGCTCGATTGAGAACCAGATGTATATGGTGGCATGCAATCGGGTGGGAAGCAGCAAGGGAGCGGACGGCAAAGAGACTTCCTTCTTCGGCAGCTCGGTCATACTAGATCCTTGGGGAGAAACATTAGCCGGGGCCGGCGAGGAAGAAGCGTTCGTGCAAGCGCACATCCAACTCTCCTTAGTAGAAGAGGTTCGAGGACGCATACCGGTGTTTGAAGATCGCAGAGAAACGCTATATGGCGCTGTCGGACCTAATACTGCCGTATTGCCGAGCTAATGATGAGGTCTAGATCAGATCGTCACAGGAGGCATGGGAAGCGGCGGCAGAAATGGGGTGTGCTTGCTGTCTTGGTTCTGTTCGTGCTGGGAGCTGCATGGCTCAGGGACTGGCGGGGGGCGGAATCGCTGCATAAGGGCAGCGATAATGAGGCGGCTTCCTCTGCATCTAACGGAACCACATCGTCAGACTACGAGAACAAGCCGTCAGAAATAGAGATACAGGTGAATGAACGGCTAGCCCGGATGTCATTGAATGAACGCATCAGCCAACTGTTCATTGTCGATTTGGATGCGCTAGAAGGAGAAAAACCGGGTGAATCCGCTATAGCTGGGCTAAAGGAGCTCCAGCCCGGAGGGGTAGTCTTATTCCGCAGGGACCTGCCAGATGTGCGGCAGACGATAACGCAGAACCGTGAGCTGCAGCATACGGCGCGCATCCCGATGTGGATTGGCGTTGATGAAGAAGGCGGCTCAGTTACTCGCCTGTCTTTTGCCAATGATGGAAATGGAAATATGGCGATTGCCGCATCTGGTGACACCGCCTTGGCGGCTGAGACGGCCAATCAGATTAGCGAGACGTTGGAGAAGCTGGAATTCAATCTCAATTTCGCTCCGGTCGCGGATGTGAACAACAACGCGAACAATCCGGTCATCGGACTCCGCTCCTTCGGCTCTGATCCGACAGCAGTGGCAGCGTATGTGCAGTCGTTTATTTCCGGTATGCATCAGAGCGGAATGCCTGCGGTCGTCAAGCATTTCCCAGGCCACGGGGATACGGCAACCGACTCACATGTCGGCTTGCCTAAGCTTTCTTTTGCAGAAGAGCGTTTCGAGCAAGTGGAATGGGTTCCGTTTCGCGCTGCCATTGAAGCTGGAGCCGATATGGTTATGAGCGCGCACATTCAAGCGCCGCAGCTAGAGCCGTCCGCCGTCCGCTCGAAGAAAGACGGAAGTCAGATTACGCTGCCCGCAACTTTATCCCCGCGCATTTTGACTGGCATTTTGCGTGACAAGATGAATTTTCAAGGGGCTATCGTTACGGATGCGCTCAATATGAAGGCGATCTCCGATCATTTCGGCAGTGCTGAAGCGGCGGTGCTGGCGCTGCAGGCGGGAGCGGACGTGCTGCTAATGCCGCCGCAGCCGAGTGCAGCTGTCGAAGGAATACGCAAAGCTATGGACGAAGGGAAAATATCAGCGGAGCGGATTGATGAGAGTGTGCGCCGGATTTTGCGCATCAAGCTGAAGTATGGTGTCATAGGTCAGCAGCGGAAGCAATCGATAGAAACAGAGGAAGCAATTAAGCTAGCGGAACAATTTCTCTCGTCCGATCAATCCCATCAGCTTGCCGATCGCATTGCTTCACAGGCGCTCACTCCATGGGGGACGAAGCTGGATACGTACCGCAATCAAGCTTTCATCCAACGACATATGAAAGTGATTACCGTGATCGGGCATGACGAGCGCAGCCTTGGACAAGTCCGTCGTGCGATTGAAGATACGGCAACATCACTGTATAAAGGGACGGGGAAGCTGGCTTGCCACGGTCTGCTCCTGTCGGATGACAAGCTGGCGCCAGCAGTGCAATCGAGTGATGCCGTCCTATTTGTCACGCGAGATATTTATTTGCAACCGAAAGCAACAAGTAAGTTGAAAGCGGCACTAAAGCTAGCTCTAGACAACAAGAAGCCTGCTGCTGTCATCGCGGCGGGTACGCCATATGATATCGTGACACTGTCCAATGCGCCTCTCGGATTCGCGATATATGGTGCTGCAGACAGTAACGTAAGGGCAGGCGCGAGTGCTTTGTTTCACGACAAGCTGCCACAGGGCAAGCTGCCGGTGGAACTGCCTGAAAGGGGGAGTGAATAGGGTGCGCTCCCTATTCACTCACGCGTGCGCGACTGCCGAAGCGTGCCGCCACGGTGTCTTTCAATGTCTGCATAAATGCTTCCGCGGCATTGGACATATACCGTCCTTCCCGATAGGCGATGACAAGTGTCCTTGCGGGGCGGCCTGCAAGCGGAACATAGACAGGCACGAATTCGCTCCGCGGCGCCGTGGCGATAAATGAGGGCACCAAGGCAACACCCATGCCTGCTGCCACCAGTGACTGTACTGTTTCGATATTGCTGCTCTCGAAGACGACGTTAGGAGTAAAGCCCGCTTTTTTGCACAGATCGAGTGTAATTTGCCGGAAGCCTTGACCACGTTTCAATAGAATGAATGGCTCTTCCCGCAGCTCCTCCATCGCGACTTCCTGCAGCTTCCGCCTCGCATGCGTGGCCTGGTGGGCTAAGGGATGCTGACTCGGTACAGCAAGCAAGATCTCTTCCTCAACGATGGGTTCATACGTTAATGATGCATCCGTAAGCGGAAGGGACAAGAGGCACAGGTCGTTCTTGCCTTGGGCCGTCATTCGTTCCAGATTCGAAGTGGAGGTATCTTCGACGAGCATCAGATTGATTTCCGGGTATCGCAAATGAAATTGCGGCAGAACGTGCGGGAGAATATGTGAACCGGTAATCGGCATCGTGCCAATGACGACCTTTCCTTTTTTAGTCTGGCTGATGTCGGACATTTCACTTTTCAACTGTTCCATGGCATCCATTATTTTTTGCGCACGATCAACAAACACTTCTCCGGCATGCGTCAGCTCCACAGAGTTCGTCGTACGTTGGAACAACAGCACGCCGATTTCCTTCTCTAGCTTGGACAACTGCTGGCTCAAAGAAGGCTGGGCGATATGCAGCTTCTCTGCTGCTCGGGAGAAATTTCGCTCTTGGGCGATTTGGACGGCATATTGGAGCTGGCGGAATTCCATCGGATTGTATGAGCCTCCTTAATAAGGTTATAGGTTCAACCTATTATCATTATAGTTATTATATCTTGGAACAATGAAGAAGGAAATGCTATATTGTTTGCAAAGAGATAGAGGAAACAACCGATGAGGTGAGGCAAATGTCTACAAAGAAAACGATGTACGAGAAGATTTGGGATCAGCATGTCATCGTACAAGAAGAAGGCAAACCGAGCATTTTGTATATTGATTTGCACTTGGTGCACGAAGTAACATCACCGCAAGCGTTTGAAGGTTTGCGCATGAGCGGCCGCAAAGTTCGCCGCCCGGATTTGACTTATGCAACAATGGACCATAATGTTCCGACGAAAGACCGGTTCAACATTTCGGATCCGATCTCAAAGCAGCAGATCGATACGTTGTCGCAGAACTGTGCGGAATTCGGAGTTACTTTGTTCGACCTGAACAGTATCGACCAAGGGGTTGTTCACGTCATGGGACCGGAGCTTGGATTGACACATCCGGGCAAGACGATCGTATGCGGCGACAGCCATACATCTACGCATGGCGCGTTCGGCGCGCTTGCATTTGGAATCGGTACGAGTGAAGTGGAGCATGTGCTTGCGACCCAATGCCTGCAGCAAGCCAAGTCCAAGACTATGGAAGTGCGCTTCGTAGGCAAGCGCAAACCAGGCGTAACCGCGAAAGATATGATTTTGGCTTTTATCGCCAAGTATGGTACTGACTTTGCAACAGGTTATGTGATTGAATATACCGGTGAAGCGATTCGCGAGCTGTCGATGGAAGAGCGCATGACGGTATGTAACATGTCAATTGAAGCCGGCGCTCGTGCAGGGCTGATCGCTCCTGACGAGACGACGTTCAACTACTTGCGCGGACGTCAATATGTGCCGCAAGACGCGGCGTACGATGCTGCGGTCGAGCAATGGAACCAGTTGGCTACAGATGAAGGAGCGTCTTACGACTGTGTTGTTGACATCGATATGGATAGCTTAATTCCGCAAGTCACTTGGGGAACGAGCCCAGGTATGGGAACGAATATTACGGCGTCGGTGCCGAACCCGGCTGACTTTGCGACGGAAAATGAACGAAAAGCTGCAGAGAAAGCTTTAGAATATATGGATTTGACACCAGGCACACGCATAACGGATATTGCAGTCGACTATGTCTTTATCGGTTCCTGCACGAACGGACGGATTGAAGATTTGCGCGCTGCGGCTGAAGTGGCCAAAGGGTATAAGGTGAGTGACAGCGTAACGGCGATTGTCGTTCCTGGCTCTGGCCGAGTCAAGCTGCAAGCCGAAGCGGAAGGTCTGGACAAAATATTTACGGATGCAGGCTTTGAATGGCGCGATGCGGGCTGCAGCATGTGCTTG
Organism: Paenibacillus profundus; assembly: GCF_021369635.1. Lineage (GTDB taxonomy): Bacteria > Bacillota > Bacilli > Paenibacillales > Paenibacillaceae > Paenibacillus_B > Paenibacillus_B profundus. Next base: position 81,242 of record NZ_JAJNBZ010000005.1, on the reverse strand, counting down.
GCAATGAATCCTGACGTGCTCCAGCCAGGTCAACGCTGCGCTTCAACGTCGAACCGGAACTTCGAAGGTCGCCAAGGCCGCGGCGGACGCACGCATCTCGTATCGCCGGCAATGGCAGTCGCCGCTGCCGTAAAAGGTCATTTCGTTGATGTGCGCAATTGGGAATTCAAAGCGGAAGTGCTGAACTAGGAGGAGGACGGACTCATGCAATCATTTACGACATTAACGGGTCTCGTCGCACCTGTCGATCGGGTGAACGTAGACACGGATGCGATTATTCCAAAGCAATTTTTGAAACGAATCGAACGCAGCGGCTTCGGACAGTTTCTGTTCTACGAGTGGCGCTTCGACCAGCAAGGCAATGTTATACCGTCATTTGATTTGAATAAGCCGCGTTATCAAGGCGCAAGCGTGCTTATCTCGCGCGCCAACTTCGGCTGCGGCTCCTCACGCGAACATGCCCCGTGGGCAATATTGGATTACGGCTTCCGCTGTGTCATCGCGCCATCCTTTGCGGATATTTTCTACAACAACTGCTTCAAAAACAGTGTGTTGCCAGTGAAGCTTTCTGAAGAGCAGGTGGAAGAATTGTTCCAACGTACGGCTCAGTATGAAGGTTATCAGCTTCATGTCGACTTGGAGAACAAGTCGATAACGGATGATTACGGATTGTCGTACTCTTTCGATCTGGATGAGCACCGCCGTCAATTCCTTCTGCAAGGATTGGATGATATTGGCCTAACGCTGAAGCATGGCGACGCGATTGCTTCGTATGAAGCAAAGCATGCTGACCGTCTCGCTTATCCTGTATAATTCATGCCCTCATAAACAGAGCAACCTTCGGCTTGCCGCTTCGGCGGAACCGGAGGTTGTTTTTGCATAAAAAAGGAGACGTGCCGATATTCATGAACGAGATGAGTTGTATGAAAAGAAGATCGCATTTCCAGCTAATAACGATACGCTGCCAAGTACTTCTCTCCACTCTCCCTCTCGTTCAGTAGGGGCATCCTCCGTAGGGAGAGGATAACTTTGGTGTATAAGTCTCTAGTAATCTTGCTACTCAGACGATGGAGGATCATTACCGTTCGATAACATCGCCTAGTGCCTGAGACATACGGGAATCGTTGTTGCTGACCGAAGGGGAGAGTGATCGGAAACGCCGAACGGAGAGAGTACCGCCTCTCCAGTATCTTGAGGTATTATGTAGGGCCATCTCCTAGGTCTATTGTAATTAATCTAATATTTAGACGTTCCACATGACACCTTCTCTGTCATAAATTACTCCATACAATTTGCATCGTGCTCTCTCCACGCCAATCGTGTGTCCCTAAGTCTGTGCCGGATGCATGAATTCATTATTTCGTTAAAAAAATGAAACCGATGGTGACTTTTGGGCTGACTCCGACGTTATACTTCTCAGATACCGGTATTGAGTAATTATAGTGAAGGATGACGGTTGTGATACACATGCATAACGTGAGCAAGAGCTACGGGAAAAACAAACAAGCCCTGAAGTCGGTCCATTTGAAGATCGGCCATGGCATGTTCGGTCTCTTGGGTCCGAACGGAGCGGGGAAGTCCACTTTACTCAGAATGCTGGCAACTCTGCTCAAGCCAACGAGCGGCACGATTACGATCAACGGGTGTGATTTGGCGCGGGAAGCGGACACCATACGGCGCATGATAGGCTATTTGCCGCAATCCTTTCAAGCTCACCCGCAAATGACGGGACGGCAATTCCTTGATTATGTCGCGATCATGAAAGGAATCGGCAGCGGCAAAGAACGGAAACGCCACGTTGATGAACTGCTCGAGCAGGTGAACTTGGCAGACAAGGCATCTCTAGCGGTCAAAACGTATTCCGGCGGCATGAGGCAGCGCATCGGCATCGCGCAGGCGCTGATCGGCTGTCCGCAGGTGCTCATCGTTGACGAGCCTACTGCAGGACTGGACCCAGAGGAACGCGTCCGGTTCCGCAATTTGCTGAACCGATTCAGCCGAGAGCGCACGGTCATTCTGTCCACGCATATTGTGGGAGACATCGAAACTAGCTGCACGCAGCTTGCCGTCATGTCCCGCGGAGAAGTGCGGTATGCGGGACACCCGCAAGGCCTTGTGAAGATAGGGGAGGGGCAAGTGTGGGAAGTTGAATTGAGCGACAACGAATTTACGGAGTTCGAGCCGAGTCAGATCGTTGGCGCCAGGCGGACGTCGACCGGGGTGCGGTGCCGGATCGTCAGCTCGAGTCCTCCCGTTCCACACGCCGCTTCTGCTGTGCCCACCTTGGAGGACGGTTACTTGGCTCTGATCGGCGGTGAGCGCAGTGAATAACGGATTCAGGTGGTTAACGCAATGGAGGATTGAGAGCCGCTGGTTGTGGCGGAGTCCGATATGGATGGCGTTGCCTTTGCTGTTCGGCGCATGGCTTGCAGGGGATTTGATGAAGGCCGCGCTGCCGCAGTCACAGGATCTGCACCTTTATGTGCACGATTTTCACAAGGTGAAGCACTCGTTAAGCCTGGTGATTCCAATTGTGCTCGGCATCCTGTTCGTCCGTCGCGATATCGGGAAGGTGTCATATGAATGGATGGCCGCGCTGCCTGGGTCTTCAATGGTCATCTGGTCGGCCAAGTGGGTCGCCGGCTTCGTCTATATGAGCTTATTCACCGTCGTCATGGCGGTAGTATACGTCTATTTTGCCGTCTCGCACGGAATCGAGACTGGCATCTATATGACACACGTGTGGACATTTGTATCCCATTATGAAATGTCCTACCTCATCACGCTCGTGCTGGGCATGGCGCTGGCAGCCTGCATCCGCCATCGCGTCGTCTATTTGATCGGACTGTGCGGATGGATGTTCGGCACGTATTTCATCGACTTGGTTCTGCTGGACATTTTGACGCTCCCGTTTATGCGGCTGCTGCACTTGAATCAATTTAATCTGTCGAGCAGTTGGCAGCTGGAGGCGTGGGGCGAAGTGTGGCGGCGTCAGGAATGGCTTGCATTTATCATCTTTGCCTTTGCCTTCGTCATTTGTCTGTTCGTGTCCGCCGTTGCCGTACATATGCGGAATCAGCCGGGCATGCAACCGCTCTGGTGGAGACGGGCGTGCTGGATCTGCATCGGCTTGGCGGTTCTTGCCGCACTGCCATACGGGATGCTGTGGAACGAACGATATGAGTCACTTGGTACGTATAAGCAGGAGACGGAACGTTACGTTGAGGAGAACGCAGGCGAAGAGCTGGAACGTTCTAGTGAAATGGTGTTTAAGGCGGAAAGGACAGAAATTAAAGTGCAAGCCGACGGCGATGACAGTGCTGTCATTACGACGTTGCTGACAGGCTCTCTGAACAAGAATGCAGATGGAACCGTTCCGTTCACGCTCGATATTCCGTTCCGTCTTCAAGAAGTAACGGTGGACGGCGCACCGGCGGAGTATGATCGGCAGGGTACGGCTGTTATGGTGAAGACCGGAAAGAAAGCGAACGATCGCGTATCGATTGCGTTCCGATACGACATATCCGGCGTTCAAAGGTTGTATTCCAATGGAGGAGAGGCAATTACGCATGCTTTGCAAGATGGCACGGTATTATTGAACGGAAATCTGGCATGGTATCCCATACCGGGAAATCATCTGATGTATGGTTATGCGAATCGGGAAATTCGCGTGAATCGGACCCGAATCGCGATGCAGCCGCAGGAATTCGATGTCATTGTGAAAGGGGTCGAGCGGCCGGTTTATGCCACGCTAGCTGGAGAACAGGCAGACGACGGAAGCTGGCACTTTTCCAGCAAGCAAGCCAAAAGCGTGCATCTATATGCAGGCTATTTCATTGAAATACCAATCGGCAGGGACGGCACACGTATCGTCACGACACCGAGCAATCGCAGGGAAGCCGAACGCATGGCCGATCAGGTAGATGAGGCGATGTCTTATTTCGAAGAATGGCTTCCTGTTCACCCGCGCGTCAATCAAATTCTGTACATGCCCATGCGCTATTTGGAACAATCGATATATGGTACAGAGGTGTCTGGCAATACGATGCTTATTTCGGAACTGAAGCACCATAATCTGGACAATTATCAGTTTGTGCGCATCATAAACAGTCTGCTGTTCGGTGACGATGCGCTCAACATATCGTTAACGTACGATGAGAAGCCCACCTTCGTAATGGAACTCCGGGCGTTATTCACAGTCATGCACACCCGTGACAAGCTTGGGTTGGATGAGCAGGAGTCGCAGCGATCGCCGTATATATCATTTTCGAAGTCTTTCCGTGGAGAAGAGGACAATGAGAATGTAAAGCGTCTTGTCAAGCTTGAAGGCGAATTCCATGCAGCATTGGACAACGGTGGCGCGAACAGGTTGAAAAAGCTGTTGGCGGAATGGTACGAGCGTTTTAATGGGCTGCATATCGATTACTACGGCAACGCCGATTATCCGCCGGAGAAGTACCCGATAATAACGATTGACATGCTGGAACAAGCATGGGAACGGGTAAGTGACGATGAATAAACGTGCGCTGTGGGTTCTGGATGTGAGGGGAAGCGTATCTTGGATACCGCTCCCGCTAGGGGCCGTGGCGCTCGTTCTCGCGGCGCTCCGGCTGTGTAACCAGGCGAATCCGCCTTCAGCCCATTACATGCATGAATGGGCTGCGATTCCATTCACCGTAATGATGACAGGGATCTTGACGCAGCGGGAGTGGTCCGCTGGCATGATGGAGCTGGTGAGCACATGGCCAATCTCGCACGTTAGTCTCGTCATGCGCAAGTTATCGCTTTCCGTGCTGGCCGTGCTGCTGTATGAAGCGATCTGGTATGCCGTATATCAGTTTCGTTTCGGCACGGTGGCCGTGAACGTGCATGTGTACGGCGGCACGGAAGCCGTATTCCGCCCGGCTTCTTGGTGGGAGCTGGTGGCTATGGTGGCGCCGGCCGGCGTTTTCTTTGCTGCGCTAACGCTCGCGGTCATGGTATGGACGCGCCGCTGGTACGTTGGAATTTCGGCTGCATTCGGATGGTGGATGCTCGAATCGATGACGAAGGGGGCGCTGACTGGAAGCGCGAGTGCGATGACGTTTCATTTGCCGGATGCGACAGTATTCACGGTCAATCGGATCGGGTTCGCGGTGGCGGCAATCGTCCTGGCTGTAGTGAGCATTATCGGTTTGGAACAGAGGGAACGGTGGGCCGTCAGCCATGACACCGATTAGACAAAAATAAAAATGAGCGGCATGTCGCCAACGGACAGGAGGGGGAGGATGATATCCGATGAACAGTTGGTCAAGGCGATGGCAGATGGCGATGAAGCGGCATTTGAGACGCTTGTCCGGCGCTACCACGCACCGATTCAGGCCTATGCGGAACGAATGCTGCATGACCGGCGTAAAGCGGAGGATACCGTGCAGGAAACGTTTCTGCGGCTAATCCGACAGATGGAGAAAGGAACCGTTCCAGAACAGGTCCGGCCTTGGTTATACCGTGTAGCCGGCAATTTATGCAAAGATCAGTTCCGCAAGCAGGAAGTGCGCAAGGAGAGTCTTGTCGACGATTTCGTTGAAGAGGCGGTTCGGAACGATGCCGGTGTGTTGCAACTCGTTGAGCGTCAGGAGACGAGGCGCGAACTGCTGCGCGTCATGAACAAGCTGTCCGCTACGCAACGCCAAATCGTCACGCTCCGCTTCTATCACGATTTGAAGCTGCAAGAAATTAGCGACGCGCTCGATATGGGATTAAGCGCGGTGAAAGCAAGCCTGTATTCCGCTCTGCGGAAGCTGAAAACACTGCTGAACCAAGAGGGAGAGCCATCGCCAGACGAGAAGGAGGAAATAGCGCATGGAAAAAGATAAACGGGAGGCTCCTGAACAGGCAGACATGTTTTCCGGAAACGAAGAGGAATGGTTGGAGCTTGAGCGCGAAGTGCGTCTTGCCATGCCGCCTTACGTCGTATCCTCACCCTTGCCGGATGATACGGATCGGCTGCTGTCCAGCTTAAGGCCGTCGTTCCACAGCTTGGCCGAGAAGAAGCACGCTGCTGAACAGCACCGAGACGCATTTGCCTGGTTAGCATCTGAGCCGCGCAAGGATCCGCGCATGTCGGCGCTCGTCAAGCTGCAGTTGAATCTATATTCGCATTGGTACTGGATTGCCAGTTTTGCTTTGTTCGCCATGCTGATTAGTGCGGTCTCGATGAGTCAGATGGGCACAGATCTGGTGAGAGGGGCATTTTCGTACGCGGTACCGTTGTTCATGCTGGCAGGATGGCTGTATGCGGTCCGCCCGCAGGATGAAGGGATGCGGTTGGTAGAAGCAGTCACCCCGTATCCACCGGCACTCATTTGGATGACAAGGACAGTTATCGTGCTTGCTTGCAATCTGCTGCTCGGTATCGCGGGCTCTATCATTGTCTACGCCAGTCTGAATGAACTGCTGTTCTTCCCATTCCTACTCTCGTGGATGGCACCTACCGTATTCGTCTGTGGGCTGCTGACCTACGTTACATTCAGACTGGGGTGGCAAGTGGGGGTAGCGGCATCTGTCATCGGTTGGGCAGTATGGTACGGAGTAAGCGAAGCAATGCTCTACCTCTCTTCACAGCCCAGGTTCGATTATCAAGCTCTAGCGGATTGTCTGGTGTTGGCTGCGGGCGGCATGTTGTTGATGGCGGCGTGGCGGCGTTCCTTGGCTTGTGCGTATGCCGCGGGTGAGGAGGTGCGCCCGGCATGATAGAGCTTAACCAAGTGTACAAAGCGCGGGGATCGTTCCGGCTCTACGTGGAGAAATTACGATTCAACACGGGGCTGCACCTCATTACCGGTCCGAATGGAGCGGGCAAATCAACGCTGCTGCAAATCATTGCTTCTGCGGACGTGCCGGATAAGGGAACGGTTAGCTGCAACGGCATCCCGTACCAGGAGCGGCTAAGTTACGTGAGGGGGCGAATTGGCTTCGTTCCCGGGGAAGCCATACCGTATGAGGATATGACCGCACTGGCATTTCTCTCTTATATGGGCGGATTGAAAGGCGTGACGGACACGGCCTCCCACCTGAAGCTATTGGAATTATTCGGATTGAAGGGTGAGCGCGCAACCCGGGTGAACCGGCTCTCTCTCGGGTATCAACGCCGTCTTATGCTCGCCCAATCACTGCTCGGGGCTCCCGATATGCTGGTGCTCGACGAACCGCTCACACACGTGGATGGCCCGGAACAGCGGCGTATCATTGCCTTGCTGGCCTTGTATGCGCGTGCAAGGACCGTCATTGTGTCCTCCCACGAGCCCGAAATGTGGGAACCGAATCAGACCGTGGCGTTGAACAACGGCTCTCCCGTCAGCGCCTAAATACTCATCCACTGATGAGATCATATCCATTGGTGGCAGTCATGTTCATAAAAGCCCACGCCCGTCTCGTAGTTCCTCATGCGAGGAATGTCGATGCCGAAGCGCGGGTTTTTGTCATTTGCGCGCAAAGAAAGTCAAAGTTTATTTAAAGAACCCTCTTGCGTGGCAGACGGATGTTGAATTACATTTAAGTAGAGGACGATATTTTTAACCAAATTATGTTGAAATTACGCAACTTTTGTCCTTTTTATACGTCTAATAATACGTCCGTTCTTAATAAACAGACATATAGAGCGGAACAACATGAAAGGATGTAGAGGTGAAGATGCAGAGAGGACAAAAATTAGGTGTAGGGTTGCTACTGATGATGTTATTGTGCGTACTGTTTCCCGACATGGGACAAGCTCAAGCTGCTCCTGAACCGAGCTTGTACCTGAACGGCAATTCCATTAAATTGCCGGAGAAAATCACGATGAGTAATAATTCGGTCATGATTCCGATTCGCGTCGTTTCCGAAGAGTTGGGGTATAAGGTTGGGTGGAACGGGAAGGCGAAGACGGTAACCATATATAACGATAGCAAACGCTTAAACCTGACCGTTAATCAGAAGACGGCCAAAGTGAACGATAAAGAAGTCCAATTGGACGTAACTCCAATCGTCAAAGCAGGCTCAACGCTCGTTCCGCTCCGCTTCGTCGGGCAGAACATGGGGTTGACGGTGGAGTGGGACAAGGACACGAAGTCGGTGTACTTGTTTACAGCAGATGAGTCATCTCCAGACGTCGTTCCGCCGACAGCGGGCACACCTAGCGGTGAAGATGCGAATGGCGGCGGCGGAGACACTTCGTCCGATGGAACGAATCACAACGAGAATTCGGAAGATGCGCATATTACCGATTTTTCATTTATGAACAACCAGTTACATATTGCTTCAGATTACAACGTAAAACCGAAAATTATGACGATGACAGACCCTGATCGTGTCGTTATTGATTTACCGGGAACCATATTCTCGGACACATTTTATGAAAGATTCGGTTTCAGTGATGGCGGTCAAGGGGAAATGTTAATTACAGACTACCCAGATGTGCAGCGAATTCGCTTTGCGATGTTCAGTAACGATCCGAATACCGTTCGTTTTGTTATCGATGCGAATTATGCGCTTCAAGCAGAAGTTGCGACGAATGACCAGGGATTGACGACCATTTCGCTGATTCCAGGCACAGGCACTGGCAGCGGTGGAGAGCCTGTGAAGCCGACAAAGCCGGACGGTAAATACGCGGTCGTTATCGATGCAGGGCATGGCGATCACGATTCAGGCGCCGTAAGCATCAAGAAACGGTATGAGAAAGATTTCAATTTGGCGCTTTCCTTGAAAGTGAGCGAGTTGCTTCGTCAAGACGATCGGTTCCACGTCGTATTGTCGCGCGAAGACGATACGTTTGTGGAGCTGAGCGATCGAGCTAAAATAGCCAACGATTTGGCAGCGGACTTATTTGTTTCTATCCATGCCAACAGCATTAAAGATAAACCTTCGGTAACCGGTACCGAGACCTATTACTGGCGCTCGGCAAGCAAAGCGTTCGCCGACACGATGCACGAGCATCTTGTCGAAGGCACGCAGCTCAAAGACCGAGGGGTGCGCAAGGCCGATCACCATGTCACTCGCGAGACCAAAATGCCGGCCATTCTGCTTGAAGTTGGATATTTGACGAATGCATATGACGAATCCCAACTTTTTGATGAGCAGTTCCAAGCGCGCGTCGCAGAGAACATCGTCAAAGGAATTCAAGACTATTTGGGCTTGCTCTAATTCCGCGGAGATGCAACTTTTTTCACTGCGCTGCGTTATGAACGGTGTAAAGGAGGTCATTAGTGATGACAACACGTAAATGGTGGGGAATTGCCGCTGTCGTATTGTCCATTGCGCTCGTTGCCGGGTGCGGCTCTAAGCCTACCACGAATGCGGGGCAGCCGGAACAGCCAACGACAGAACAACCGACGACGGAACAGCCGCCGACAGATGGGCAGAAAGATAATAAACAAGAACAATCCATACAAGTATATGTCTCTGACGAAGAATTGATGGGATTAAAGACGTATGAGAAGAAGATTCAGTACGCAAATGACGAGGAGAAGTACAAAGCTGTCCTCGAAGCGCTGCAATCTTCCGATAACGACAGCGACATTCCATTGTGGAAGAAAATCGAATTCAAATCAGTCAAGATGGATAACGAAACGCTTGTCATTGACGTTCATATTCCGGAAGACGGCCATTTGGGAGCGGGCGGAGAGCAGTTTGCGCTTGAGGCGCTAACAAAGACTCTGTTCCAATTCAATGAAGTAAAAGCGATCGACGTTCTAGTAGACGGTGAAGCGGTAGAGAGCCTCATGGGGCATGTTACGCTAGAGCATCCTATTAAGCGCTAATCGGCTAAACGTGTCTATTGAACAACGATTATGATGAATCACTTAAAAATACCTATATTTATTGGAGAACAGGGGCAGGAATTGCCCCTGTTCTTGTCGAAAAAGAACATCTTAACGTAATAACCGTGGAAGGGGATGCACAATGAAATTGAATCACGAAAACCGCATGCGTAAGACAAGAACTATCGGGAGCGCGCTGTTAGCCTTGTCTTTAACGATGACATCATTGCCTATCGCAATGGCTGCGGAATCAGGAACTCCAACAAATAATCAGGTTGCAACCGCGTCCGGTGTCAGCCCAATGTTCAGCGATGTCAAGCTTGGACACTGGGCAGAGAAGCATATACATAAGCTTGCGGCATTAGGAATCCTGAAAGGAAACAACGGGAAGTTCCGTCCTGGTGACGATGTTACACAGCAAGAAGCGATTACGATGGCCATTCGCTTCATGGGACTTGAAGGAGATCTGAATACGACGGAAACGGTTGCGCTGCCGGAAGATTTCAAGGTAGGCAATTACTTCAAGCCTTACGTCGTGCTTGCGTTCCAGAAGGGTCTGCTGGATAAGAAGGAAGAGATGACGAATCCGGATCCGAAGAAGCCTTGGGGCGACGAGAAGGTAACGCGCGAATGGATCACGAAGATTTTGGTGCGCGCGGTCGGCAAAGAAGCAGAAGCGAAGGCACAAAATAAGCCAACCTCATTCGCTGACAACAACAAAATCAGTTCGTCTGCACTCGGCTATGTAAATACGGCGGTTGATTTGCAGATAACGACAGGCATGGCCGGCAACCGTTTTGAACCGCAAGGAAAAGTAACGCGTGATCAACTCGCGACGTTCTTCAGCCGTGGGGATAAGGTTGCGTCGATTCAGCATGCCACGGAAACATACGGATATGCCATGAGCCTGAGCGATCAGGAGATTCGTCTTTATACCGAAGACGGGAAGTCACAGACGTACCGCCGCGACAGCAAGACGACGTACTACAAGGGTGATAGTGAAGAGTCTATCAAGGCAAGCGACATCGCTCTATACACGAAAATCCGTGTTGTTGGAGAAGGGGGCGTAGCTTCCTATGTGGAATTAATCGATGCGCAGCCTAAAGTAGAGACGACGAGCGCCACACTGAAATATGTAGTCGCCAGAGACAATAAAATGTATGTGAAGAGCGACGGAACGGAAGATTTGACGGAGGTTTTCTTCGATAACACGACCGTAATTAAAGATGCAAGCGGCAATGCGATCGAGCCTTCCAAAATGACGACAGACAGCGTGTTGGAAATGAAACGCGAAACGTTCACGACCGAACGCAAAATCATTGAAATTCAAGTGAAGTCCGGTCCTGTGAACAAATCAGGCAAAGGCGCGATTGTGTCGGTTGATGCCACCAGCAAGTCGATAACGATTCAACCGGAAAGCGGCGACACTGAGACGTTTACGGTAGCGGATGACGCTATTGTCAGATACAAGGATCAGATTTTTACGAACGGCATCAAGGATTTGAAAGAAAAAGCCGCGATTACATATGTGGTGAAAAACAGCATTGTTCAGTCGATTGAGCTGACTGAATTGGCGGAAATGACGATTACCGGCACATTGTACGAAAAAGGCGCCGCAAAGACTAGCCTGACGGTGAAGAAAGACAACGGCAAGCTGGAAGCAAAAATGTTGGCGCGTGATGTCGAAATCGTCATGGAAGGTATGAAAAACCCGTCCTTCGATGAATTGATTGCCGGAGAGTATGGGGATCGCGTAGAGCTGACGATGAACAGCGAAGATCTCGTATCGCGCATTACGGCGGTCAATCGTAAAGTCGAAATGCTTATCGGCGTCACGATTCTCAACTATGACAAGACGAACAACCTGTTGACGGTTGTCGATGAGAAAAAAGACCCTTACGTATTGAGCCTGAACCATGGCACTCGTTTTGAAAACAATGGGAACCGTGTGTCGCTGGATGATATTGCGAGCGAATTAAGAAACGGCAAACGCAAAGCGAACATTCAATATACGGCTAAAAATGCGATTCTCGTCCAATTCGTTAACAAATTCGAGGGCACGTTCGTATTTGCAAGCACGACCGCCAAGACGGTAACGATGAAGCTTGCCAATGATCAGACAGTGACGCTGCCATTTAAGAACACGACGCTCAGTGTCGAGAAGTACGGCAAGAGCAATATGACGTTGACTGATCTGAACAATGGCGATAAGATTGTCGCTTACTTGACGGACGATCAGATTTCGATCTCCTCGTTGGCTGTTCGCCAAACGGAGCAGTTTGAAGTCGTGTCCCGCGACACTTCCGCTAACCGCATTCGGTTGCGCTCTTCAGGCACGACTATTGAAGAGTTCTATGTCGGCGGCGTACCGGTATATGACTTGAAGGACAATCGCATTAAGCTGGAAGACATTAAAGCAAATGATTTCGTAAATGTCGTATTGGACGGACGTTCCATCGTTGAAGTGCGTCAAGTTCAAGTTACTTACGGACGTGTGGATTCGATCGATACGAACACCGGCGTCTTGACAGTTCGCGACAATGCAGGCGATGTGTCGGTGCATCAGCTCGGCAAAAATGCGCAAATTCAAGTCGATCAGTCTTCTTCGAACCTGAGCGCACTCAAAACGGGAGACCGGGTTGAAGTACGCAAAGATGCGAAAGATTTGCCGGTCGCGAAGCTGGTTAGCGGCACGAAGCGCAGCTATTCACGCTATGATACACAAAATAGTGAGTTGTATGTAAAACGTTCGCTTTCGGAAAATAATTACATTTTCAAAATAACTCCAAATGCGTACATTCACTCCAGTGGTGACAAAATCAACCTCTCTTCCCTGAAAGAGGGCACAGATATTATGCTTTATTTTGTTAACAATCAGGTTGTTGAAATCGAGAAATTGTCTTAAAATACAATTGGGTTGAACGAGCCGTCTCATCCTTAGGGTGAGACGGTTTTTAGATGAAAGGAGTGGGGAAGGGTGGCAACCAGCGCGCGCGTACGCCGAATATTGGATACGATAGCGGAAATGTTTCCTGACGCGCATTGCGAGTTATATCATGCAAATCCGTTCGAATTAACGATTGCGGTTCTCTTATCTGCTCAATGCACGGATGAGACTGTGAACAAAGTGACGGCAACGTTATTTGAGAAATATAAAAAGCCGGAAGATTATATAGCTGTTCCACTGGAAGAATTGGAATCGGATATACGGCGCATCGGATTGTTTCGGAACAAAGCTAAAAATATTCAAAAGCTTTGTCAGATGCTGATTGACAAATACAATGGCGAAGTGCCGCAAGAGCATGAGTTGTTGACAGAGCTGCCGGGGGTCGGACGGAAGACGGCGAATGTCGTCGTATCCAATGCGTTTGGCGTACCTGCGATGGCGGTGGACACGCATGTTGAGCGGGTCTCGAAACGGCTGAAGCTGGCAGATGAGACTGACAGCGTGTTGGAAGTCGAGAAGAAGTTGATGCGTAAAGTGCCACGGGAAGAGTGGACAATTACGCATCATCGGTTAATCTTTTTTGGACGTTATCATTGCAAAGCGCAATCTCCGCGGTGCGAAATTTGCCCGCTGATCGATTGCTGTCGAGTGGGGAAAGCACGTATGAAAGCGACCAAACCGAGAAAGACTGGAAAATAAATGAATACGGATGGGAGTCGGTCGTGATGAAATGCATTTCGGTTTATACGAATGATTTTGAACAGTTCTCTGATATTTATGAAAAGGTGCTTCAAACTCCTCTTCAAGATGACGAGGAGCGGGAAATTGACGGCATAACGATATATGGAGCAGGTGAAGTGCCCGAGCAATATGTAGAACGGATGCGGCAGAAGCGGGATGTCGTAGTCATGCGCGTCAAGGATCAAGACATAACGATATTGCAGCACGGAGAACAGTTCGAAATCATTCTCCCCGAACAGCAAAATATGGTACACTAGAAACCGAGTCAAAGGCAAAAAGAGGAAGCCGATTGACTCGGTTTTTTCTATATATATTTATGGTCACCGGGGGATGCAATGATGGTAAAAACGAATCACGAGCAATGGAGAACAGCAGCCGCAGCTGCAGTGGACAGCGCAGATTCGCTTACAGTCTGGTTGCAGGAAAACGCAAGCTCCATGGAACAGACTGGCGATATGCTGCAGAGCGCCAAGATGCGTGAACTGCTTGCGAAATGGCAGGAACAAACGTTAATGATGACTTTTTGCGGGCATTTCTCCGCAGGGAAATCGACCGTTATCAATCAGTTGTGCGGCAGAGATTTACTGCCGTCGAGTCCTATACCGACTAGCGCCAATGTCGTGACCGTACGCTACGGTGACAGTCGCGCCGAGGTTATCCGCCGGAACGCAGCGAGCGAGGCTCAATCTGCCGAAACGGTTCCGCTTGAGCAGTTGGCTGAAGTATGCCGCGATGGCGAGACGGTAGAACGTGTCATCATATATGATGCCGTGGATTGGCTGAAGAACGGAGTCGCCCTGCTGGATACGCCTGGAGTGGATTCCACGGACGAATCACACCGGGCGGCCACGGAAGCTGCCATGCACTTGGCTGATGTCGTATTTTATGTGACGGATTACAATCACGTCCAATCTGAATATAACTTCGCCTTCGCCAAGGAAGTGGCGGATGCGGGCAAGCCGCTCGTATGGATCGTCAATCAAATCGATAAGCATCGGGAGCAGGAGCTTACGTTCGCCGCGTATCAAGACGATGTAAGCCGCGCTCTGGAAGCGTGGCAGCTGCATCCGGCTGCCGTCTTCTTTGTAACGTTAAAGGAGCCGAACCATCCGCACAATGAATGGAAGGCGCTCGAGCGTTATTTGCGGCAGAGCGTTCAAGACCGCGAGCGGCTTATCAGGTATGGCGTAGAGCAGGCTGCGCGTGAATTAATCGAAGCGCATGCGAAGCAATTGGCGGAGCCGCTTGAACAGGAGCGGCAATTATGGGTGGAGCAGGCGGGCGGCTCAGAAGCAGTTGCAGGCTTGCGTGAAGAGCATGCTCGTCTGACAGCACAGCTGGATGAAGCGGATCGGCAGGCAGAAGCAATAAAGTCGTCGTTTCAGACGGCTGTGCAGAAGCTGTTGCGCGACGCGAACCTTACGCCGGCAGTAACGCGGGATATGGCGCAGACATACTTGGAGACGCTGAAGCCCGGATTTAAGGTCGGGCTGTTTTTTACAGCCGCCAAGACCGCCGCCGAGCGGGAGCGTCGGCTGCAAGCCTTTGGAGCCTTGTGGAAGGAAGGCTTGCGCGCGAATGCGGAGGTGCACGTTATCCAGCTGTTAAGGGAGCTGGCTCGTCAAGCGGGAGCGGAAGAGCTGTCAGCGCAAGCGGAGATGGAAGCTGCCCTGCCGCAGCTGGATGAAGCATGGCTGCAGCAGGAGGTTCAGCCTGGCGCGTGGGGGACGGCAGAGTATACGCTAACCTATAGCCGCGCCATCAGTGATGAAGCGAAGGCGCTCCTGCGCCGGGTAGTGATGAAGCAGGCGGAGCCATACTTGTACGCGCTCGGTATGCAGTATGGCGCACAAGCAGACGAGCTGCGGAAGAGAACAGCGAAGCTGGACGCTGAGTTAGAGACGGATAGCCGCATCACAGCACGCGAGCGTGACCTTCGAGGCAGAGCAGAGCAAATGCTGCGCTCATGGGAAGCTGTTCAAGCAAGCGATGTGTCCGCGTGCGGATTGGCTGCTCTGCTGCCGGTACCTAAGCATGTTGAGGCAGAAGGGGACGACCTGCTCCTTAGACAGCCTGACACGACGTCTGACGAGCGCAGGACTGGTTCAGGTATATCTTCTCCTGAACCGATGAACCTGGCGCCAGCGAGCGGCGCCAACGCGCCGACGCATTTGCCGGAATCAGACCGCGCATCGCGTCATGCAGCGGATGCAAGCCGTGCCCGCCGCAGATTGCTGGAAGCCGCGACGCGGCTCAAGCAGGCGGCGGACGCGCTCGAACGGCTTCCTGCCGTGAAGCCGCTTGCGCAGGGCTTGCGCGACAAGGCGGAGCGGCTCGGCACGAACCGCTTCACCGTCGCGTTGTTCGGGGCGTTCAGCGCCGGCAAGTCCTCCTTCGCGAACGCCCTGATGGGCCGAGACGCCTTGCCGGTCTCGCCCAATCCAACGACCGCCGCCATCAATACGATTGCGGCGCCGACAGACGCGCACCCGCATGACACGGCGCGCGTCACAATGAAGAGCGAAGCGAAGATGCTGGCTGATCTTCGCTTCGCACTGGAAAGCATGGGCGAGGCTAATACGTCTGCCATGAGCATGGAGAAGGCGCTCATAGCCATCGACCGCTATCGCCCGGATACACTGCATCCGTCAGGCCGCCCGCATTACAGCTTCATTCAGGCGGTGAAGAGAGGCTACGAGGGCGCACGGCAGCATCTCGGCGAATCCCTGCACGTTAGCGCGGAGGAATATCGTGAGTACGTCAGAGAGGAATGGAAGTCCGCCTTCGTGGAACGGATTGATTTGTTTATCGACAGCCCCTTAACGGAACAAGGCTTCGTGTTCGTCGATACACCGGGAGCGGATTCCATTAACGCCCGCCATACCGGAGTAGCCTTTGAGTATATGAAGAATGCGGACGTCATTTTGTTCGTCACCTATTACAACCATGCTTTCTCGCAGGCGGACCGTCAATTTTTGACCCAGCTCGGGCGGGTGAAGGATGCGTTTGAACTGGATAAAATGTTCTTTGTCGTGAACGCGGCTGACCTCGCTGCTTCTGATGAAGAATTGAACAGCGTCATGGAATATGTGAGCGGGCGTTTGCTTGAGTTCGGTATCCGGGAGCCGCGCTTGTTCCCGGTGTCGAGCCTGCAGGCGTTGGATGCGAAGCTGAGCGGGCTAACCGGTCCGTTGGCTCAGTCCGGAATTGCCGACTTCGAGGAGGCCTTCATGCGATTTGCTTCCGAGGAGCTAGCAACGCTCAGCGTCGATGCGGCACTGAACGATATACGAAGAGTGGATTCTCAACTCAAAGCTATGTGGGATGCTGCGCATGCGGATGCATCCGAGAGGGCGAAGCAGACGGAGCGTATCCGGTCTGCAGAAGCCGAATCGATCAGGCGGTGCGATGAATGGCTGCAGCGGGATGAACGAAAGCGCATCGAGCAGGAAGCGGATGAGCTGCTGTACCATGTCAGACAGCGGCTGCAATATCGTTTCAACGACGGATTCGCTTATGCGTTCAACCCGGCCTCCTTGCGCAAGGATGAACAGAACATTGATACGGCTTTGGAGCGGTGTTACTTGGAATGGTCCCGTACGTTTATGAAGGAACTGACGAATGAGCTGTACGCGACGACGTTAAGACTGGAACAATCCGCGAAGCGGCTTGCGGTAAGCTATCGTATGCAGCTGGCTGGCAAGGTGGAGGAATACTTGCCGGGCTTTGCTGTGACCGCCGAATCGTTGCCGTCTTGGCCAACGCCGGATGTAACGGAAGGGGACTGGCTGAAGGACATGACGACACGTTGGCTCCGCAGCTTCTTCCGCAACAGCAAATCATTCTTTGAAGGCGGGGGACGCGATGGGCTGAGGCAAGCGCTTGAGGAACGTGCTCTGCAAGCCGTAACATCAGCTATTCAGGAACACCGGGAGCGGTTCGTAGAGCATATTGCGTACCATCTCACGGACACTGTCCGAGTGCTCCATTCCGAGCTTGCTGATGCGGTGCACGTGCATGCCGATCGGTTGGCGGATGCTTCCCGAACCGATTACGATCCGGAGCCGCTGCGCGCCGTCATGAAGGCAATAGAACGGACATTATCATGAGATGAATTGTTGTAGTTTCTATATCAAATCAGCATCAATGTTCCTTAGAAGCTTGCTCTGTACTAAGCAGGGTAAGCTTTCTTTTGTGGATAGGGGTTAGGATTAAAGGAAAACCGACGATTTAAAAGAAACGATTGGATTCGTTCCAAGTAATCTCGATTTAAGGAGGGATAGTCGATATTATGACGAAATTGCCGTTTTGCCGTTGAATATGCCTGATGATAAACTGCATTACATCTCACGAAGAACGAATAATGGGGAGGAGAAGTCCAATGAACGTCTTCAAGCAGCTCGGCTCGTTTTATTGGCCGAAGAGAGGCCTGCTGTTCGCATCGGTGTTCTGCTTAATGGTCGCGACCGCGCTTGGATTGGTATATCCCAATCTACTGCGCATCTTAATCGACGACGTTATAGCAGAAAATCGGTTCGAATGGGTGCCTTGGCTGGCGTTAACGGTTATTATCGTTGTCAGCGTAAAAGGCACCCTACAATTTTTGCACGGTTTCTTCGGCGGGCGCCTTGGAAACCACGTTGCGTACGAAATGCGCAACGCGTGTTACCGTAAGCTGCAATTTTTGTCGTTCCGCTATTACGACAAAGCGAGGACGGGCGATTTAATGTCTCGTTTGACCGCGGATTTAGAAGCGATCCGCAATTTTGTCGGATTTGGGTTTGCGCAAATATTAAATATGGTGCTGATGGTAGTCTTTGGTGCTGCCATGATGTTTTCCATAGACTGGCAGTTAACGCTAACTACGCTCGTATCAATTCCACTTCTCGTATTTGTTGCGATGCGGTTCGAATCGAAAATTCATCCCGCGTTTCGCGAAATGCGAATTACCTTCAGCCAGCTGACGACAGCGGTACAAGAGAATATTACCGGGGTGCGTACGGTAAAATCGTTTGCGCGCGAGAACTTTGAGGTGGAGAAGTTCTCCTCGCGTAACGAGGCATACAAAGATAATCAGATTTTCGCTGCCACGTTGTGGGGCCGCTACTTTCCGATTATGGAAATGCTCGCTTGCTTCTGCATCGTGCTGCTGCTTGCTATGGGCGGAACGAAAGTAATCAACGGTTCGCTGACGCTGGGCGAGCTGGTTGCTTTCTTTAGCATGATATGGTACATTATCGGACCGATGTGGGGGATTGGGTTCCACATTAATAACTATACGCAGTCGAAGGCTTCTGGTGAACGTGTGTTGGAACTGCTGGAGACTCAGGTTGATATCGAGACCCGATCGAACCCTATTATGCTGGAAGACGATAAGGTTCAAGGCCATGTGAAATTTGAGGACGTCACCTTCCGCTATGAAGGAGAGGTTGACGCGGTCAGTCATATTACGTTAGACGCCACACCAGGCAAAGTTATTGGATTGCTTGGCGGTACAGGCTCCGGTAAGTCGACCGTCATTCAACTTCTGATGCGGGCTTATGATGTGAAGCAAGGAAAAATTACGCTAGACGGTCACGATATCCGCAACATTGATTTAAATAGCTTGCGCAGCCAGATGGCGACCGTATTTCAGGAAACGTTCCTGTTCTCATCATCGATTTATAACAATATCGCATACGGCCGCGATGATGTGACAATGGACGATGTCATTCGTGTAGCGAAGCTGGCGAAGGCGCACGAATTCATTATGGAACTGCCATTAGGCTACGATACGATTGTCGGAGAACGCGGCATGGGGTTGTCGGGAGGCCAGAAACAGCGGATTGCTATCGCGCGGGCACTCTTGAAAGATCCGAAGATTCTTATTTTGGATGATGCGACCAGCGCCGTAGATATGGAGACCGAGCATGAAATTCAAGCCGGCTTCAAGGAGGTCATGAGAGGACGCACCGTGTTCATTATTGCACACCGTATTTCGTCCTTGCGCCATGCCGACGAGATTATCGTGCTGGAACAAGGCCGTATCGTACAACGCGGCAAGCACGAGCAGCTCATTCAAGAGCCGGGAACGTATCAAGATGTATTCTATATTCAATACGCAGACAAACTCGAAGGGGAGTCTGAGTCGACGAGAGAGCAGGTGAGAGCATGAGTGGAGGAAACCCATCCGCGGCTGCCGAGCGAAGGTCTGCAGGCCATGGAAGCGTTATCTCTGACGCTGCGGCCGATACAACGAAACGTTCACGCTTCGTCTATCAAGATGATGACGTCATCGAGAAGCCGTTTAACTGGGCGCAGATGCGGCGGCTGCTCGTCTACATGAAGCCGTATAAACGGCAGTTGCTCCCGGTTCTGATCGTGATGATGGTGCTTGGGACAATAACGAAGCTGGCAATACCTTTTCTCATCAGTTATGCGATTGACCACGCCATTCAACCGGCGGACGGCAATCCTTCTCTGCGACTGCTTTATATCATCGCAGGTACCGCACTCGGACTGTATATTATACAGTGGGGGGCAAACACGTTCCGCATCAAATTTATGAACGTAATCGGACAGCGCATCATTTACGATTTGCGCGCCGACTTGTTCAAGCACATTCAGAAGCTGTCCTTTCATTTCTATGACAAACGGCCGGCAGGTTCCGTGCTCGTCCGGGTGACGAATGATGTCAACTCCTTGCAGGAACTGTTTACGAACGGGGCCGTCAATACATTGGTCGATTGTATGCAATTGCTTGGTATTATCATTATTTTATTGTTCTTGAATGTTCAACTCGCGGTGGCGGTTATGATTACCGTGCCGATTATGTTTCTTGTATCGACGAAGCTGCGGAAGCGTATCCGTTTCGCTTGGCAGGATGTGCGGATCAAGCAGTCGCGCATCAATTCGCACTTAAACGAGGCGATTCAAGGTATTCGTGTTACGCAAGCGTACACACAAGAGCAAGCGAACATGGATTACTTCGATCACATGAATAGTGTGAACAAGAAATCGTGGGACCGTGCATCCGCGTTGAACCAAACATTCGGTCCGGTCATCGAAATTACGAGCGCCATTGGGGCATTCGTATTGTTCATGTACGGCTCTCATCTCATTCAAAGTGATGTAATTACCGTCGGCGTGCTATTCGCCTTCGCTCAGTGCGTTGGAAACTTCTGGGAACCAATTAACCGACTAGGTCAGATGTATTCACAGATGCTCATCGCGATGGCGTCTTCCGAGCGGATTTTCGAGTTCATGGACGAACAGCCGTCCGTAGGCGAAGAGGATCATGCGATGCAGCTGCCGCCGGTTCATGGTGATGTCGCATTCGAGAATATTCTATTCGAATATGAGAAGGGACGTCCAGCGCTGCGCGGCATCTCCTTGTCTGCTCAGGCGGGACAATCGATTGCACTCGTAGGACATACAGGATCGGGGAAGAGCACGATTATTAACTTGCTTTGCCGCTTCTATGACCCGACGGAAGGCCGGGTTGCAATTGACGGCTTTGACATACGGAATGTAACGCTGGAAAGCTTGCGTTCCCAGATTGGGATCGTGCTGCAGGATACGTTCATCTTCTCCGGAACGATTCGCGATAATATCCGCTTCGGACGTTTGGATGCGACGGACACGGAAGTCGAGGAGGCCGCGAAAGCCGTCTTCGCACACGATTTTATCGTAAATCTGAAAGACGGTTACGATACGGAAGTACAGGAGCGCGGGAACGTTCTCTCTATGGGGCAACGCCAGTTGATCTCGTTCGCGCGCGCATTGCTTGCGAACCCTCGCATTCTCATACTGGATGAGGCGACGGCGAGCATTGATACCGAGACAGAACTTAAGATTCAGGAAGCGCTGAAGACGCTCCTGGAAGGGCGCACATCATTCATTATTGCTCACCGCTTGTCGACGATCCGGGGCTGCGACAATATCGTCGTTCTGGATCACGGTGTCATTCAAGAGCAGGGCACGCACGAGCAGTTGATGCGCATGCGCGGTACGTACTACGGACTTGTAGCAGCACAATATAAATATATGTAGGCCTGCGCCACTGGGTTCATCAAGGCAGACTGACGAAGTAACTCGGCAGTCTGCCTTTTTAGTTAAAAGGTTAGCAGTAACCTAATCCTATCATGGGCCTTTCTCGTTTCCGTTACTTTACATTGATCCAATCTCCCCATCGCTCAGAAAGCGCCGCGTGCTGTATTGCCGACATACTTCCTGAGATATAATGAACAGTCATCGTGACATTGATTCGGCCGTGGATGAATCGCTGCTCTTGTATGTTCGATGACGTCCCTTATGCACACGATACGACTCGAGGATTGGACTAACATCGATATCCTTTGTTTCTCCCCTTATGACGACACTCTCCCATTCACTCAGAGAAAGAGCGCTACCGCTACACCAAACAAACTCTGTGGGTGTACCATCCTTACACATAGAGAGCCCCTGCTACACCAAACAAACTCTGTGGGTATACCGTCCTTACACAGAGAGAGTCACTGCTACACCAAACAGACTCAGTGAGCGTACCATCCTTACACAGAGATCCCATGCTACACCAAACAGACTCAGTGAGCGTACCATCCTTACACATAGAGAGCCCCTGCTACACCAAGCAAACTCTGTGGGTGTACCATCCTTACACAGAGAGAGTCACTGCTACACAAAACAGACTCTGTGGGCGTACCATCCTCACATAGAGAGCGCTACCGTTACACCGAAAGCTATGCGTGTGTACCCGAATAGGATTTTCTTGGGAAAGGATAAATATCTGCCTCCATAGGCATAACGATATGCTACACTTTCCGTCACACTAAACCTCGTCAATTTGTGAGGTTTAATCTATCCGTGTCATACCGCTCTGCGATATGGAGCGTGATGTGAAGGGTTTGGGGTGGAGCAGTACCGGGTTACGGATCCGGTGTCTGTAGACATGCACAAGTCTAACAAGCGTCCCCATGCGGATTCATGATGGGCAGACGCGTTGTGGCGGAAGCAATATTCGTCCAAGTATAACTGAAGGTGTTTTTCGCCTAGGCCGTGAAAGGTATCATTCAACCAGCGCCGAGCCTGGCTAAATGCACGGTATAAGCGGCTGCTGCGCTTGACTCGAAAGTCCTGACGTATTATCGAAACCTCGGGGACGGACTCAGAGACGTGATGAGCGATAAAGTTGTCGCAACCCGAACGAAGCAGGAGTTTGCCGGACATGTCTTTCCGGTTCACAAGCTTCATCTTGAGAACGATATTCTCCTCGTCAGGCGTGGCGGAAGTGGAGACGATGAGAGGGCATTCCTGAGGATGAAGGCTCAGAGTGTTAGAGGTTGGGCGAAAAGAGCGACCGAGGAAGGTCACGATACCTTGAACGGACGCATTCAGTGATCGGTTGCTATCATCACGGCTTATCGCAATACGTATTTTGTGCAATATCGACCAGGCAGTCTTGTAGGTAACTTTGAGTACCGAGCTGAGTTGGACAGCGTTGATGCCGGTATCGGATCGGGAGACGAGCCAGAACGCCGTGAGCCACTTCCGCAAGGGGGTGCGGCTGCCTTCCATGACGGTTCCAGCTGTCAGCGAGGTTTGATGATGGCAAGCGCGACACTCGTACAGTGGAAGCCGGCGTGTCCGGATGATATAGACACCGGTGTGCCGGCAACGCGGACAGACAAAGCCCTGAGGCCACTTTAACTCAAATAAGAAGGGCACGCAGGAGGATTCCGAAGGATAATGATGCTGTAGGTCCTCCAATTTGTCGATAGATTGCCATCCGTTCATCGCTTGATCCTCCTCAAATGAATTAAGAACAAATGTTCTTATGTACATTATAACGAACAAATGTTCTGACTTCAAGGAGGGTAACTAACAATTAGCAATAATTTTATAGTTAACGTGGAACAACGTTGTCTCGAAAATGCGAATGAATTTTCTGACTGAATGGGAGGGGAACGCTAAACGGGACATTAAGGCAATGATTGCACGCCCTACATAGTGGACGACGGTTATTCATCGGATGCCATATGATATTACTATAATGAGTGCGCTGGTCCCAATGATAAAAGGATGCTGTTTGTTGACAAAAATATAATTCATTTAAACCAGATACCTACAGCTACACAGCTATGTAGATACATACCTGAAGTAAGGGGAGAGTGGTGCTATACACTAAACTGAAGTAACGGCAAGAAGTACTATACGCGTTCAAATCTAAAGTAAGGCAGAGGAAGGGGGGATATACACGTGTTTTTAATCTGAATAAGGGAGTGCAGTGCTATATATGCACATTTTCTGACCGAATGGGAGAGTGGTGTAAGAAAGGTTTTTTCGAACGTACCGCACAGGTAAATGAGTTCCTCGCGAACTGGATAAAGATTCAAGTGATAGCTTAGCGTTCGGTATTATATTCGACGGGACTTGGGAGATTATTGAGCGCTAAAGTTTGCAAATGGATTCCCGAACAGGTAATGTATTGATATATCTTGGTGAGTGGGAACTTTATACGACTTGGGAGGGTAACATGAACCGCAAATCGACATCGCGATTATGGTCATGGATAGCGTTGTTCGGCTTATTGTCGACGCTCGTGTTGGCGGTAGGCTTCGGGTTCGGGGTCGCAGACATATTGTCGCCGGCCTCGGTTCCGTTCACGGAAATGCCGTCGGTTCAGACGCCGCCGGTAAAGGAAACCGCACAGGCTGACGAATGGCTTATTGCAACGATAGGCGATTCTTTGACTAGGGGGACCGGTGACGGCACAGGAGAAGGCTACGTGCGGCGTGTGGTCAAAATGCTGGACAAGGTTCAGGATAAACCAGTCACTCTCTTGAACAATATGGCGGTGAACGGAATGAGAGCCGATCAACTGTCCGAGCGATTGAATCAAGAAAGCATCGGCTATGTGCTGAAGAAAGCGAACATCGTTCTGCTTACGATTGGCGGCAACGATCTGTTTCAGAGCGCCCGCTCGGAACAATTCGGGGATCAATCGTTGAACCAGGATACGCTTCTTGCGAAGGCCGATCAAGGAGTTGTACATTTGAAGAAGGTGTTCGCTGGCATTCGAAAGTGGAATCCGGACGCACTCATTGTGTACGTAGGATT
Organism: Paenibacillus profundus; assembly: GCF_021369635.1. GTDB lineage: Bacteria > Bacillota > Bacilli > Paenibacillales > Paenibacillaceae > Paenibacillus_B > Paenibacillus_B profundus. Next base: position 56,681 of record NZ_JAJNBZ010000005.1, on the reverse strand, counting down.
GTACAATCCGTTCACGGACTTGGAAGAAATGCGCGAAATCGGCAATAATGTCGTTCAGAAGTGGAATGATGCCGCTTTTCAAATGATTAACAAGGATAAAAATATGATTATGGTTCCAACCTTTGATTTGTTTCAGCAAAATATCGGCATGTACCTTTCCTCCGATCACTTTCATCCGAATGGTGACGGCTATCAAGCCATCGCGGAGCGAATCGTGCAAAGCATTCGGTAAGGACAGGTAAGGAGGTTCGGTATTTCACATGAACAGCGCCGCAGCTATCGTATTGTCGGTTCAGCAAGTAAAGAAAATGATCGGCCGTAAGCTGATTATTAAGAACGTCACGTTCGACGTCCGTGCTGGCGAAATATTCGGTTTTCTAGGACCGAACGGCTCTGGAAAGACGACGACGATCCGCATGCTCGTCGATTTAATTAAACCGACGGAAGGGCGAATCCAAGTGTGCGGTTTCGATGTAAATCGAGACCCGGAGAAAGCGCTTCGCTACGTTGGATCCATCGTCGAGAACCCGGAAATGTATAACTTTTTGACGGGCTGGGAAAATTTAGATCATTTCGCGCGAATGGTGCCTGAAATCGGCGATGACCGCATTCATGAAGTCGTTGAGATTGTCGGGTTATCCAATCGCATTCACGATAAGGTGAAGACTTATTCATTAGGGATGCGTCAGCGTCTGGGCATTGCGCAAGCGCTGCTGGGCCGTCCGAATTTGCTTATCCTGGACGAGCCTACGAATGGCCTCGATCCGCTTGGAATTAAAGAGTTGCGGGCATTTATTCGCACGCTGGCCGACAGCGGGATGGCCGTCTTTGTGTCCAGCCATTTGCTGAGCGAAATTCAGCTCATGTGTGACCGGGTTGCCATCATCAGCCGGGGAGAAGTGTTGGCAGTCGACGACGTGGAGCAGCTATTGACCGGACGCAACCAATTTGTTATTTGGCAGGCGAAGCCGGAAAAGAAGGCGCGGGACATCTTGTCTGCGAGCGGTGCTGTCACGTTCTTCAACCGTGAAGACGAAGTGATCGACGAAGCGGTATTAGTAGGTGTGCCTGATTATGCTATCTTGACGGAGACGCAGCCTGAGAGCATCGCCGAGTTGAACCGTAAATTAATGGAGGCTGGCGTCGAAGTAGAGGGCATTCAGCGCATTATGCCGACTCTGGAGCAGTTATTCCTGGAGATAACGGAGGGAGAACGCATTGAGTAGCTTGCTGCCGCTAATTCAGAATGAAACGATAAAAGTGTTGAAGAAGAAACGGTTCTATGTCGTTCTGCTGATTCTCATCGTTCTCATTCCGGTGTTTACCTATGCTCAGATGAAAATCGCTCAGAACAATCGAGAGAAATTCAATCAAGATTGGCGTCTAGAGCTGCAGCAGCGTATTACGGACATTCAGAATACGCTCGGCAGTGACCGGGTGCCGGAAGAATGGAAGAAATATCGGCGCATTATGCTGCAGCAATTGCAATATTATTTGGACCACGACGTTAATCCTGATGAGCCGAACGGAGTGACCTTTACACGAACGTTCATGGATAACGCGGTGACGCTGTTTATTCCGTTGCTCGTCATGGCCATCGCGAGCGATATTGTATCATCCGAGCGTTCTACCGGCACGATTAAGATGCTGTTGACCCGGCCAGTGCGAAGGTGGAAGGTGCTGCTCAGCAAATGGATCGTACTCATGATGTTCACGGGAATCATCGTCATTCTTACAGCTCTGCTTGCCTATTTAATTTCTGGCATGGTATTTGGCTATGGTGGCTGGACGTTCCCTATATTTACAGGATTTGCGCTTTCGGGAACAGAGGTGAATTTTGATACAGTCCATATTGTACCGTCGTGGATGTATATGCTCATGCAGTGCGGGCTCATATGGTTCTCGAGCGTCGTCGTTGCAGCGCTTGGCTTCATGATCTCCGTGCTTGTCCGTAGTACGGCGGCAAGTATCGTAACATTGATGGCCACGCTCATCGCCGGCAGCATACTGTATAACATGGCCTCATCGTGGCCGACGGCGAAATATTTATTTATGATCAACTTGAAATTAACAGATTATTTGGCAGGTACACCGGCGCCTGTCGAAGGAATGAGCCTCCCTTTTTCACTCGGTGTATTGGCCGTCTGGGGGATTGCCGGATTGTTTGTCGCATTCCGTGTCTTTACGAAACAGGACATTTTGAATTAGAATATACAAGAATGCGAAACATCTGTTTGCATCCGGACGATATAATGGTATGGAGGCATACCTTCCTTCGCTCGGACGCGACAGATTTTCTTTTGCCGACGAAAGTTGGAACGCTAAATGTATTTTTGAAGGAGGAGCATGAATGGTCGAGCAAATCGATTCGTTCGGACAGCTACCGGGAAATAAGGGGGCAGCGAGCAACCACAATTCAGACTACGGGGCTGACGACATTCAAGTGCTCGAAGGGCTTGTCGCGGTTCGTAAACGGCCGGGGATGTATATTGGCAGTACAAGCTCCTCGGGGCTTCATCATCTGTTATGGGAAATCGTAGACAACGCCGTCGACGAGCATCTCGCCAAATTTTGCTCCCAGATTGATGTGACGGTTCATAAGGACCAGTCGGTCACCGTGCGCGACAATGGCCGCGGAATACCGACCGGAATGCATAAGACAGGAGTACCGACTCCACAGGTCGTATATACGATTTTGCATGCCGGCGGTAAATTCGGCGGTGCAGGCTACAAGAAGTCGGGCGGGCTGCATGGTGTGGGCGCTTCTGTAACGAATGCGTTATCGGAATGGCTTGAGGTTGAAATTTGTCGTGAAGGAAAGATTCATCGTCTGCGGTTTGAGACTTGGGTAGATGACGACGGCAAGGAACACGTCGGGGAACCGGTTACCGGACTGGAGATTATCGGGAATACGAACCGCACAGGCACGAAAGTAACATTTAAGCCTGATACGAAGGTATTTCACGGCAATATACATTTGAATTATGACAATCTTGCCGAGCGTTTGCAGGAGATTGCTTTTTTGAATTCGGGCCTGCAAGTCACATTGAAGGATGAGCGATCGGGGAAGTTGGAAACTTTCCTATATGATGGCGGAGCGAGTGAATTTGTACGGTATTTGAATGAGGACAAAACGGTCCTGCATGATGTCATCCATTTTGTTGCGGACAAAGACGACATTGAAGTAGAAATTGCGCTTCAATACAACGACGGTTATACGGAGACGCTAGTATCCTTTGTTAACTCCATCCCGACACGTGGAGGCGGAACGCACGAAACGGGCTTTAAGACCGCATATACGCGTGTCATGAACGAATATGCGCGGAAAAATACGCTGCTCAAAGAGAAGGATAAAAACTTGGATGGGAATGACCTGCGCGAAGGCATGATGGCGGTCATTAACGTCAAGATGTCAGACGTGGAATTCGTCGGACAGACGAAGGATCAACTGGGCAGCGCAACAGCCCGCGGCTCGGTCGACACGATCGTAGCCGAGAACATGAGCATTTTCTTGGAGGAGAACCCTCAAGTTGCGCAAATGCTCGTGAAGAAAGCGATTCAAGCATCGAGAGCACGCGAAGCGGCACGTAAAGCGCGCGAGGAAGTGCGGACCGGCAAGAAGCGCAGCGAAAGCTCCAATTTGAATGGCAAGCTGACTCCGGCGCAATCCAAGGATTATACACGCAACGAGCTGTTCATCGTGGAAGGGGATTCCGCGGGCGGGTCGGCGAAGCAAGGCAGAGATTCGAAGACGCAGGCTATTTTGCCGTTGAAAGGCAAGCCGATGAACCCGGAGAAGGCGAAGCTGGTCGATATTTTGAAAAATGATGAGTATCGCACTATCATCCACGCGATTGGAGCGGGGGTAGGTCCGGAATTCGAAGTAGAAGAGAGCAATTATGCCAAGGTCATTATAATGACCGATGCCGATACGGATGGAGCGCACATCCAGGTGCTGCTGCTCACTTTCTTTTACCGGTATATGAAGCAGTTAATCGATAACGGGCGGGTATACATTGCGCAGCCGCCGCTATACAAGATTACACATAAAAAAGGCAAGCATGCGACGATCCGTTACGCTTGGACCGATGAAGAGCTGAATAGTTACTTGAAGCAGTTCGGACAGAACGCCGAAATACAGCGTTACAAAGGTCTGGGTGAGATGAACCCGGATCAGCTGTGGGAAACGACGATGGATCCGGAGACGAGAACACTGCTGCAGGTGCAAATTGACGATCCGGCGAAGGCGGAACGGCGCGTATTGACGCTAATGGGCGACAAGGTGGAGCCGCGTAAGCGTTGGATTGTCGAGAACGTCGATTTTACGGAGTTTGAGGAATAGAAAGGTGAGAGACACATGAGCGTATCGGAACAATTTAAACCAGCGTTCTTGGAAGATGTGGTAGGCGACCGGTTCGGCCGCTATTCCAAATACATCATTCAAGACCGTGCTATTCCCGACGTCAGGGATGGTCTCAAGCCGGTTCAACGCCGCATTCTGTACGCGATGTATGAATCTGGTAATACGCCGGATAAGTCGTACCGCAAATCGGCAAAGACGGTCGGGGATGTCATGGGTAACTATCACCCGCACGGAGACGCCTCGATCTATGACGGCATGGTACGGATGGCCCAGCCATGGAAGATGGGGCATGTACTCATCGACGGACACGGCAACTGGGGCTCGATTGACGATGATCCTGCTGCAGCGATGCGTTATACGGAAGCTCGCTTGTCCTCTATAGCAATGGAGCTTCTACGGGATATTGAGAAGGATACGGTTCTGTTTCGGCCCAACTTCGACAATACGGAAAATGAACCATCCGTATTGCCGGCACGGTTCCCGAACCTGCTAGTTAATGGAGTAAGCGGGATTTCTTCCGGCTTTGCGACGGAGATTCCGCCTCATAATTTGCGTGAAGTCATCCAAGCGTGCATAGCATCGATCGACAATCCGAACTTATCACTTGATGATCTGATGCAGATTATTCAAGGCCCGGACTTTCCTACAGGCGGTATCATCATGGGGGAAGAAGGAATACGCGAAGCGTATCAGACCGGCAAGGGGCGTATCTACATACGTGCGAAGACGGAAATTGAAGATATGCGCGGTGGACGGCAGCAAATTGTCATTACGGAAATCCCTTATCAAATCGTCAAATCCCGACTCGTCACGGCGATGGAAAATATCCGCCTGGAGAAAAAGGTTGACGGTATAGCCGAGGTTCGGGATGAAAGCGGTCGTGAAGGAATGCGCATTGTGGTCGAATTAAAGAAAGATGCAGATGCGACGGGAATATTAAATTACTTGTTCAAGAAGACTGATTTGCAGGTCACATACAATTTCAATATGGTCGCGATCGTTAACAAGGCACCGCAGCAGCTTGGTCTTAAATCAATGCTGAATTCTTATATTGCTCACCAAAAAGAAGTCGTGACGAATCGAACCCGTTATGACTTGAACAAAGCGGAGGATCGTGCGCATGTCCTGGAGGGCTTAGTTAAAGCTCTGGATATACTGGACGAAGTTATCGCGACGATTAAAGCTTCCAAGAATCGTCAGGATGCACAGCATAACCTGATGGAGAAGTTCCAATTTACCGAGCGTCAGGCGGATGCGATTTTGACATTGCAGTTGTATCGGTTAACCAATCTGGAACTGACGTCTCTCAATAAGGAACTGAACGAGATTCAGAAGAAGGTGGCCGAGTTGCGCGCTATTCTGGATAGCGAGAAGAAGCTATTGAGCCTAATCAAGAAAGAGTTGACTGAAATTCGCGACCGCTATGGTATTGAGCGACGCTCTGTCGTCCAAGGCGAAGTGGAAGAGATCAAAGTCAATTTAGAAGTTATCGTGAACGCGGAAGATGTTATCGTGACGCTGTCGAACGAAGGATATATTAAGCGTACGAGTCAGTTGTCGTTCACCCGATCCGGAGGCGAATGGGAGAAATCGGGCGTGAAGGAAGGCGACTTTATCCGCCAGATTTTCGAAGTGAACACGCTGGATCGGCTGTTGATCTTTACGAAGCGGGGGCAATACTTCTCTTTGCCGATTCATCTTATACCGGAATTCAAATGGAAAGATAACGGTACTGCGATTGTCAATGTCATTCCGATCGCCAAGGAAGATCGGATCGTCAGTGTCGTTCCTATCAAATCGTTTGATAGCGAGCAGGCATCGCTATTGTTCGTCACTCGCCGCGGTCAAGTGAAGAGGACGCTTCTCAAAGAGTATGAGACGAAGCGGAGTGGGGCAGTAGCCGCGTGTAAAGTGGCGGATAACGATGAATTGTTGAGCGTCATGACGAGTGACGGTGAGATGGAGCTGCTTCTAGTCAGCAATCAAGGGATGGCCATCCGTTTCCTGGAGCGTGAGGTCAATGCGATGGGACGTGCCGCAGGCGGAGTCCGCGGTATGCAGTTAAAGGATGACGATGAGATCGCTGCCGCTATTCGTGTGAACGGCGATGAAGGCGAAATCACGGTGCTGACTGATTTAGGTTGGAGCAAGCGTTCCCTGCTGCTGGATTACCCGACCCAAGGGCGGGGCGGGAAAGGGATGGCTACGTTTGAATTCAAGGAAGGCAAACGGGTGAAGCCGAACGGAACGAAGCTAGTCGGGGCTTATTTCAGCACAGCAGCATATCCAATTACGCTCGTTGCGGATTCGGGCAAGCTCCATCAGTTAATTACAGAGCATGCCCCTCTTATGGATCGGAAGTCGCAAGGCCGAGCCGTAGTCGCATTGGATAAAAATGAACATGTCGTTGATACGCTCGTTATTGCGCCGATTTCAGTTTAATCGAAAGGCTTGTGCGGCGGATTTAATACATCGTGCAATCGCATAACCATTTCAAGCAGGACCCACATGGGAACGGGCTCATCGAGTCGTTCCATCCATTGTGGGTCTTTTACAATTCCAATTTCGATTGCTCTGCGAACCATTTCCTCTTTGACCTGTTCCATCCGAAGTTCCTCCTTTGCGGGTGATACGGGACAGATGCCCATATATTAATTATATGATCCTGCAAACCATCATGTTCCGATTCGTGGAATGTTCCGGTCGGTTGCTTTATTGTTGACAATATGATCATGATAGATGACCGAACTTTGAAGCTGTGGTATAATTTAGTTGTTTTTGATCGTGTATATGAATCAACTTCTTAACGCGGTCGCCCATCTTCGAAAGACATCGATAGAAGTGTATCTGAAGGATGAGTAAGGTTGAGATTCAGGTAGTACAAGATCGGTATGGAGAAAAGGGGGAGTCGGCAATTATGCACGTAACGGAATTTGCCAAGCTGTGGTTGAAGCTATCGAAGGAGTATAAAAATGTGATGGATGAGGCGCTTGCACCGAGTCTGACCGAAAGCCAGCTAACGGTATTGGAGTGGGTGACGGAATATGGCAAGGTGAAGCCTTCAGATTTGCTCCCGCACTTAGCAACGACTCCTGCAGCGATAACGACCCTCATGGATCGGATGGAGAAGAATGCGCTTATTGTCCGCGAACGTGATCAAGGCGATCGGCGTATTGTATGGATACAGGCAACTCCATTTGGAGAACAAGAAATGCGCCGAGGGATTGCGACTCGGGAATCGTATTGGACCGATATTCTTCATCGCATCTCGACGCATAATCAGCAATTGCTTATTTTGTTGTTAGGCAAGCTTGCCAATGCGCCTCAGCCTCAGCCGCAGGTGAACACGACGCGCGATGCTATTGCAGCAGGCAATAAGCGAGACTAGTCGGCTAGCTGGCTATTAGACGTCATTCTGAAGTCAATAGCACCGGAACCGCGGACATCGACTGCAGATGACGGTTCGTATTGTTCAACATGTTCTGCAGCCGTTTGAACTGATTCGTATTTAAGCGTTTATCCGAACGCGACATGATGGTGTCAGACATGGGCAAGACACGGTATTTGCGCTTAGCTCTCGGGCCATCGATATGAACCCAAGTCGGCTCTGCCGTAATCTCTTTCAATTCTATACGTCCCTCAGGCATATGCTTAACCATTTCCACACCGAAGATTACACCGATATCTTTCCCGTCGCCCGTTTGGTTAGAAATAAAATTTCCTAATGAATAAATAATGATTGCATCTCTTGTGTGTCCGTCTGCTTCTTGTACGGTTACCCGTTCATAAGGCTGTAGGACGTGTGGGTGCGAGCCTAGAATTATATCTGCCCCAGCTTGGACGAGCGTACGAGCCAGTTGTATTTGCTTTTGATTCGGTTTGTCTTCATATTCGTTGCCGAAGTGAAGCGCTATGGCGACGACGTCTGCACCGGCTTCCTTCGTCTTCTTAATGTCTCTAATCATCCGTTCCTCATCGATGAGCGACACCAGGTAAGGTTTCTTCTTCGGCAGCGGTATCCCGTTCGTACCATAGGTATAAGCCAGTATCCCTAGCTGTATGCCGTTCTTCTCCAGCAGCGTAACTTGTTCGGACTCCCATAGCGAAGCAGATGTTCCTTTCGTTACGAAGCCGCGGTCTTTGAGCACTTCCAAGGTGCGAAGCGCCCCTTGCTCACGCCGGTCGAGCACATGATTGTTCGCGGTTGTTACAATGTTAAAACCAGCATATTTCAAAGCATCCGCCAGCTCTGAGGGCGCGTTGAACATCGGGTACCCGGTATATACTTTCTCTCCGCCCAGCAGTGGCGTTTCTAAGTTGGCCCAACACCAATCCGCACTTTCTAGTATCGGTTTCACCTGACTGAAATAACTATTGAAATCATACTTTCCTGTCTTCGGATTAACGTAGGCGGGAAATTGCGGAGAATGCATCATAATGTCGCCTACGGCCAAAAGCTTGCCCGATAGCGTATAGGGCTCGACGTTGTTCTCAACGGTGGCAACGGAGCTGTCAGCAGCTTCCTGGGACCCGTTAGCGAGAAGCGCGCTCTGGTTAGTACCTCCCTCTTGTTCTCGTGAAGCTGCGGCTTCATCGGAACTCGCTTCTTGTTGAGATGGTGAGGGAAGCTGCGCGTTATCTTGCTCTTGCGTGCTGGCTGCACCATTCGCGGCAACCGGTGACGCCACTTCATACTGCGTGGTGAAGCTGCAAGCCGCAGTCATTAACATAACTATCATTGCCGTAACCATCAGCAGCCATCTGTAGTATTGAAAATCTGTCTTCATTTTTATTTTACCCCTCCGAACTGTTGCAATGGGATGTTACACCATCGTAGCAACATCCCATTGATTCCAAGGAAATTCCCTTGGCGGAATCGATCGGAATTCCATGTATTCCTTTGTCGTCGGATGAGGAAAAGACAGCTGAAAGGACCATAAAGCGATCTGCTGTCCCGGTCGATTCCAGTTGGCCCCGTATTTCTGATCTCCGTATAACGGACAGCCAATGGCTTGCATTTGCACCCGAATCTGATGGGGGCGACCCGTATGCAGACGAACGCGAATGAGTGATAAATCTTGACTGTTGCTTGCCACCTCATAGCTCAATCGTGCTTCTTTGGCCCCAGCAGTGCCTGCCGGCACCGTACGAACGATATTGGTGCGAGTGTCTTTATGCAAATAGTGTGTTAAGTCTCCTTGCAGCTTGCGCGGACAGCCATGCACGACCGCCATGTACAACTTACCCAACTCATGGCGGCGCACGACATCCGACAGTCTGGAAGCAGCCTTAGACGTCTTGGCAAAGACCATCGCCCCTCCGACAGGTCGGTCGAGGCGATGTACAAGTCCGAGAAAGACATTTCCCGGTTTTTCGTATCGGATCTTCAAGTCTTGCTTCAATAGAGTCAGCATATCCACGTCATTGCTGTCATCAGCTTGAGACAATATATTCACGGGCTTCTCCACGACGAGAACGTGATTATCCTCGAACAGAATGGGGATATGTCCTTGAGGCATAGGTGTGGACATATGATGTTATGCCTCCCAGCGTCCTAATATTCCGCAAGGCAGAACCAGACCGGACTGTGTGATAGGAAGTCCAATCTCTCCACAAGTCAATTGACCGCCATAGCGCTTCTTCATCGTCATGCTGAGCAGATTGTTCAGCACGGATGGAGACAGACCGGTGGTATAGGAGTTAATGAGCATGAACAACGGATTATCCGACATAATCGTCGTACAGAACTCAAGGAACGGGTATAGGCTTTGTTCCAATTTCCACGTTTCGCCGCTCGGTCCGCGTCCGTACGACGGCGGGTCCATAATGATGGCATCATATTTATTGCCGCGGCGTTGTTCGCGCTGAACGAATTTGAACACATCATCTGTAATAAAGCGAACGGGCTTGGAGGAGAGACCTGACAGTTGCACGTTCTCTTTTGCCCATTGCACCATGCCTTTCGATGCATCCACATGGCATACTTCCGCACCGGCATAAGCGCAGGCAACGGTAGCGCCCCCCGTATATGCAAAAAGATTCAATACTTTAATTGGACGATTAGCCTGCTTAATCTTGTCCATCATCCAAGCCCAATTGACCGCTTGCTCCGGAAACAACCCCGTATGTTTGAAACTCGTCGGACGAATATAGAACTTCAAATCACGGTATTGGATCGTCCAGCGCTCCGGGATAGGCTTCTTCATATCCCAATTGCCGCCGCCAGAGGAGCTTCGATGATAGTGTCCGTGCACATTGCGCCACAGGTTGCTTTCTTGTTCCAGAGGCCAAATAATTTGCGGGTCGGGACGACGCAGCACGACATCTCCCCATCGTTCCAGCTTTTCACCGCCCCCGGTGTCAATTACTTCATAATCTTTCCAGTCGTTAGCCATGTACATTGTGTGTGTGACTTCCTTTCTTCATATGCGTGTCCCCTAAAGACCACTTTTCAGCACCGAGAAGCACAAGTTTACGCAAGAAAACTTCATCGGAAGCATTCTTCGAAGAAGAGCGGGTGTAGGCGAGACTACATGAGCACCTGAAATGTTTCCAACGGAAACATTCTTCGGAAGCATAAGCTCTTCGAGAGTGAATGCAAGATTCGATGTCGAATCACATCTTGAGATGCTTCGTGATCAAAAGTGGCTTTCAAACTCACTAAGCGCTATTGTACTATAAATGCGCCTATGCTTACCAGAAAGTAATACGATTTCTCGTGCTGGCGATGATGCGGTGTCACACGCAGCTTCTCAAGACAAGCGGACTTCCTGTTCGCCATCATGAAAAGAAGACCGTCAACCTGTGCAGGATGGCGGTCTCTGGCGCATGGATGGATATACTAATAGTGCGTGTTCAAAAGAGGACTTTTTGAGCAACCTCTAATAGGAATCGGCCTGAAATTTGTAACCTACACCTCTCACCGTAACGATATACCGGGGTTGTGTTGGATCTGGTTCGATTTTTTTGCGTAGATTGCTTATATGTACCATAAGGGTTCGTGTATCCCCAAAGCTTTCCGTGTTCCAAATGTGCTGATACAATTGCTCCAGCCTAAACACCTTGTTCGGAGATTGAGCTAAGTAGGCGAGTAAATCGAACTCTTTGGCGGAAAGCGCCACAGACTTTCCTTCTATTATTACATTGTGGCTGTGCAGATCGATCTCCAGCGCTCCAAAAGCAAGCTTATGCTGCGGCGGTGTCGGATAATTCCGGGACGAGAGCGAGTTTCTGCGCAAATGTGCTTTGACGCGTGCGACGAGCTGACTCGGACTGAAAGGTTTCGTTATGTAGTCATCCCCTCCGACTGTAAGCCCCATAATGATATCAACGTCATCGCTCTTGCAGCTGACAAACAGAATCGGCACGTTCGAAGTCTTGCGTATCTCCTTGCACACTTCAATTCCGTCAAGCGACTTCAGCAAAATGTCAAGGATGATCAAGTCCGGAGTCACTTCCTTCACCATTTGCAGTGCGGTATAACCGTTATCTGCAATGAAAACGTGATAACCTTCGCGTCGCAAATACAACGATATGAGCTCTGTTATTTCTAATTCATCATCTACGATTAATATCTTAAAATCGTTCATTGCAGGCCGTCACCTCCGTCACTCCTTCCATTATAGCGAACGTTGTCAGAAGATGACAATCTATTCCTTTTTTTTCGGCAATATTTGCTCGATATATCGTCAAACAGTCCCCTGTGTTATAAAATGGTAGGGTTAGAGGGGGAAACGAAATGCGCCGAATCACTTTTCATATTATGATGGCGATGACATTAATAACGATTCTAGTCCTACAGGTGGTCGGCTCGCTAGTTGATGGCAATGCTGCTCCGCAGGTGAGAAATGGAGTGATGGATGTAAGGGGATGGGACTTTAGGAGCCAAGGCCTTGTTCCTCTGAACGGACAGTGGGAGTTCAACTGGCATGAATTGCTGTCTCCAGCCGCCGCTACCGCCCCCCGCAAGGTGACGTATTACGCTCCTGTTCCAGCATCGTGGAATCAGTTCCAGCTTCAGGAAGGGAAGCGCTCGGGAGCAGGTTATGCTACATACCGTCTCCACATTATGAAAGACGACATTGATTCTCTATATGGCGTATGGCTGCCCAGCATATACAGCTCCTATCAATTGTGGGTGAACGGCAGGCTCGTATTAAATGAAGGCACCGTATCCGAAGACGAGAATACGTATGAGCCTTCGACGAGACGGCGGATGGCTATGTTTCACATGCCGGGGGAGCAGGCGGAGATCGTCATTCAGGTTGCAAATTACTCGCATCAACGCGGGGGAATATGGCAATCCCCGTATTTTGGCCTCGCTGAACAAACTATCCGCAAAAGCAAAATGGAAACGGTTCGTGACAGCATCCTCTTCGGGTGCTTGCTAATGGTCGGCTTATATCATATCGGGCTGTTTATCGAACGGCGCAAAGACAGGTATACAATCCTGTTCGGCGTGTTATGTATTGCGATGGCATTCCGTATTGTGACTTCGGGGGATATGCTGCTGCTCTCTTGGCTGCCGATGCTGTCGTGGAGCATCAACACTCGGATAGAATACATTTTGATGTTGATTGCCGCCATGACAGGAGTCGGTTATATTCGCTACTTGTTCACCGAGGACGCGGACGCCTGCTTGCGCACATATCGGTTCCTCATCGGCGGGGGCAGTCTCCTTATCGGAATGACTGTGTCGCTGCCTACGAGCGTCTTTACGTCCTTCTTAAGCGGCTATCAGCTTTATATCGTCGCTGTTGTGCTTTATATTTTTGCGATGAATTTCAGAGCCATCCACCATCATAGATTAGGAGCATATATTGCGCTCATCGGGTTCGCCGTGCTGAGCGTGCTGGTCCTTAACGATATCCTCTATAGCCATGAGCTTGCTCCTATTCGGGACTTGGCGCCGATTGGGCTTGTCGTGTGCATCTTCTTGCAATCGCTCGTCATTTCGCTGCGGTATTCGCAAGTATTGACGGATCTGGAATCCGTCTCGACGGAATTAATCGAGCTGAACGCCAGCTTGGAACAGAGGATTCAAAAGCGCACAGCGGAATTAGTGCATATGAACGCACATTTAGAAAAGAATAATAAAGAGCTGGAACGTATGGAAATATCCCGACGGCATTTATTCACCAACATATCGCACGATTTACGTACTCCGATTACGTTGATTAGAGGGTATTTAGAAGTGCTGCAGGATGAAATCGTGTATGACAAGGCAGAGCAAAAGAAATATATCCGTTTGATGCTCAACAAGATTAACAGTCTGAATCATCTCATCGGTGACATGTTCGAACTATCCAAGCTGGAAGCGGGGCAAGTCCAATTCTCGAAGCAAGAGGTTCTTTTGGAGCATTTCATCACTCATTTGGAAGATAACTACAAGCTGGAGCTTTCCGGAAAGGGGTTGATCTTCGCTTGTTATAACGAGACGTATCGGGATGTTCCTCCAGCCAGCATCGTTCTGAGAGTTGATTTGGACAGAATGACGCAAGTATTCGATAATCTCATCTACAATGCGGTTAAGTTCACGCCGGCAGGCGGGTCGATTACGATTCGCATACATTACACGGCAGAGAAAGAAACCATACATATAGAGGTGACAGATACGGGAATCGGTGTGAGGGAAGAGGACTTGCCTTTTATTTTTGATAGATTTTATAAGAAAGATAAATCACGAAATTCGTCAACTGGAGGAAGCGGAATCGGTCTGGCCATTGCCAAAGAAGTAATCGAGCTTCATTCTGGTCAGATTGGAGTAGAAAGCGGTCAAGGGGCAGGGACGACGTTCCATATCGTGCTTCCTGCGTATCGCATATCTAGCCCACAACGTTAAGGTTGGGCGGGATGATCGGCTTGTTGAATGGACTGGCGCAATATATAAAGCGTATGTTGTCTTGAAGAATGATCCAACGAATGCCAGAGCTGCAGTAATTGTTTTGTTTCACGAGCATAGTCGGTGCGGTCCTCATTGAGAATATAGTCGATCGGAACGTCAAATAACAGAGCGAGCTTATTCAAATTGCTATATACAGGCTGTCGATTGTTGATCTCATAATGACTATAGGCCGAACGAGTCACTCCGATATGACGAGCGACTTCTTCCTGCGACATATTGCGGGCAAGACGCAAGCCGCGTAAGCGCTCTCCAATGGTCATGGTAAAGCTCCTTTATCCATTCTAAAATCGTATAAAACGATTCTATAGCACTATTTGTACTTTATGATACAATTTGTATCGTGTCAAGTGTATTTTTCCAGATGGTTGCATGAGCCGGATGAAAAAGAACGGCGCATATCCTTTACGGGATATGCGCCGAATTCCAATGCCTATTCATCATTTGGTTAGGTGAGAAGTGAGAAGTAAATCAGTACAGGGATAGCGCGAGCGTGTCCATTTCCCGTCTCGTATGTAGGATGGCTTCCGATCCTACGATTTCAATGCTGATTAACGTTTCCAAGCAGGTTTTAATGGCCCGCTTGCCTGTGCGGACTTTGCGATTTAAGGCATCCATAAGCAAAGAAAATGTATTTTTATGCGATATATTAGTGCAAAACACGGGTACTTGTCGTTCTTGAAATTCAATGTAAACTGTTTTCATATAGCAACAAACCTCCTACTATTAGTGCGTGAACACCGTAATTAATCTTATTCCATTATACCTATCATACTTAAGCAACATTAAATAAACCTTAAAAACAAAAGACAATGTTGTTACAAAATACAAAAAAATGTTCACCAAATCATGAATAAGCAGGAATGAATTTTTGTCACTTTTTCAAGTAAGAAAAACAAAAGGCAATAGTTGCTTGGACCATCACGGAACATCATTGTGTGGATCCAAGCACTATCGCCTCCATGTACTTATGTGATTTATTGGCTTGTATCGATATCTGCCCAGATTTCGTCGTCGACATCCAATGTGATCTGGTGACGAAACACCCGCTGGCCGTATTCTTTATATACATATTGCTCCACGGCTTCGAGCAGATTCGTTTCTACCAAATACTGTTGCCGACCATGAATCCATACTTCGGCAGTGAAGCCATGCTCCTCATCCCAACACAGTTCGACCTGAACGTCTGTCGGCTGCACTTGTCTGCGCATTGCCATGTGGAGACACACCGCGTTGATGAGTTCATCCATGCTGATGCGCATGTTCATTAATTCCACCGCCCGTGTTCCGGCTTTGGAGGATTGCGGCGTTCCTTAATCTTGCGCACGACTAGGAGGACGAGCGATACGAGAAGGAACAACGCCATCAGGTTCACCATTAATCCCAGCAGTTCGCCGAAGAAGCCAAGGTTGCCGAACATGCTGCCGAATAACAGTCCTGCGAGGCCGCCAATCATCAGGCCTTTCATCAAGCTTCCTCCGCTGAAGAAACCGCGTTTCTGTGTTGTGGCGGCTCCTGTCGATTTGGAGTTATTCGAGCTGTCGGAACGATTAACTTGATTCTTATTCTCTGTTTTTTTCGGAGCAGGATTGTAATTCTTAACTCCGGAACGGAAAGACCCTCCGCGCTTGGCATCTACCATAGACGGTGTAGTTACCGCAAAAATAAGAAAGAATGCCATAACAACCATAATCCACTTACGCATGAATTGCCTCCTCATAGAAGAATAGATATCATCCGATACCTAATACGAACGGAGTATGGTGAGGTTTCAAAAAAAGTTGATTTGATGAAAAACATTTACAATTTGCAACTCTCGTTATGCTGTTAATACGTGTTCAAAACACGTTAACTATTCGATATATGTTATTATTAAAAAGCAACCTGCATCTGTGTCGAATATATAGTATAAATGGTTGTTGAAAAATGAGTTATTAATATGCTGTCGGAGGATGAGAAGGTATGCATTATCCGAAACCTTATATCGAGTATTTACTGCACTTTCACGGGTCGCGGGATTGGTTCGAATGCCATGAGATTATGGAAGAAATGTGGAAGGCTGAGACGTCGATGGAACGTAAGCAGTGGTGGCTCACGCTAGTCCAGATTGCCGTAGGTCTATATCATGAGCGCAGAGGGAATACAGCAGGCGCGTGTAAAATGCTAAGAAGCGCGATGTCGCACGCCAATCAAGTTCCTTGGCACGACCTTGGGTTGGATGGAGAGCAATTGTTAAGCCAATTAGAGGCCAAGTTGACAGAATTGAATAGATCAGGGACAGCAGGTGAGAGAATATCGGTCCGTCCTGACTATGAGGAATGGAATCTGCCGATTGCTGATCCAGACTTGTGTGAGCAGTGCAAGGAGCAATGTGAACACCGAGGGTGGACATGGTGCTCAACGAACAGTCATGTAATGGACGATGTCGTTCATCGACATATGCTTCGTGATCGACAAGACGTGATAGCCGCACGGGCGGAAGCGCATCGTCTTAAGCAAAGGGAAAGAGGAGCTGAATCATGCTAATCATCCCGCTCTATTGCACGTGGAGCGCCACAGAGCGGGACGGATATTTCTCAAGATAGCTCTTCTTCTTGTTCCAGCATATTGACAACCCAACGGCACCATTCGATTTGCGCTCCGGCCAATGAAATGGCGCGGTGAAGAAGCACGTAATCGCCAAAATGCTTTGAATGCACGTGGCGTTCTTCCTCAGGAATGCGTTGGAGCAATTTTTCATAATAAGCGGTTCTCGTCTCCAATTGCTTCAGACGGGTTAAAAATAAAGGGATCGAAATGTCGCGCTGCGTCATCCAAATGCACTTCGTCTTTAAGCTCAATTCATCGCGCGAACTCTGTTCTGCAGGCGGTTCGCCCAGCCACTCGAGAACAGCTTCGGTACCTTTCTCGGTTAAGGAATATACTTTCTTATCTGGCTTGTCCCGCTGTTCGATGCGGACATATTGAACGAACCCTTCCCGTTCCAGCTTGGCTAACAGGGGATAAATTTGACTGTGCTTAGCCTGCCAGAACGGTTGAATGCGCAGCATTAAATCATATCCAGAGCAAGATTCGCTCGCGAGCAGTCCGAGTAATCCGTAAGATAACGTATTGAGCATAATAACACCTCCACAGAATGACTTGCTGCTAGACGGCATACTTTCCTTATTGCATCTGTTTTGAACAAGTCTCCAATGATAGTATATGTAATGATTTACATAATTGCAATACTCTATTTCACAACTTCTTTTTTTGTATATATATTCTATCACAATTAGCAAGTTCCCTTCCTTTGAACCTTCTTTCTGTACCGCTTTTTGGCTGTGGCCAAGGCCTTTGTTGCGCCCTTAGTATGAAGGTTGTATCATGTGATGGGAACAGAGAAGACCACAATCAATTTTTGCACTAGATGAAATGAGGTAATGCAATCATGTCCGTTCACGAACAGAATAATAATACGACGATTCCCGTTGTCATCTTATCCGGCTTCCTCGGTACCGGTAAGACGACCTTATTGAAGCAATGGCTGCAGTGGAGCATGGAACAAGGGTTGAAGCCTGCGGTCGTCATGAATGAAGCGGGCGAAGTGAACTTGGATGGACAGCTGCTGCCAGCTGACGTTGCGATGAAGGAAATGCTGAATGGTTGTATCTGTTGCTCCATGCGGGGAGATTTCGGCTTGAAGCTGTACGAATTGGTTCAAGAGGAACAACCCGATATCATCTATGTGGAATGCACGGGGATTGCTGAACCGATGGAGCTCGTGGATTCGATAACGGAAATCTCGCTCTACACGAACGTCGTGCTGACGAGCATCGTTACGTTGGCGGATGCGAAGCATTTAGCCGATCTATTCATCCCGGACTCGGGAGCGGAGCGCGGGACGAGCAACCGCAAAATGATGCATTTGTTGAAAGAACAAGTTCGCGCCGCTCAACTGATTCTGCTCAACAAAGCAGATCTCGCAACAGTGGAGCAGCTTGAAGCGGTTAAACTGCGTTTGCGAGAATGGAATGCCGGCGCTCGAATAGAGGTTACAAGTCATGCTAAGGTGGAACCGGAGCTGTGGAGAAGCTGCATGGATGCGAAAGTCTCCCATACCGCTGCTGGCAAGTCGAATTCCTCCGCAGGTGAGCACCACCATCATCATACTCACGATGCCGTAACCGTATGGACCTATACGATGCCGCGCGCTGTCGACAGCGAACGATTTGAACAGTGGCTGATGTCGCTGCCCGCGAATGTGTACCGGGCGAAAGGCATCGTTTCCTTCACGGACACGACAAAGCGATATATGTTTCAGTTTGCTTATCGCGCAACCGAATTTGTGCCGATTACGCCGCAAGGTGATGTGAAGGACGTTATCGTCGTCATCGGTGAACAGATGGACACGGCTGCGCTCGAGCAGTCGCTGCAGGCATGTGAATGAACAACCAATAAAAGCTCCTGTCACAGAACGATGGTTCTGAAGCAGGAGCTTTTCCCGTTACGATAACGGCTTAACGAGTGGCGGAAGGAGAATGCTCTTCGTGCGAAGACTCGGAGTTCTGCTCTTCCAAATAGCGATAACCGTCCGCAATCCATTCCAACGCGCCGGTGTCTGGGTGGATGACCATGCCGTGAACCGGCACATCCGGCGGCAGGAGCGGGTGCTTGCGCAGGATGCGAACGCTGTTCAGCACGCCTTCGTGCACGTTATCGAAGCCGCGCAGCCAATGATGAAGCTTGATGCCGGAGTTCGTCAACGTATCGAGGACGACATCTTCGATTCCGCGCTCCTTCGCTTTATCGATAATGCCTTGCGAGTTGAGCGCGGTCATTCCGCATTCATAATGGCCGACGATGACTACTTCGGTTGCTTCCAATTCATAAATCGCGACCAGCACGCTTCGCACGACGCTCCCGAACGGCTGCGATATGATAGCGCCTGCGTTTTTGATGATTTTGACATCGCCGTTGCGCAAATTCATCGCCCGCGGCAACAGCTCGACCAGACGCGTATCCATACAGGTGATGATGACCATCTTCTTGTCTGGAAACTTGTCGGTCAAATACTGCTCGTACTGTTTACTATCCACAAATTGACGATTGTAATCCAAAATATTGAACATATTGGACATGTGCGGTTCCTCCAAACCTGTTAGTTTACATGAGCTCTGCGATGATCTTCGCATGCGACGTGCGTGGAATAAATTTGCTGCGTGCTGCTCAGCTTGAACATTCCTGTCGTGCCGCTCACGTCCAGAACGAGCGCCTCATCGAAAAACACCATCTGATGCTTATCCATCACGAGTGTCCAGCTGGTATTCGTGTCCACGGCCAGATCGAATGGGGCAGGCTCATCGATCAGCCACAAGGCCGGCACTCCATTGACAGCGCAGCCGCAACCGTCCGTATCATAAATAAGCTTGATGATTCCTTTCCCAGAGCAGGATGGGACAAGCCGGTTCGCTAGCGCGGAAGCGGCCGCTTCCGTAATTTGAATTATAACGGACATCTGTTCCAGCTCCTTTACGCGATACAACCGTTATTGAAAGTTGATTATATCGTTTACACCACGTATCATCAAGAGGAAAGGGATTACGTAAATAGAGGTGAATCGAACATGAGTACACAAAATCAATCGGTTTTGCAGCAATTTCATAATATCACTGGAAAATTGAAGAGCTATGAAGAAGCGATCGGCCTGATGCAGTGGGACTTGCGCACCGGCGCGCCGCGCAAAGGCGCCGAGCAGCGCGCGCAGACGATTGGCGTCCTGTCAGGCGATATGTTCAAGCTGTCCGTATCGAACGAGATGGGAAGCTGCTTGGATGCGCTTGAGCAGCCGGAGCAATTCGAAGCGTTAAGCGCCGCCGATCGCAAGATGGTGACGGATGCCCGCAAGGAATTTAACCGCAGCCGCCTGATTCCGCCAGAGCTGTATCAGGAGCATGTCGTGCTTACGTCTCATGCGGAGACAGTGTGGGAAGAAGCGAAGGAGAAAGCCGACTTCGAGATGTTCAAGCCGTATTTACGGGATATTGTAGCGAAGACTCAGCAATTCATTGATTACTGGGGCGTTAAAGATACGCGCTATGACACTTTGCTCGATATGTATGAACCTGGGATGACCGTAGCTAAGCTGGATGAGACGTTCGGTCAGCTGCGGGATTCGTTAGTTCCGCTTGTACAATCCGTTCAGGCTTCATCGCAGCCTGAATTCGAGTTCCTGTATCGCGAGTGCCCTATTGAAGGCCAAAAAGTGATTAGTCTTCAATTGTTGAAAGAAATGGGCTACGATTTCGATGCGGGCAGATTGGATGAAAGTGTGCATCCGTTCATGATTGGCTTGAATCCGGGTGATGCGCGGATTACGACCAACTATAAGACGGACGATGTGGCCAGCGCCATCTTCAGTTCGCTGCATGAAGGGGGCCACGCGCTCTACGAGCAAAATATTAGCAAAGAGTTCGCAGGGACGCCGCTCTCGAGCGGTACGTCGATGGGAATTCATGAATCACAGTCACGGTTCTGGGAAAATGTAGTCGGCCGCAGCCGCCCGTTCTGGCAGCACTATTATGGATCATTGCAAAAATTATTCCCGACTCAGCTGCAGAATGTAACCGGGGACATGTTCTACCGCGCAATCAACCGGGTGGAGCCTTCCCTTATTCGAATTGAAGCGGATGAGGTCACCTACAACCTACATATTATTATCCGGTATGAGATCGAGAAGATGCTCTTCAATGACGAGCTGTCGGTTGATGACTTGCCACGGGTATGGCAAGAGAAATATGAGTCCTACCTGGGCGTCAGTCCGCAGAACGCCGGTGAAGGCGTGCTCCAGGACGTGCACTGGGCAGGCGGCGGCTTCGGTTACTTCCCTTCCTACTCGCTCGGCAACATGTATGCCGCACAGATTATGAATACAATGCGCAAGGCAATGCCTTCTTTCGACGACACGATTGCGCAAGGCCAATTGCTCCCGATTAAAGAGTGGTTGTCCGAGCAAATTTATCAGTACGGCAAATTGCTGACCCCGTCGGAAATCATCATGAAGGTGACGGGCGAGGCGCTGAATCCGCAGTACTTGGTCGATTATTTGACAGAGAAGACGAAGGACGTCTACGGTATATAGTATCGCCATATTATCACACAACGCAGCTCTTCGGGGCTGCGTTTTCATTTTTTTAACGGCTTCTTCTAAGACAGAGATATTCGCCAGCAGATGGAAATATAGCGCATACCTTACGAAAATATTGATTCAAAGCGGGGGCTCTGAGCCAAGCAAACACGCGCTCGGTTCTTCCAATGAGGTACTTGAAAAAAACGGCGGCAACCCGAATAATACTTATTATACAGAAGGACGCACCTTCTTGTACAAAACGGCAGTATGTCGAGATTTTGAAAAACGCGTTGAACAAGGTGCCAAGCCTGGTGGCCTGATGAGTCGGAAAGCGCGTCCTATTGAACCGAAGTCGAAGCCAAGGTATGCTTTATGTATCATATTGAATAGAGGTTTGCCGCTCGATGGGAAGGAGGTATGAGATGGAATATCATGATTCAGTTAAAAATCGGCTCAAGCGTGTGGAAGGGCAAGTTCGCGGCGTGCTCAGCATGATGGAGCAGCAAAAGGATTGCAAGGACGTTGTTACCCAGCTTACGGCGATTCGTACTGCAGTGGACCGCGCAATTGGAGTAGTCATCGGCGCGAATTTGGCATCCTGCGTGCGAGAGCAGCTGGAGCAGGGCAACGATCCGGACGACGTGATTCAAGAAGCCGTTAATATATTGGTCAAAAGCAGATAAATTGTACCAGCGTACAGCAGAAGCGCATTCCCTTCGAAAAGAAGGGAATGCGTTTTTTTTCGTAAACGGGCCAATAACCAATTGTAAGTATGATGCATAGACTGCAATATCCGTTCGACATGGCAAACTGATGGTTTGTCAGACATGGGACTTGACTAAGAAGCAGAGGAGGGAATGATTATGATGCCTAAACGATTGGGTGTATTCGCATTAGCCGCAGTCCTCATATTTTCTATTGTGTTGAGCGCGTGTAGTAGCGGAGGAGACCGCATCAAGGTGAGAGTCGGAGAAGTGACCCGTTCCATATTTTATGCGCCGGAATATGTGGCGCTCGGCAAAGGTTTCTTTGAAGAAGAAGGTTTAGATGTGGAGCTGCAGACGACCTTTGGCGGGGATAAAACGATGACTGCGCTGTTGTCCGGCGGCATAGATGTTGCGTTGGTCGGTTCGGAGACGTCGATATATGTATATCAGCAAGGGACCGAGGATCCGGTCATTAACTTCGCACAGTTGACGCAGACGGATGGAACGTTCTTAATGAAGCGGACGAAGACGGATTCATTCGACTGGAATCAATTGAAAGGAAGCGTGTTCCTTGGTCAGCGCAAGGGCGGGATGCCGCAAATGGCCGGAGAATTTACGCTCAAAAAGAACGGAATCGATCCACATCAAGATTTGGAGTTAATCCAGAACATTGATTTTGCGAACGTGGCTTCCGCGTATGCGTCAGGTACCGGGGAATATGTTCAGTTGTTCGAACCGCAAGCTTCCATTTTCGAAAGGGAAGGCAAGGGCTATGTGGTCGCATCCTTTGGTGTGGAAAGCGGCCAATTGCCGTATACCGTATTTATGACAAAGCAAAGCTTTATTACGAAAAATAAAGAAACGGTTCAGAAATTTACAAATGCGATAGTTAAGGCACAGCGTTGGGTGAATTCGGAATCGCCTGAAGCGATAACGGATGTAATTATGCCTTACTTTAAAGATATAGATCGGGATATCGTCGTTAGTGCCGTGAAGCGGTATAAGGATCAAGGCTCTTTCGCCACCGATCCGATACTGGAGGAGAAGGAATGGAACAACCTGCTTGACGTGCTTGAAGCTGCCGGAGAATTGAAGCAGCGGATCAGCTTGAAGCAGATTGTGAACAACGAATTCGCTCAGGATGCCAAGCAGAAGGTTAAATAAAATGAGGCGCGTGAAGGAACAGAGTTGGGAAAGGGGGCGGACATATGGTTCCAGCGGTACAATTGTCGCAAGTGACGCATGTGTATGTAACGGAACGTGAAGCGAAGCTCGCTATCGACGGACTGTCCGTCACCATCATGCCGGGGCAATTTGTAAGCCTTGTCGGTCCGAGCGGCTGTGGAAAGACGACGCTGCTCTCGATTATGGCAGGACTTCTGCAGCCGACCTACGGCAGTGCGTTCGTGTACGGCCAGCTTGTAAACGGCCCTTCGCCGCGTGTCGGTTACATGCTGCAGCAGGACTATTTATTTCCATGGCGAACCATTCTGGAAAATGCCTGTACCGGACTGGAATTGACGAAGCGGTTGAATTCGGCCTCGAAGGAACGCGTAATCAGACTATTGGACGGTATGGGATTAGGAGGGACAGAGTCACTCTATCCTCATCAGTTATCCGGCGGCATGAGACAAAGAGTGGCCTTGGTGCGCACGCTGGCAACCGAACCAGAGCTGCTGCTGTTGGATGAACCGTTTTCGGCACTTGACTATCAGACGAAGCTTCAGCTGGAAGATCTCATTGTAGAAACATTAAAGGCGCATCGCAAGACGGCGGTGCTCGTGACGCATGATCTGTCAGAAGCGATTGCGGTCAGCGATCAGGTCATTGTCCTGAACCGAGATCCTGGCAGTATCCGGCGTGCATTCGATGTGCCGGAATTGATTCGGGAAACCCAGCCTTTTTACGCACGGGAACAGTCGGGATTCAATGATCTGTTTCATGATTTGTGGAAAGAATTAGAAGCGTCGGATCGGAGGGGGATCGATGGCAAAGCAAACGGAGGCTAACAGCGCCGCAGACGAATTTCCTGACTCCCGCAGTATGGTCGAACAGACGTATGCCCGCTATCGCAAGCGGCGCCGCAGATTCGCCACGACCGTCTCCCTGACGCAATTTATCATATTAATTGCATTTGTAGGACTCTGGGAATTAGCGGGCCGTTTCAAATGGATCGACGTGCTGTTGTTCAGTTATCCGAGCAAAATATGGACGCAGATTGTGCAGGATTTTGCCAATGGGTCGATTTGGCCTCATCTCGGCATGACGGTCGGCGAAACGGTGGTCGGTTTTTTTCTGGGCACGGTACTCGGCACGCTGCTTGCGGTATTGATTTGGTGGTCGGAATTTCTCGCGCGCGTGTTGGACCCCTATATGGTCGTATTCAACAGCATGCCTAAGGTGGCTCTGGGTCCGCTGTTCATCGTCGGCTTCGGTCCAGGCTTCACAGCCATCGTCGCCACGACCTTGTCCATTACGGTTATCATAACGACACTTGTCGTCTATAACAGCTTCCGCGAGGTGGATCCGAACTATGTTAAGGTCGTGCGTGTGTTCGGAGGAAGCAAGAGCGTCATCTTCCGCACAGTCATTCTTCCGGCTTCTTTCCCGGCGATTGTATCTACGTTAAAGGTCAATGTGGGGATGGCCTGGGTCGGGGTTATTGTCGGGGAGTTTCTCGTTTCCAAGGTGGGATTGGGCTACTTAATCATTTACGGATTTCAAGTATTTAACTTTACGCTCGTCATGTCGTCACTCGTTATCATTGCGGTTGTAGCCACATTGATGTACAAAGCGGTCGCTTTTTTGGAACGGAAACTGATTCGCCGATCATAACGTTCCTGGCTAACAAGCATGGAGAAATGTCAAAATAAGACATTTCTCTTTTTTTGCAACTATGGAGGGAAGTCGATATAATAAAATATCGGAATGCGTTAAAGTGCGTGTTCAAAGGGGAACTTTTTGAATTACCTTTTATAGACTGGAATGATGAAGGAGTACATATCATGGTGTTTGGATTTGTCGGAGTTCGTGTCATTAAGACGGCGATCGCTTCTATCTTCGCTATCATCACCGCCGATCTTATCGGTGCGATGAATCCGCTCGGAGCGGGTCTGCTTGCCATATTAGGTGTGGACGTAACGCGCAAGCGCAGTGTGAAGACGGTATCCGCACGCTTTTTGGCCTCATTGGTCGGCCTTCTGCTGGCCGCTACATTGTTCGGAGTGCTAGGGTTTCAATTATGGGTGCTTGCCCTATATATTTTGCTTGCCTTTCCCATCATTGCCCGCCTTAACTTTAAGGAAGGCATTGTTACCAGTTCCGTCGTCGTATTTCATATATACGGCTCGGGTGCATTGACGCTGCACGGGATATTCAACGAAGTGCTGCTGCTCATGATCGGATTGGGCGCCGCCACCCTCGTCAATCTCGTCTATATGCCGAATGAAGAAGAGAAGCTTGTTCATATTCGTAAGGAGGTAGATGAACAATTTTCACGTATTTTTATTCAAATCAGCCGGAATTTGCGTGATTCTTCTTATATTTGGGACGGTCAAGAAATTATTGAAGCGGATGCGAAGGTGAATGAAGGGATTGCGATCGCTTCGAAAGCATTGGAGAATCGCCTGCTGCGCACGGAGGAAATTCGAACGGATGAGCAATGGCTTGTCTATTTTTATATGCGCAAAGCGCAGCTGGAGAATGTGCAGAGCATGCTCCAACTGCTATCACAGGTGTTCCAATCGCTGCCGCAATGCTATTTGGTCGCGGATTTGTTCGACCAATTGAGCGACGATGTGAAGGAACCGCATTATACGGGCAAGACCGAGCAGCTTCTAATTGAGCTGGAAGGCGTCTTTCGTGAAATGGATTTGCCTGCTACACGGCAGGAGTTTGAGGTTCGCGCTGCGGTCTTGCAAGTGAACCGGGAACTGCAGCAATATTTAAAAATAGCGAAAAAAGACAAGAAAAGGTTACGAGCTGCACTGTAAACCGCGTCACCATAAGCATTTTTATTCTTTTAAAAAATGAAAGGCCTCTCAAAAATTTTTGTCACCCTAGACGAATGTCCTGCATACACTTTAATTGAATGATTGTATGGAGGAGGTCCATTGGATGGCAATTACAGATAAACACCACTGCCGGCAAATCATCACAAAAGCAATCTGCGGCAAAGGTCGTAAGTTCTCCGTCGTCACACATACGGTCACTCCGCCTCATCATCCGACTAGCATATTGGGGGCATGGATTATAAACCATCAATATGAATCGGTGCGGGCAGGAGATGGCATTGAGGTCATCGGTACTTACGACATCAACATCTGGTATTCGTACAATAGCAATTCCCAAACGGATGTTGCGAAAGAAACGGTGTCGTATGTCGATCTCGTTCCATTGTCGTATGTTGATCCGAAGCATCGTGCCGCTACGGAGGAAGTGTCGGCGGAAGCGCTTCAAGAGCCGAACTGTGTAGAGGCGAGTGTATCGTCAAGCGGAACCGGCGTCATGATTCGCGTAGAGCGTGAATTCGCCGTGGAAATGGTGGCAGAGACAAAAGTATGTGTACGCGTATGTCCGAACGGTTGCCTCGACTTTGAAGATAAAGACTATGATTTTGGCAGCCAGGATGACGGTTTCGACGATTTAGACCCGGACTTGTCGGATGAGGAGTTGTAGTCATCGCCGCAAGCCCTTCACGTTTGCGGCGCTTTTCTAATTTCATTCTCCTTTTTAACTCTCAACCAACATGCGCATGGTGGATGAGTCACGAGTTCTGTCGACAGTCTTCAGTCCTCATCTGTTGTACTTCATATTTTAGAATATGCAGCAATATCATTATCGAAGAGGGCGGGAGCCCTCCTTTTTTTTAATTAAAATGTGATGCTTGACTAACGGCAAGAAAGAGGGGGGAGCCAAGTGAAAGCTGGAGCGATTCCTCATTCTATCCAGCTGCTGACCGACGATGACAGGGTCTGTCAAATGTGGAACGGCACCGGAATCCCGACCGCATTGTGTACGCAAAACAATCGGCTGACGGAATTGGGGCCCGACCGAATGGATGAAGGTTGTCTCGTTGTGCTGTGGATGCGTCGTTCTCACAAGAAGGAGGTATTGCAGGAGTTAACCAAGCGTGCTGTGCGTACTGGGACACAGCACAGGATGATCATCCTGAACCGCTTCGCCCAATCTTGGAATCACCGCACGATGCGCCTGCGCCTGCGCTTATGGGGACTTCCGATCGCGGACGAAGCGGTATGGTCTGAGCCATATCCTATTGAGAACAGCCGGCGGTTTGTTCGGACGTTGTGCTTCTGGGTGAATCAATGCGAAGTCGCCGCTGCTGCTCATTGCATACGCACGCCGCAAGGCGGGTACAGCTACCTTCCGCTTGACGATTGGTCACAGCCTCCGTATCGGCGGCTCGGCCGTATGGCGGTGCGTGCAGCTTATGCACTCGGATGGGATATCGCCGCGATTACGCTCCGGTATCATTCTCAGGAGATGCAGCATAATGCTGAATGGCCAGCAGGCGTTGTGGATGAACCGCAAGCGGGGGACGTTATCGAGCGGGTCGAGCCGGCGCCGCGGCGTCTCCCTGAGTGGGTTATGTCGCGGTACATCGCCGCATGGTCCATGACGCTGGCGGAGACTGCAAGCAGCCGGAATGAGTCGAAGACGTCGTTGAAGCTCGGTCTCGATATGGAACTAATTCTGTATCATCCGGGGCGCCGCAAAATAGTTCCGGCAATCCGGTATTTGCCGCGAGGCGGGGGGGCCGGATGTGATGCGGTGCGCATTCAAGGCAAATTACGTTATCCGCTCATGGAGCTGCGTCCAGAGCCTGCAACGACTCCGGCGCAGCTGCTGCAGCACCTGCGCGATTCCATGGTACGGGCTGCCCGCCTAATAAGAGCGAAGGACGAAGACGGTATCTCGCTGGTATGGCTCGCCGGGAGTCAACCGCTCGGGACCTTTGCGCTTGGCGGACATATCCATGTTAGCGGCATCGCTCTGACGAGCGATCTCGTTCGCATGCTTGATACATATGTCGCACTTCCGTTAGCATTAATAGAGGACTCGCATGGGGCGCTGCGCCGACGGCCTAAGTATGGCACGTTCGGAGACGTGCGCTTGCAGGAGCATGGCGGTGAAGGCGGATTCGAATACCGTACGCTGCCAAGCTTCCTGGGGAGTCCGCAGTTGACGCTGGAAGTGCTTACTTTATTCCATACTGTTGTCGTGCATGGGACCAAGCTTGCGCGAAGAGACAGCGTGCGCGCGGAGATTGTGCGGCGCTATTATCGGTGCAGCGAAGAAGAGGCGGGGACAGAGCTGCGTCCGTTGGCGCTTGCGCTGCTTCAAGAAGTGTTGGACGCGCTGGAGACTGAAATGGGGAGCAACATATCGGGTGTTTCCCGACCTGTCCACGCGGACATTCAAGCCATCCGTTCTCTGTATACGCGAATCAACACAGGTTGGCGCTGGAACGAGAATGATGACATTCGTGCCGCATGGCTGCACGGCAAATAGTATAGAGGGATGTTTAAATACGCACTAGAAGAAAAGATATGCGGCGTGAGTATATGCTCTTTTTTTGATATAATAAAACTCTATTCATGGTAGCGGAGGTTGCTTATGGCGAAACATACGCCGATGATTGAACAATATTTGTCGATTAAACAACAAGCTGAAGACGCATTTTTGTTCTTTCGTCTCGGGGATTTCTATGAGATGTTTTTTGATGACGCCATTCGGGCGGCTAAAGAATTAGAGATTACGTTAACCGGTAGAGAAGGCGGTGGGGAAGAACGCATTCCGATGTGCGGAGTGCCGTATCATTCAGCCGAAAACTATATTCAACGCTTGATTGAAAAAGGATACAAAGTCGCCATTTGCGAACAAGTGGAGGATCCTGCAGTTGCGAAAGGCGTCGTGCGACGCGAAATCGTGCGCATCGTCACGCCGGGCACTGTCATGGAAGGCAAATTGATTGATGAGAAATCGAACCATTACTTAGTATGCTTGACCGAGCATGAGGGCGCCAACGCACTGGCTGCCTGTGACTTGTCTACGGGGGAAATGGTCGTGACATCTGCTCCTGCATCCCATTCGTGGCTGCTTGATGAGTTGAATGTATATATGCCGACCGAAATTATCGGCTCAAGCGGACTGCTGGAGCAAGCAGAGCCGATTGCGAAGGCGTGGAATCAGTCGGTGCTCTTTACTTCATGGGCACGGCTGGATGAGTCGTTGGCGCAGAAGCAATTCGGAGAAGCGGAAATGACTCGCTTGGAGCCGGAGCGCCAGCAGGCGGTAGCGACGCTCATGGCTTACTTATCTGAGACGCAGAAGCGTTCTTTAAGCCAATTGACGCAGATTCGCACATATGAGCCTGACCAATACTTAGTGCTGGATTCTTTTACGCGGCGCAATTTAGAGCTGACGGAGACGGTACGCGAGCGGGCGAAGAAAGGTTCTTTGCTCTGGCTGCTGGATCGCACGGAGACATCCATGGGCGCGCGTCTCTTGCGTCGCTGGATTGACAAGCCTTTAATGAACCGCCGCGCTATTGATGAGCGTCTCGAAGCTGTGGAGACTCTTTATCATCAGATGATTTGGCGTGAAGATATCCGCGAGCAGTTGGCTTCCATATATGATTTGGAGCGCTTGGTCGGCCGCATCGCCTTCGGTACGGCGAACGGTCGCGATTTGGTGGCATTAAAAGCATCGCTGCACAAAATTCCAGCCTTGAAGCAGCTCTGTGCGGAGACGTCCTCGACGACGCTCCAAGCGCGGGTGGCAGAGCTGGATTCGTGTGAGGATATCCTGGAATGGATTGAGCACACCATTGTGGACGAGCCTCCTATCTCGGTTCGAGACGGCGGCTTAATTAAGCCAGGCTGTGACGATTATCTTGACCAGCTGCGTGAGGCTAGTGTGAACGGTAAGCGTTGGATTGCGGAGTTGGAGCGGAGAGAACGGGAAGCGACGGGCATTAAGTCGCTGAAAATCGGATACAACAAGGTGTTCGGTTACTACATCGAAGTGACACGGTCCAATCTAGCTGCACTGCCAGAAGGCCGGTATGAACGGAAGCAGACGCTCGCCAATGCGGAACGGTTCGTCACAGCCGAGCTGAAGGAGAAAGAATCGCTCATACTGGAAGCGGAAGATAAAATGGTCGGACTCGAGTACGAGCTGTTCAGCGAACTGCGGCAGCGCGTCGCCGAGCACATTCGCCGGTTGCAGACGCTGGCGGAGACGGTGGCTGAGATCGATGTGTATCAATCGTTGGCCAATGTGAGCGCTGCGAGACGATTTGTCCGTCCGCAGCTTAACGACGGCTATGACATGCATATTGATGCGGGGCGCCACCCTGTCGTAGAGGCGGTTATGCAAAGCGGCAATTTCATGGCCAATGACACGCTGCTGCAAGAGGCGGAAGCTGGGATGCTGCTCATTACAGGACCGAATATGGCAGGGAAGAGCACCTATATGCGCCAAGTTGCGCTTATTTCCATCATGGCGCAGATCGGCTGCTTCGTTCCAGCGGAACGGGCGGAGATGCCGATTATCGATCGCATCTTCACCCGCATCGGGGCGGCGGACGATCTAATTGGCGGCCAGAGCACGTTCATGGTCGAAATGATGGACATTCAAGTAATGACGGCGAAAGCCACACGGCGCAGCCTTGTCATCATCGATGAGCTGGGGCGGGGGACATCGACGAGCGAAGGGATGTCCATAGCGCAAGCTGTCATTGAATTCGTGCACGATGAGATTGGCTGCAAAGCGCTCGTGTCAACTCATTTCCATGAGCTGGCGCATTTGGAGGAACGATTACCTCACTTAAGAAATGTGTGCATGGCTGTGAAAGAAAGCGGCAATCAAGTTGCTTTCTTGCGCAAGTTGATTCCGGGCGCGGCGAGCACAAGCTACGGCATTTATTGCGCCCGTCTTGCCGGAATTCCGGATTCGATTATTACACGCGCATATGACCTGTTGAAGCAGTATGAGCCCCGGACCGCAGCAGAGTCCCTGCTAGATGGGCCATCGAGCTTGCCAGCAGCTGGTGCAGCGGAGGGCTCATCAGAGGGGCGGGCTGCTGCATCGCCTGCGCCTGCAGAAGCACACGTGAGCGTGAATGGTGTGGAGCAGCTGTCGCTATTCGGATGGGGCGAATCAGCAGCAGCGGCAGAGCGGGCTGCAGAAGCCGTGTCTTCGCATGACGCTGGCCAAGATGACGGCTTGACGCAAGCTCACCCTGCAGCCGGTACGCCGCAGCACGCTTCAAATGCTGTCGCGGCAGGTGAAGGGGCACAGCTCATCCGCGAGCTGCAGGAAGTGGACGTTTTGTCGATGACGCCGCTCGAAGCGATGAACCGGCTGCACGATTTGATGAGACAAGCTCGTGCATTGAAGCAATAGCAGCCAGGCGGCGTCTGAACACGTGAAGTCAAGCTTGTTGAATAAGGAGGTATCCGAGCATGGCGGTCATAAAAATATTGGACGAGCACATAGCTAACCAGATTGCGGCGGGAGAAGTGGTTGAACGACCGTCTTCCGTAGTTAAGGAGTTAGTGGAAAATGCCATCGACGCCGGCAGCACTCGCATCGACGTGACGGTTGAAGAGGGCGGGCTGCAGCTTATCCGAGTTAAAGACAACGGCTCTGGGATCGGGGACGATGATGTAGAAAATGCGTTCCAGCGGCATGCGACAAGCAAGATTTTAACAGGCAAAGATCTGTTCGCTATCCGCAGCCTCGGCTTTCGTGGCGAAGCGCTGGCGAGTATTGCCGCCGTGGCTAAGGTGGACGTCGTGACATCCACCGATGGCAGCGGCCTTGGGCGACGGCTTGTCATTGAAGGCGGAACCATCAAGACGTTCGAGCCGGCGCAATCGATGCAAGGTACGGAATTTACAGTACGCGAGTTATTTTACAACACGCCTGCGCGCTTGAAATATATGAAGACAATTCAGACCGAATTGGGGCATATTTCCGATTTGATTTACCGTTTGGCTTTATCATACCCGAGCATTGCCTTCACGTTGAAGCATAATGATAATGCGCTCTTGCAGACGATAGGCAATGGCGATTTGCTGCAGGTTATCGCTGCAGTATATGGCGTCCATACGGCTAAAAGCGTAATGAAGGTGAAGGCGGAGCATTTGGACTTCGAGCTGGAGGGCTATATCGGCAAGCCGGAGATGACACGTTCGAACCGGAATGCGATGTCGTGGTTCGTGAACGGCAGGTATGTGCGCAGCTTTCCGTTGAATCAGGCTGTGCTGCGCGCTTATCATACGCTGCTGCCGATTAATCGCTTTCCTATGGTTGTGCTGCAGGCGCGGATGCATCCGACGCTCGTCGATGTGAACGTACATCCGGCCAAGCTGGAGGTGCGCTTCAGCAAAGAAGCAGAGCTGTGTGAATTCATCGGGAGCACGCTGCAGCAGCTGCTTCTGAAGCAGCAGTTGATTCCGCAGGCGGCTGCCCCGAAAGCGAAGGTGCGCACCTTCGTGGAGCAGACGGAGCTGCAATGGGCTTCCGCCGCGACTGTGGATGCCAACAATGAACAGCAGCTGAAGCCGATGGGAGCATTGGTTCCTTCGTCTGGCAACAAAGGCGCAAGTTTACCGCCTGCGCCTTTCGCCCCTGAGGCGCAAGCAGGGGCTGCTGCAGCTCAGGAAGGGGCCGAAAATGCTGCGAACATACCAACCGAGACGAAGGCCGCGGCAGTTGCGTCTCGTACTGAGCTGGAGCCAACTGTTCTAACGAACAGCGTCATGTCTGTTCAACAGCATGCAGCGGCATCTCACAGTGCAGTTGTTCCGCAAGATGCAGTGAAGCAACAGAGTACATTTTCTAAGCAGAGTGAACCGGCTCAGCATCCTGCAGAAACCGGTGCGCGCGCTTCTTACGTGAATGAAGCGAAGCCTCGGTATGGGGAGCAGGAGGGACGCGGCTTCAAGGATAGAGTTCCCCCTTCTGTCTTAGGCAATATGCCGAAGAAGAGCGGAGAAGCATGGAAAGAGTGGATGGACAGCGGCGAACGGTCGGAAGAAGCGACATTGCCACCTTTTCCTGCGCTATCGTTGATTGGACAGCTGCATGGCACTTACCTCATTGCTTCCAATGAAGAAGGGCTGTATCTTATCGATCAGCATGCGGCGCATGAGCGCATTAATTACGAATATTATTATGAGCAATTCGGCAGGCCGGCTCAAGCATCTCAGGAGCTGCTGCTGCCGATTACGTTGGAATTCACGCCGTCAGAAGCGGAGCGTATTCGCGAGCGTATGCATCTGTTGGAGCATATTGGTATGCAGATGGAACCATTCGGAGGACAGACGTTTCTGGTCAGATCCCATCCATATTGGTTCCCAAAGGGCCAGGAAACATCGATTATTCAAGAAATGACGGATTGGGTATTGGGCGAAAAGGCGCCGGATATTGCGAAATTGCGAGAAGCGTCGGCTATTATGTGCTCCTGCAAAGCATCGATTAAAGCGAACCAGCGTCTGTCGGATGCCGAAGCGGAGACGTTATTCGCCCGGCTCGCCACGTGCCGTCAACCCTATACGTGCCCGCACGGTAGGCCGATTGTCGTGCGTTTTACTACCTATGATTTAGAGAAAATGTTTAAACGGGTTATGTAAAAGGGCGCGTTCAAAAAGGTCCCTTTTCAGCACGTCGAATGGCCACTTGGGATTCTTCGTGATCAAAAGGGGACTTTTTGAAAAACCTCTAAAAGGATGATATTTGTGTTTCCCTTTCCATAGCGTTTATAATGAGGAGGAGCTAATGATTGTCACAACGGGTGATTTCTCATCCCCGCAC
The DNA here is from genome assembly GCF_021369635.1 of Paenibacillus profundus. GTDB lineage: Bacteria > Bacillota > Bacilli > Paenibacillales > Paenibacillaceae > Paenibacillus_B > Paenibacillus_B profundus. Next base: position 22,758 of record NZ_JAJNBZ010000005.1, on the reverse strand, counting down.
ATCAAAGAGCGCGCTCGCCACACGGCAGATGCTTTCGGGTATGTCTTTGTTGAGCGGTGCAAGCAATCGCTATCAAGATTGACACGGAAATATGGCGATGATGAATTTCTTGTCTACACGAATGACAGCGTACGCTACACGCAGCTGGGGGTTACGGAATTGACCTATCATCCCAGCATGGCGTTTGTGCGCGCGAAGCGAATTCTGGCCGGTGAATCAGATTCGATGATTAGGGCAAGCGGCGCGACATGTGGAGATGAGGTGCTTGATTGCACGGCGGGATTTGCGGCGGATGCCCTCGTCTTCTCCATAGCGGTCGGAGCCGCCGGGCGTGTTGTCGCATTGGAGAGCGAGCCATCTTTGTTCACGCTGGTACACGAAGGATTGCAGCTGTATGAAAGCGATGTGGTGGAGGTCAATGAGGCGATGCGCCGTATTGAATTGCAGCGCGCAGACCACTCCCAAAAGTTGAAATCGATGCCTGACCGTTCAATGGATATCGTATATTTCGATCCGATGTTCAGGGAGCCGGTTACACATTCGTCCGCGTTTAATCCGATGCGGACGATGGCGAATCATGAAGCGCTATCTCGTCAAGCGATTGCGGAAGCGATGCGTGTGGCGAGAAAAAGAGTAGTCATGAAAGAGCTGCGCAACAGCTCAGAGTTTGCCCGGCTCGGCTTTAACCGTGTCGTCCAGACGGGATCGAAATTAGCTTATGGAGTGATTGACATTGCCGACAATATCATCGTTAAGTAGACCAAGGCTGCTCGTCCTCGTCGGCCCGACGGCTGTCGGCAAGACCAAGCTGAGTTTGAGCGTTGCCAAGCATTATGAATGCGAGATTATTTCCGGTGACAGCATGCAGGTGTACCGTAAGATGGATATCGGTACAGCCAAGCTGTCCGTACAGGAACGTGAAGGCATCCCTCATCATATGATGGATATCCACGATCCGGACGAAGCTTTTTCTGTGGCAGAATTTCAAGATCGCGGCCGGACGCTTATCAGTGAAATTACCGCGAGGAATCATATTCCCTTCATCGTAGGTGGAACCGGTCTATATGTCGAATCTCTCTGTTATGGATTTGAATTCGGCGACAACAGTTCCGATGAGGAGTTCAGGCAGCAGATGGCGGATTACGCTGCTTCGCATGGCACGGAAGCGCTGCATGAGCGGTTGAAGGAAGTGGATTCAATAACGGCGGAGCGTCTGCATCATCATGATCAGCGGCGTGTTATCCGCGCGCTTGAAGTATTCCATCTGAGCGGAGAGCCGTTATCATCTCAATTAGCCCGTCAGAAGAGAGAATCACCGTATGATTTATGCATGATCGGTTTGACAATGGACAGGCAGATGCTTTATAAACGAATTGAGGCCCGAATCGACATCATGCTGCAGGAAGGCTTGATTGACGAAGTTCGCCAATTGCTGGAACAAGGCTATTCGCGTAATCTTGTATCTATGCAGGGATTGGGATACAAGGAAATTGCCGCTTACTTGGAAGGCGAAATGTCATTGGATGCAGCTGTCGAACTGTTAAAGCGAGATACGAGACGGTTCGCCAAGCGTCAATTGTCATGGTTCCGCCGAATGACAGACCTTGAATGGGTTGATGTTACTGACTCGGAACAGACAGACAAACATTTCACACAAATTTGTAAGATCATAGCAGGAAAGTTTCGGTAAGAGGTTGAATATATTTCAACACAATCTCATGATTATTGGGGGTACGGACGATGAATAAATCTATTAATATTCAAGACACTTTTTTGAACCAATTGCGTAAAGAAAGCGTTCCAGTGACGGTGTACTTAACGAATGGATTCCAGATTCGCGGTGTAATCCGCGCATTCGATAATTTCACGATCGTCATTGACAGCGATGGACGTCAACAGATGGTATATAAGCACGCCATCTCGACGTTTACGCCGCAGCGTAACGTATCCCTGATGCAAGATCATCAGAACGAAGCGTAGATGCTTCATGCAGAGGGGCAGAAAGAAATGAAACTTTTTGTCCCTCCTTCACGTCTAAATAATTGAGCCCGCTGCCGAACAACCCTGAAGGGTTGTTCTTTTCATTACGGGTCATATAGGGTATAGGGAATAAGGATTTATCATTCTATAGAGAAAGAGAGAGAAATTCGAGGAGAATAAGGGAGTCGAATGTAGATGGCAAAAGATAAGGATACACCACAGCTTTCCCGCACAAGAACGCCGGCGAAAGGAAAGCCGAAGCAGCAGCAAGCGAAAAAACGCAAGAAGTGGTCTATGAGAAAAACGTTCTGGCTTATGTTCTTTACGGCCGCGTTCGCCATTTTCTGTGCGGTGGGCGGATACTTGTTCATTCTGTTGAACGGCGAACGTCTCATGCAAGAATATAAAGACGCGGACATGTTCCAGCTAGCCGAAGTTTCCACTGTCTATGATATAAATGGCAATGAATTTGCCAAGCTTGGAAAGGGAATCGAGCATAGGGAGATTGCGGAGGCGCGAGAAATTCCTGAAGAGCTGCGCAATGCCTTTATCGCCACGGAAGACCGACGGTTCAAGGATCACCAAGGCGTCGATTTATGGTCTATCGGCCGCGCGATGGTCAAGGACATTGTATCTAGACGGCTTGTTGAAGGCGGCAGCACGATAACCCAGCAGCTGGCAAAAAATATGTTCCTGACGAGCGACAAGACCTTCTTCCGGAAGGCGACGGAAGTGTCCATCGCGTTGGCGCTGGAGAATCACTTCACGAAGGAAGAAATATTAACGATGTATTTGAATCGGATATACTTCGGTAAAGGCGCTTATGGAGTCAAAGCGGCGGCGATCAAATATTTTGATAAAGAAGACTTGAATCAGCTTGAAGTGTGGGAGTTGGCCACGCTGGCGGGGATCCCAAAAGCGCCGTCCCACTATAATCCGATCGACAATCCGGAACGCTCGAAGGAGCGCCGTCAGATCGTATTGAAGCTCATGTATGAACAAGGCTATATTACCGAACAGGAAATGAAGGAAGCATCGGAAGTGGATTATGAGCCGAAAGAATCGAAGGACGGCACGCAAACGGACCAAAATGGGACGGATGCCTACCAATCGTTCCTCGATTACGTGGTGAAGGAAGCGGTCGATAAGACTGGATTGACCGAAGATGAGCTGAACCGCGGCGGATACCATATTTACACGACGATGGACGCGTCTGCGCAGCGCATCATGTTTAACGCTTTTAACAATGATGAATTGTTCGAAAAGAGCAAAGACGATATTAAAGTGCAAGGAGCCATGGTCATCACGGACCATAAGAACGGGGCGGTTATGGCGATGATGGGGGGCCGCGACTACATTACCAAAGGGTTGAACCGCGCCACGGTTCAACGCCAGCCAGGCTCGTCGTTCAAACCGATCGTCGCCTATGCGCCCGCAATGGAGACCGGAGAATGGTTTCCGTGGTCCAAGCTGAATAACGAGAAGCAATGTTTCGGCGGCTATTGTCCAAGCAACTTGGGCGGCTATAGCGCCACGATGGAAATGAAGGAGGCCGTCAAGAGGTCCGTAAATATCCCGACAGTGTGGCTGTTGAATGAGATTGGATTGAAGACGGGCTTTGATTTTGCTAAAAATATGGGCTTCCCGTTAACGAAAGACGATTATAACTTGTCTATCGCTCTGGGTGGGATGACGCACGGCGTATCCCCGCTGAACATGTCCGAAGCTTACAACGCGTTTGCGAATGGCGGCAATTATTATCCGGCCTACTCCATTTCCAAAATTACAGACCGGAAGGCACATGATTTCTATGTATATCATGTGCCGAAGCCGAAGCGTGTAATGAGCGAAAAGACGTCCTACTACATGACTGACATGTTGCAGGAGGTCGTGAAGAATGGTACGGGCAAGCAAGCGCGTATCGATGGACGCCAGGTGGCGGGTAAGACAGGGACGACGCAGCATTCGGTGCCGGGCTATAACGGCAATGGCGACCGTGATGCATGGTTCGTCGGTTATACGCCAGAATGGACGGCCGCCGTCTGGATGGGGTATGACAAGACCGACCGCGACCATGTGCTGCACGAGAGCAGCCGGGTCCCTTCGCGCATGTTCAGTGAAGTGATGGGCAAAGCGCTGAAGAACAGACAGTCCGGTTCTTTCGGCAAGCCAGATAAGGTCGAAGAGAAGCCGGAACCGGTCAAAGCCGTAAGCGGTTTGAACGCTTCGTATTCTGAAAATACGAAGATGATATCGCTCAGCTGGAACGCGGTAGATGGCGACAATATCGTATATCACGTGTACCGTAAATCGTCCAAGGATAAAGAATACGCCCGCGTTCTGAGCGGCTTGAAGGTAACCAACGCAGAAGATATCGGCGTATTTGCAGGCGAATCATACACGTATTATGTAACGGCTGAGAGCAATAACGAAGAATCGAAGAAATCCAATGAAGTCACGGTGAAGATTGAGGAAGAACAGGTAGAGCCTCCGATCGAACCGATTGAACCACCGATTATTGATCCGAACAATCCGCTTGATCCGGTAATACCGGACCAACCTGATCCGGGCAATACCGGAGAGCCGGATCCGGGTACCGATCCAGGCGATCAAGGAGGCAATCCGGACGACGGCGCCATCACGATTCCAGGAACAGTGGACCCGGATCCCGGTGACTCGATTGATCCGCCACCTGCGGAGGGCCAAGGTGCCGATAACAGGATCAGCATCCAATCGGATAGTCAAGACAAAAAGGATAACGGACGTCACAACGGGCGGAAGAACCGCGACGCCGATGAAGAACAAAGCGGGACTCCGTAAAGGAGCGCAGCTTAGATCAAAATATGAAGCTACAACATGTGTAACGCGCAATGCACTCATTGCGCGTTCTTTTTTTAAACTGGAGGGGAATCGGTTGCGTAACAGAGGTAAACATAAGGTTTCATTGTGGAGACGCTTGCTCTGGATTGCAGGAGCGGGCATGTTGATCGGCTTGATTTGGTTCGGGTATACGCAATGGAAAATCGGGGGAGCGGGATATGCCAACTTCGCAAATTCATCGAAGCCTACCGAAGTAGGGATTGTACTGGGAGCATCCTTATGGAGAGACAAGCCCAGTCCGGCGCTGCAGGAACGGTTGGATCTATCATTGGAGTTATATGAGCAGGGGAAGTTCGAATATTTCATCGTGACCGGCGGCAAAGATCGTCCTAATGCCCAGTTGAGCGAAGCAGAGGGGATGGCGAACTATTTGATTGAGCATGGTGTGGAGCCGAGCCGGATCGAGATGGAGAAGCACGCAACGAGCACGCTGGAAAATTTAAAATTCAGCCAGGACATTATGAAGGAAAAGGGCTGGAAGAGCGCGACGATTATGACACACGACTTTCATGGGGCGAGAGCCTATGAGATTGCCGATGCGCTCGGGTATGAGCAACCGGAACTCAAGACGACAGGGAGCAAGGTGCTGTTCCTTCCGTGGCACCGTACGCGCGAGTCGCTCGCCTATACGAAATGGAAATGGGACGAACTATGGCTGCGCTAAACTGCTAATAACCTGTTCGACACTAGAATATATTGAACATCAGGAAGATTTCTTTTACATACGGATCAAATTGAGGGATATGATGGGGGGTGTAACTGGTGACTGACGATAACCGTCTAATAACGACTCAAGCCAGAAAAATAAATGTAGTTTTTAAAAATTTTCCTCCCGAACAGATTCGAACTGTCGAAGAAATTCCGGTTAAAGAAACAAACCAACACATGGAAGCTTTTTCGGCAATCTTCAAAGAGCTCGATGAAATGATTGGACTAGAAGAAGTTAAGGAATTGGTGTTTCAAATATATGCGATGCTGCAAATAAAACAGTTGCGTAAAAATGAAGGATTGCAATCAGAATCCCAAGTGTATCATATGTTATTTAAGGGGAATCCGGGCACGGGCAAGACGACGGTGGCACGAATATTGGCTAAAATGTTTCAACAGCTCGGCATGCTCAGCAAAGGCCACCTGATGGAGGTGGAACGAGCGGATCTCGTAGGCGAGTATATCGGGCATACGGCGCAGAAGACACGAGAGGTAGTGAAAAAAGCACTTGGGGGCATTTTGTTTGTGGATGAAGCCTATAGTTTAGCACGTGGCGGAGAAAAAGATTTTGGAAAAGAATGTATTGATTGCTTGGTGAAAGCAATGGAAGATCATAAAAATGATTTCATCCTTATTCTTGCCGGCTATCCCAAAGAAATCAATAATCTATTAAAAACCAATTCCGGACTGCCTTCCCGATTTCCGATTCATGTCGAGTTTCCCGATTACACCACTGATCAATTAGTTAAAATCGCTTATAAAATGGCTTTTGAAAGAGAATACATTATTCTTACTGAAGCCACAAATAAAATTAAAGAGCATCTTTCTCAGGAAAAACATTTAAACTTTAATTTCAGTAACGCTAGATTTGTCCGTAACCTTCTCGAAAAAGCAATAAGGAATCAAGCAGTGAGATTAATAAGAAAGTCGAGAAAACTAACGAAAGAGGATCTGACGAATCTGACTTATGAAGATTTCCTTATGAGCGAAAAAAGTGAACCTGTCGGAGTGGAAAAAATATCTAGTCTTTAGAGGGTAAATGGTTGGGTGTAAGAGGCGAATTGGTGAAAATATAATTAATTAGGAAAAAGGAGGAATATACCTGTTTATATGGAACTAAATATATGTATCAAAACCATATATTAGGAGGTATATCCATATGTCCATCGTCGTACCCAAATATTTGAATGAATCTGAACGATTGTTGCGTATGCTTGCGGGAAGTATCATATCACAAGCGGTATATGCCGTAACCCAATTGCGCATTCCCGATTTGCTAGCAGAAGGACCGCGTACCTGTCAAGAACTTGCCAGTCTAACACAGACAGAAGCTTCTATGCTGTACCGTACGATGCGTTTCCTCTGCGATGAGGATATTTTTAGGGAGACGGATGAACAAACATTTGAATTGGGTCCGCTGGGACCGTTTCTTCGTTCTGATACGCCCGATTCTCTATATGCGCACGCCCTGATGTATGGGCAGCCATGGCACTCGCAGCCAGCCGGTCATTTTCTGGAATCTCTGACCAAAGGGGTTTCCGCATTTGAAGCTTCGTATGGCATGAACGTGTTCAGCTATTTAGCTAAACACCCGGAGGCCGAGCTTATTTTTCAAGACTCTATGAGCGCTTACTCGCGGAGCATAATTCCAGCCGTCCTCGCTGCTTATGATTTCTCGCAATTCGACACAGTTGTTGATATTGGCGGAGGGCATGGGATATTGATGGAGCAGCTTTTGACATCTTGTACGCATACGAAGGGGATTGTGTTCGATCAGCCCGCAGTCATTGACAGTGCCAAGCAATACATAAAGAGCTTGGGGCTGGAAGCGCGTTGCGATTGCATGGGAGGCAACTTCTTCGAATCTGTGCCGCAGGGTGGAGAAGCCTACGTGATGAAACACATTATCCATGATTGGAGCGACGAAGAGTCCATCTCGATCCTAAGCAACTGCCGCAGTGCCATGAAGGAAGACGGCAAGCTGCTGCTCTTGGAAGTCGTGCTTGCTTCTGGCAACGAGGCTCATTTTGGCAAGCTGCTCGATATGGAGATGCTCGCGATGTCAACAGGGAAAGAGCGGACGCAAGCGGAATATGAGCGTTTGCTCCAGCAGTCCGGATTCAGGCTCAATAGAATCGTGCCGACCTCCACTCACGTATCTATCATTGAAGGCGTGCCCAATTAAGGAGAAGTGAGCATCAATCATGATAAAGTTCAGCCTGCCGAGCCCCCTCGACAGGCTGTTTAAGCATGGATTTGTATTTCTGCTTTTATACATATCCCTCATGATTTAAATTTAGAGCCGAAATAAGGTATACTGGGTATCGGACCTTGACGTGCTTCTAACATGAAATTGAAGGAGATTTCGATTGCATGCGAAAAATGAACTATGAGACCAATCAAAATATACAGGACCGTGCGGTGCTGGTCACGTTAATAACCGATGAAGTGAAGCGGAGCGGAATTGATCCGCAATATTCGTTGGAAGAATTGATGCAGCTGGCCGAAACGGCAGGTGTCGAGGTACTGACGACGATGACGCAGCAGCGGGATACGAAAGATTCGAAATGGTTTATCGGAAAAGGGAAGGTCCAAGAACTGAAAGCGGTCATCGAAGAGCTGGGGGCAACAACGGCCATCTTCGATCAGGAGCTGTCTGGGGCCCAGGTCCGCAATCTGGAGGAATCGCTTGATGTAAAGATCGTCGATCGGACCCAGCTCATCCTCGATATTTTCGCACAACGCGCAAAGACGAGAGAAGGGATTATTCAGGTGGAGCTGGCGCAATTGTCCTACCTGCTGCCGCGCCTGTCCGGGCACGGCAAAAATCTATCCCGGCTCGGCGGGGGGATCGGGACTCGAGGTCCAGGGGAGACGAAGCTGGAGACTGACCGCAGACACATTCGCAACCGCATAACTGACTTGAAGCGTCAGTTGGACGAAGTGGTTCGACACCGCAACCTGCATCGTGAACGCCGTAAAAAAAGCGGAGTCATTCAGGTGGCGCTGGTCGGTTATACGAATGCTGGCAAGTCGACCTTGCTGCGTCAGCTTGCGCTGGCTGATGTGTTGGTGGAGAATCAATTGTTCGCGACGTTGGATCCGACTTCACGGCAATGGGAGCTTCCGAATGGCCAGGAAGTCGTGCTGACGGATACGGTCGGCTTCATTCAGAACCTTCCGCATGACCTCGTTGCGGCTTTTCGGGCGACATTGGAGGAAGTGAACGAAGCGGATCTGATCTTGCATGTCGTGGATGCCTCGTCACCGATGCGCGAGGATCAAATGAATGTTGTCGAGGATATTTTGCAGCAGCTTGGAGCGGGCGCCAAGAACGAGATTGTCCTTTATAACAAGAAAGATCTGTGCACGGAAGAGCAGCGTCAGCTTCTTCCACAGAACGGCAATCACTTCACGATTAGCGCTTATGACGAGGCTGATCTGGAGCGGATTCGGCAAGCTGTACAGAAGCAGCTCGTCGGACAGACGGTTACGTATCGGATTCCGGCAGACCGCGGTGACATGATTGCTCTGGCCTATCGAATGGGAGAGGTACTGGAGCAGAATGTAGACAATGATGATGTGGTCATGCAGGTTCGTCTGGACAAATCGCAAGCGGAACTGCATGGTTACAAGCTGGACAGCTATAGGGAAATATAAGGATGGCACATCAGTGCTTTCACACATATAAGGGGAATGAACATGATGCAATTTACAACTGAGTTAATGCAGCTTGACGAGAAAGTGGAAGAAAAAATCGTGGCGCAAGTACGCAGCATTGAACATATTGCGGAGCGCAATCAATGGAAAGTGATTCAAGCGTTTCAGGAACATCGCGTCAGCGATTATCACTTTGCGGGATCTACAGGTTACGGGTACAATGATCGCGGTCGTGAAGTGTTGGATGAAGTATACGCTGCGGTGTTTGGCGCGGAAGCGGCTCTCGTGCGGCCGCACTTCGTATCCGGAACACATACGATTGGTACTGCTCTGTTCGCGGTGCTGCGCCCAGGCGATGAATTGCTCTATATTACAGGCACGCCCTACGACACGTTACATAAAGTAATCGGGCAGACCGGCGATGGCAAAGGATCGCTCCGCGATTGGGGCGTTCTATACAATGAAGTTGAACTGACGGATGCGGATGAAATCGATTGGGATGCCGTGCGCTCCTCCATTTCGGAGCAAACGAAGGTGGTAGGCATTCAACGTTCGCGCGGTTACGGATGGCGGGCCTCCTTCGCTGTGGAGCAAATTGCTGAAATGGTGCGTCAAGTTAAGGAGATCAAGCCGGATGTAATCGTCTTTGTCGATAACTGCTATGGAGAATTTACGGAGCTGCACGAGCCGACAGAAGTCGGTGTGGATATTATGGCAGGCTCTTTAATTAAAAATCCGGGAGGCGGCATTGCGGAAACAGGCGGCTATATTGCAGGCAAACGCCAATATGTAGAGGCCGCTGCCTCCCGCCTCACTGCTCCTGGCATCGGGGGCGAAGTCGGAGCGATGTTGGGGATGACGCGTTCGATGTATCAAGGACTGTTCCTGGCGCCGAGCATCGTTGGACAAGCCGTGCGCGGCAGTGTCTTCGCCGCGGCCCTGTTCGAAGAGCTTAGCTTCGAAACGTCTCCGCATTGGAGCAGCCCCCGAACGGATCTGATTCAAGCGATTCGATTCCACTCCGCCGAGCATTTAATCGCGTTCGTGCAAGGGGTTCAGAAGGCTTCGGCAGTAGATGCCCATGTCGTTCCTGAGCCATGGGATATGCCTGGATATGAGCATCCGGTCATTATGGCGGCTGGCACGTTCATTCAAGGGGGCAGTCTGGAGTTGTCTGCTGACGCACCTATACGCAAACCTTACACAGCATATATGCAGGGTGGGTTAACCTATGCGCATGCGAAGTTAGGTGCGATAACGGCGTTACAAACGATGATAGATAGAGGTCTGCTGCAGCTATAAAATATTTTTGTGAGTTTTCCTGACATCTGTTGACATGTTTATGTGCGGAGGATAAAATGAAGAAAAGAACGGCATAAAAGAGGAAGGTTGATGAACGGTGGGAGATGAAATTCGCAGAAATATGGCTTTGTTTCCAATCGGCATCGTGATGAAGTTAACGGATTTGACAGCACGCCAAATTCGCTATTATGAACAGCATGAACTAATTATGCCTGCTCGTACATCTGGAAATCAGCGTCTTTTCTCGTTTAATGATGTGGAACGTCTGCTTGAAATTAAAGCGCTCATTGAAAAGGGCGTGAACATTGCTGGAATCAAGCAAGTGTTGAATCCGGTCTCCAAAGAATCGGAGGAGGCGACAGTGCTGAGTGCCGATTCGGAAAGCAAGCGCAAAGAACTGTCGGATATCCAACTGCACCGCATGCTGAAGCAGCAATTAATGACTGGGAAAAGACCGGGTCAAGTATCGCTAATTCAAGGTGAACTGTCTCGTTTCTTTACGAAATAATCCAATCTATACTAGGTTAACAAGAAGGAGATGTTACCCTGTGGGCTACACCAAAGATGATATTACACGAATTGCGAAAGAACAGAACGTCCGATTTATCCGTCTTCAATTTACGGATTTGCTCGGAACAATTAAGAACGTCGAAATTCCGGTAAGCCAATTGCCTAAGGCGCTGGATAATAAAATGATGTTCGACGGCTCTTCCATTGAAGGCTATGTCCGTATTGAAGAATCGGATATGTATCTCGTGCCGGATTTGGACACTTGGGTCGTATTCCCATGGGTAACGGAAGATCGTGTCGCACGCCTCATCTGCGATGTGTACACTACGGATGGAACACCTTTTGCTGGCTGTCCGCGCGGTATTTTGAAACGTGCGTTGAAAGAAGCGGAGGAAATGGGCTTCACTGCCATGAACGTCGGACCAGAACCAGAGTTCTTCTTGTTTAAAACGGATGATAAAGGCAATCCGACGATGGAGTTAAACGACCAAGGCGGTTATTTCGATTTGGCGCCAACCGATCTGGGCGAGAACTGTCGCCGCGAGATCGTCTTGAAGCTGGAAGAGATGGGCTTCGAAATTGAAGCATCCCACCACGAAGTGGCGCCGGGACAACATGAAATTGACTTTAAATATGCGGATGCGATTAGAGCAGCCGATCAAATCCAAACGTTTAAGCTAGTCGTTAAGACCATAGCGCGTCAGCATGGCTTGCATGCGACATTTATGGCGAAGCCGTTGTTCGGTGTTAACGGTTCGGGTATGCACTGCAATATTTCTCTATTCCAAGGCAGAACGAATGCGTTCTACGACGAGTCTGATAAGCTCGGCCTAAGTAAAGAAGCGCGCCAGTTCATGGCTGGAGTATTGAAGCATGCACGCGGCTTTGCTGCGATTACGAATCCAACGGTTAACTCTTATAAGCGTCTTGTGCCTGGCTATGAAGCACCATGCTATGTTGCGTGGTCTGCCAGCAACCGCAGTCCGATGGTGCGCATTCCGGCTTCCCGCGGGTTGAGCACGCGGGTTGAAGTCCGCAATCCTGACCCGTCAGCGAACCCGTATTTGGCGTTAGCGGCAATTCTTAAAGCCGGTCTCGAAGGCATTAAGAAGAAAAGTGATCTGCCGGCTCCGACGGACCGCAACATTTATGTCATGACTGAGGATGAGCGAATCGCGGAAGGCATTCCAAGCTTGCCGGCCAGCTTGAAAGAGGCGTTGGAAGCGCTGCTGCGCGATGAGACGATCTGCGATGCGCTAGGCGAACATGCACTGCAGCATTTCTTGGAACTTAAAGAAATCGAGTGGGATATGTACCGCACACAAGTCCATCAATGGGAACGCGATCAGTATATGACCTTATATTAATCTTCCAAACCCTTGCGCCTCTAGGCGTGAGGGTTTTTATTTTGTGGGGGCACGGAGAGGATTTTAGTGGCGTGGGGAGAGATGTCCCCCAAACGCCCCCCAAAAAAATTATAAGCGAAAAATGTTTTGTATGCTTTCTTCATATTTCTGCATATTATCCGCTTCAAGTTTTTTTGAGATGTGGGCGTATACGTCCGATGTAATTTGAATACTTCCATGACCGAGTCGCTCCTGGACATATTTCATATCTGCTCCGCTCTCAAGGAGAATGACGGCGTGGGTGTGACGAAGTGAATGGATTGGTAAGGACGGTAGTCCTGCACGTTTTAAAATCCTTGAGAAGGCATTAAAGAGTGATGATTTTGGCATGAAATTACCGTCTTCTCGGCACAGCACCAGATTAAGATCGTGATGGTATGCGTCTTTTAGGGCAAGCTTGTTTTGATTTTGCCAATTCATGTGATAACGCAGATCATTGGTCAAAGACTGACTCATTGAAATTACGCGAGTAGAGCGAAACGTCTTGGTGTCCCCGAACAGTTCACTTTTATTCTTCGCCGTGAAGTCCAGGGTCTCATTTATAGAGATCGTCTTCTTCTTGAAATCGATATCGGTCCACTTGAGTGCAGCCGCCTCCCCTTTACGCATGCCTGTCTCGATTAGTAACTTGAAGAACATCCAGTAAGTATATCCATATTGGTGCGCTGCTTGAAGAAAGTGGGGAATGTCGCTCGACTCAATAAATTTTATACCTTCCTTCTTTTTGGACCCTTTAAACTCAACTCCTACGCAAGGGTTCTTCTCCAGCTTCCCGAGCAGACAAGCCTTTTTCAGGCAGTTGTGCAATGTTGAATGAACGAGCTCTGCCGTTCGTCTACTGTAACCATTTTCAATTATGGAGTTGATGAATTTTTGATACATTATTGGCTTCACATCTCGTAATAAGATATCTTTGTGGGAAACGGGTATGGGGTTTATAGACAAAATTAACAACCCGAAAACACTGACGATTCTTTCTAGTGATGTAATAGACGGAAGGTTAAACACAGAATGGAATAACTTAAGGGTTGAAGAGAAATAGAACCCTAACCGGTGCTTTTTTGTTACCTAAATTAAAAGAAAAAGACTCCTCATGAAGAGAAGTCTTTAGCAAGTGAAAGGTATTGGAGTTTAATCACCTATTATTGCTTTTTTTACTTTATAGCTATCTCGAGATTCAATAGTGGCCGAGACTGTTTTCTGTTTATTACCTTTAATGTGACCTTCAATGTAAACATCGGAGGCAAGCAGTTCCCCCGAGAAACCAGTATTGGTAATTACAACATCAACATTTTTTTCACTTTTAAAGTAGTTTACTGCTACAGTTTCTGCTTTTTCAACTGTTTGTGGCCAATGGTATTTACTTAGTGGTCCGAACTCTGTTGCGCCTATCACAAGGGCAATGTAAACAATAAAAAGAGCGCAAGCAGATACTGCAAATTTTAGAGCGAGCTTGAGGAATTTTTTCTTTTTCATAAAAATCACCTACATAAAATTATGTCTACATTCTTGTTTGACTGGGCTTATCCTAGATTAATCGGAGGTGGTGTTGATAGCAATTGAATTAGGTGACATCAGTCTTACGTCTTTGTAAGGTTTATTCGTTTGGGAGTAATGCTTGAGGGAATGCAACGTTAAATGGCCGCTGAATAATCAGCGGCTTTTTTATTTCAAAAGGATGGTGATAGCAAATGAACTTTGGTCAAGCGATTGAACTGCTTAAAGATCGCAAGAGAGTGGCGCGTGCAGGATGGAACGGTAAGGGGATGTATCTAGGATTGTGTGAAGGCGGTGGATGGCGCGACAGTCACCGAACACAAGATTTTATCTATATGAAGACTGCAAATGACACAATCGTTCCGTGGCTGGCTTCTCAGACCGATATGCTTGCAGAGGATTGGGAGAGAGTACAGTAAACACCATTCATCCTCCATAGCCGCTCCTTCGGGGGCAGTACTTTTATTTAGTAGCATTCTTACATTAACCTTACAGTTGTCCTAAATCCGTTGTTAAATGTAAAATTATAGATTACGATGACCTTGCAGAACAAAATATACAAATTGTGGAGGTTATTACAATGAAAAAAGGACTAATTGTATTAGGTGCAACGGCAACACTGCTGGCAGGTATCTTGGCTCCAACAACAGGCTTTGCAGCTGAACGCGTCGGTAGCAACAATCCGCAAATCAATAATGCATCTACGGCAAGTTCTTTTGTTTTACTCAGAGTGGGAGAAAGTTCGTATCTGAGTTGGGCGCCTAAGTTATCTGTTATTTCTGGTCATGATATTGTATCCGTTGATTCTCTAGGTAAAGTTTATGCCAAGAAAACGGGAACCGCAACTGTTGGAGCGTATGAATATAACGGTAAACTTATCAAAACATATAGTATCCTTGTAATGTAATTAAAAGCTTGAAAATAAAGAGTCGCTGATAAATCAGCGGCTTTTTGTTTTGTACTAAAGGAGCTGTTAACAATGGACGAAAAGTGTCAGAGAGCCTATGAATTGTTTTGTGAAGTTGCGCAAGGCATCGCTGAGTATATAACGCGCATATGGCAGTCTTTTAAAAAGTGGTTATTTGAGCGACCAGCACTGAGTGCGCTGTTGCGTAGAAAGATATCGGTAAAGAGTAAGAGTAGCGCTAAGGGCTTGTTCGAGAAGCAACACACGGTCAAAGTATATCGTAGTCAGGTCAATTATCGTCCGGCTCGCCAAGTAGCACGGAGTAGATGCTGATCGAAAGGAGTTGATCCCATGGCAGGAGGGCGGAGAAACAAATATCAAACACACGTGGAGCCCAAGCTCCTGCTTATCGAAGCATGGGCGCGGGACGGTTTAACAATCGAGCAAATTGCGGCTAAATTAGGTGTAGCGAACTCAACTTTCTTTGACTATAAGAATAAGCACTCGGAGTTATCGGAGGCCCTAAAAAGGGGGCAGGAAGTCGTTGACGTGATGGTGGAAAATGCACTCTTCAAGCGAGCAATCGGCTACAAATACGATGAGGTGACCAAAGAAGCTGACAAGCAAATTGATGAAGAGACAGGCGAACTCATCACAGTAATGGTCGAAACCAAGCGAGTAACCAAAGAGGTGCAACCGGACGTAACGGCACAGATATTCTGGCTGAAGAACCGCCGCCCGGATAAGTGGCGCGACAAACAAGATATCCAGCACAGCGGCAGTATGGACGTGAACAACCCAATAAAAGACCTGACCACCGATGAGCTCAGGAAGCTGATACGCGATGGTTGACCTGGAGACAATCAAACGACATGCTCGCATCGAACTCGCATCCCGCGAGTTTTTTTATTTCTGCCAGGCTATGGCGCCGGACTTCTACCGGGACGATCGGGCATAACTGCTTACCGCAAGGGCAATCGGAAGATTGTCACAGCAGCCATGGAAGGTGCGGAGCAGCTGGTCGACGATGTGCTGCTGCAAAGTTTCTTGGAGGGTGAAAGTCGGTTCGAGCGACTATGGAATCGGATCGTCAATTTCTTCTTGAAGCCGTTTGGCCGGCGACGCATCGTATCGACTGGAGATATTGGTTTCCCGCAGGGCTTTCAACCGCCAGCGACGCCACCCGCTCCAATTGGTAAGCCTGAACTGCCAAAAGCACCACCTGAATCTGACTTTTTCGGCATGAATGACAAAAAGTTGAAGGCACTCCAGGATAGTGTGAAAGGCGACTTGAAGAAGGCGCGGCATGATGTGCTCCGGCGGATGGACGACGTGTATCGGCAGGTGATCTACAAGGCAGAGGTTCATATGGCTGCTGGCGCTAAGTCACTGAATCAAGCGATCGACATGGCGACGAAGGAATTTTTGGAACACGGTATCGATTGCATCACCTTCGCGAACGGCCGCCGGGCCACCATCACGGCATATGCGTAGATGGCACTGCGGACAGCGAGCCAGCGGGCTTCTTTTTTGGGAGAAGGTAAGAAGCGTGACGAGTGGGGCGTGTACACGGTGGTCATGTCCGCACACGATAACTGCTCGCCGTGGTGTCTACCCTTCCAGGGTACGGTCATGATTGACGATGTGTATACGTCCATATCTAAAGAGCAGGCGCAGCAGCTGGCGAAGGAAACGGGATATACATTGCTGTTCGAGGCGATGCGGGAAGGTGCATTTCACCCGAATTGCCGTCATACTCTGGCGACGTACTTCCCGGGCATCACGCAGCTGCCGGCTCCCGTGGATGACGAGACGGCCAAGGCCAACTATCAGGCTGAACAGCGGCAGCGGTATATTGAACGTCAGATACGCCGATACAAGCGGCTCTTTACAGGTTCGGTTGAAGAGACTAACCAAGCTAAGTACCGGGCTAAGGTAAAAGAGTGGGAAGCTAGGCTGAAGCATCATTTAGCCGAGAATCCGCAGCTCCGGCGTGACAGAACGCGCGAACAAGATAAATCACTGGTTAAGTAACACTCTCAGGCGAGGGTGTTTTTATTTTGCCCTGTCGCATGGCTTTAAACTAGGCATGCTCTGACCGGAGCATAACGGCCCGCTCCCAGAAAGGAGGCTACCGGCTACCTATGCGAGCAAGAAAAATCTTAGAGCTTTCCGTTGACCTGGCCGATCCATACCGGGAGACGACGTTGGCTATCCGTGCCATTTTGGACACGTTCCGGACACAAGAGGATCAAGTCGGTATGCTCCGAATGTTGCGAGCTGATATTGACGGGCTACTGAAAGGAGTTGAACAGGATGGCGAATAAGAGATGATACAGGCCGAGCGAAAGTTTCGGCGCCAGCGGCTGCCGACGATATCGCACGGAAAGCCGAGGTCGATGCGGTACAGGACGAACTCGACTTTGCATAAATCGGATAAAATCGTGCACCTCACGGCTGCAGAGCACGATAAACTGGATGGCATCGAGGAAGGGGCCGAGGTCAATCAAAACTCTTTTGCTCAGGTCAATGACATCCTAGCAGCAGACAAGACTGACGCGATCACAATCAAGGGTGGAATAGGGATTACGGTCACTACGAATCCTTCAACAAAAGAGGTGACGGTGACTGCAACGGGTGATGCAACTCCAGGAAAGCACGCCGAAACACATCTTCCGGGCGGCACTGATGTAATACCGTATGCTTCTTCAACGTCCGGGGGCTTGATGAGTCCACAAGATAAAGTAGTAATAGGGAATTTGCAAACCCAACAAGAGCACACAATGGAGAGTATATCCAGCCATATCGCTGATACTACCAAACATACCACTACTGCAGAGCGTGACGCATGGAACGCGAAAGAGACACCAGAAGGTGCTCAGGCGAAGGCGAACCAAGCCGAAACGAATGCAAAGAATGCAAGTTTGCCGCGCACAGGTGGGACCGTGAGCGGCAATTTGGTTGTTGGCAATATCCTAACAGTTCAAGGCAGGAATGTTCTCTCAGAGATTGACCAGCTAAAAACGTCTGGAAATAATGCCAAATAAGGCATGGTGGACGCCATTATTTCCATGGGAGGCCAAGCGTCCATCAATGACTCGTGGGCAGTATTAGCTAGCAAAGTTAGAGCAATTGCAACTGGACCTAAACATGGCTTTTTATTCCATGACAAGTATATAATGCATCCGCAACAGCCGGTGCTGAACTCCATTGCTCTAGCAACGCGATACGTCAGCCACACATGCATAGCAAAAATTGACCCGGAATCAGGGAGGCTGCAGCTGAAGGCTGTCAACGACAACGAGCCATCACGCGCAAGTATGATGGGGCAGAAATCGGTAGATTTGACAGGTGCAAAGCAACTCGTGCTCCACATCCGATGTGATTTCAAAGACGGGTCGAATGGAATGCTTGTAACCGTAGGTGTTGCACAGCAGTATACGAATGATAGTCGAGTATTGTATGACAAATTTTATGCGGAGGAGGTATTCTTAGGTATACAACAATCCTTTTATATAACTGTAGATACTGTGAACCTAACAGGCAAATATTTTGTAGGCATGGATGTCCGGAATTTGGGTACGAAAAAAGGTGCAGATTGGACAGTTCTAAGTATAGCATTACTATCTTAAGGGGGTGTATGTATGTCATATGCGTTAATAAATCTCAAAGGTGAAGCTATCGAGATTTGTGAAGATCCAATCGAAAACACCAATCCAGCTTTTGAGGTTGTAAAAATACACGATTTTACAGCGGGCGATGAGCTCAATTATTTTATTGTTGTGATCGAACTGAGGGATTCAGAGGACGAACAGGACGAAGAACCATATAGAATAGCGACGTCTTATTCAGCCATCCGTCAGACTGCGACAGTTGCGAGACTTCGTGTAGACAATGAAAAGCTGCAACAGGAAAACGCCGCACTCATTTTACAAGTGGCAAGTTTAGAAATGTCAAACCAGCAACTAACGCAAGACCACGCATCATTACTATTCCAATTAGCCGAAAAAGGAGTGCTGTAACATGAATTGGTTCGCAACGATCAAACGCTACTATGACATGGGGATTTACAAAATCGAACCGGAAGAGCCGCTTTACGTCGGCAAGTTTTGCGAGTCTGGCAAGATTACGCCAGAGCAGTACCATGTCATAACAGGCGATAAATATAAAGCAAAGTAAGCGCCCCGTAAATCGGATGGCGCTTTTATTATGCCCTCGGACAATGCCGGGGGCTATTTAATTTAAAGGGGGATTACCTACATGGAAAGACTTGAAACGGTGTTGAATTCAGGAGCTGCAGCCAGTGGTGGATTGGCAGCATTTTTATTCGGCGGTTGGCCGGTGCTGATCCAGGTGCTGCTTATTATTGTGATTGTCGACTTCGCCACTGGAGTGATGGCCGCAGGAACGGAGGGCAAGTTGCGTAGCAGCGTGGGCCTTATCGGTATTGCGCGCAAGGTGTTTATTTTCCTGATTGTCGCGATTGCGTACCAGATTGATACGGTATTAGGTGATCAGCATCTGTTGCGGGATGCGACTATCTTCTTCTACATTGCGAACGAGCTGCTCTCGATTATTGAAAACGGGGGACGGATGGGCGTGCCTGTCCCAAAAATACTTAAGCAGGCTATTGAAGTGCTGAAAGGAAAAAGCGGAGAAGAGAAAGGGGACGATAAGCAATGAAAAAGGTATGGATCGATGCAGGTCACGGAGGGCGTGACTCAGGAGCCGTAGGAAACGGCGTAAAGGAAAAGGATATCGCGCTTCGAGTTGCAACAGAGACTGTAAAGCGACTGGAACGCGACTACGACGGGGTGAAATGCGATCTTTCCCGTTCTACTGATATTTATCTCACGCTCAGCGAGCGGACCAACAAGGCTAATGCTGCAGGTGCTGACTTCCTGATCAGTATCCACTGCAACGCTGGCGGTTTTGAATCATACACGTACAGCGGCACCAAAGACGCAGCAACAGCATCGCTCCAGAACGTGTTGCACAATGAAGTCATGGCACGTCTGAAACCATTCGAAATCCGCGACAGGGGCCAGAAGAAAAAGGATCTCCACATGTGTCGTGAAACGAAGATGCCGGCTGTTCTGACCGAGAATCTATTTGTAGACGTTCCCGGTGATGCCACCAAGTTAAAGCGGCCAGAGGTGATAGAAGCTATTATCTCCGGCCACGTGGTCGGGGTAGCTAAGTTCTTGGGGCTCAAACCGAAGCAGCAGCCTAAGCCACCGGCGAACGGCGCGGTGAAAATATTGGGGCCAGCATCAGCGACTGTTGGGCAAGCCAAGGAGTGGGCGCGGGCCAAGAACGCCCCTCAAGAATTTGTCGCTCTTGCCGATCTATATTGGCAGGTTGCAGCAGAGCGCGGTGTTGATCCAGCCGTCGCATATGTTCAAGCCGGTCATGAAACCGGATATATATATAGAGACGGACGAAGTGCTGCTGGCATCGATGCATCTTACCACAATCCATGTGGGTTAAAAATCACTGCTGGGGGCGGCGATTACCAGGCATCGGCGCATAAACGTTTCAAGGACTGGACCAATGGCATAACTGCTCATCTGGACCATTTGGCGTTGTATGCCGGTGCAGTTGGATACCCAAAAGCAGATACACCGGACCCGAGGCATTTTCCATATCTGAAAGGCACAGCAAAGACACTTGAGGCGCTTGGCGCGAAATGGGCTCCTTCATCCTCTTACGGCCAGCGGCTCGGAGACGAGTTGAGGAAACTGCAAGGAATTAAGGCAGACACGCCAGCATCGAAACCATCAGGAGAAACGGCATCAATAGAGGTGAATGGGGAGAAAGTTGCCGATGGGCCGCTTATAAACGGATATGTATTCGCCCCCGTTCGGGTGGGTCGGGGGAGCACTCGGCGCTAAAATTGGATGGGACGGAAAAACCGCGTCTGTGGACGGGAAAAAGGTGCCAGATTGCCAAATGATCAATGGTAGTTCATATGCTCCGGTGCGGGCCGTTGCGGAAGCAGCAGGCGCAAAAGTGAACTGGAATGGAAAAGAGAAATTGGTCAGCATCCGACTGTAACAATTCGAAAGAAGATGAATATATTAAAATCATCATCCTCCTCTATTATATAAATTCTTTTTAAAAGTTTGGATCATTGTTTAAACACTCTAACAAATCAATTAAAGCATGCATATGCTGTTAGCGGGTCCTTCGCCTTTCCATCGATGTTTCAGCCTTGATCCTGCTTAAAGTAGCAGGATTATTTTTTATATATTTAACTGTTTAATACATTAGTGATTGGGGATAATAATATTAATTGCTCACTGTTTTCCTTCCCAAAGGCCACTCTAACGGGTGGTCTTTTTTTTATGGTTATAATTTGAAAATTAAAGACATGATAAAAGGATATCGACGGTAACTTTCCTTGCAGTGGGAGCCACATCAGTTTCTATAGCTGGTGTGGTTTTTTATGTACCCGGGACATATACCCATGCATACATTGTCAAGGACTACTTAATTAGGGAGTGTTTTGACGAGTGTATAGAGATCATGAGTCCCATATGATGGAGTTTCCAGACGTGTTGGAGACGTTACAGGAATGTGCAGCGATGTGTGAACGGATGTGTACTTTACTACTGGATTATCCCGATGTCCAGGCAAGAGGAAAACAAATTAAGTTGTTATCTGATTGTGCTGCGATATGTACGTTAGCAGCGAAATATGTTGCGCGCGAAAGTACGTTCACAAAATACATTTGTGACCTATGTGCATATGTCTGTGAAGTATGCGGGAATGAATGCATAAAGCACCACGACAAGGAATCCCAAATGTGTGGAAAGATGTGTCATAGCTGCGCTAATGAGTGTAAAAAGCTCGCTAAATCTGCCTAAAGTGAATCTGTTGCTGAACAGATTCTGGAACCCCAAAGAGCCGTTGGGAAAGCATCCCACGGCTCTTTATACATAAAATGCTTAAATCACTTTACCTACTACATGATGGGGCGAGTTAGCTGGTAAAAACTTATGTGGATAAAAGCCCCTTATAAAGGCAACCTTAACATCGACCGGAACGGCGGCTGCAAATACCGCCGCCTAACAATCGGCTTACAAATGACGAGGAGATGTTAAAAATGGGTGTTTTAAGCGGCAATCCTAAAGATGAACCCCTTCACTATGGGGAAGCCTTTGATGTATGGGCATTCTCGGTGAAAGCGAAAGGATGCATTTCCGTTTATCAAGCTTACCACTATCACGCCGGGGACAAGGATTTAAAAAATATATTAGATGATTTGATTAATCAAGCGGAACTGGAAGCCAAAGAATGCGATCAGATTTTAATTAACAATGGAATAGCTGCTATTCCGAATCTCCCGGAAAGACCGGAAGCTAAACTTGAAGAGATCCCCGTTGGCGCAAGATTTGCGGATCAAGAAATTACGCCTTTGATTGCAGCTGACACTGCGGCCAGCATGGTAGCATGCAGCCAGATAATGGGGAAATCAATTCGGGAAGACATTGGAGCATTGTTTGGCAAATATCATTTGACGAAAGCGGCATTAGGTTTAAAAATTCTTGAGATGAGTAAAGAAAAGGGATGGTTAGTACCACCCCCGTTGCATGTAAAAAGACCAGAGCAAGTTGAAAAATAGATAAACAAGAGCCGTTGGGAAATGAAGTGCTCCCTGTCAAGTAGACAGTGTAAAAAACAAAAATCGTTGGTTTATTTTCCTCAGCTCGGTTTAACAGAGCTGAGGTTTTTTCATTATGCAGCTCGTCGGTATTCGTTAGGTGACAAGCCACCCAAACACTCTGTATAGCGGTAGTTGTTATAATAGCGAATGTATTCGTTAACATCTTTGAGGACATCTTCATAGGTGAGCATTTTGCATAATTCCAAATCTGGGTGAAGTGCAGAGAGAAGTGCTCAACG
>NZ_JAJNBZ010000059.1:952-18544 GCF_021369635.1 Paenibacillus profundus | reverse complement strand
AAGCCAATTCATCCCAAGCCTAAAGGCAAGGGCTTTCTTAGCTAATTTCTGTAACGACGTGTATGGCGCTCGCAGCATTGAAAGGAATGTGGCGTCTAGAAACCGCGGCCTTTCGGATATTTGAACAAAAGAGCCTGCTGGGCGTTTCCCAACAGGCTTGCTTAGAATATCATTATACTTGGGCATGATGTCTACAACGTTATGCCAATATGAGCTATGCGCTTAAGCTATCATTTTCTGCTCCGCTTCACGCTTTACGCCGAACGGCCACCAGTTGGCAGAGCCAAATGTTTTGACCATGACCGGCACGAAGAATGGGAGCAGCAGAAACGTGTACAGTAGAAGACCCGACAGCACGACGGTAGCGATCTGCATCATCGACAGCACGCCTGACGGGTAAAACGAGGCGAACGTGCCGCCAAGAATGATGACGGCAGAGATAATGACCGTTCCCATGTTCCGCATCGCGAACAAAATAGCGTCATGCACGTCGAGATGCTTGTTCTCGTTGAACCGTTCCATCAAGAAGATGCTGTAGTCGACCCCGAGCGCCATCAGCATAACGAAGCCGAAGAACGGAGTCGCCCAAGTGACGCCGGAATAGCCCAGTATATCGACGAATACTAGCTCCGTCACGCTCATTGACGTGAAGAACGTCAGCAAGAGCGATGCAATGATATACAGCGGCATAACAATGGAACGGAACAGAATGATGAGTATGAGCAGAATGCCGATTAGCATATAGACGACCGTCCGTGTGTAATCTTCACCGGACATCTGCTTCAAGTCAGCGAAGGTGCTGGACACACCGCCCATGGCAATGTCAGCCTGCTGAAGCACAGTGCCCTTGACGGCCCGTTCGACGGCCGTGTCCACCTGAGAGACCCGATCGATGGCAGGGGTGCCGTACGGGTTGTCGGCGAATACGACATCCAGCGTCATGACGCGGCGGTCTTCCGACAGGTACAGGTCGAGTGCTTGACGGAACGCTTCGTTCGTCAACACTTCGTCCGGTACGAACCAGCCGCCCAGCTCCTTGTCGGACGACGAGCCGACTTGATTCAAGTAATCGTTGGCAGATTTCAAGCCGCCGGATATTTGCGACAAGCCGTCAGCGCTCTGCGTGAGGCCGTCCGTAAGCTGGCCGATCTGGTCGTTCAGCTGCGCGAAGCCGCTGCTAATTTGCTTCTGCCCCTGCTGCAGTTGGTCAAGCCCGTTAATGATAGCCGGCACCTTGCGAATAATCTGGCCTTGACCGTTGGCCGCTTGCTGCAGACCAGTCTCCAGTTGGCCGATGCCGACGATCAACTCATCGAAACCGTTAGCCAGTGCAGATTGGCCGGCTGCGGCTTGCTCGTAGCCTTGGTTCGCCTGCTTCATTCCGGCGTTGACCTGCGCGAGCTGTGTCTCTACCCCGCCCAGGGCGGCGGATAATTGGCCTGATCCTTGACCTGTCTCTATCACCGTACTGCGGATAGCTAAGTAATCCTCATCCTGAAGGAGCTCTGGATAACGGCCTTCCAAGCCGGCGAAGCGGGTGTTCAATGACTGCAGCGCTTGCGCGATGCCGCCCACTTGCTGCTTCATCTGGCCCAGTCCGGATTCCAGTTCGCCCAGACCGCCGCCGATCTGCTGGTAGGTAGCCAGCAGCTGCTTATGTGCTTGCGCCAATTGCTGCGCGCTATCCTTCGCCTGCTTCAATCCGGCTTTCAATTGGCCGGCCCCCAGCGAGCCGTCCTTGATGCCTTGCTCAATCTGGCCAAGACCGCTGCCCAACTGCGTAATGCCGCTCTTCAGCTGGGCGGTTCCTTCGCTTAACTGCCCGGTGCTGGCAGCCGCTTCCTTCAGCTTGGGCTCGTTCTTGCTCAACTCGCTGCTCGCTTGAGACAGTCCGCTGTGTATATCCTGCAGCCCTTTGCTGCCCTCGGTCAAGCCGCTCTCCAGCGACTTTACCTGTTCGGCAACATGGAAGTTTTCGATTTCATCTCCTGCTGGACGGCTCAAGCTGCGTACGCTGGACACGCCATCCACCTTGAGAATTTCACGGCTAATCTTCTCGGCGAGGCCCATATATTCCGCATCCTTCAACGGACTCTCGCTTCGGATGACGACTTGGGTAGGCATCGATTCGCCCGGATCGAAGCTGTTCGAGATGATGTTATACGCCTTAACAGATTCATAGCTATCGCCAATTTCCTCGAGGCTGTTGAACGAGACATCGCCGCTATACGTAAAAAGGAAAGGAGCGATTACAGCAGCCACAATTAAGAAGGCGGCCAGCGGGCGGCGGACGGAGAATGAACCGACCGCACCCCAGAGGCGGCTTTCTTTATGCTCAATCGACTTCTTGGCCGGCCAGAACAGCTTCTTGCCGAGCACCGCCATGAAGAATGGTACGACGGTTAAGAGCGCGAGCAGCATGACGGCGATACCGATGGCGACGGCGACAGCGGAGCGGTACAGAATGAACTGTGACAGCCCGATGACCGAGAAGCCGACGAGGACGGCGATACCCGAGAACAAGACGGTCTTACCGGCTGTGCGGTAGGTCGTCACTATCGCGTCCCACGGGTCGTCGTGATGGGCCAGCTCTTCTTTGTACCGGCTAATCAGAAGAATGCAGTAGTCCGTCCCGATTCCGAATAAGACGGCCACCATAAAGATTTGCGTAAACGTCGAGATTGGAAAATCCACGCCATCCACCAAAAAGGCGACGATCGATTGCGAGATAATGTAGCTTAGCCCGACCGTCAAGAGCGGAATGAAAGCCGCGACGAACGAACGGAAGACGACGAACAAGATCAATAAAATAAAGATGACGGTAATGATTTCTGACTTCTTCAGCCCTGCCTGCGAGCTGACGATCTGATCGTGGTCGATCATGTGCCGGCCTGTCATGTAATGCTCGACGGAGATCGATTTCAACTCGTTCGAGATCTGCTCGCCAATGTCCACGGCGTTCAGCTTCTCCGTGTTGACGTTGAGCGAGGTCAGCACGGTCTGGCCGTCCTTCGAGATGAGCTTATCTGTCAGCTCCGGCTGTGCATACGGATCAAGCATAGAGACGATATGAAGCGTGTCTTTACGACGAGTCAGATCTTGAATCGCTTGCTTAATCTCTTGCGTATTCTTATCGGTCAGTCCGCTTGGATTATGAAAGACGAGCGCGATCTGCGATTCATGCGCATTGCCGTTGGCGGCAGATACTTCATTGAGTATGTGCTGCGCCTGAGCTGATGGGTATTTGTCTGGAACGGCGATCGTGCCTTTTTCTTTGACGAGCTCGCTTAGGGAAGGGGCTGCGATGAACAAGACGACGGCTGCTGCGATCCAGATCGAGATGACGGCCCATCTTGCCTTTAATATCGTTCTCATGCCCGCGACCTCCCCTCCGACATCAAGCGAGCCAACTTCTCGTAAGTACCGATGAACGTCTCTACTTCCGTCTCGTCAAAATGAACGAGGTAGGAGGCCACGATATCCTGCACCTTTTGATCCGCCTGCTCGTAGATGCTGCGCCCGAGCTCCGTCAAGGAGAGCACGACGAGACGCCGGTCCTCCTCGTCGCGTGTGCGCGCGATGAAGCCCCGGTCCACGAGGCGCGTGACGATGGCGGTAATGGAGCTTTTCACGACCTTGAAAATGTCGGCGAGATCGGTGGAGGTGCAACTGCCGCGTTGGTGAATCACGCACAGAATTTGAAATTGCTCTGGCGTTAATTGCTCTGGAATGGCCTCGCCAATCTCGTTAAACAAATGCTTCATGACGGTAAATTCGGCGTTAATGTATCGATTGATTAATGACTTCGGATCCCGGTTCACGCTCCTCATCCCCTCTTTGTCCAAATAGTTCACTAATCGAACTATTCAATGATAGAACTATCATAAAATGAGCCAAACTCCTTTGTCAAATCGATCCAGACGGATGTTGATTTTCCTCTTGGGAAGCTTCGTGATCAAAAGCGGACTTCCTGTAAAGATAAAAAGACGCGATCATTGTCATATGGTGTATAATAATGAGGAAGAATGTGAGGTGAACAGGAGATGGCTCTTCATATTGTGCTCGTGGAACCGGAAATTCCAGCCAACACGGGAAATATCGCGCGTACGTGCGCTGCAACGGGAACGCATCTGCACTTGGTCCGGCCGCTCGGCTTCCGTACGGACGATGCCACGTTGAAACGGGCCGGTCTTGATTATTGGTACGCGGTAACGATCGATTACCATGACTCGTTCCAAGAGTTGAGGGACAAATACGCGGATGCGCGTTTTTTTTATGCCACGACGAAGGCAGACAAACGGTACAGTGACTTTCAGTTCCGTGACGGCGATTTCTTCGTGTTCGGCAAAGAAACGAAGGGGCTGCCCCCGGAAATTATCGAGGCGAACCGTGATACGTGCATGCGCATGCCGATGACGGATAAAGTGCGGTCGCTCAATCTATCCAATTCGGCGGCGATTATCGTATACGAAGCGCTGCGGCAGCTTAATTATCCTAATCTACAGTAAATCAGCGGGACCTTGTCCTTCCGTATGACGATATCTTTCAACCCATGCGGAAGGACGTCGGCCTGCGATGAAGGTCGCACTAAGCTATCGGATTATTTTACTATGCAGCTTGCAGGATTAGGTATTTTATACTATATTCGATAAAACAAGTAAATGATGTTCGGACTCGATGCCACTGCCCTTTTTTGCTACTTAATACGTAATTACAAAAAATAATAAAAAACGAAACGAATTGACAAATTTCAGCAGGATTTTTGCTAGGTACATAGAAGTAGTAGTGGCAGAGTTTTCAAGGGTAAGCATGAGAATAGAAATACAAGAGAGGTGGAACTGATGAAACCTGCCGGTGTAGTCCGTAAAGTTGACCAATTGGGACGCATTGTTTTACCTAAATCACTGAGGAAGCGTTACCAGATGAACGAGGGGGATCCAGTCGAAATTTTAGTGCAAGGCGATCATATTATTTTAGAACGCTATCGTCCTAAATGCGTGTTTTGCGGCTCAATGGATGGTGTGTCCGAATTTAAAGAGCGCTACATATGTTCGCAATGCATGAATGAAATGATGTACTTAGCACGGTAAAAAAGAGTAGGGAGCATCCTCATTCGGTGGTGCTCCTCTTTTTTTGTTATCGGATACACATGCGTTTACTTCGTCAGCTAGAAGACATAGGCGGTGCCAACGCAGTCTATTTTCGACCTCCGGACAATAAATGCTAGCTTCTGTCACACCGTCTATCCATCATGATCGAGCTTATGCAGCAGCTGTCAGGCATGGTCGTCCTCGTGCTGATTTCCAGTTCCCGTATCAGTCTGCGGTCCTATGCGCACAACAAAAAAACTTCCCAAGCAGGGAAGTTTCTTCGTCTTACAAACCATTTGTTTTGTCATCGTTGTAACCTGCCGTGAAGATGGCGGTCAAGAACAGTACGAAAACGAGCATGATAATCCAAAAAGTAACGGACATGATACGCACACCTCCAGTAACTGTTACTATTATAACCAAGACATGCCAAAAAGAAAATGGAAAAGGTGTGAATTTTGGCACGGTATGTAAGCGCATCACATGTTATACTTATTTGTTTTGTTCTATTTGAAGAATAAAAAGTGTGTCGGCAGCGGACGAAGTTCGCCATCTGACGGACTATTGACGACCCTTCCGTTAAAGACCAGAGTAGAGGAGCCGCCCCCGTCTAAGTTGTAGGCGTCAATGACGCCTAGGTTAGACAGCTTCTTCTGAAGTTCTTCGAGCGTTGCGCCTGAGCTTCCGTTCTCGTTATAGCCGTCGGTCACGAGGATGAGCAATTGGTCATCCTTATAGTTCCCGATGACGGTGCGCGGAGCACGGAGTGGTGAAGTCCGCCATTTCTCTGGAATGGTCAATTTCGCTCCGTTCTTCAGCAGAGCGGGAACGAAGGTCGCTCCGGATTGCGGATCCAAGGAATCCAATTCTGACTGATCCGAGAACTTGCCGCCGATAAGCCGTCCGACACTATCCAATCCGACAAAAGCCAAATCTTTGAAGGTCGGTTCGAACGAGCTCACATATTTGCCGTTCATAACAGTCGTTCCCAACGGATAACGTTTGCCGCCTCCGTCGGCAAAGCCGCCTGCATTAATGCCAGCAACTGCCCCATAGCGGGTAACGGCATGCATCGTCGTCTCGGAGCCGCCATATTTATCGTATCCAAGCGTCAAACGCATCGCCTTCGGATCCTTAAGCTTGATCTTCATTGCGTATCCGCGATAGGTTGGCTGATTGATCGCGAACAATTCGGCATGCAGCTTGTCGCTGTTGACGCGCTCCTTCGGTGTTCCTAACCGGGAGGTGATGCGCCGATCATATATTTGCTCTGGACGCTTCGCTTGAGCGCTTGCCGTCTTGACCAGATCGTTCATCGTCGACGTTGTGCGTTGATAGAGCGTTGCCGTGCGGCGAACAGATTCTATCGTAAATTCCGCTGTCTTGCTGGCCTGATCCAAGCCGCCCACGAGCTTGGCCTGCTTCTCGTTCCATGCGGCTGGTTCCTCCAGCGGCTTCCATTCCAAATCCAGCGAAGCGGTCAAAGAGGAGGAGAGCATCCATATCATCATGCCCAGAAAAGGGGCGGTCATCAGCATGAACAGCCGATTGACTTGTTTTACTTGCAGCTTCATCTTATCCGCCTCACTTATTACTTAAGCAACTCCATTTTTTTCTGCAGCACGCTTAACTGTTTTTTCACTTCGTTCAATTGCGTATACAGCTTGTTGCTGTTATCGGTCTTGTTCGATGCGTTATCTTTCGTAAACGTGAGCAATTCATTGAACGATTCGACTTTGCTTTGCATCGCGTCCAACTTCTTGTTCAACTCGTTTAGTTGCTTCTCATACGATAACTTAACTTGTTGCAACTGGGCATCGGTCTGCTTCTGCAGATCCTGAAGCATGGTTGTCTTCATGTGGTTGCTATAAAAGTACGTAGCCGTTACGCCAATCGCTATCATGACTACCCAGAACAGAAGAAACCATTTGGCGCTTGCTCCGCTCGTCTTCGTCCGGGTGCGACGTGAGGTGTCGCTGTCCGTATTTACTGATGGCTGCATGTCTAATCACCTCGAATGAAGTCGATGGAATCTGAATAATACAATTTCAAAATAAATATTATATCATTCTAGCATGTATTCTAGCATTTTTCGCAAGAAAGATGCAAAATTCATACAAAAAAGTCATTGATGTTATAGTTGGGGTTCGATACAATCGGTATATATTTGTAGAAATATGTCGGTTAAGCTCGTCTTTTGGTCTAGTCAGGGGTGACAACTTGGGAAAGAAAGATAGACTTGCATATCATTCGAAAACGATTACTAAAATAGGCTTGGTCGCGCTTGTTGTTCTACAATGTTGGTTTATCCACGTAACGTTCTTGTATCCGCACCTGGGAATCAAGCTGGAGGTTCAGCAAGGGCAGTGGAGGATTGCCGGGTTTGATAACGAGAATATTTACATCAAACATACGATGCAGATAGGCGATACCATTCGTAGCATTAACGGCATACCACCAGAGGATTATCCGACAGTCCGTAGTTGGCACATAATCGAGCAAGCCGATTATATTGAAGTCGATCAACTGGGCGAGATCAAGCTCATTAATGTGGGACATGAACCGCGCCATCCGTACACGGACATTATTCCATTGGCCAGTGAGATTGTACTGCTGCTGCTAGCGGGGCTGGTATGGTGGAGGGATTCTTCGACGAAGACAATGAACATGCTATCTATACTCTTTGTCATTATGGGTACGGTATACATGAGTATCGGGGCTGCGCTGCGCGGTGATATTTGGGGGCAAATCACAATATCGAGCGTTGTGGTCCTGTTTCCGATCGTGCTATATCATTACTTGCTGCAATTTTTTCAAGAGAAAGCGGGCATCATCTGCTCCAAACGATGGCTTCAGATCCTATACAGCTTGGCACTGCTTCAGTTTGCGGTGAAATTCATTTATTTTCTTCCAGGTGACTTCTACTCCTTCTATGTTGTTGACAACGCTTTGAAAGAGCTCCTGTTCAGTGCCGGCCTCGGGTCGAACCTGTGCTGGTTTGCGTTCATGTCATATCGGCACAAACGGCAATCGCCGCAATTATGCTCGGTTATCCGTTACATGTGGATCTGGATTTGCATTGCATTTGCGCCGCTTCTCTTTTTGTCTTATTTACCGATGATGTTGGGCTTTGAAATGTTGATACCATCTTTGCTGACAAGCTGGTTCGCGCTCACACTTCCATTGTGTTTCGTTTATTTGAACCAGTTTAAACAGTTGTCAGACATTGAGATGATTTTAAAACGAATGGTGTCCGTCGTCCTGATTGCGATGGTGCCGGGTGCGCTTATCGTCGGCTTGAACGCAGTGATTTTTGTCGAGCGTCATACTTTCATACATCACCTGTTCAGCTTCGGCTTTATCGTAATTATTCTGGCCATGCTGCTATATTCCTACCCGTTCTTTCATCGGAAATTAATTACGGCGATATATCCGGACAACGTTATGCTGAAGCAATCGCTCCAGCGGATTACGCAGCAGTTGAATGCACTCGATACGATGGAAGCTTGGAGTCAAGCGATTCTGTGCGCGATGATTCAGACCTTGCAGGTGAAAGGTGCGGCAATCATCATTAAAAACCCGCATAACGATATCGAGTTGTATGCGGAAGGGGAACTGGACGTTCAAGAAATAGAGAGGAAGGTGCGTTCAGGCAAGTTGCAATCGGAGACGTCCTCTTGGTTCGAAGTGGAGCGGCATGACGCCTACGCGGCCCATCTGATGCTAACGAAGAAACAGAACGGGGACGAATTAAATATGGAAGAAAAAGAATGGGTGCGGCAGGTCATCAGCTATATGAATATCGGTATGAAAAAAGTAATGACGATTCAGAAGCTGAAGGAGCAGAATCAGCGATTAAAGCTGCATGCCAATCATGAGGCGTTGTCTTCCAAAGCTCCCGGCACGTGGATGGTCCACACATTGTTCGAATCACAGGAGCAGGGCTGGACGAAGCTGGCCAAATCGCTGCAGTGCACTGTTATGCAGCCGCTGCATGAAGCAAGCCTTGAGTTGGAGGCGATGTATCGATCCGTTGGCCCTGATGAGTCTGCATCACTTCGGCAAGTCGGGCATCGCTTGGATGAGGTCAACATGAAGCTGCGTCATCTTTGCCTGTCATTGCAGCCGAAGCTAATATTAACGGCAGGGTTGAGCAATGCCATTCGACAGTATATTGAGCTGGAGTTCCAAGAATTGAAGGACCGCATCCATTTCGATGTAGACAATCAAGTGATGGTCGATGCGCAGCTCCCTTCGTTCAAGCTGCATCTATTCCGAATCGTACAGGAATTGCTGATGAATGCGCGGAAACACGCGTTTGCAGCGCACGTTCATCTGTCGCTTGCAGCTTCGGACGATCAAGTGGTCGTCTGTTATCAAGATGATGGCGTCGGGTTCGATCCGGATGTCGTGTTCAGCAGCGAGGAGAAAGTTCGAGGCTTGAAGCAGCTGCGGGCACGCGTGTTCATGCTGAAGGGAACGATGGACTGGAATGCGGCGCCAGGAGAAGGCGCCAGTGGGGAAATTCGGATTCCGTTCTCAGATGTGACGGTACTGCCCAACTCAGTGGAGGTACCCGTACATACGTAAGCGGCGGAAGTATCCGTTAACGATGGCGTCGGTTGTTGCTAATGATACTTCCGAGCTTGTTGGCTCTAGTTCCTTTATATGCAAGAATGAACTGGGAGCGTCATCCATTTAACCCGTTGCATAAAAAATGCGATGGGTGTATGATTTTTGAAATAGGAAGGGGCGATAGACGGTGCAATACTCATTTTCAAAGCGCATTCAATCGGTTGAAAGCTCGGCTGTACGCGATATTTTGAAATTAACTCAAGGAAAGTCAATCATATCCTTTGCCGGAGGGCTTCCAGCTGAAGAATGGTTCCCTGTAGATGCGATTCGGAATGCTTCGGAGCGGGTATTCCGCCAAGGTCCGCAAGCGCTGCAATACGGCTTGACGGAAGGGACGTTGAGCCTGCGGGAGCGTCTGGCCGTCCGCTTGGGAAGCCAACGCAACATTCAGGCTGAAGCGGATGAATTGCTGATCACTTCGGGATCGCAGCAGGCGATAGACTTATTCACCAGAGCAATGCTTGATCCAGGGGATGTCGTACTCGTAGAGAATCCGACATACCTTGCTTGTCTGCAGGTGCTTGGAATGTACAATGCACGCGTCATTCCAGTGGAAAGCGATGATAACGGCATGGTGCCTGAGGACTTGGCGGCCAAGCTGAAGCAGCATCAACCGAAATTCGTCTACGTCGTGCCGACCTTCGGCAATCCGACCGGCCGCGTCTGGAGCTTGGAACGGAGAGAAGCGCTGCTCCGCTTGTGCCGCGAACACGAAGTGTTAATTCTCGAAGACGATCCGTATGGAGACCTGCGCTTTACTTCCGATCGCGTGCCGAATATCGCGGCGCTGGAAGGACGGACGGATGATAGAATCGTCGCTTATACGAGCACATTCAGTAAGACGGTCGCACCGGGACTGCGTACCGGTTGGATTGTCGCCGACGAACGGATCATCCGTATGATAGCGCGTGCGAAGCAGTCTTCAGACCTCCATTCCAGTGTTCTGGATCAGCTTATCTTAAGCGAGATGCTGCTGCCGGAAGTGTTCAACCTAGACGACCATATTCACAAGCTCTCGGCGGTCTACAAAGAGCGGATGGAGACGATGGCGACAGAATTGCAAAAAGACATGTGGCGTGATACGAAATGGAATACGCCGCAGGGCGGCATGTTCTTCTGGGTTGAGCTGCCGGAGGGCTTGGATGCGCAGACCTTACTGAAATGTGCGGTGGAGAAGGGCGTTGCCTTCGTACCGGGCACATCCTTCTATGCTGGAGAGCCGAAGCGCAACACGATGCGCCTGAACTTCTCATTCGCCCAGCCCGAGACTATCCGTACCGGGATGGAGCGGCTGACTGAAGCGGTATCTGAATTTTTCGGCCGTTACTCAGGCGTATAATGCGTATGACTATGTGCAAGCGGACGTATCGTACCGTACGCTTGCACTGGCACCTGTCTAACATGGTGACAAGCCAGGTAGCCTCGCTATAATGTGAGCATAACGTGTCAATGCTTCTTGCCCATCAGGGGTTAAGGCGTACACGCCGTGGTTGACCCTGACGAACCAGCCGTAATAATTGCGCTGCAAGATGGCAGCCGCCTCACCGACCCCAGTGCGGTCGCGAACGATGGATGCCTTCATGGCGCCATCCCGCAGTGCGGCGCCTACGCGGAGCGCCTTCTCCCGATAAGCCGTCACGAGCGGCTGCTTCGTAATTCCGCCGACGTTGTAATCCCCGCTGCGCGCGGAAAATTCCCGTACAAGCTTGGCGGCACGCGTCTTGATCGGCTTCGTAGCCATATAGATGCCGTCATCGTTGCCTGGCTCGCACATGAGCTCCACGAACGGCGGCTTTCGTTTATAGAACGTGACCATGATGAGCCCGAGACCGAGCTTGCGGCACAGCTGCCGCAGCGCGCTGACGGGATGGCTCTTGCCTGTCACTTTCTTTTTCTCCACCGCTACATATACCTGTGAGGACAGCTTCAACCGCTCTAACCCCTGCAGCACAAGCGTAAGATTGAAGGAAGATTTCAATTCTACGATGACGGGCTCCTCATCTGCGGCGTCTGGCCTCAATGCAACGATATCGCAATGACGCACCTCGCTCCGCACCTCGTACCCTTGCGCCTCAAAATAAGCTTTGAGCGGCGCATACAGCTCCGACTCTTTGCGGTTGCTCTTCTTGCGCTCGGTTTCCTGTTCTTCCATCGGAGCGGATGTATTCTGCTCGCGCATCATTTCTCCCTGAAGCCCATGTAAGGACACCATCGACCAATTCCCCCTTGCCCACTCACTCTTCAACCATCATTTTCAACCGATGAAATTCCCGTGCGATTGCTGTCTGCGGAACCATTATAACACGGCATGAGCACAGTCCGCCTTTCTCTGTGCCCAGCTCCAAAAATTCGTGATATTAAAGAGCTCGGTCCGCATAGGTATGTAATACACTATTTTTTTATCTGTTGTTGGCTTAAATAAGACAAAAGCCTAGTTGGTTGCGAAGGTGAATGCATACAACATAGAGAGACCATTTAAGAAGTGAGTGTTCAAAAAGGTCACTAACCCCAAGAACAGACAGAAAGATGTGGCGGCGATGGAGGGCTGTGTTGCAAATCGGGAGCATTGGAGGTTTAGAGGGATGGACATATTCAAACGGATTGCTGAGCACCGAGCCGAGAGCGAACGATTGGCCTGGACCGGATCATTTAAAGAATACGTCGAGTTGCTTCGTCACGATCCCGCACCAGCGATGACGGCTCATGCACGCGTGTATGAGATGATTGCCTCATACGGTGTGGAGGAAGTCGACGGGCATAAACGATATAAATTTTTTGAAAAAGAAATCTTCGGTCTGGATCGTGCGATTGAAAAATTAGTGGAAGAATACTTTCATTCTGCTGCGAAACGATTGGATGTGCGCAAGCGGATTCTACTCTTAATGGGTCCGGTAAGCGGCGGGAAATCAACGCTTGTCACGATATTAAAGCGGGGTCTCGAGCAGTTCTCGCGCACCGAACGTGGCGCTGTCTACGCGATTAAGGGATGCCCGATGCATGAAGAGGCTCTACATCTGATCCCGCATGAGCTAAGAGCGGATGTAGAGAAGGAGCTTGGCGTTCGTATCGAGGGCAACCTATGCCCATCCTGCCAGATGCGGCTCAAAACCGAATTCAATGGCGATATTGAGAGCGTGGAAGTGGAGCGGGTGCTGGTATCTGAGGAGAACCGCATCGGTGTCGGCACATTTAGCCCATCTGATCCGAAGTCGCAAGATATTGCTGATTTGACGGGCAGCATCGATTTCTCCACGATTACGGAATTCGGATCGGAATCCGATCCGCGCGCATACCGCTTCGACGGAGAGTTGAACAAGGCGAACCGGGGCTTGATGGAATTTCAAGAAATGTTGAAGTGTGACGAGAAGTTTCTGTGGAATTTGCTCTCACTAACGCAAGAGGGGAACTTCAAGGCAGGGCGGTTCGCGTTAATCTCGGCGGATGAAATGATCATTGCGCATACGAACGAATCCGAGTATAAGGCTTTTATTTCCAATAAGAAAAATGAAGCGCTGCAATCACGGATGATCGTGATGCCGATTCCGTACAATTTGAAGGTATCAGAGGAAGAAAAGATTTATTCGAAGCTTATCGGGCAGAGCGATATGAGCCATGTGCATATAGCGCCGCATGCGCTCAAGGCGGCTGCCATCTTCTCTATCTTGACCCGTCTGAAGGAGACGAAGAAGCAGGGCATGGACCTCGTCAAGAAGATGCGCATGTATGATGGCGAGGAAGTGGAGGGTTATAAAGAGAATGATTTGAAGGAAATGCAGAGCGAGTTCACGGAGGAAGGCATGTCCGGAGTGGATCCGCGTTATGTCATCAATCGCATCTCCAGTGCACTTATTAAGCAGGATTTGCAATGCATTAATGCATTGGATGTGCTGCGGGCGATGAAAGACGGCCTGGATCAGCACGCTTCGATTACGAAGGAAGAGCGGGAACGGTATCTCAATTTTATTTCCGTGGCGCGCAAGGAATACGACAATCTGGCTAAGAAGGAAGTGCAGAAGGCGTTCGTCTATTCGTTCGAGGAGTCGGCGAAGACGTTGTTCGAGAACTATTTAGACAACATTGAGGCATTTTGCAACTGGAAAAAGATCCGCGACCCGCTGACCGACGATGAGATGGAGCCGGACGAGAGGCTAATGCGCTCCATTGAGGAGCAAATCGGAGTGTCGGAAAATGCGAAGAAAGCGTTCCGTGAGGAAATTTTGATTCGTCTATCGTCCTATTCTCGCAAAGGGCGAAAATTCGATTACAACAGCCATGATCGGCTGCGTGAAGCGGTCGAGAAGAAGCTGTTCGCTGATCTGAAGGACATCGTCAAGATTACCACATCGACGAAGACGCCGGACGAGAACCAACTGAAGCGTATTAACGAGGTGTCGGCCCGCCTTATGGAGGGGCACGGTTATTGCCCGGTATGCGCGAACGAACTGCTTCGCTATGTGGGCAGTCTGCTGAACCGTTAGCAAGCAAAACATGACGCAGTATGATCCCCTCGATTCAGAGGGGATTTTTTGGCTCCCGTTTCTCAAATCATGGCATGAAACGGCTGATATAATGCCAGTATGATCACAGAGACTTGCTCTCTTTTGCCTATCGTTGATGGGGGTGAAGTGACGATCGGAACATGATACGATAGAAGCGTGCCGCGTATGTAAGCGGATTGAAAATAAGCCGAATTAAATTTCGACAACATTCGACATTTTGGTGTATAAATTTGTTGAATTATGTTGAAAATTGTTCACAATTTAACCACCACTCCTTTGCCACTTTATGCGTAAATGAATAGTGGAGGGAGTGGAGAGATATGGAAACCACAATACAGAAATATGCGAACAGCCAATCGCATGAAATGGCTAAGCTTCGGAGGCGGCACCGCATCAGGCTGCGCAAGCAGGGTGAACTATCTACAGGCAGTGTCTACACCGATTGTTCGGCCCCATTCTATGTGACGGAGATCGAACCATGGGAACGGGAAGAACGTTGCCGCTTGACGGCGGAAGAATGTATTATGGACGATCAATACTACTACGTTCACGGAAGTCTGACGGTCCCGTTCCGCAATGGCCGCGGACAGGTAAGCTGGGATGTCTGGGTGTTGATCAATCCGGAACATGTGTTACACGGAACGAAGAAGGACGTGCATTCCAAGCCTGAACAGGTGAAGGGGAGACTGTCGTCAGCCATTCCGGGATATCCAGATACGCTTGCTTTACCCGTGCAGGTGACGTTCCATGCCAAATCGGCAACGCCTGAAATCAGTCTGGGGGAGACGGAGCACCCGTTGTATGAAGAACAGGAGCAAGGAATTACGTTTCAACGGTGGCTGGAATTACGTCCTCTGCATGTCAGCTATCATCGTTATACGGATGCGCAATAGATTGAAATACTCCATGAATGACTTCTTTAGCTATCATCAAATATTCCGCATGTGGAATATGGGCTTCACGGACAACCACACCCGTACATGCAACAAGGCACCCCGCCGATAGGACGAGGTGCCTTTGTTCATTGGATGGGAACGTTGCACATAATTTATTGCGGCTGCTGCTTACCCAAATACAGTGCGGCGATGAAGCCGATGATCAAGGTGAGCAGGCTGACGATGAGCGAGACCCAAGACTCTTGCAGTCCTGGATAAACAACGCCAAGCGAGCCGACGACCATCCCAATTATGATTGCGTACATAATGACCGGAAAGCTGGTCAGCAAATAGCGGATAAATTTGCTGCTCACGATAAATCCGACGATAACCCCGCTTCCGATTACCGCGATAAGTGGAATATCCAAGCTAGACAAGGCGTGGATCGCCGTCGGATACGCTCCAAGGAGCAGCAGGACGAATGAGCCGCTAATGCCTGGCAGAATCATGGCCATGCTTCCGAGCCAACCCGCAAAGAATAGGAATATGCCGGAGGATAGCGACAGCTCGATTACCGGACTATGGTCTTCCGGTTTGAAGAAGCCCGTACAGGCGACCGCTGCGGCTGCTATAAGCAATATGACGTAATGGACAGGCTTGAAATTGCGAGATCCATCCGCTTCCTTCCATAAGAACGGAAGAATACCAAGAATAAGTCCCAGAAAGAAAAAGAAGGTCGGCTGTGGATGTTCAGCTAGCAGCCACTTCATCACTTTACTAAGAAGCAATAGCGCAGCGCCTACCCCGATTCCTAGCGGAATGAGAAATCCAAGATGCTTCTTCCACTCCCGGCTGAAAAATCCGCTAATAGCCGCAATTAATCTCTCGTAAAATCCAAGAATGACGGCAATGGTGCCCCCGCTCACTCCAGGAATAAGATCACTCGTGCCGATGAGCACCCCGCGAAATATATTTTTCCACTCAAACACATTTCTATCTCCTTTTCTACTTTCTCTTCTACTCTATGAAATCACATCCATTGTACAATCAATTCTCCTCCAAGTTCAAATATCCGCGAATTATTATTAAAAATTAACTTGAGTAAATTAATTAACTTGAGTATGCTTAATTTAGATTAAGTTGTGCGAAAGGAGATGAATATGGAGAACATTTCACTCAGAGAACGCAAGAAAGCGAAGACGAAGCTGGCGCTCTATGAAGCGAGTCTAGAATTAATCGTTCACCAACCATTTCGCGACATGAAAGTGGAGGACATCTGCGCCCGTGCTGAAGTGTCGAAGGTAACATTCTTTAAGTGCTTTCCACAGAAAGAGGATATTCTCATCTACTACATGTGCGTCTGGCTGACGGGCCGCTGGCTCGAAATCGAGAAGCGCGGGCTGCGCGGATGGGAGACGGCTGAGCACTTATTCGCCAGCGTTGCGACTGAGGATCAGAGAAGACCCGGCATGATGCTGCGGCTCATCGGACTGCTAGCGGAAGCGAAGATGCACCCGTGCATGCCTACGTTGAGCGATGCGGAAATTTCCCTTTTATTTCCTGAAGAGAAGAGGCAGGCGAGAGCGGTGGACCCGCGGATGGATGTATTGATGGAGCGTATCGTGGAAGAGGCGAGGGCGGATGGACAAGCAAATACCGAACTCAGCGTCGAGCAGATGACGGCGATGTTGTTTACGATTTTTTATGGCGCGTATTTGACGGCCCATATTATGCAACGCCGTGATATTGTGCGCTGTTATGAGGAACATCTTAATATATTGAAGAAATGAGGGTGTGAGAGGATGAAGGTGAAGCTTGGCCGTTATGCGGCCCAAATGGATGGACCGTTCGTCGTCTTCATTATCGGAATGCGGATAAACCGGCTGTTTGCCTTTCGAAAATGGGTGCCCGTATTTCGAGCGATGCCGCGTATGATGAAGGAATTATACCAAGATAAGGAGCATGGATTTCTGCATGCTGAGTATTACATCGGGCGTAACGGACCGATGCTCATTCAGTATTGGCGTTCCTTCGAAGATCTGGAGCGCTATGCGAAGCAAGGATTCCATAAGGAGACGTGGCGCCAGTTCCATAAATCATATAAGGACGGCAGTGTTGGCGTATATCATGAAACATATCGGATGGAGCCGGGACATTATGAAGCGGTGTATAACCATATGCCGCCGACTGGACTCGGAAAAGCAGGAGAATTAATTCCGGCGGAAGGTGCGCATGATCGCGCGAGAGGACGAATGAACGCGTAACGGCGCGGATAAACCGAGATGGCGGAAATTATTTATTTCATGTGCATAAACATCCTACCTGTCTATCCATAATAACGATGAGTGCCGGGCGTAGTTCGGCCAAGTGAATAGCATAAGGAGGATATGGCATGACATACCAACAATTTCGGCAAAACAGTCAGGTTCCGTCTAGCGGCGCTGGGCTGTCTGGCGGTATCGTAGCTAGCACATACAGCGGCAACAACCCGGG
>NZ_JAJNBZ010000059.1:0-855 GCF_021369635.1 Paenibacillus profundus | reverse complement strand
GGGTCCGTCCGGCAGCACGGCCAACCAAGGCGCGTACAACAACTTCAGTGGCCAAAGCGGCTACAGCACAATGAACCAAGGGGTGTCCGGCGGTATCGTGGCAAGCACGTATAGCGGCAACAACTCGGGTCCGTCCGGCAGCACGGCCAACCAAGGCGCGTACAACAACTTCAGTGGCCAAAGTGGCTACGGCACGGTGAACCAAGGGGTGTCCGGCGGCATCGTGGCAAGCACGTATAGCGGCAACAACTCGGGTCCATCCGGCAGCACGGCTAACCAAGGCGCGTACAACAACTTCAGTGGTCAAAGCGGCTACGGCACGATGAACCAAGGGGTGTCCGGCGGCATCGT
This sequence comes from Paenibacillus profundus, assembly GCF_021369635.1. Lineage (GTDB taxonomy): Bacteria > Bacillota > Bacilli > Paenibacillales > Paenibacillaceae > Paenibacillus_B > Paenibacillus_B profundus. The sequence continues at coordinate 504 of NZ_JAJNBZ010000059.1, read as the reverse complement.
GGCAAGCACGTACAGCGGCAACAACTCGGGTCCATCCGGCAGCACGGCCAATCAAGGGTCGTACAACAACAGCTACAGCGGTCAAGGCGGCTACGGCTCGACGAATCAAGGTTTGTCCGGCGGTATCGCAAGCAACTACCAAAACAGCTTCGGCAGCGGCTATCAGCCTGGTGGCTTACATAGCATCGTAGCCCAAACATATACGGGACAGCAGTTCCAGCCAACGGGCCAAGTGCCAAGCATTACATCGCAAACGCACGGAGCGCATCAAAATGTAGTGCCGAACAACTTCCAGCCAACAGGCCAAGTGCAAAGCATTACGTCGCAAACGCACGGAGCGCATCAAAATGTAGTGCCGAATAGCTTCCAGCCAACAGGCCAAGTGCAAAGCATTACGTCGCAAACGCACGGAGCGCATCAAAATGTAGTACCGAATAGCTTCCAGCCAACAGGCCAAGTGCAAAGCATTACGTCGCAAACGCACGGAGCGCATCAAAATGTAGT
>NZ_JAJNBZ010000058.1 GCF_021369635.1 Paenibacillus profundus | reverse complement strand
AAAAATGAAGAATGGTCTCTTTCAGGACTAAGGGACTTTTTCAGTGGCCTCCTGGTATCACTAGGGTTACTTTTATTCATAGTCGTAAAGGTGATTCATTCGACACTGGGTAGCCCCGCCGCTTTTCTTGTCTTGGGCGGGGCAAAAAGAAACAGGTCTCAACAGAGAATATATCTCCAATAAGACCTGATTTAATAAATTTGCAAGGCTTAGCTTTACCTGTGAACCCAATAATCTGTTGTGCTTAGTGAATTGTAATTTTCCCCTCTGAGGTTTCATAAGCACTTTGTACCTTATTCTAACATATAAGAGATATTATTAAGGTAAATCCAATCCCTAAAAAGTTTTTCATTTAGTAGTTCTGGACATACCTTTTTGCTATAAGCAATAAAATTTTCAAACAATTCTTCTAGCATTTTTTTCACGTCTGACTTTTCCATTACTATGTGCGAAGGTGATGGTAACCATCCAGGTATTAAACTTTTGCATTCTAACTGCATCTTTCCACCTTCCTCTCTAAAGCCTATCTCCCTCATTACACCCTGCTCATAAAAACCTAAGCGGAAGTTGTATTCATTTTTATTGAAATTTTGAATTATCTCTGGCAATTCTTCAATAATCAATGGAAGGTCGAAATTACAATCTACTGGCCAAAGTTCACTTCCAAACCCTGAAACAATAAACTCAATATTTTTAGTTTGATGTAAATATTTACAAATGTCAGATATTATACTAGTTTCATCATCAAGATCATCATCATATTCTTTTTCTTCAATAGTCAATTTGTCAAAGTTGTTTTTATGCTGTAAATACATTCTAAACATTGAATTTTTCCTCCTTTTTTCAATTACTATTTCAATTTAAATGCTTCACTTACAGGATATGAAGTTATTAGTTTACCCGTTTTTGAACTAGGGATAATAACTGCTTTTGTAGCTGGTATTATATCCCAAGATGGTTTTATTACTTGTCCTAACCCCTCTGGTATATCAACAATGGTTGGCTTATCAACTTTACCGTACGAATTTAGAAATTCTGCTGTTTTTTGATTATCAAGCCATTGACCTTGTTCTGTCATTTTTCCTAGTTCATTAACAGTTCTTGCTCGTCCTTTCAATGACTCTAAATTCTTATTACCTGCACCATGTGTTTCAAAAGTATGTCCAAAGTTAGGTCTGCTCTTCCAATTAACCTCGCCTTTTTTCCCAACTAACCATCCATCAACCTTACTTACGCCCGCTTCACCCGTCCCCTCATAAGGCCCTTCTTTCTTGCCACCACCACCACATCCAACAGACTGGCTGCTGTACCCGCTCGGGTCCACATAATTAATCGGGTTGTTCCCGACATACACATACAGATTCAGACCATCGCCGCGGTATTCGTCCTCCTGGGTGAACCGGGCGATTACAGGGTTATAGAACCGCGCGCGCAGGTAATACTGCTCCGTCGTGTGATCGAATTGCTCGCCCGCATAGCGGAAGCGGTTCGGGATGCCTTCTGTGGCGGATAAGGTGCGACCGAACGCGTCGTACTCGTAGCTGTTTACGATTCCGCCGAGGCGGTTCGTGATGTGCGCGACATCGCCGTGCTGGTTGTTCAGATAGTAGTAGGAATCTCCCTTGCCATCCACCTGCGCCAGCCATTCATGGCCGCGGACATAGGATGCCTTGACGTTATGTTCCCCGTCCAGCTCGTTGACCATGCTCCATCCGTCATACACGAAGCGGCTGGTGACGCCGTTCTCGCGGAGGCGGCTGCGCAGACCCTCGGGGTCGTACTCATGGTGAATATGGCTGCCATCCGGCTTCTCCACCTTGGCGGTCCGGTTGAACGCATCGTACGAATAGGTCGTGGTGCCGCTGCCGGATCGTTCCGAGACCATATTGCCTTGGCGATCGTATTCGAACTCGGTTTGGCGACTATCCTCTTCCAAGAACGACAACAACCGATTGCGGCTGTCGTAGGTATAGCTCGTTGTCTGCCCGTCCAACACGCGGCGAATGCGGTTCCCGGCACGGTCGTAGCTGAACGACTCTTGCGCTCCGCTTCCGTAATCCGCCTCCAACAGGCGGTTCAAACGGTCGTAGCCGTACAAGGTGAGCTGATGCTGCTCCATCTTGGCAATCTGGTTGCCGTTGTTGTCGTAGCTATAGGTGTGCCGCATCAGGTCCTGGCCTTCTTGACTCGCCGCCCGTAGGCTCGTTATATGGCCGTCCCCATCATATCCGTATTAGACGTTGACGCCGCTGCCATACAGGATCGAGGCGATGCGGCTGCCTTCGCCATAGCTGTATTTCGCTACGCTATCCCGTCCCTGCAGCACTTCTTCGATACGGCCTATTTTATCATAGCGGTATTCCGTATGTCTGCCCGCTGCGTCGGTTTGTCTGGTGATATTCCCATCTGCGTCATAGTGATACTCCAACACTTTGCGCGCGCCGGAGCCGACCAGACCGTGCACACCGCTTGGCCATGGCTGTCCGCCTCGTCCGCTCGCTCCATCCGCACCTTGCCCGGACTGCGTGCCCTGGAACCATTTCGGCTGGCTCCCTTCGCCCTTGCGATGGATTCCGCTCTGAGGCTCGCTCATATACTTCGCCGTCAGCTTGCCATCCGGCGTGTAGGTATAGTCATACCGCACATGCGCGTTGACCGCCGTCTTCAAGGTGCCGTCGTCGTTGTACATATAGGCTTCTTCCGCGCCGGTGGATGCTTCTCTGCGCTTCACCAATTGGTCGTCGAAGTTGTATGCGTACTCGATGACGCGCTCGTTGCGGTCGATGTGCCGCGCCAAGCGGCCCTGCTTGTCGTACTGGTATACCAGCGCCTGCTGCGACGGGTCCTCAACGGCGGCCAGCTTGCCCAGACTGTTGTAACGGTACAAGGTCGTGTGCCCGTTGCCGTCCGTCGAGCTTGTTATATTTCCTGCACGGTCGTAGCTGTATCGCTCTTCGCTTCCGTCCGCGCGGGTAAGCACCTTGATGTTCCCCCACGCATCCAAGGTATGCCGGGTCGCGTTCCCCTCGCCGTCCACGATGCCCGTAATGTTGCCGGCCGCGTCGTAGGTATATTCCTGGCTCACCTTGCCCCGGGCGCTGGCCTCCTCGGTGCGGATCTGCTTCACCCGGCCGCCAATCGTATACGTGTATTCGATGCCGATCCCTTCGCTCTGCTTGCGGATTAACTCTCCGGCTTGATTGTACCGGTTCTGCTCCACGATGTGGCCGTACGCATCGGACACTTCCGTCAGTCGGTTCAACGCATCGTAGCGATAGACCGTGCCCTCGCCATCATCGGTAAGCGGATTATATTGATTCGGCGCTACATGCTTGATGACTTGGCCCGTCTTGTCGTAGAACAGCCGCGTCGTGTCGCCCCGCTTACCGGTGATGCGGATTTGCCGGTTCATCACGTCATAGTCGTAGGTGACGCGGTTTCCGTTCGTATCCGTTTCCTCCAGCACATTGCCCGCCCGGTCGTACTTGAAGTAGACGCTTCTTGCCTTGGCGTGCTTGCTCTCGCGGCGGCTGATCTGAACGATCCGCCCAGCCATATCATAGCTGGCCTCGGTCTCATACCCTTCCGGCACGATCAGCTTGGTAACATTGCCGTTCCGGTCATACGAATAGGAAGTCACTGCGGCAATCTTGTCTCCGTCATTTGCCTTCTTCGCACCTTCCGCCAAATCTTCCACGTCTATTAGATCCAGCTTGCGCTCAAGCAGTCCCGCCGCATTGTATTCGTAGCGGGTGATCTGGACTTTTTGCGCGCTCAGCTTGCGCCGCTCGGATGTTTTCTGATTCAGGCAGTCGTAGGTGTAGCGGACTTCTGCACCCGTGTCGTCGTAGATCAGATTTACCCGGCCCAGCTTGTCATAACGATAGCAGATGCTATTGTATCGGCTCGCGTATCCAGTCTCACCGACATGCTCCGTCGTCCGTTTCTCTTCGATCGGATTGCCCGCTTTGTCGTAGCGGTACAGAGTCAGCTTGTATAGAATCGTACCGTCCGCTGCCTCCACCGGCTCCCGTTTTTCGGTCAGCCAGCCTATCCGGTTATAAGCATACAATGTGCCGAAGCGCTCTTCATCCGTTTTGGCGCTCATCCAGCCTTTGGCGTCGATGGACTTGACCACCCGTCCAGCGCTGTCGTACAGGAATCGCTTGCTGATGTTGCCTGCCGGGTCGGTAATCTGGATGAGGCGGTTCATTGCATCATAAGCGTATTCGGTGCCCGGGCCATCATCCGTCTCAGGATCATATCGCTCAGGATCGATGGTCTTGATCACATTTCCGGCGGCGTCGTATTTCGTACGGGCAATCCCGCCGTCCGGGTACAAGGTTTTGATCCGGCGGTTCCTATGGTCGTACACGTATTCCATCCCCGCACCGTCATCGGCAGCTCGGCTGTAATGGTTCGGATTGACTTCTTTCAGCAGGTTGTCATGAATGTCGTACATGACGCGATACTCGTTCTGCATCGGGTCGGTTGTCCGAATGAGCCGGTCCATGAAGTCATAGCGGTACTCCGTCCCTTTGCCGCTGCCGATCTGCTCGATATATTCGTTCGGCAGCACCTTCTTGATCAAGTTCCCGATCGGATCGTAGAACATGAGGGTGGTGTTGCCTTCGGCGTCGGTGATGCGCGTCCGTTGATTGATCGCATTGTAGGCAAACTCCACCGTTCCATAAGCGGTCGTTATGCTCGTCATCCGGGCCGCTTCGTCATAGCCGTACCTGAATTGCTGGCCTTCCGCATCCTGAACAAGGGTCGGCGCATCCGTATGCTTCGCGTCATACCGGAAGCTTGTCTTATGGCCTGCCGGATCCGTCCGGCTCAGCAGCATGCCGCGCGCGTCATACGTATACGTGGTGACGGCATAATCCGCATCATCGATAGACGCTTTTTCCTCAAGCAGATTGCCACGTTCGTCATAAGTATAGACGGTGTCGCTTCCACTGTTCGTCATCGTGCTGATCCGGTTCTGGTCGCTATCGTACCGGTGCAGCACCTTCGTTCCGTCAGGTTGCGCCTCCTCAAGCAAATTGCCGTATTCGTCGTACACCCAACGCGTGATAGCCCCGCTCGCATCGGTGTGGCTGTCTTTGTTCTGATATTGGTCATACGTATAAGCTTCATGTGTACCGTCATCATAATGAATTTCGGTGACCAAATAATTGCGGTTGTATTTGTATTTCTCCACCACTCCGGTCGCATGGAACGTGAAGGTGGTGAGCCTTGCCCGCTCGTCATACGCGATCTCTGTGACATGGCCCTCCTGATCGTACTGCCGAATGACCCGGTCAGCGCTATCGTAGACGTTGCGGACATAGGTGTGGCCGTTTTGATCCGTAATGGAAAGGATACGCCCCTCCTCGTCATAGGCATACGCGACTGCGCCCCCGTTCGGGTACGTCACGCCAATGAGCAGCTCTCCTGCATATCGGTACTCGACTTTGCGGCCAATGTTGTCCACAATTTTAATAACTTTCCCGTTTTCACATGTAAAGGCAAGCACCTTGCCGCCCGGTGTGGTCAACGTGCGCAGGCCCTGTTCGTCATAAGCAAGCGTCGTCTGGTTGCCGTTGCGGTCGCTGATGGATTCCAGCCGTCCGGTAGCCCCGTCGTAGACGTAGGTCTGCCGCTTGTGCTTGACGACATACCGGCCTCTTGCCGGTTCCTCGCTCAGGCGATAATCGAGCGCTCCCGCCCGTTCGTTCTTCCATACGTCCCCCTGCTTGACAAAGCTCTCATAATGCCCGTCCGTGCAGATGAGAAACATGCGATCCTCCAGCCGGGTCAGCGAGCTCTCAAAGGCAAACAGCCAGCCTCTGCCCATCATGCCGACGAATGGATTAAGCGAGTTAAAGCTTCGGGTCAGCTCCAGCGTGTCTCCGATATCATGGACGACCAGATCGGTCGCTTGCAGGTAGAACCTTCCTTTGGCAACATCGATCGGGTCTCCCTTAGTAACCAGATTCCCCACATTGCTTACTAAGGACATCTTCAATTGGCTCAAAAAGGTTGCTGTATCGATATTTCCATTTTTCCACAGCTGCATCGCCGTTTCCCCGGTCATATCTCCGGTTACCGCCGCTCCGTATTTGCCGAACGGATTTTTGCCTCCCGCAAAAGAGAACGCTGCGCCAAAGACGCTGCGCACCGCATTGCCGAATAGATCCGCGCCGCCGGTATTGCTGATCTCCAGCACGTTCGATGACACGAAGCTCGCCGTATATCTGCCCCCGAACTGGGTCAGCATCCCCGATCCGCACGGTATCCCTTTCAATATGCCGCCAGAGATCGTTCCCGCCAGTGCGCCATTGTAAAAGCTTTTCAAATAATGACCGAAGAAGCCTTCCCCTGTCTGACTGCCATTCAAGGGATCGTACGGATCGAATATCGCCGTAATTGCCGTATTGATGGCCCCGCCGGTTAATCCGCCGGTCAGGACGGTCGTTCCGCCGAGCATGAATCCCCCGCCCAGAACGGAGATGGTCACCGAGCCGTATTTGACGATATTGTACAGCTCCTCATTGCCGCCGAGCACGGTATCCCGCATGAAGTTGTGGGATTGGGACAGGTCTCCCACCTGAGCCTTGGCGAAATCCTCCCGCCCCTCCGCAATCTCGCTGACCCCTACAGCGGCGGAGACGGTTCCGGCAACGCCGACAATGAGGGGAAGGGCAACGCCCCCCGTTGCCACAGTGGCGACTGCTACGGCAACGACGCCGACCACCAAGGCGATCGCACCGAACCCGAATTTGCTCTTCGCCTGCTCCGCCTTGGCAATGCAGGCTTCCCGATAGGCCAGCGCGTGATCGTTGACCTCTTTCATCAATTTGGCGTCCTCGGCCAGCTGCGCGCTGTCGTCGAACGTCTCTGCCGGCGCTTTACCCGGCTCACCCAAATAGATGATTTTTGCAGCCATCACATAGGTCATATCCTGTATCGCAATGGCGTGTGCGGGATCGACGAACTCCCCTGGACTGCGGCTAATGAACACGTCCTCACCCGCAGTGATGGCGATCCGCTTCGGAACGACCGGAGGCGCGTCCGCTGCCGCACTTGCGCTCTCGCTCTCTCCCATCGTCATATCGGCGAAGGCCCGCACATACAAGTCGGTATCGGAGACGATCTCCACGACACCGTCTCCCGACAGACGCAGCTTGATGCTGTTTGCGTCATTGGCGCTGAACACGATGTCTTGGGCGCTCAGCCGCATTTCTTTGCCCGTGTCGTTGTTGAGGGCTCTGTTCTGCGGGTCGGACATTTTATGCCCATACTTGCTCTGCTCCGCTCCCTTCCTGACCGCTCCGATGGCGATCGCTTCTCCTTCATTCATCGTCGGAAAATGCAGCATGACCTGAGACCCCGGCTTCGGCATCAGGTACGAAATCTGGTTGTCTATGCCTGTGGAGTAAGGAAACCAACACGTGCTGCCCTGCGCGTGCGCAGGATCAATGCCGAGATGCAGCCGGATTTGATTTCTCGAAATCTCGGTAATTTTACCTTCCAGGGACACCCCTTGAATCCGGGCATTGGCGATATAACCTTGCCTTACGCCGTCAGCAGTGCAGAAGGTATACGTGTACTGCAATATGCCATCCTGTACGATGGCCCTTGCTCGGCGGATGACGAACAACCGCCGTCCAAAGCTCACTCGTCCCCCCAGGGGAAGTGAGGCTAGCGTATCCACCTCAAAGCTGATAAAATCCGTGTCCCGCAGTTCAGGGTTCTCATTCGTCTGGGCAAAAAGGCAGCGGCGCAGGTCGTTCCAGATGACATACTGATCGTCCGCTACATCGACAGGCTCATGATCCGTAGAAACACCAAGCGAGAAGCGAGCTGATCCCGAAGCTGCATCCGGCACGACAACGGCCTCAAAATGCGATGCAAGCCGCTTAATAAACTGCCAGTCGGTCTCCTCATATTGCACGATGAGCCGGCCGATCTTCGCATCTTCAGAAGCGTGATCCTGAAAATAGGCGTTCGGCTCCTCCTTCAGAACCTGCTCAATCACCTCACGGTAGGTCATGTCCACTTGTTGAAAGGAACGTCTTTTCCGTTCCATATCTAAAGCGTATGTATGGGACACGGCGTCAATTTCCAACACATACACACTTCGTATGCACCGGATTTCCACATTGCGAATCATGCCATGAAACAGAATTTCCCCTTGGTTGCTTCTGTCTTCCCCCTTCCGCTCCCCACTGTCTTCAAGCTCTTGATACAGGACGACCGGAGCGCCGAATTCAAGTTCATGGATGCAGCTATCCTTCTTCTCCTCCGGAATGATGGCGCTGAATTGAAGCTGCACATGCTCATTAACCTCTTTGGTCAGGGTAAGTCCGGTCAGGCTTTGCAAATCAACCTGAATATCGAGAATCAACCCCGCGTATCTAATCCTCATCCTCTTCCTTCCCTCCTCCCTTAGGTTAGCTACTCCCTTTGCCCATCGTGAATTATCGTTATGACTCCTCCATACGTGCATGAATTCCAGCAGGTGCTCAGCAGCGCGTCCGATCCCCCGATCGATACGTTGTCTTTCCCTGATTGCCAAGGCATCGTCACATTCGGAACGCACATCGCTACGCATACAGGCGCCGGAACCTCTTCTGGGGGCGGCGCTTCCTTTTTAATGAACAGACTGGCGAACCATCCTGCCTCCTCTTGCTTCGGCATAGGAGGCAGCGCAGCAATTACGGCCTGTACAGCGGGATTTTCCGTGCTTTGGCATAAGCCAAACGGCCTGATGTTAGTCATTGGAACGCGATCCTCGACATTCAGCTGCGGCTGATCATGAATGTAATCCCCATGGCTGGCGGGAACGACCAGCCGGGCCGGACGCGTCCCTTGGGTGCACATGCAATACGCGCCGTGTACAACATATTTGGGCTCCTTCTGTTCGCCGCCTCCACCATCCATCATTTCCTCCATTACAATCCCCTCCTGACTTTCCTTTTCAATGAACCGCCTTATCCTCGCTGCTCCGCTTCCGCATCGGACAACGCCGGTTCTGCCGCGCAGTGGCTCCGCACCTTTTCCAGACGCATACCCAACAAGTCTCTTCTTAACAGGCTCTCCGCCACATCGAGATTGATGATGACGTGTTTTTCAAGCAAGCCCTGAACCCGAAAGATCGCATGCTCGGCAGCCTTCGCATGATCGATTACGATGCTTTTGACTGCCCCTGTTTTGTAAAATTCCGTATGCTCCGATAAGCAGTCCACCCTAGGAAGCAGCAGCAGCCAATATACCTTTTGCATGCTGTGCTGCGGATTCGATAAGATGGCGCATTTGAATACCAGCCCTGGATCATACAGCTCCAGCACCTTTTTCAGTTCATCCGCCACGAATACGACCGGTTTGCCGATATAATCGGGATAGACGCTATCTGCGCTGCCTTCCACAAATACCACGGTAATGTCATGAATGTCGTCCGCCTGCTCCGGCGTAACCTCTATTGTTTTGTTAGTCGATTTCAAACCGGCAAATCGGATCATATTTTCCACGTTCTCGTCCTGCGAAATGATGAAATATTCCATATTCCCTCCCGGTCCCTTTGCGGAGCTTCTGTCCATCAAGCTTCGACGATCAAGATGCGCTGCAATTGTGCTTCGTTCAGGTCGAGATGCTTCACATCCCCTGCCAAAAACGTCGCTCCCTCCAAATCCGCATCCGCAAAGCTCGTGTTCTTCAACATCGCTCCCCGAAAATCCGCTCCTCTGACATCGGCTCCCTTGAAGCTCGCCTCTTCCAGATTCGCGCCCGCAAAGCTTGTCTCCATGAATGGCGGGATGTGAAGCTGTTCCTGCGTAGGAAAGGTCAATCCCGCCTGTATCTGCTCCAGCTTGCAATTTCGCAGATTGGCTCCTCTGAAGCTCGCGCCATGAACGATGCTGTTGTTCAGATCGGCTCCTTCCAGATTGGCGCCACAGAAATCCGCGCCAATGAACGCGCAGCCCCACAACAAATTGCCGGCAAGCATGCTTTCAGAGAAATCGGCAAAGCTGAAGTTCAACAATTTAAAATACATGCCGCTGAAATCCAAGCCGCTAAACACTTCATAGACGTATTCGGTTCTTTTGCCAGCTGAGAACATTTCCTGCAGTTCCCGGCTGTCCTTCACCCGTGAATCGTGCCTGTACACCAGCTCGCTTCGGTCCTTGTATTCGCCGACGTGAACATATAGTTCGTCTTCTTTGTCGATAGCTGCGAACTCGTCGGTGCGAACCGCCTGTTTCATCGCATATCTTGCAAGCTTGATCATATAGGCCATATACCACACGGTTTCCTTCCGGATGATGGACGCCACGTCGGCGGGCAAAATCTTCCCGACATACATTTTTCGTTTCGCTGAAATATACCGTTCGAATTCATCCAAGTAAGTTAAAACCCATCCGGCGTCGTATTCGGCGGCACATTCCGCCGCATCCCCATACCATTGCCCGTCATACGCACAAATTCGGCAGATGTGGTCCCCGCTCAAGAGCCGGTTTCGCAACACGGCATATTGGATAAACTTGATCTTTCCTTTTCGTTTCTGATCCTGCATACGGCGGATCTCCACACACATTCGCTTGAACGACTCCGTAAATTCGTCAGCCAGTCTGTCCCTCTGCGCCATTACGAGCTGGTGGAGAGCCAGCATTTGCTCCATGCGTTTTTCGGTTACGGCAGTCTGCTGCCAATGCCGCAGCGCCTCGTCTCTTGTCACAACGGATCTCCCTTTCTGCGCGGAGCGCCCTATTGCCAGACTAGTTCGTAAAGACTTCGTTTCCTTTCAGCTCCGTATCTCCCCCGCTATTCAGCACGATTTTGCCGCCCTTTTGGCTTTCAATCGTAATTTCCTCGCTAGCCGTCATCGTCAGCGTCTTGTCCGCTCGGATGTTCACGGTTTCTTTGGACGTCAACGAGACTTCGTTCTGGCCGACGATCGTAACTGATCCGCTCTGATCCAGCATGATCGTCGCTTGTCCGTTGTTGGCGGAGATGAGCACATGACTGGGAGCCAGCGTGACCTCCATGCCTGACGAATTGCGAAAATATCTAACGTTAGGATCAGCCATCCGATCCTGAGAACCCCCGCCTTGGGAGCCCCCGCCCGATCCTGCCCCTGTACCTTGAGCTCCTTGCGGCGTTGCCCCCGGCAGCTCTCCCGCATATGAATTGACCGAGCTGATCGCGAAGGCCTCTTCCTCTCGCTGGCTCGGAAACGTCACTCGAACACTGTCGCCCGCCTCGGGCATGCAGTACCAGCCGCTGCCGTCTGCGGACGCATATACGGTAGAATAAGGAAACCAATACGCCTTGCCGGCATCCTGCTTCTTGTCGATATCCAGTTGGACCTTTACCTTGTCTCTGTTGATCGCCATAACCGTGCCGCCTACGGAAGCTCCCCGAATAGCATCGTTATACGGCTGCTCCCGGTTCAATCCCTTTCGGCTTGTAATCGTATATTGGTGCATGACCCTTCCTTTTTCCATGGTGGACACGGCCTTCTCGACATATAACCGTGCCTTCTGAAAGTCCACGGCATCCCCTACATGCAGCAATTGGTCGGTTGTAATCACATAAAATATGAAATCAGTCTCCTGCACATCCGACCGGATGTTTTTGTGATAGGTCATATAATCGCCCAACTTCTTTTTGACGATATAATTGAACTCTTCCAGCTTTTTGACCGCGCCAGATTCCGGTAATCCGAAGAAGAACTTAATATCTTTGAATTGCTCGGCCGGAACCACGACTGTGTCAAGACGGGAGGCCATCCTTTTCAGAAATGCCCAATCCGTTTCCTTGTACTGCATGACCAAATTTCCGATACCCGGATTTTTGTCCGCCGTATAGTTCACATCGTAGTTCGAATAATCTTTGCCTATCTGTTGGACAAGCTGGCCGTAATTCATCGATGCATCCTGGAAGGACCTGCTCTTCACGCGGATATCGAGCATTACCGTGCTCGTCAGCGCTTCCGCATGGATGGAATAGACATCACGCGATTTCTCGATGCGCATCTCGGTGATAATCCCGGAGAACAACACCCGCTCCTCGCCTTGCTCCAGAATCTGCTTCACTTCAATGGGCGTCTGTTCATTGATCGCATAAAGATCATTGTCTTTGTGCTCTTCTGAAATGACGCCCGTGAAGGTTAATTTTCCATGTTCATTCACCTGCTGAATCATTCTCAATTCCAGCAGCTGCATATGATCAAAGGGCGCTACTCTCACATTTTGATAGGATAATAGAGATACGCTCATCCGTTCGCCACCTCCACTGAATCGATCATTTCTTGGGCTATGCAAGTCCACAGCTTGCCGTACTTCCCATTGCAATTGATGTTGCCAATCAGTCGTTTCCGGCCAACATCCACAAAAAATAAAAAGTTAAATACCTTCCCGTGCGCCACCGGATTCAAAAACGAGCAATAGTGAATCCGTTGCCCATTCACTTCCTTCACCCCGTCGTCCACCCACTCTGTGTGCAGCTCCATGCTCTTCATGTTCCGGATCATCTCCGGCTTCATGGCCTCCATATTGATTTCTTGCCCAGGATGATCGGTATATTGCAGGATGACGTTCACTGCGTGAGCTTCGTTCTGAAATACCTTCTGTTGTTCGGTATCGAACGTGCAGATGAGAAAGTCTTTCGGGAACAAGAGGTGAAGGATCGGCTGAAAGAAACCGATCTTCTCGAACTCCACTTGGGAACCATTGATCTCAACACGACCATTGTGAATCCCTTCTCTAACTTCCTGCTGCCAAAGCGCTTCCTGCTCGGCGTAATCTGCTTGCTGATTGTCTTGCGCAGAGTCTTGCCCCGTTGCTTCCGCTTGAGCGGCCTGCTGTTCGTGGATATCCCGCTGCTCCACATTTTTCTTCATTTTTTCCAGTTCAATAATCTTCTTGTCCAGATGCTTCATCTGAATTCCCCCTCCTTGAATGGTGCTAGCTTCTGACACTTGATGCCCATTTCCCCTTCTTAAATTGAATAAATATCCAATCGAGTATTAAATATGATATCGGCAATCTTTGGAACATTTATCAGGTTTTTTTGTCTACATTTTCTATTTTTTAGAAAAACATTGAGCAAGTCTTCTAAAAAAGCTTGTAAATGAAAGCCAATATGCAATATGACGATTTTAACCATCCCGATGTACTGAACTATGACGCGTTCATGAAGGATGTGAACGAGGTGCGCACCACGGACAACAAGGCCGATGTCATCATCATTGAAGGCATATTTGCGCTATATTTTGCAGAGCTTAGGGAAATACTGGACTTAAAGATATTTGTTGATGCGGATGCGGACGAACGGTTGTATCGCAGAATAAGCAGAAATATGAAAAACTGGGGAGTTAGCATGGAGGAGGTTGCGACCTACTACTTGCACGCCGCCAAGCATCGCGAGATTGAATTTGCGCTTCCCACGAAAAAATTTGCCGATATCATCATCAATGACCACCAGATGGAAAGGACTGCGAAGCACATCATTTGCAGTTGGATATACAGCCGCATGAATCCAGCTTCACCTTGATCGAAGTCCGGCATATAAGGCATCCAGGCTTGAACCTGGATGCCTTTACTAATCAATTCATGAGCCCTGCACCGATTAAATGTGGAACGTGGAGTTCTTGTTTACGTAAACTTTCGTGTATGATTAAAACTACAAGTGGTTGAAAAAATAGCTTTTTAAACTACTTTTACAAATGTAGTGTGATGAACAATTGGAGGTTATACTCATGAGTCGCCAGAAATTGCAAGAGAGACTCAAAATGAAGGAAGTTGAAACGAAGCACGGAGAGCAATTCAACAATTTATTGCGCTATGTGTTTCAAGTGACCAATCATGATTTGCAAGCATTGGGCTGGGAGAACAGAGAAATTGCGCAGGCCAAGCTGCCCGTGCTGAAGCAAGCCGATGTATTGGGCTGGTTCGATGGCGATAATTTGATTTCGCAGCTCGCCGTTTACCCTTTTCAGGTCAATATTTTCGGACAAATATACGAAATGGGCGGACTGACCGGGGTCGGCACCTACCCGGAATACGCCAATCTTGGCTTGATGAACAAGCTAATGCGCCAAGCGCTGACAAATATGCGTGAGCGAAAACAGTCGATTTCTTATCTGTATCCTTATTCCATCCCCTATTACCGCCGCAAAGGCTGGGAAATGATATCCGATAAAATATCGTTCGAAGTGAAAGACACCCAATTGCCGAAATTGAAGACCGTGCCCGGCAATGTCGAGCGCGTGACGATCGAGCATCCAGACATTAAACAGGTCTATCAGCGCTTCGCCTTGCAAACCCACGGGGCTATGTTCCGCAACGAGTTGGCGTGGGAAGAATATTTGCGTTGGGACCTCGATGATATGACGGTAGCTATCTATTATGACAGCCATCATCAGCCGATGGGCTATCTGCTGTACTGGATTGCCGAAGAAGTCTTTTATATGAAAGAAATGGTGTTCGTCAACCAAGAAGCAAGGACGGGATTATGGAATTTCATCAGTGCCCACTTCTCCATGGTAACCCGTGTCAAGGGGCACATCTATACAGATGAACCTCTCGCTTTCTTGCTGGATGATGGCGATATTAAGGAAACCATCGCCCCTTACTATATGGCACGCATTGTCGATATCAGCCTGTTCCTAGAGCAGTACCCGTTTCAGCCGCAAGAAACCGAGTGCCAGTTCACCTTCGTTCTGCACGATCCGATGCTGGAATGGAACCAAGGTATCTTCACTCTGGCAGTGGATAAGGATGGCAAAGGACATTTGACAAAAGGCGGGAGCAACCGAGACGCTGAATTTGATATCCAAACCTTGACCACGATGCTCATGGGCTACAAACGAGCGTCCTACTTGGCACGGATCGGCCGCTTTCAGGCGAATGAAGCCACCGTCAATTTGCTCGAGAAGCTGATCATTCGCCAGCAGCCTTATTTCTCCGATTACTTTTGATTGATTAGGGGGGAGGTGAAGCGAAATGGAATCCTATTTTCGGATCGGGGAAATAGCATCTATTTTTAACATTCCTCTGCAGACGCTGAGATACTACGATAAAATAGGTCTATTTTCTCCGGTTCATACGAATCAGGAAACAGGATATCGATACTACGCCCTGCATCAGCTTCCGCTTCTGCATCAGATCAAGACGTTCAAAAGCATGGAGATTCCATTCGCCGAAATTAAAGAGTTGACGTCGACAGATTGGAACGTCGATAAAATGGATCAAGTCTATGTCGTCCAATTAGAACGGCTTGAGCAACAAATGCGGGAACTGCAAACGTTGAAAATAGAACTTGAAGCCAAACGCCATCATTTCTTGGCGCTGCAAGCCCAGCCTAAAAATGAGATTTCCATTCAGCAATGCGAGGCAAGAGAACTATTTTGCAAACCGATTGACGTGTCGACATATAAGGAGCAGGAAACGGAATATTACCGCTCCTTCCTGCCCTTTTCCAATCAGACCGATTATTTGAACGTGGAACCCGGCTTTATTGTGACGCAGCCCGCTTTCTTTAATGAACGAACGAAGGCTTCGTATTTATTGCTGGTCAACCCGACGGTGGTTCCGGAAGGTTTTCAGCCTCACCATATGAACGAAGGCACTTATTTGACTCTTCTCATTGAGGACAGCTATGCGAAATCTCCAACCTATTACAGCTTGCTGCGTCAACATATTTTGAAGCATGGAATCGAGGCAGTGAGCGACATTTACGAATTTTGTTACACCGTCCTGCCCAACAATAATAACGATGTCAGTGTGTGGGAATTGCGAGTTCAAATAAACCCCTTGACCCTACAATCGTTGTAGGGTTTAGACTAAGGCTATTCTCAGATGAAATTGGAGGAAGCCTAATGAAAATACTTGTAGTCGTTGCCCATCCCAGAACAGATTCACTCACGTCGAGCATGACGAAGCGCTTCACTGAAGGATTGATCGAGGCTGGACATGAATATGAAATCGCCGATTTGTATGCCGAAGGATTCAATCCGCTATTGTACCCGCAAGACGAGCCTGACTGGAATAATCCGAGCAAAGCATATTCGGACGAAGTGCTGCGCGAAATGGATCGAATCCGAGCAAGCGATGCCTTGGCCTTTATTTTCCCTATATGGTGGTACAGCGTTCCTGCCATCTTGAAAGGATATTTTGATCGGGTGTGGAACTATGGCTTTGCATATGGTCCAGCCAAATTGCCCGTTCAAAAAATAAGATGGATCGCCTTGGTTGGCGAGACTCAGGCCAAATTCGAAAAGCGGGAGTATCATTTGCTGGTGCAGCAGCACCTCAACGTCGGATTGGCGGGATATACCGGCGTTCAAGATTCCAACGTCCACTTTATGTACAATACGATCGGGGAATTCGCTGAAGGCCAGCAAGAGAAGAACGAGGCTCATTTCTCCGCTCTATTGAACGAGGCGTACCGGATCGGACACACTTTTTAAGTAGACTTGAACATGCAAAAATCTTGGTGCCGACCTGACTTCTAAGAAGCCTGTCAAGGTTGACAACAAAAAAATACGGATGGGGGTATCGTTCGAAGTGACCTGGCGATCGATACCCCCACTATTTTTGTTTTATTCAACTTATCTTAATAGGTTTCCATTAGTGCTCTGTTTTGAACCAAATTGCCGTTCTTATCATATTCTTTGAAGGTTGCTCTATAATAAGGTGTGGCGCCATTAAAGGTGAACTGTGCTGGGGTATCTATATATAAAGTAGTTCCATTCTTCAAATAATTGTTGTATCCCATTAATTGATACAAATCAATATCCTTCCATCCATTCCATTTACTTATAGCATTGATTGTATTACGTGCATCATTCAAAGTAATTTCTTTATAGTTAGGATAGTAGAACTTTTGAACCAAAGTTTTGTCATTGAAGGTTACTTTCAAGTCTCCCTTTAGGTCATGTGTTCCTGAGTATACCATCTTTCTCAAATCGTGAGTTACGATAGCTTTATGCCCCGCTGGAAGCGAAACTTCTTGTGAAGGAACCGTATATTTATCCGATTCTGTGAAGGTTTCCGTATTGGTAGTTGATAAATTATAAGTAACGCTTGTTTCAAAATCGGCGCCTGCTAAAGCAACAACACCTTTGGCCGCCACTTTAAACCCTAACTGCATGCCGTTCGTTACTGAAGTAGCTTGAGATTTTGTATAATCCTTTTGAAAACTGTCCGTTTTCATTTTTTGAGTTGTTGACGTGAAGTTCGTCAATTCAGAAGTACCGCGATATATCGTATCGCCCGTTTTTGATGTGTAATTCACATTAGATACATCCAAGTCATTTGTAGCTTCAATTTTTAATCCCATTTGTTCTGCGATACTATCATAACCTTTGGGACTTGCAAGATTGGCTTTGTACCATGATATAAAACGATTGGCTTGATGAGAGCTTTGGTCTTTCAGTATCCAGAATCTAGCTAAAAACCAACTGTCCAATATTTGTTGTTGCATATTAATAGGTTTGTGTGTCAATTTGGACTGGGTATCCCTATCTTTCATTCTCAAATAGACAGTATCGATATAAGATTCTGCCGCATAAGGGCTCGCGCTGGAATATGAACTGGCATTACTCCGATTCGTATCGAAATCAGCAGCAATGGCCGGTAAAGCACCTACCGGCATCAAACTTAATGCTACAGCGCTAGCAATCACTTTTTTCTTGTTTTTTCCAAGCATTTGTGCGTCCTCCTTATTTCTAATCCATCCGTGCCATTTCCGCTGCTTATTTTAAGCTCCTATGTCCGCCAATCAGATGATGATCACTCCGTTCCATTGTTACTGGCGTTGGTGATGAGTCGGTGTTGGGCGAATCAACTTGCAGAAAGCCAAAATATAAGGCGAAAATCAAAAAGACACTCGACATTTTCTTCATTTCTAACTCCCCCTTTTTACATTTATTTGTTATATCCACTACAACTTAACGATAACATGATTGGAGCTCAATCTATAAATAAGGATAGTTATATTGTGTTCCAAAAATGTGAAAACCGTTAGGAATGCCACGCCAATCGATACAGATATCCAAAAAAACCTTACCGAAGCCATTAAAATGAAGCCGGTTAATTCCGAAAATAATACAAAAGGAGGAATCGAAATACCGCAGCAGGACAAGCATGTTTTCTCCAACATCTGATAAATGAGTGTAAAATTGTATAAATATGAAGAGGGGAACTATATGGTTTATACGTTAAACGCCATTGAAATTGGGAAAATCATAAAGGATTTGCGCTTGAAACAAGGATTAAGTCAGCAGGCTCTGGCAAAGGGGATCTGTACGCAACCTCATATCAGCAACATTGAAAATGGCCGGGAGGTTCCATCTGGCTTCATCTTATACTTATTGTCAAAAAAATTAAGAGTGAATGTAAAGTGTTTATTTGATATCCAAGACGACTCTAATTTAAACTACAAAAATAATATTAAATTTATTGTCCAATCCTTTATACAAGAAAATGATTACGGACAAGTATTGAAGATACTGGAAGATGAGAGCCATCTTTTCGAAGCTCCCGAAGATCAGCAATTCCTCTTATGGGCGAAAGCCATATCCCTTTACTATTCCAAAAAAGATTTGAATACGGCTTTTATGTTGTTGAAAACAGCATTGAGAAAAACTTGCAAATGTTTAAAATTCTGTTCCGAACAGGAATTGACGATTATTAATAGCATTGGCATTTTATTGTCTGAAGCCAATCAAAACCGCCAAGCGTTGCGGATTTTAAAATGGACGTACCGCCATATTCATAAACATTATTATATAGAAGACAGGACGCTGCCCATTAAAAATATATACGCGTTTGCGCGTTCCTTATCAAGAAATAATGACTATCACAACTGTATACGCTGCTGCAATGAAGGAATCAAGCAGTGTTTAAAATATAATTCTCTTTATCTTTTTGGAGAACTATATTACGAAAGAGGCTTAAATCACTATTTTTCAAACCATTTCGAATCGGCATTAGAAGATTTCGAACAAGCCATTATGCTGTTCAAGCTCAAAAAACAGTATAACTCCAAACATTTTGTGGAAAATAAAATAAAAGAATTTGAACTGAAAAAATAATGACTTTTTACATGAGCATTTTGCATAATTCCAAATCTGGGTGAAGTGCAGAGAGAAGTGCTCAACG
>NZ_JAJNBZ010000057.1 GCF_021369635.1 Paenibacillus profundus | reverse complement strand
CGGAAGCACCAACTAGCTAAGAATCCCACGGCTTTAGCCGTGTGGAGTGTCAAAGAGCTAGAGTATAAGCATTCATTGCAATGCCGTACTTGATGAGGTTAATATGGCGACATATTAATAAACCTGGGGTGGTACCACGAGAATCTCGTCCCCAAGACGCTAAGTCTTGGAGGTGAGATTTTTTTGTTTTTTACAATATAGAACTGCTATTGACCATAAATAGGAGGGTATGACTATGTGTAAGGAAAATGAGACTGTCTCTGAACATTTTATAGATAAGCTGATTCATGACGATCTTCAAGCCGGAACATATAACAGAGATATTTGCACAAGGTTTCCTCCAGAACCTAATGGATACCTTCACATTGGAAGTGCGTATGCCATACACACGAACTATATGACAGCTAAAAAGTTCAAAGGGAAGTTTCATTTGCGCTTTGATGATACGAATCCTTTAAAAGAGGATATGGAATATGTGAATGCCATCATTGATGATATCAATTGGCTGGGTTACAGCCCGGGCGACAATATATTTTATGGATCAGACTACTCGAATGAAATATTCAATGCGGCTGTTGCTTTGATCAAGAAAGGAAAAGCATATGTTTGCGATTTATCGCCAGAAGAAGTAACGGCTTACAGAGGAACCCTTACGGAACCTGGCAAGAACAGCCCATACAGAAATCGATCCGTCAAAGATAACCTCGATTTATTCACAGACATGAAGAACGGTATTTATCATTCAGGGGCAAAAGTTCTGCGGGCTAAAATAGATATGGGTTCTCCCAATATAAATTTAAGGGACCCTGTAATCTACAGAATCATTCATGCGGAGCATTACAGAACGGGCAAGACGTGGTGCATCTACCCCATGTATGATTTTGCTCATCCCATTCAAGATGCAATCGAGGGCATAACGCATTCCTTATGTTCCATCGAGTTTAAAGATCATCGTCCTCTTTATGAATGGGTGATGAATGAGCTTAGTATATGTGAAGCTCCTCAACAAAGGGAATTTGGAAGGCTGAACATAACAGGTGTTGTTACGAGCAAACGATATTTAAAACAATTGGTTGCTGGGAAATACGTAGACGGATGGGACGATCCAAGACTCCCTACGATTCGCGGACTCAGGAGAAGAGGCTTTACTCCTGAAAGTATAAGAAGCTTTATCGAAGAGATCGGCTTAATTAGACATCAGAACATGGTTGACATCGCTATGCTTGAACATTCTGTAAGGCAGGATTTAAAAGCAAAAGTAAACAGTATTATGGCGGTAGTAAATCCTTTAAAAGTGGTGATCACAAATTATCCAGAAAACCATTCTGAATGTGTAACCATTGATAACAATAGCGAGAATGATGCTTTAGGGAAGAGAAATGTACCCTTTACAAGAATTGTTTATATTGAAAAGGATGATTTTATGGAGCAGCCATCCAAAGGATTTCACAGACTGACTCTACATGCAGAAGTTCGGTTAAAAGGGGCTTATTTCATTACGTGCAATGAAGTGATCAAGGACGAACTAACAGGTGAAATAACCGAGCTCCGCTGCACCTATGATCCGAAAACAAAGAGTGGAACCGGCTTTACGGAACGGAAAGTGAAGGGGACGATTCATTGGGTTTCAGCGCAGCACGGAATAAAAGCAGATATACACATGTATGAGAAGCTGTTAATGGATAACGATCGCATGAAAGATGACAGCCCAGCTTGGGATGAATCAATAAATCCTCATTCGCTCCTGATCGTTAAGGATTGTATTGTCGAGCCGTTCGTGGAAAAAGCGCAACCCGAAGATAAGTTTCAATTTATTCGACATGGATATTTTTGTGTGGATAAAAAATATACAACGAACGATAAACTGGTATTCAATAGAATCGTACCACTGAAAGATACATGGAGGAAAAATACGTAATACCACATGTGAACTGGGGCACAGGGTAAAGAACCGGGTAGTCTAAGCCGATATCCGGTTCTTCCTGTTTTCTTACGAAATTGTTCTTCAGCGAATTTTTATAATTTTATTGGAAAACATCCGACGTGAAAAAATGGAATATGGCATCAGACGATTCGTGAATAATGAGCTCTGCATCTCGTGCAGTTGCTTTGATCCCGTACCTCGCCATTTTCCATTGTTCGTCCCGACAAACCGAACTCAATGCTAGTCTTTTCACTTCCACATTTAGGACATTCCTTGATTAAGTGCGTTCCGTCGAAACCAACAATGTTCGTTACCCGTCTGCCGAGACGGTCATAACCGCTCAGGTTCGCGCTAAAGTGGATTGGCTCGCTATTGGAATGAATTATTTTATCATTTTCCTCTCCCAATGTAACAGGAAATTCTACTCTCATCGTTTCCCTAACCTCCAATTCTCAAATATGAAATGAACTTATCTCATTTTGTTCACGTAAGGAATATTATACCATGAGCTTATGAGTCTTTGGTTCTATATCTATTACTTTATATGATAAAAATAGACATAAAAATAGAATACTGTGAAAATTGGTTAGTGAGTGTGAAATCTTTATGTGATAATGATACAAATGCTGGCCTCCCATCGTTTAACACTTTGATTATTACCGCAGAAAATCTGAAACGGCTTATGGAATCGATCCAGAGCGCGGCGGCTACGAGCATATTCCAGACATGTTCCGGGAGGCGAGGGCGCAAAGCAACCGTATTTTACGCTTCAGAACCTTTCTTGGAGCAACGATGGCAAGGAAATTGCCTTGTATCAGGTGACGGAAACGAACAGTACGAGACGCCAATTGGTCCGCTATATGTTGTCCGCGCATGAGCTGGCGCCAGAGCAAGTGGTGGGCAGAGCGATCGAGGCGTTGATTTATCGGGATGAACGTTACGCGCATAGCTTCTTCCGCTATGATCCCGGATATTTAAAAGGGACCTCGCCGCGTCAGGTCGGCTACACGATATTGAATAAATCCGTAGATTCGAAGGGGAAGGCGGTAGTGGCTGCAGCGATCGATTATTCATATCAAGATCCGTATTACGCCGTCGAGAAAAAGCAATTTACCCTCACGAAAAGTAAAGATGGATACAAAATCGACGAGATGAAAGAGATGGGCAGTATTCGAATTGCGGACTGGAGCGGCGAAATCGTGACAACGACGGAAGCTGATCAGAAGGGGGACCTCATATTCAAGCTGGAGCAGGTGCCGCAGGATGATGGCTGGAAAAATGAAGGCTTCGCCAATCTCGTCTATAGGGAATCAGCCAGCGGCAAGAAAATATGGTTCCTCGTGAAACAGCGGCAGGGTGAGCAATCCCGCTTGCGTCTTATGAGCTACGATTGGAATCAAGGCAGCTTTGAGAAGTTCGGCTGGCTGGCTGGTGCCGAGCATTCCTCCATGATGATACTCGATGGTAACGGGGAACGGGCTGCGATAGATGTAACACGAGAAGATAATCGTGCAGATATCGCGATTCTGTCAATAGATGGGACAGATACGGCTCCTGTGTACTTGTCTGATAAGCTTCAAGGCCCGAATTACGAAGAGATGGGTACCCGTCTATGGGATGGAAGTATGCTGAGCTTCTACATTGCAGTGGATGGACGTGACTTCTTCTTTAAGTACAACGCAGCACAATAGTGCATCAGCAATCGAATAACCGAACGACCGAACGATTGCCGAGGGAAGCGGAGCGCCGGATGAACAGCAGCGGCCAGGCGCTTCCCCCGAGTGCGTCAGTCGAGCCAGCCCTTGTCGCGGGCAGTGCGGATCGCTTCAATGCGCGTGCTCGCACCAAGCTTGCCGATGGCTTCTGACATATAGTTGCGGACGGTACCGTGCGACAAATACAAGCGGGATCCGATGTCCTGCATGGTCAGACCTTGCGCCGCAAGCTGCAGCACTTCGCGTTCGCGTGCGGTGAGCGGGCACGGATTATCCCATACCGCAAGCGATAGCTCAGGACTGACGACCCGTTTGCCAGCATATACGCGCCGGATGGCATCGGACAGCTCATCACTCGGACTGTCCTTCAGCAAATATCCGGCAACGCCGGCTGCCATCGCCCGTTGAAAGTATCCCGGCCGGGCAAATGTCGTTAGGATGATGACTTGGCAAGGCAGCCTGCTTTCCTTAATCGCTTCGGCGACATCCAACCCGGTCATGAGCGGCATTTCGATATCCAGCACGGCGATGTCCGGCTGGTGCTGCTTAATGAGCGCCAGTGCGGCTTCGCCGTTCTCTTCTTGGGCGATGACTTCGATGTCATCTTCGAGTGATAATAACGTTGCCAGCGCCCCGCGCAGCAATCGTTGATCTTCTCCTAAAATGATGCGGATCATACTGCTTCACCTGCTTTCCACGTTTCGTATGACGCATGGCATGTACAGCGTCAGCTCCGTGCCCACGCCTGGATGGGAATCGAGCTCCAAGCTGCCATCCACGAGTGCCAGTCTCTGCCGTAATCCAGCAAGCCCTCTGCTCTTGGCTTTTAGAGTCTGTTCCGCCGTAAGTCCGATGCCGTCGTCCTTCACGACGAGCCGCACGCAGCCTTCTTCTACTTCAAGATCGACATGGCAGGAGGCTGCGCGGCTATGACGGACAACGTTCGTCAGCACTTCCCGGAAGCACATGGCCAATATCGTTTCCTGCAGTGCCGTAAGCGGGAGTGGACCGTCTGCAATCGATCGGGCCTCTGCCGTTGCCGGATCGACACGTTCGTCCCATTCGGATAGCCGCTCTGGCAGCGATATTTCGATTCCCGCGGCTGCGCACAATGTTCGCGCGTGACCGAACTCTTCTACTAAACGGACCACCTTCATCTCGGTGACAAGCTCCCGCATCTGCTTGAGCGCAGACCGGGCGGTCTGGCGAATGTCATGCGCCTCTTGTGCGGCCTTCTGCGGATCGCGGGGGACGATCTTCTCTACGACCTCAGCCTTCAAGGCAATGAGTGATAGCGTGTGACCGAGCGTATCATGCAGTTCGCGCGCAATCCGCTGCCGCTCTTCCTGCTGTGCCATACGTTCCACTTGGGCTGTTGCAGCCTGTAGTCGCTCTGCCATCTGCTTGTATTGCGCATAAATCCGAATCGTGAACGGAAGCATGCTGAATACACCGAACAAAGGCGGCAGCAGACCGATCGATAGCTCCCAGCCGACTGTGCCGATATATGGGGCGGCGCATGCCGCCATCCCAAGCGTGAATACAGAGGCGATGGATACGATGAATGCCGTTTTTTGTTGGCTGAGCTGGTTAATAAACAAGAAGCTGATAAAAGAATACATTGGGTGATACACAGCCGCCAATATTAATGTAATCAACACTTGAAGCGCCAGCAGCAGCGGCACCCATCGCACCGTCCAGTACAACTGGCGGTACAAGATGACGAACAGAGCGAGCAAGGCAAGCCCGGGCAGCAACCGCTGCACAGGCTCGCGAAATAAGAATGATAATGGAATGATGAGGTTGGCGAGAAGAAGGTACGGAACGAAGCCTTCTGCCGCGGGAAACGGTCTCCAATTATATGTAGTCACTTACATCGCTTCCCGTCTGTTTAGGGTATAACTTGATATTATCATAAATACGATTCCACAGCCTGTATGAATGAGCCAATCAAGCGCTGCAGGGGCGCTATTCACAAGAATGTTCCAGGCGCCATGAGCCTTTGATCCCTTGCTCTTAAATCTTGCAACCCGTTAGTTAAATATGTGTATGCCCTATTTTATGCTGTTAACTGGTGTTACTTATTATTTAGGATGGATTTAACTGGTCCGAAAACTAACCAAATTATCACAGTACCTATAATATTCACAACCCAATAAATTAGCCAAAAAGTATCTTCAAATGGAACAATGAAAAAAGCTATTCCAACCAGAGTTAATATAATTACAGCACATACAAAAAAACGACTGAATTCTCGCCACTGATATTTTACTTTCTCTTTACCATGCAACTTCTTTTTTTCAGGACGCTCTCCAGAGGCCCACTTATAAGCAGCCCATTGATCTGCCCATTTAATAGTTTTATGACCATACGTAATTGAAAAACCGATATACGTTGCTGATAGGCCATGAAAAAAATGTGGCTTGGTACCATTAGATAAATCGATAAATGTGATAATCAAAAGAAAAATATCAATTAACGGAGTTGATGCTAATAAAATGATAGATAATTTATTTAACCCCCATACGTATCGAAGTAGTAATTCGCTTACCAAGAATATCCAAAAGGCTATTTCGCCTATAATGATAGCGAGAAATATTAAGTTCATTTAATTAAGCCTCTCCTCCCGCCGAATTGTTTCATTGCTTGCCTACATTCGATTGCATATGTCATTGTTCATCATCCTTTTATTTATCCGTCTGGCTTACATATGCATTGTAGCGAATGCAGGGCATGCCGCATTAGTGTGTAATGTCATCTTCTCGATATGACAAATGTCAGCAAACATGAACGGTGTGCTCCCGGGTTATGGGGGGGAAGAACGCCGATGTTCGTGACTCCCTAGGATGCACTGGCATGCCGCTATAAATTAGGCAGAACGTAGACTATCGCCGTTCCCAAGCAGTCGGTATGCTCGTAAAATAGGGTGTAAATACGAAGTAGGGGGATGAGAACGGTTGGAAAATCGATTAAGCAGAAAAGTTAAATCGAAAGAACAGTCCTGCTTGTGTAAACAAGGCCATGCGTCACAAGTGCGGTTCCAACACCGCATGAGCGGCCGAACGTCGTTGACACAGGGCCACCGGCATCGGTTTCGCAATTTAACGGATCGATTTATTCCGGGACGAGGCACCCATCGGCATACATTTAACGGGATTACCCGAATTGCCGATGGCCATCGGCATGCTTATTCCGGTATTACCGGACCAGCGATCAATGGTCAAGGGCCGCGCCATTTCCACCGTTTCCGTCAAGTAACCCAAGTAGCCGACGGCCATACCCACATCATATCGGGACGAACGAGCGTGCCTATCCGGGTGAGCGGATCGGCGAAGCACCGGCATGGATTAATTGTGGAGAGCATACAGCGAATCTAACGAGAGCGATAAGATTTCAGCATAGTCGGCTGAAATCTTTTTTCAATTTAATTAGAACTCTAACTATAACGGTATAGATGATAAAAATATGACTTCGAGGGTACAGTATATTTGTAATCCAACTATAAACAGGAATTCGGCATCGTCATAGATGAAGTGGAGCGAGGGATGTTATGTTTTTTTTTGAGGCATTAATTATATTGAGTGTAGGGTTTTGCTTGTTGCGCATTCTTGGCAAAAAGACAGTATCTGAAATGACGGGATTAGAGCTGATCACGATGCTGTCGATGGCTTCTGTAACAGGGCACGCGGTATCGGAGGACGGATTAGGCAGAACGATTATTACGTTATGCTTGTTCGTCGCATTGCTTATTACCATTCAATACTTGGCGATTAAATTTAACTTTATTGAGAATATAATTATTGGAAAAGCTACACCTGTCATAAAAGAAGGACAGCTCGATCCCGTCAATTTAAAACGACTGCGCATGTCCGTAGATCAGCTCGAAGCAAGGATGAGAGAGAAAGGCATATCATCTATGGAAGACATCAAATGGGGTACAATCGAAATTAGCGGTGAGCTGGGCTATGAGTTAACAAGCAAGTCTAAACCGCTTACCGTGGAAGAGCTCGAGAAGCTGTTGGCGCAATATGGTCTGGTGAAGCCGTCAAAAGCTAAGCCGAAGAACGATTTGTTCCAGGAAGTATTTCAATATCACGAGCCAGATAAGAAGGAAGCTGATTCAATCCATTTAGAGTGAAAAAGGAGATGATGCGGAAATATGCTTGACATCTTGGAAGTGGGCGAGTATAATACTTAGTTAACAGGTTGTACATACTTGTTGCGCACTTCCTCAACAGAACAATTTCATCTTTCACCATCATTTCAGCTTGTCCACCGCTCCTTCGGAATTTTCCCTACGCGTCCGTTATTCCGTTGAATCAAGTTTCTAATGAATAGGTCCGATTGTGTATTATGTTTATTGTTTCGTATGTTTGATTTCAGGTTAAATGAATATCGTAATGAGGAGGGCTTACGTATAAAGTACAGCCGGTAGGTCTTTTTAGTTGGAGGTAATTACAAATGAATACAGTATTGGTTAATAATTGGTTGAATCACATGGGAGGATACCGTGCGAGCCGTGCGCTCAACGAACGCCGCTTGTCGTACCGTATGTCTTATGTGCAGGATGTGAAGAAGAACTTGGCAGGTCGCCGCGAGCAGGATAAGCTTCGTCACGCGATTCATCGTGCGAAAGAGCAGGAGATGATTTTACACATTGCATGTGCGAAATTGTCCACACCTTACCGTGAAGCGTTGACCACGCGCTATGTTCATGATCAACGAGGTATTGAACCGGAAGTGATCTCTGAAGCGATCGACGCGTTGACCAACGTGTTGAGCCAGATGGAGAAATCCGGGGTGATTCAATTCCGTGTCATTGAAGGCTATGTTATTTTGCAATATGTACATCAACGTACAGCGTAAACCGTCGTATAAGTCAGAATATTGTTAGGTAGAGCTATCATCTCACGGATGGTCTTTATCGTCCGTTCCCGCATCTTATTTCACAGTATTGGGTGAGCATATGAATCAGGAACTATAATAACCCCTTATGGATATACATCCTAAGGGGTTTATTCATGTTTGTATACAGGTATCAGAGTAGCTTGGCCTTGGTTGGCGCATATTAGTATGGAAGCAATGAACAGCCTCATCTCGTGAGGTGACTATTTGGGGAGGCAGCGTATGTTGAAGTCGATGAGTATGTTGCGCAATCAGTGGCGCAAATACGCTTTAATCAGTACGGCTCTGTTCGTACTCTGGGCAGGGCTTGGATCCGGTGGAGCGGCCGGGGCAAAAGGCAGGGACGAGTTACATAATCCGCTTCCATCTCCTGCACATTCTCTGGAACCCGTATCCGGGCGGACGGCAGCGGTAGTTATTGATGATTTCGGCAATAATATGGCCGGAACGGAGGAAATGCTTGGCCTGCCAATCCCGCTTACGGTCGCGGTGATGCCGTTTCTTCCCTCTACGAAGCAGGATGCCGAACGAGCGCACCAACGGGGTCATGAGGTCATTGTCCATATGCCGATGGAGCCTATTTCAGGCAAGGCAAGCTGGCTTGGACCGGGAGCAATCTTAACGAGCTTATCCGATGAAGAGATTGTACGGCGCGTCAACGCAGCCATCGATGAAGTTCCACATGCGGTAGGCATGAATAATCATATGGGATCCAAGGCGACTGCGGATCGGCGTGTAATGCGGCTCGTATTGAAGGTGTGCAAGGAGCGCGGACTGTATTTTCTGGACAGCAAGACGAATTATCGCTCCGTCGTAAGCGAGGTCGGGAAAGAAATCGGTATCCCTATCGTCCAAAATCATCTATTCTTAGATGATGTGTACAAAGAGTCCCATATCGTGAAGCAATGCAGGCTGCTGGAAGATCATCTAGCCCAGCACGATTCTTGTGTAACGATTGGCCATGTAGGGAGACCGGGATTGAAGACAGCGCTAGTGCTTCGTCAATACGTGCCCCGAATTTCGAAGAAGGCTGCGTTCGTGCACATCTCATATTTGGTAAAAAAGCAGCAGCTTCAAGAACTGGAGTCAAAGACGAATCAAAAAAAATGAAATGAAAAGCGCCCTTCTCGTCCATTACGATGATTGCGATAGAGGGCGCTTCTGCTTGCAGACGATGAAATAAGTATTAGAACAGTGCTTGGTAATGAACGATCGCATCACTTATCCGGGCAGCAATTTGGCTTTGTGTACGGGGATGAGTAAGAAGGGCACGATCCCGAGCATTGCTTATAAAGCCTGCCTCCACGATGACCGCAGGCTGCTGGACACGACGAAGCAAGTAGTAGGTCTTGCCAAACTCTGGTTCGAACCGGGTTCCGAACATAGGATTCAGCGAGTCCTGAATGATTCTTGCCAGCATACGGCTCCGTCCCTCGTTCTGATGAAGAACGACTGGACCGCGTGCGGCATTATTTTTGGCCCAATTGACGTGAATGCTAACGAACATCGATACGGGAATCTCTTCGCTTAATTGGCGCCGTTGCGCCAGATCCTTGCGGTGTCTCGAACGGGTGGCAGACCATCGATTGTCATCGCTGAGCGCATAATCCCCGGTCCGGTTCAGAATAACAGGAATCCCGC
This sequence comes from Paenibacillus profundus, assembly GCF_021369635.1. GTDB lineage: Bacteria > Bacillota > Bacilli > Paenibacillales > Paenibacillaceae > Paenibacillus_B > Paenibacillus_B profundus. Next base: position 9,338 of record NZ_JAJNBZ010000057.1, on the reverse strand, counting down.
GCGCTTTCAGATGCAGATACAGCTTCTGGGCAATGGCCAGATTAATATGTTTTTCCAATACGTCGCCGTGACTCGTTCCGCCGTCAATTCCTCCGTGACCTGCATCAATCAGCACTAATTTGGAAGGAAATACATTAGGAAGCGGTTGTTCCCCCGGCATTACAGTATCGACCGCTATATGATTGTCCGGTATGCGGAGGATATGTTGTTCATCGGTGCGAATGGATGTGGAATGGGCATAAACAGCAGTGCCGGTCATCATAACAGCAGTGCCAAGCAGCAGCACGCACAAGGCTCCGATAATCCATTTGAGATGGTTTGGCAACGAATTTCGTGTCATCGACGGCTCTAACCTTCTTTCTGCATTGGTTCTGTACTTAGCGTGCACAACGATGCTTTCCTTCATTCGAACAAGGGCAAGGTTTGATTGAAGCTTATGATGGGGATGCTAATAAGGGACGAGTCCATGCAGCTACGATGAGGTGTTAAAGGAGGTGACCGTCTGTGGCTAAAGGTGAAGATTTAATTAAATTCATTACACAGCGCGTCGTCACATATATCGACACACCGGTGGAAGCGCGGCGGGAGCGTAAAATGGAACGGAAAAATCGTGTGAAAGAGCCATGGGGAACGAAATGGTTCGGAATGATGCCGCTCGGTATGAAAATGTGGGTCGGTCAATGGAGAAATGCAAGCAAGCCGCTGTATAAGCGAGTCAGCCAGCTTACGCTCGTTCGCTGGTGGAAATCTTCCTCGAAATCCTCAAAATCATCTTCACAACAGCAGCAAAGATGAGAATACCTATATCGAGTCCTTTCAAAGATGATCGACTGCATTAGTAACAGGTTTTATCGCCATAGGAATGTTTGATTTCGCTTAATCGCTTCATACAACATAAACATTACTTAAAGTTAAAAAAGGCACTCTTTCGAAAAGAGGGCCTTTTGCATAATTTGTTAGGACTGTGGTATGAAGGATCCGTGCTGCAGCGCGTTGTCTGCCGAAATCCAACGCAATGCTTTCATATCGGCTGAATTTACAACGATATACGTGCTGGCCGTGAGTGACTCCTTGGTATCGGTAAAGAGTGAGGTCAGGGGAGACTGCTGCCACTGCTGCATTCCGATAAGCGCGTATGGCTGATTTACAGATGTGCTTGCGTCTTGCTGTACATAAATCCATCGTTTGAATTGAAAGTTGTCCGGAACTTTACCGCTGAGCCGCTTTTGCGGTTGCTCCGCCATCCATAAAATGTTCCCGTATGGATCGAATGGTTTGCGCATCCGGCTGGGCGATGGTGTTGCCTGATCTATCCGATCTGCCTTTTCGGAGAGCAGCTTTCTGTCATGCGAAGTTGCAATCTGTAGGCGGTCATTCGCCATATGGGTAAGTTGGGCAGGCTCTGTATTGTTCATTACGGATTGTGAGTTGATCTTAATATCAGGATTGAATTGCTCTGGCAGCCATTCGCCGCTCTGCGCATCCAACCAACCTGCCGTGCCATCCTGCCAGTCTACGCGCCAGACCGTGAAGAGCGGCTGCAAGAACAACGGTTGAACGTTCGACACTGTCTTATCTCCTAAGTCACCAGATTGGAGCACATCGGCAATGGCTTGGTGCAATGTCACCTCATCGTAAGGCAGGTTCTCTCCTTGCCCATATTCCTCTAAGCGTATTTCACCCTTGTTGGTCGTTTGCAATATCATGTAGCCAATCTGCTTATCGTGATCCATGATGCGAACGAACCAACCGTGCATCCCCGGACCTAACGGCATTAACTCGGTCATCGCTTGACGCCATGCTTCGAATGGCTTATCCTTCGCCAACTGGGCTTTATATTGTTGGACCGCTTCGTTAATTGTTGGTCCTATCACATCCTGCTCTGCCTGCAACTGTGAGCCGTCAGATATAAGCTGAAGATTAGTGCTGGAGTAAGCGGGCTCCGTCGTGAGTGAGAATTCGGCTAGTTGAGCGGTAGAATGCGCTTTCGATACCGATATGGGCGGAAGTGTTTCGCCCGAGGAACTTAATTTGTTCGATGCGATCAATACGGCACATGTGACGCCGCCCGCAACGAGCGAGGTAAGTGCCGCTGCCGTCGTCAGTCTCGCGAACTGGGTCCACCACGGTTGTTTTTTCATGATCGTTCACCTCTCTTATGTTCCAAAATAATAGTTTGTCCGGCCTTTTTTCTATTTGTGCGTCTATTAACCAACCTGCGGTACGTTTCAACCATTTCATTGTAGCGGACAAGCTCTGAAAAGACTGTCGGACGATCGTTTCGAGAGGCCGTTCGGAACAGTTCTATTTTTGCCGCTTTCTGACGTTTCCCCGCATATATTCGGCGATTAAGCGAAAAGTGCGGGGATGGTCAGACAGAGCTTTTGTCGGCGCATACAATAGGGAACATCGAAAGTGTAGAATCCAACATTATCGCGTCACCGTCGACGGCACATGAATCACTCCGGCATTAATAAGCGACAGGTGTATCCTCGGTTCGAACTGCCAGCGAAGCTCCTGACTCCTCATGTCGTATTGCTGTTTGATTTGAGTCAGCTTGTCTGTTGGTTCAGTCTCCGCTGCTTCCCGTGTACTCCGCTTCTCTGCGGCCGTCTCCTGCAGCAGCGGCTCATAGTAGGCAGCGAGCCTGGCAAGCTCTTCCTCGAGTCTTGCGCTCGCTTCGCTTGCCCAAGTGTCGTCATAGCGTGAAATAATCTCGACAAGATGCTCCTCGACAGTGGAGCGGGCCTGTTGGATCGTCATACGCCAAGGCAGCACATGCACGTGGGGCGGCAGCTTCGGCGTAAGCTGCATTGCAAGCACTTCCTCCATATAAGAGGTGCGCATTTTGCCGCTGACGAGCGAAATGCCGTAGCTGTGAATTTCCTCGCGCTTCAGATCGCAGGCGAATTCGAGCTTCAGGTTGAGCAGCAGCCACGGTTCGTAAGGGGCAGAACGGCGCGTGCCTCGTGCCGGGCGCGCTGCCGCCTCGTCCGCCACCGGCTCCACGAACAGGCTGACGAAGCGGCCCTCGCTGTGGGCGGCCTGCATAATCTGCTCGAGGCGGCGGCTGCCGTGGGTGACATCCTCGCGCGGAATGCGCCCGGGGCCGCCCCCGCCGCCCGTGAAGGCCGGCGCCACGCCGAAGTAGCGCCCGAGGATGGAATCCCCGGGCGCGATCGCAGGCGAATCCGGCGCCGTGCCGGGCACGGGCGGCGTTGCGGCGGCAGCGCCCGCCGCGGGCGTGCTGCCGGGAGCCGCAGCCGGCACGGCAGCATATGGCGCCGCGGCACCCGCAGTTGGCGCCATAGGTGCGCCGCCAGGGCCTCGCGGCGGCTCCTGCGGCATTGCCGCCGGGTCGAACACGAACGTGAAGCGCATCGTTTCCGGCTCTGCCCCCGTGCGATCGACAAAGCCCCAATAATAGGGGCGGTTCGTCAGCACGCGGTCGGCGCGTTCGGACAGCTTCACGGTCGTGTGCGCGGGCGACTTCTCGAGGATATGGCAGTCCGTTGCCTCTAAGTAGCGCATAACATAACGGCGGACTTGTTCGGTATTCATCTATTAGGCCTCCGCTTCCGTACTTATTTGATCAAGCAACTGGCCTAGGGCCTCCGTCGAATTCCCGCTTTCCGTCTCCACTTCCTCACGAATGGAGTTCAGTGAATGTCCAAGGCGGTCGACCTGTTGTCTAATATCCTCCTCGGTACCGGCTTCCAGCAGGATGCGGGATAAGCTTCGTTCCAGCGAATCTTGTTTCTCGAAGCGTTCCAGAATCATGTCGAGGCGGCCGATGACCAATTCAAACATATTGATTTTTTCATGGAGGAGATTAAGAATGTGTTCCTCAATCGTTCCATGTGTGGACAGATTGTATATTTTCACGTCGTTCATTTGCCCGAGACGGTGGACACGGCCAATGCGCTGCTCGACGCGCATCGGGTTCCACGGCAAATCGAAGTTGATCATATGATGGCAGAACTGCAGATTGATGCCCTCGCCGCCGGCCTCGGTCGCAATCATCACTTGGGCGCGGCCTCGGAACAGATCCATCATCCAGTCTTTTTTGCCGCGATTCATACCGCCGCTGTATGGTACCGCAACGAGTCCGTGCTTGCGAAAATATTGCAGCAAATATTCTTGTGTCGCCCGGTATTCGGTAAAGACAATGACCTTCTCGTTCATCTCGCGTATGAGCTGAATGGCCGTCTCGGCTTTCGTATTCGCGGTGATGCCCTTGATCAGATCGACTAAGTCCCATATATGGTTCCGCACTGGCGAATCCTCCGGCAGCTTCTTCGACAAGTTGACCAGCGTCAAAAATACGGCATCCCGGCTTGAACATACCTCCCGCTGCAGCGTAATGAGGGAGAACATGCTGCCGATATCGCCGCCGTTCGCTTGATACTGCTCTTTGACGAAGCGGGTCACGCCTTCGTACAGCGCTTGCTCCTCTGGAGACAGCGTCAGCGGCACATTCTTGACGATGCGCTTCGTGAACTGCACGCTGCCTTCGCCGCGCCGATTGCGGACCATCACCTTGGACAGCTCGGTCTGGAGCTTGTTCTCGTTCTTCGGTATCCGCTTATCGGCCACGAAATTAGTGCTGAATTCGTCTTGTCCGCCGAGCTGACCGGGCTTCAGCAGCGTAATTAAGTTATATAGCTCGTTCATGTCGTTCTGAACGGGGGTGGCGGTCAGCAGCAAGCAATATTTCTTGCGCAAGTGCTGGATGAACTGGTAATTCGTCGTTTTGCGGTTTTTCAGCTTGTGCGCCTCGTCGATAATGAGCATGTCGAATTCTTGCTCCATCAAGAATGCTTTATGCGGATCGCGCTTGGCCGTATCCATTGAGGCGACGACGACATCTGATTGCCACTGGTATGCTTTCTTCTGCGCGATGGCGGGGATGCCAAATTTATGATTCAGCTCCCGCACCCATTGCAGGACGAGCGATGCAGGCACCAGAATAAGTACGCGTTTGACGAGACCGCGAATCATGTATTCTTTTAGCACGAGCCCGGCTTCAATCGTCTTGCCGAGCCCGACTTCGTCCGCGAGTATGGCGCGTCCCCGCATCTCGTGCAGCACTTTGCGGGCGGTCTCCACTTGATGGGGCAGCGGCTCGACGTTTTGGACATGCGAGAGACAGAGCAACTCGTCGAAGGCGTGAATCCGCTTCGCTTGCTCGGCTTCATAGGCAAGTTGAAACAGCGTGAAGTCATCCCACGGGCCGTTCTTCTCGAGCCTTGCAGACAAATCTTCCGTCCATTCGTGATCCAGATAGAGCGGTACTTGGCCGACTAGCCTGTCCGGCGCCGACAGGGATTCCTGCGGTTCGGGAGCTGAGGCGTCAAGCGACGGCTTCGTCGCTTGGGACGAGGCTGCGATCTGGGCAAAGCTATGAGCAGCACTCGCATGACCATCATGTACATGGTCTCCGTCTGGCTGCCGCGCGATTTCCATTGCAGACGCAGCATTTATGGAAGATACGGGCGCCGCATTGTTGGTTACGGGCTGCACAGTATTGGATTTCGGCGATTCGTACGTTGGCATCCACTCGACCTCCTTGCTTTAGCTGTAGTATGGTCCTTTTTCGAAGGTTTCATAACCTGATTGGATGTAGTTGAAGGTGGATTGCACGCAAAAATGGACAGAGTGCAAGGAGTAAAAAAGGGAGATTCATAGAGAAAAAAGAAGCTTGGCAAACTCAGTCTCCATTCTTTGCGGGTTATTTCACCTTTTTACATTAGAAATTCTATATATAGTATAGTACAATGATTTTCGCACACAATATATTGTGGAAGATACATACAATATCGAGAGGTTTGATTACAAGTGTGCTTACAGTGAAATTGAATTAGGAGGTTGTTTTCTTTGAAAACGGTGCAGAAGCAACGCTTGGAAGGGCTAAGCGAAAAAATATTTTTGGATCGCTACGCATGGAAGGAAGCGGACACGAACAATACGAAGGTCGGTGACGTCGTATTGGTGTTGACGAAGGACGATCCGAAGTTCCCAGCCAAAGAAGTCGGTGAAGTAATTGCGCGTGACGGACGTTTTGTATCGGTCAAGGTGCGCAGCGGCGAAGTGGTGCAATCCACGGTAGAGAAGCTGACGCTAACGATCGAAAAAACGCCGGAAGAAATGTGGGACCGACTCGCGTCTGCGATGGCATCGGTAGAAGCAACTCCGGAAAAACAAACCGAATGGACTGAAAAGTTTCGCTATATATTGGATGACTGGAAGCTCGTTCCGGGCGGACGCATTGCGGCTGGAGCAGGGGCAAGCGAGGAGCTTACGCTCTTTAACTGTTATGTAATACCTTCGCCGAAGGATAGCCGTGGCGGCATAATGGAAACCTTATCGGAAATGACGGAAATTATGGCCCGCGGCGGCGGGGTCGGCATTAACCTGTCTTCGCTTCGTCCGCGGCGCGCCATGGTGCGCGGCGTGAACGGCTCTTCGAGTGGCGCCGTATCTTGGGGCGGCTTGTTCAGCTACACGACGGGCTTGATCGAGCAAGGCGGCAGCCGGCGCGGTGCGCTCATGCTCATGATTAACGACTGGCATCCCGACGTACTCGATTTCATAACAGTGAAGCAAACGATGGGTCAAGTGACGAACGCCAACCTGTCCGTCTGCGTGAGCAACGACTTCATGAAAGCCGTGAAGGAAGATCTGAATTGGGAGCTGGTGTTCCCGGATACAGCGGATCCGGAGTATGACGAGCTGTGGGACGGCGATTTGGACAAATGGAAAAAGGCAGGCAGGGCGGTTATACCGTATCGTACCGTAAAGGCGCGCGAAATCTGGCATACGATTATCGAGTCCGCATGGAAATCGGCGGAGCCTGGCGTCGTGTTCATGGAGCACTACAACCAAATGTCGAACAGCTGGTACTTTAACCCGATCATCTGTACGAATCCGTGCGGCGAGCAAGGGCTGCCGGCTTGGGGCGTATGCAACTTGTCCGCGATCAACCTGTCCAAGTTCTACGACGAAGACAACGATGATGTCGCATGGGACGATCTGTCGATGGTTACGCGATATGCCGTGCGCTTTTTGGATAACGTCATCGACAAGACACCGTACCATTTTGAGAAAAATAAAGAGAACCAGCAGAACGAGCGCCGTGTCGGCCTCGGCTCCATGGGTCTGGCTGAGCTTATGATTAAGCTCGGTGTTCGTTATGGCAGTCCGGAATCGCTGGAGTTCCTCGATAAATTGTTCGGCTTCATCGCACGCGAAGCGTATCTGGCTTCGTCTGAAGTTGCGGCGGAGAAGGGCTCGTTCCCGGCATTCGAGACGGAACCATATCTTCACAGCGGGTTCATGAAGAATATCGTCGACGTCTATCCAGAAGTAGGGGAAGCGATTCGCGCGAACGGCATGCGGAACGTGACCGTCATTACGCAGGCGCCGACAGGCAGCACAGGCACGATGGTCGGCACATCAACCGGGATTGAGCCATACTTTGCATTTAAATATTTCCGTCAGAGCCGTCTCGGCTTCGACGAGCAATTCGTGCCGATTGCGCAGGAATGGATGAACGCGCATCCGGGCGAACCGTTGCCTGACTACTTCATTACGGCGATGGATCTGTCCGCTGAGGATCATATTCGTGCGCAGGCGGCTATCCAGCGCTGGGTGGACAGCTCGATTTCGAAAACGGCGAACTGCCCGAATGACTTTACCGTAGAAGAGACCAAGAATCTGTATGAGCTGGCGTTCGATCTCGGTTGCAAAGGTGTCACGATCTATCGTGACGGCAGCCGTGACGTTCAAGTGCTCTCTACAGACAAGGGAGATAAGAAGAAGGAAGAAGGTAAGGCGGAGGCCGCTGCGACATCCGAAGATGCAGCTCAAGAGACAGAGAAGGCGGCCTCCAGCTCGATCTCGACATCGGAAACCATTACCGTTACATCTCAGCCAGAGTTGAGCGGAAACAACGGATCGAATAACGTCTACAAGCGTCGTCCGCAGGTGCTGCGCGGCGCGACGTACAAGATTAATACGCCGTTCGGTATGGCGTACATTACGATCAACGATTTGAACGGAATTCCGGGAGAGATCTTCCTGAATGTAGGGAAGGCCGGATCGGACGTATTCGCGATGGCGGAAGCGCTTGGCCGCGTATGCTCCCTGTTCCTGCGTTACGGGGATCATGGCAACAAGGTCGAGCTGCTCATCAAGCACTTGAAAGGCATCGGCGGCTCTGGTGCTATCGGGTTCGGCGCCAATCGCGTAGAATCGATTGCCGACGCCGTGGCGAAGGCGCTGGAGATTCATCTGCAGGAGACATGCGACCATGGGTCCGCAACCGATCCCGCGCCAATCGCGGCGACGATCGCCGCACCGGTCATCGGTCAGGAGTCAACGAAGGGCGAAGTAACGTCTCGGGACCTGTGCCCTTCCTGCGGCACGGCCTCGCTCTTGAACGTGGAAGGCTGCAAGACGTGCGCGAACTGCGGATATAGCCGTTGCTCGTAAGTAGTGAGGACAAGTCTATTCCGTTGTTGCGTTGTGATGAATCATGAAAGCTGCTAAATTGTATAAATGATGATAAAATTGGATCAAAGAAAACGATAAAATAAGCCGATATACGCCACACTGCATAAATATACATTAATGTATATTTATGCAGTGTGGCGTATTGATATTTGAGTATTTAATCTTTTGCTGTACTAAATGATGTTTGACTATGTTTGATCACTGAAAGCAAGGAAAGACAAAAAGAAATTGAGCACGCTTTAAAATATTTAAGAATACATATGAATGCAGAGAAGAACATCTATCAAACATTTAACGGTGATGCTCTCGCTAATCTAACTATATTAATTAGTTTATGAGCATAAATAAGCGAAAATTAGAAAAACTGGATCGTTTTTGTGCTTGCCTATATGGGACTGTGTGTAAGTCAGGTACAGAGAATGAAAGCAGTCCTGATGCATGTAGACATAAATTTAGGGAGCCTTATGACGTCTAGGTTACTTCTTATTTGCTTCAAGATATTAGAGAATATCTGTTCCTGCCAAGCAAAACAACTTGGTATCCAGTAGAATCTAGACTTTTATACTTCATTAGTTGGTGAACGAGATTCGACTGCTTACTCCGTATTTTATTATCTCCGTTAGCTCAACCTTGGGAATATGTTCACAGGTCTGTTGCCTGTAAAACTTTGGACTGTCAACACTAAACTATATAAGTTGAATCAAAGTTCTTAGCAGCCCTTGGCAAGGAAAAATGAACCATTTGTCGAATAAGAAACAGATAAAGAAATGGACAAAGTGGGGGAACGCCATGGATAAGCATAATGAACTGGAAAAAGTAACAGA
>NZ_JAJNBZ010000056.1 GCF_021369635.1 Paenibacillus profundus | reverse complement strand
GACCGCCTATGCGTTCGACTTTGAATGCTATCTTCTTTCGTTCAACTTATATAGAAGAGTTATCTTTTCTTCAGCAACCACATTACCTACGTTCGAAGGCTTTTTTCTATAATCTCATCCATGATCTGCTCCACCACCTTCGTCGCGTTCGGCAAGAACGTCAATGCCCTGCTTAATACTTTTATGGAAGCGATGCTGTTGGAACTTCTTCTCGTACACAATCTTGTCCCTGTACCGATGCATGTATTGATGTCCTATTCATCCGGGCCGGGTTGCTTATATTTTTTTGCTCACAGGTCCAAAGCCTCTTTCAAGCGTTCCGTATGAACCCACAAAGATTTTCGCAGGCCCTCCTTATTCACAATGCCTTCCGCAGCAAAGTCGCTTAGCAATTCCGTCACGGTTTCACGAATGCTTCCGGTAATGCTGGCCAACTCCTGATGGGTAAGCTTTACTTCCAGGCAAACCCAATGGGTATCTTGGCTCTCGACTGCCGATTGAGGAGCGCCAAACTTCAAAGAAAGCTTATACAGCAAGTAAAGCAGCCGCTTTCTAGCGCTTCCATAGGCCATCAGCTCGAGCATTTAGGCGTCACTGATTCAAGCTGCTGTAATTGCTCTCTATTCAAATCATGAAAGAGATTGATTCTGGTCAAATATTTGACCTTATCCAAGCAACTCCATCCTCTCCTATTCCACATTGTAGTCTGGACTACATAACATAAGGATTCACCAAATTATACTGTAATGTAAGTGCTGTTTACTGTTCAAATAAAGGAGGGTGGAGTATTTGAATACCCTTATAATTATCATTCAAATCATATTATCATGCATGTTTGCCTTCTCGGCGTCTATTAAGTTACTGCGTACAAAATCCATGGTTCAGCATTGGAACGACTATCAATACCCGATGTGGTTCATGAACATGACGGCTCTCTTAGAGTTAGCCAGGGTAATTGGAGTAATTGCTGCCTTGTGGGTACCGGAGATTTTGAAATATGCCGCAGGCCTTTTTGTCCTCCTGATGATCGGAGCCATACACGCTCATCTATTCCGCGCAAAGCATAAGCCTGTCATGGAAATTAACGCTCTTGTCATACTCTTGTTCTCCATTACGCTCATGGTTGTATAGGAAGTCTACTCCTAGCAGTTCGCCTATTGCTACGGGAACGAATCAAAAGGGTTGGCCTAAGTTATCTAAGATGACTACTTAGGGCCAACCCTTTATACGTTTGTGCTTAGCACATTCCTGCCTCATTCAATACTCAAGCTCAATCTTCTTGCACCACCTGCGTCACCCTTGTAGCCAAGTCCGCAGGCTCTTGGTCCAGCTTCACCTTCGCTTTGCCTTGACGGCGTGCCTCACGCCATACCCGTATGTCCGCTTCACTCTCTAACCGGAGCTCCGCCACTTCTTGGGCCCGATCAAAGAGCGGCTTCGCCGTAAATAGCGCGTGATACACGTAATGGCCACCCGGCACAATCGGCTGCTCCCGCTCCTGCCATTCCTCGACCGTAAAAAGTACATACAGCTCATCCGCCGCCCCGCGGCTGGACTCGATGTATGTAATCTCGCGGCGGGGCAGCACCTTCCATTCCTGCACACGGCCGTAATACCGTATTCCTGCCTCACTCCCAAATTGCTTCATCGATTGATATAACGCCACATATTCAATTTGGGTAAGCTGGCGGTGATCAGTAATCTGCTGCAGCGGAACGTGGTAATAACGATTCGCTAGTGCCGCCTCTAGCTGCTTCACAGCCGTTCGGCCCAAGGCGCCAACGAGCACATTTTTGCCTGCCAGTTTCTCCGTATAGTAATGCTCCGTCCCTCTTGGTCGTGTGGAACGTTCATAGGCTTTTTCCGGACTATCTTCTATAATCTCATCCAGGAACTGCTCCATCAGCTTCGTTGCGTTCGGCAAAAACGGCAACGCCCCGATGTTAATCAATTCGATACTTTTATAGAAGCGATGCTGTTGGAACTTCTCCTCGTCCGCATACGGGAACAATACATACGCCCCGAACATACTGCGCTCATACGTCTGGTTAGCAGTGTCCTCGTACACAATCGCGTCCCGATACCGATGCATCGTATTGATGTCCTCTTCCTCCGGGCCGGGTTGCTTATACTTCGTCCAATAAGGCGTGTCCTTATAGGCAGGATTCAAGCGGTATTTGGCATCAAAAATATATTTGTACTCCGTTGCCGACTCATTCTTCTTCAAGGTTAGCACCGTATCCGGGCGTTGTGATAGCGTCTTGCTAACCTCGCCCGCAGGCAGGGCATTGTAATAGAGCGTAAACTCCTCCCCATTCCGAGGATTGCGGTATTTCACCTTCGCCTTCCGCGACTGGTCCAGCGTCACGAATAGTCCGCCCCGATTCACCTTAATAATATCCTGCTGGATGAGCTCATATTTCTCGCTTAACAAATGGTGTATTTTCAGGAAGCACCAATACTCATACAGCTGCGCTAAATCCTTCATCGACAGCCGGAAGAGGTCCGTCTGAATGGACAATCCTTTCATCAGCATGAGGTAGTAACGGTACACCTCACGATATCCCGGTGCCATCTGCAGCACGAGCGAGATCGACATTTGCCTCATTTCTCCGACCTGAAGAAAATCATGCTGCAGCACTCGTCGAATCTGGTTGTTCATCTGATCAAGCCGACGGAGGAGATGTTCATCTCGTGTTCGTTGCATTTTCATCAAGCTTGCCTTAATGCGCTTCAGCTTCTGCTCAATCCGTAGGAACACCCACCGCACAAAACGGTTCTCGGCCGTATCGAACGACACCTGCCGCCGCTGCTCCAGCAAGTGTGAGGGGGTATAACGTTTATCGTTGATAGTGATGACTCCATTTGGCCCATCTTCTCGGAGCAAGTGAGGACGTTTTGCTAAATATGCCGCATTGCCCTTGTCCGCCCTTCTCACCCGTGCCGCCTCCACCTTGCGGTACTCGCTTTGCAGCTTCGTATGTGGAGCAGCCTGAATGCGTTCCACGGCCTGTACTAGTTGTGCAAACAGATGCTGAAGGATAACGAAAAACTCCGTCAAGCTCTGATGCTTCGTCTCCTTGAGACCACTTAAATGAAAGGTTTTGCGCAAAAAATCAAACGCCAAGTTCGAAATTTGTGCATTCACATCATTCAGAATGAGGAGATAATCGCGTTTGTAGTCCATTTTGGACGGGAAAATTTCAAGCTGGATGCGCAGCACCGATTCTCCGTGCAGTTGAAGCTCCAGCTCCGTTAACCCGATTTCATTCGTAAACCGCAATATACCGGACAGAATTCGGCTCCCTAACGGCCTGACCGCATTCCGTAGCTGGACATGCTCGTGATGGAACGTGAGCGGCAGCTCTTCCTTTTTCTCGACAACTAGCTCATAGGCCTGTGTTTCATAGAACAGCGGTGCCCAAGCATCTCCTTCTTGCCAGAGTCGCATATCGCCATCGACAGGTGAGTATAGATACATCCCTTCCACCTGAATAGGCGATGCAGCGGAAACGTGCACGTGCGCATCCACCAACTCCTGCTCAGCATCGCGATGCAGCTGCAACGTCTCTACAGTAGGATGAAACGGTTTTCCTTGGATATATAGTGTAAACAAGTTCGTGTCGATCCGCAGGAGCTCTACCACTTCCTTAAGAGAGCCAGTATGAGGTGAAGCCATCCTCCTCTAACCTCCCTAGCATGAAGCCAAGCTTACGCGCACTCCGTGGATAACGTGTTTCGGACCAATCTTGTCTCAAATATAATGGAGATGCATCCTCCATATGTTCGTCGATCGAAAAATTCGTCCCCAATGCTTCCTTCATCAGCAAGAGCAACGCTCGCTTAATCGATATGCTGCTGCCCTGAATTCGAGGAAGAAGCTTCTGTAGCAACTGATGGTCAAAGGCCTCGTCTTCGCTCATTAATCCGAACTGCTCGTTGTAGATCATATAGAAGCACACGGCATCCCGAATGCGGAACCCGATATGCGCATGAATGGGCTCAAGAATTTGGTTGATTCGGACCAACTTTTCCGTAACTTTCTCCACCAACTCACGCTGCTCATGGTAAACATCAACTAGCTGCAAATATTCACTACGCAGAAATCCATTAGATACGGGATACATCGAAAGCCCCTCATCCTCTTCTTCAAGGAAAGGGTACTGGTCGAGAGCAATATAGTTGAATTCGATTGTGTTGGCCCGGTCCAATACTTTTTTGCTAAAAGGGTGCGTCGTCTCATCCATGTTCACCGTTCCGATGAGATAGACGTTGTCCGGGATATGTAAATCACCGAAGCGAGCACGATCTTCCTCCTGCGACAGCATCTCCGGCTGCAAGAGCCGTGTTGTCACGATACGAGATCCTCGCCACTCCTGTGTCTCCAACACGCTAAGTACATCACTGAAATAATGCTCCACCCGTGCCAAGTTCATCTCATCCAAGCACACAAAGTAGGGCTTACGCCGATTTTCCGGCTTTAACGCTTCTTCTAATACCAAGGCAAGCGGCCCCGGTCGAAACGCACCGGACAAGTCCTTATAGCCTAACAAATCAGATGGATCGCTCCAGTCCGGCCGAACCGGAATAAGCGTAAATTGCTGATTGCTCGCTATTGCCCCTAACGCCTCAGCAAACAACTTCACCAGCTTCGTTTTCCCTGTACCCGACACCCCTGCCAAAATAACAAAGGGCTTCGTCTTCAGAGATAGGTAGAAGTTCTCGATTAGATGCTCCGGATAAGAGAATCCTTTTTGGCGAATGTAGGTTTGAATACGCTGAAGTTCGTCTGCTACGACGAGAGGAGCTTCCATATCCTCCTGATTGTGCTCCGTTTCATCGTGAGGTATATGCTCTTGATTCATTTGCCCCTCCACGTATTGCTTATAGTTGTCGACGACATTTTGCAAGTCGGCCATCAATTGTTCATCATCTGGAAGCTGATCTCGGTCGTAACGATAGTAGGCGACAGTTGATACTTGATAGTCGTAGCCAAGACCACCAGTTGCAAGGTGAATATGATCATCCTTATTCATTCCCGTTAACGGCAAACTATCACGCACCTCATCTACCTTATGCTGGAGATACTTATACGCCTCTGGCTTACCTCTCTCATTTTTAGGCTCCGTCACCCCTTGATTAAAAGTTAGATACACGGAGCTCATATCTTCTGAAAAGAGGTAAACAATATACTCCCCACGCTGAGTAGAGGTAGTGACTCGATTATCCATAATGGCAATCCAAGGTACGGTCGCCCAATTTCCTTGTCCGACTGAACCTTGAACCTTTAATTGGTCGTGAATAAAGGAAAAACCTGATATCTCATTTGGAATCGTTCTACGTACCATGTTGCCTAATTGATGACTCTTAAACTGCTCTGTCTTGGCTTGTAGATAACCATCCATGACATGTTGGAGTTCCTCTCTTAAGGACCATGTACGGTTTGGTTCTTGATAATATGCTGCTAACTCACGTTCGGCATATTGTTGAAGCTCTACGTGAACCTTCTCACTCCACTGACTTAACAAAGTAGGCTTAAATCCAATGGTCTGGTCTTCTATATCGCGCTCAATGATACTGGATAACGCATTAATGGGATTATCGATTATCGTATGTATTTGATTAATCGTAATATCAGACCAATTAGACGCGACACTTGAAGGTGATGCATCTACACGTTGCCCGTTTCGTTCACGTTCCTGTAACGCCCCTAAAAAGCGTTCTCTTACTTTTGAAAAGAGCACCTTTTCTTGCCCTAACTCCTTCATTTCCTCTAACAACGCAAGGACAAGAACCATCTTATACGATTTTTGTTTATGTTTAAAAATGTTCTGTAGCTCAGTTGGTAAAGTCATGGCGTTCACCCGAATGTAAGTATTGTGGTTATACAAGAAAAACGGAATACTCCTATTGAAGCACTTTATCCTCGCTAGGAATGTACGACTACTTCTATAGACTTATATATGTATGTTTCGAGATTATGGAAGAAGATCCTCTTTCATTGTCGATATAGGACGTATAACGGCGAAAAGAAGCTCAACAGTCCAATGACCGTTGAGCATAGATGGTATATTATGTAAATACTTTATTTTCGTTGTTCATATGATTCCAATTCTTGCTCTGATTTCTGCAAAAAAATCATCATTTTTATACCATCTTGAACCCCTTTTGCATAAAGCCATCCCTTTTGAAGAGATACCATCTGTTCTTGTAAAGCTAACCATTCACGATGCAAACTTTTTTCTTCATTTTTATCTAATCTGTGTATGAATAGATGTTCTAATCGTTTTAGCTTGTTCTTTAGTAGAAGGACATCATGTAACATTTCGGCTTTCCCCGTAAGCAGATCTAGACGCTGACAAAGCGTTTCTTTAACCCAATCCGGCATGATATTTCCTCCAATATTATTTTGCACTGCTGTTATACGCACATGCGTACCAGGACAACATTTATTATATGGTACGTTGATGCGTATAGTCAAACGATGTAAGATCTGGAGGATACAGAAATGACCAAAAAAGTCGTTGTGAAGATTGGTGAACTAACCAAGAAGCATGGGATTTCTCTACGGGAATTATCCCGCTTAGCTGATGTTCGTCATGCTGCTCTAAGTGAGCTTTCGAATGGCAAGCGTTCGAACATTAATTTCGCCCACATCGAAAAAATTGCCGACGCACTCGGCATCGACGATATTAGGGAGATTATTGATTTAGTTGATAATAAATAATTTCATTACCTTAGATTGATTGACTAAATACTTCGTGGTCTTCGGTAACCAGCATAAGGACACATAATATTTTTTCAATTGACGCTCCTGTGTAAGGAGCGCATTGATGGCTGTCATCACTCTGCTTCCATTCCCTCGTTTCATTCACGCTCCTATGTGGAGAGGCCCGGACATCATCATAAAAGTCGAACCATTCTTCGTTGTTTCAATCCACGCTCCCGCGTAGGGAGCGACTTGTGGACAGCAGGGAGAAGGTTAATGATGTTTGGTTTCAATCCACGCTCCCGCGTAGGGAGCGACACGGAATCTCCAGTGACCATCATGGATCCTCTTTAAGTTTCAATCCACGCTCCCGCGTAGGGAGCGACTTTCTTCGGTAATGACGTAGCAATCTCTTGTGCCTGTTTCAATCCACGCTCCCGCGTAGGGAGCGACAGATTTGATATCCTCTGCGTATATAGGCCGCATAGTTTCAATCCACGCTCCCGCGTAGGGAGCGACTCCAAGGAAGGCAACTGTACGCTGGCTGTGCCGAGGTTTCAATCCACGCTCCCGCGTAGGGAGCGACCTGACGGATGCCGAGTACGAACATATCCATACCGTGTTTCAATCCACGCTCCCGCGTAGGGAGCGACCTCTCTCGATAGTGAACGGATTAGCGAATTCTTGAGTTTCAATCCACGCTCCCGCGTAGGGAGCGACACGTAAGTCGTTAACTCGCGACGAGATTATCGAGTTTCAATCCACGCTCCCGCGTAGGGAGCGACGACGCTTCAACCAACGTGTTCGACGAGGTTATGTTTCAATCCACGCTCCCGCGTAGGGAGCGACGCATTACACGATGCAAAAGTGATTAAGGCTTGCTATGTTTCAATCCACGCTCCCGCGTAGGGAGCGACTTATACTGACCGTGGAGAAAGTGACTCGCTGGCTGTTTCAATCCACGCTCCCGCGTAGGGAGCGACCTCAAAGTGCAGTGGAACCCCCTAGATGATGTAGTTTCAATCCACGCTCCCGCGTAGGGAGCGACTATTGCTATCATGTGAGCCTTCCATATTTGTCGGTTTCAATCCACGCTCCCGCGTAGGGAGCGACAAATGCTGAAAGCCAACATGGACGTAAAGGCGAGGTTTCAATCCACGCTCCCGCGTAGGGAGCGACCAAATAAATGCAACATTTCCAGCCGGATTGAGGGTTTCAATCCACGCTCCCGCGTAGGGAGCGACGACGGATGTTGTCGTAAACCCTCGTGACCTGTACGTTTCAATCCACGCTCCCGCGTAGGGAGCGACAAACTCGAGCCACACGCAATTAAGCGAGCAACTGTTTCAATCCACGCTCCCGCGTAGGGAGCGACGCATTGAATCGCGGTGAATCTTCGAGCCATACATAGTTTCAATCCACGCTCCCGCGTAGGGAGCGACTGATCGCGAAATACACCAAAGAACTTGAGCTAGTCGTTTCAATCCACGCTCCCGCGTAGGGAGCGACCGAACATCTCGCGATTCATGTCCGCAAAGTACGCGTGTTTCAATCCACGCTCCCGCGTAGGGAGCGACTTCGTCGGTTCGATTGTCTCCGGTTGGTTGCTTTGGTTTCAATCCACGCTCCCGCGTAGGGAGCGACTATTGACAAATGGGGAAAGTGTCGTTCCATGGTATAGAGTTTCAATCCACGCTCCCGCGTAGGGAGCGACGATAGGGCCACAGCGTAGTTGTAAGTCAGGCTCTGGGTTTCAATCCACGCTCCCGCGTAGGGAGCGACCTGTTTTTTTTGGTACGGCACCTAAAGGCCCAGTGTTTCAATCCACGCTCCCGCGTAGGGAGCGACGGTACCCGTCAAATCCAGCATACCATAAGGGGTTAAACCGCCAAAAGTGCGAACCTCCATTTTTTATAGCCCTATTTCTAATCCGAAACCTGACAAAACGCCGGAAACCCGCGTCCTTAAGCCAGTGCGAACCTCCCAGGAATTTCATGTGAGCTAGAGGTTCGCACTTTTCATATAATGAGCGTGCCTTCCGGATTATAAGTCTCCTTCACCCCAACATGTTCAACCCGATTCGTCCAGTTGTTGCCTAACCGATAATATCGTACACTATCCTTGTTTGAATCAATAATCCCGTCAATATGCTTCTTTAACTGGGCGAACTGCAGCGGATCCAGCTTGCATTCAAATACGGAATTTTGCACCCGCTGCCCTACGTTAACACAAGCCTTCGCCACTTGACGCAATCTTCTTCGACCCTCTGCATCTTGAGTATTCACATCATACGTCACTAATACCATCATATGCTATTCCCTCATTTCCATAGAAATGGCGGATAATCATCAAGATCGCCCCGAATATGACGCGCTAACAGTAATGACTGAACATACGGCAGCAGTCCGATTTTCATTTTCTCTTGCAAGTAGGGATGCACAAGATCGGTCTGCTTACGTTCCTGCCATGCTGCGATCACTTGTTTGCGAGCGTCTTTTTTCAAGATAACGGCTTCATTCTCCTGAATCATAAAATCATCAGCTTGAATTTGCTTGCGATTGACAAGGGACAGAGCCAGCCGATCCACCATATAAGCTCTTAATTCTTCCATCACATCCAAAGCCAGACTAGCTCTGCCGGGCCGATCTCGATGCAAAAAGCCAACAGCCGGGTCCAGACCAACCGTCTCCAGCGCCGACTGCGTCTCCAACATCAAAAACATATATAAGTACGATAGAAGGGCATTCATCCGATCCCGCGGCGGACGCCGATTTCTTCCTCTCATATAGAAGGCTTCTTTTCCCGTTAGAATCAATTCATTCATGGCGCCAAAATACCGCTTGGCCACATCCCCCTCCACACCGCGAACATCTTCTAGCGTGTTCATACGCATTACTTTCGCAATAGAGTGTTTCAATGTATCTGATGTTTGTTTCATCAAGAGATGATCCACTTGCTCGCGATGATCCCGAATTCCTCGGTTCAACACTGCTCTTGAATTGGATACTTTAGCAGCGATGAAGCGTGAGGCCAGCCGCGCACATTCCTCTTCATTATCCGCCAGCCGATATTGCTTGCGCCGCAATAACACATTCCCAGACACCTTCCCTTGAACGCGGGCGATGAACTCTCCATTTTCCTTGAGAAAAGATAGTGCTATCCCTTTTTCCGTACATAAATGCATCGCCCCTGGACTTGCCCCCATATATCCAAATGTTACGATGCCTTCTAGATTGTGAGCCGGTATGCGAAACGTTTCCGTCTGTTCGTTGAAAATAACGATATTCTCACCGTCGCGCTTAATATAGGCTTTCGGAGAGGTTACATACAACACATTCAGCAGCTTGCGCATTATTCGTCCTCCTCCCCTTCGCCTTCATCAGCGAGCAGTTGGTTGAGATATGGCTTTACACTCCGTTTTAATTTAGGAACGCAAATATCCGCCAATGAGCAATTTCGACACTTACTGTTATATTTCGCAACCGGTGTGGACCCTTCATGAAAAAGTTGGTGCATATTTTCGAATAGTGATTGGACTCGTTCTCTTAACGATTCATGAAACGGAACGCTGATTCTCCGCTCCCACTCCTTATAGAAAATAGCTCCTTCTGGAACGATCACCCCTAACATTTCTTCGAGGCACATCGCTTGTGCACACAGCTGCAACTCATCCCAATCACTTGGCTTTGGCTTTCCGCGCTTATACTCTACAGGAAAAGGGAACCACTCCCCATCTCTGTCACTCAACGTTACCCCCTGCTTGGAGCTTCCTGATTCCGAGCGATGATATTCAACGACGTCAGCAACGCCGTATGTACCCAAAGTATAAGAAACTAGAGGAACCGCCCGGCGTATGAGCACGTCCCCTCGCGATTCCTGAAAGTAGACGTCATCTACGCGTTGATGTATTTGCCGCCCTTCATAAGTAAGCACACTTTCAAGCCATTGCTGTTCGACATGTATGAGCGCCCATTGCCTTTCACAAAAGGCGTAATGCTGTATACCCGACAATGACAGTAGTTGCTCTTCCGTGTACTCCATTATCTCTCAATAATCGTGACGCCTTCGGGCAACGAATCTCGTTCAATCGACACTTGGTAGTCCTGATAGGAACGAGCCGGCTGGTCATGTATCTTCTGAACCGTAATACGCTCGAACAATTGGTGCGCAGGGGCTTGTCCAAGTGCCGATTGATGCTCAAATATAACGAGCTTGCGTACGGTCATCTCTCCTCTTGAAGCCGAGCGATCGTGTTCGAACATATTAACAATCGCTTCCCACAATAATTGTAAATCTTCTTCTGTAAAATTTGTCTTGTCTGCAAGGTGAGCAGATACGAAGCCATTCATCCGATACAGCCCGTAAGGAACGATATGCTTCCGTCCCATCTCCCGTTCCTTCTCTTGTCCTTCTTGCGTCACCGCTTGTCTCGTAATCGTCACTTCACTAGCAAATATCGGATCGACACTGCGGGCAAACGTAAATTGCACCGGACCTCGAACCTGACCACAGTTCACCTTCGTCGACATCACCGCGCCAAAGGTGCGGACGTCATAGAAATTGTCGCTCATCCACTGTGTCAACTTACGTGCCTCATCTTTATCCTTCGGTTCCAGCTTAGCCGCCTTCGCCTCATCTTCCTTTCGAAGCGCATAATATGCTTGACGATGCTGTTCGTTCAACACCGCACCCTCCGTGACATAAATGCCGAAGCCTAGCTCTTCACGTTTTACAATTTCAACATAGTTGCGAATCTTGCGCTTCAAGCATACGTCGGTCACAATGCCATGACCTGTTTCCGCATCCATACGCGGTAAGTTTCCTGCATCTGGATCCCCATTCGGATTTCCATTAGTCACATCAAACAAAATCGTAAAATCGTACCGCTTCTCAATCGGTTGGTGCGTTCTCTCATTCGTCATTTTTCTTCTCTCCTTTTTTGAACATCGATTGTTTCTGATGATAGTATCCCAGCATGAATACGCCTTGCTGTTGTAAATTAAGATGACTAGGCAATTGGTCTATGCCAGCCATAATATCTTGAATCTCGCGATCCCGGAAGGAACCGTATTCTGACTTGGACATATGATGCTGCGCTAATTTCAGAAGAACGGGGAACACCGTTCCCGGCGTTCCTGCCGCCGAAGCAAAATAGCGGTCTTTGATCGTGCTGTTCAACTTGTTGTAGCCGCCTGCGGCGTCAATCTGTGCTTTCTCCAATACGGCAAACAGTCTGCCCAGTCGGTACGGAACGTCTTGTGCAGTCGAATTTAATTCCACGGTAACAACCTCCTCCAGTGATGTGTATTTATGAATGCGCGCATAGCGCGCTAAGTAAGCCTTGATAATTGCTGCCCTTGTCGGATTGACTTCACCTTCCACTTTAATTCGGTTCAAGACGGCGGCGAACAACGGATATGGATATAGCGTACCTTCCATAATGGAGCGGAACAGATGCCCGCCGAGCGAAGGTGAGATCGACTTCCATACGTCTTTAGCATCTTTGCGCACCGTTTCCAACAGAATGCGAGTGACCGTTGGAAATAAGTCATGAGCGGCAGGGGGCCTCGTAATCTCTAAATCTCGCGCATGCTTGCTAAATTGATCGAAAAGCTTCTTAAGATTGCCCTGCCAAAAAAAACGTATGCCTACTCTCGCATTGTTCGGAGATAAGCCTAGTACATAGAACGGTCCATTCAGCGCCTTGACCATGGCCGGTGTCAGTTCATCTCCATTGCGAACACGCAGCCATATATCTCGCAGCAAAAGATCCTGCTCCTTGTTCTCTCCTTCTTCCTTGGGAGCATCTACGAAGAATGAACGAAAAAAGTCCTCCGTCTCCTCCTGTACCTCTTCTTGAACATCCCCTTGATCACGGGAGCCGCTCCAAAATACAACCGTCATATCGCCCATATTGGTCAGACGATTCCGGTCCGATGTCAACAGTTGATTCAGCGCTGTCGTATATCCGAACACCGCTTCGTCACTTGTCGGTGCGTTAAAGCTCTGATCCTTGCCATATGATTCAAAAGATTTGCAATTAAAAGATACAATGGATGCCCCAGCCTGTTGCGCGTTCCTTACCCCTTTTATTTTTGTTTCATGAATACGGGCGATGGGTTTGGCAGGTGTACCGGTAATAAGACACTGGCCTACCTGATCAGCCCTTAGCAATAATAGTTCTCTAAATCTAACCCAGTTCTGGCGGATACACTCACTATCATGTACATATTGTCGAAAGCCCTTTACCTTGAAGATCGCCACTTGATTCGTCGTCTTATCCAATATATCCAGCATGGGGGCCACTGTTGGGTGCTCCCTTGCTTGTCGAGGATCCCATTGTTCATAAAAGCGAATGACAGACTGTGCCACCTCTTCTGCCACATTTCCCAGTCCCTCAATATGCAATTGTTTGCTACTCTCAAATTTAGCAATCGCATCAGTTGACTGCTTCTCCCGTTTCTTCTCGGTCACTTTAGGATCCGACGTGACGTAACCCAATAGATACTCAAGTTTGTCACAAAGAAAAAATGACTTGATCCCACTCGACCTTGCTCCTTGTTCAGGAACATTCATCTTGATGGGGACGAGCTTCTTCCCCTTCTCTTCTCGGATATCCAAGATGCGGCTCAAGGATCCATCTGACTCTATCTCCAATACGAAGGCCACATCAGCCATACTAAAAAAGCGCTTGCTAATGCCCGAGTCGGGATCTTGTGACAAATCGACATACCGTTGATACAGCGCTTGCAGAATCACAATGGCTTCACTCCTTCCCGCAATAGATCAGGCACTTCGATAATGCCCTGGTGCATTACCGGACGGTAGAAGAGCGGCTCCATCTCGCGGCTATATTCCATGTCCCATAGCATCCATCCGAGATCCATATCCGTAGCATCACAATAGAATGAATCCGGTAGCACTTCGTCGTCCTCCACATAAGCGAAATGGGCGTCGAATTCCCGGCAACCCAGATATGGCCGATGGAAGCACTGCCCTTGTCTCGCTCGGCGAATAAACATGTTATAGTGCTTCTCGGCGGTATCTGTCTCTCCCGCAACAGAAGTCAGCTCAAAATGCGCTTCAATGAGATACGACGGCTTGCGCAGCATCATCGTCGCCCGCTGCTGCCTCTCCTCCGTTATGACTTGTTGCCCCATCAGCTTCGTGCCTTTCATGGCGGACTTAATCGCACCGGCCGATATTTTCGATTCCAGCTCATTGCGCCGGATCGTATCGAACCGAATTTCATTCAACACATGAATGCGGTCTACGACCCAGCGCAGTGCGGGCTTCCAGTGGATAGCTTCTAGTACGCCACGTGCCGCAGAAGGCGTAATAACATCGTAGCTGACTCGTTCTGCCTTCATTTCCGGTCGAGTGAAGCACGCATACTCTCCCCACACTTGCAATCGAACTCCATATCCCATGGTGTCCCCTCCTTCGAATCAAAGGTTTATATAATGAGATTTTCTAGCTTATGATGCTCGTCCGAGAATGGAATAAGGCCCAGATCGTCTTTGTACCAGTTGCTAACATTCGTTAGTACGAACACGCCTTGACGAATTTCCTCGACTTCCCCAGCTTTCACATAAGCGAGAAATTCCTCTCGATATAACTGAACAGTATAAGGCTGCAGCTTCCGCAGCGATTGCCGTAAATAGAGCGCGGTCTTCAACTCATCCAAATCTTTACGCGCATCTTCATCTCGAGGAACAATGACCGTCTCCATATCGGTGTCAATCAGCTTGAATAGTTGATTAACCTCTTTAAATGGAAATTTCATTTCCCTGGCATGCTCATTCAAGCGGCCTAAAATGTTTTCCTTATCCGTCCGGTCTATGGTTGTGGAAGTTTGGTAGAAATAGAGTTCTGTAAAATATGCTTTTACGGCCTCCATCGACAACCCGCGTTCCTGATACTGCTCCAATATACTTTGCGTTACCGAGCCTGTTAAACGGAACCATCCCGGGGGAAGCCCTTGCTCCAGTTCGAACACATAGACTTCCCCCATCGGCAATTGTCCGTTGCGATTGCAGCGGCCCGCCGCTTGCGCGATCGAATCAAGTCCCGCCAGCTCCCGATAGACCACAGGCAAATCGATATCAACTCCCGCTTCTATTAATTGCGTACTTATGACGCAGCAGCGCAAGCCTGCATCCAACCGCTCGCGGATCGACGCCAGCACCTCCATCCGATGCTTCGCATACATTCGCGCACTTAAATGGAAGATATGCGACTCGTCATCCATCACGTCGGAACGAAGCTGTTGATAGAGCTCCCGCGCCGTCTTTCTCGTATTGACGATACATAGCACTTGGCGGTGTTCCTGCAGCAAACTTGTGAGTCCCGTAATCGATTGCTGTTCCAGTTGATGAATTCGCGTTCGTTGAAATTGTTGATAACGTAGTGGAACATCATGCACCACCTCTCGAATCTGTACCGATTCCGGAAACAGCTGGGCGATTTCTGGCTGTGTCCCCGTACAGAACAAGGCCGTCACACGATAGTTCCGCGCCAATTCCTCCATCGCATATAAGGACGGCTTAAAGAAGTGGCCGTTCATCATTTGCGCCTCGTCAAAAATAACGACACTGTTCGCGATGTGGTGAAGCTTTCTCGATTTCGATCGTTTGTTGGAAAAGAGCGACTCAAAAAACTGGACATTCGTCGTTACGATGACCGGTGCGTCCCAATTTTCCTCTGCTAATTGCATCTTCTGGTTCAACGTACGAACGGGATCATTCTCTTCATCCGTATTTATTTCCCGTTGAATGTTGGAGTGATGCTCTAGCACGGCTTCAGAACCTAATATGCTGCGAAAAATAGCCGCGTTCTGTTCGATTATGGAGGTGTACGGGATCACGTAGATGATTCTTGACAGCCCATAACGTTTGGCATGATGCAGAGCGAAGCCGAGTGAAGCCAGTGTCTTCCCGCTCCCCGTAGGCATATTCAACGTATACATTCCTTGGGGACCCTCGACTGCCTGCAAACATTCGTGCAGCAATTCGTTGCGGTACCGTTCAATGTCGGACTTCGGCACGCTGAATTTGCCCATATGATCGTTATAGCGTTCCAACATTGCATCGATATCTATAGGCATGCTTCGCAGTTCGGACTGTTCCTTATTGCAGTAACGCTCCGTATCTAATGAATCCGCATCCACCAGACAGGAGTACAACATGCGCGTAAACAGAGATAACTGCATGCCGGGGTGCAGCCCCGGAGCAAGCGGCATCCGTTGTGGTCGCCCTGGAGGGGTAATTTCCTGATAAGCGTTCTGATAATCTTCAATAGACTTGCTCAGTCTTCGGACCAAGCAGGAATCCGATCCGGCCTCCGTCCCGCCATCAGGCAGCCCTGAGTGATGTCCTGCAATGATGTAAGCCGGAATCATTCCAACTTTTGAACCCCAATATTCAATTAGTGCTTGGGCGCCGGCTGTCGCATGATCCACTTGTACCGGACTGCCGTTCAGCCTTCGCTGGAACTTGTCCGAATATTTTCCAAGATCATGGAATAGACCGACCGCACGCCCCCATTCACCTGCTCCAAACACGTTGGCAAACTGTTCAGAACGCGCTGCGACTCCTTCTAAATGCTCCTGGAGACGCTGCCACTGCTGCTTGTTCTTCTCTTCCGTCCGATGCGCGTAATACATGATGAGGTAGACCTCCTTTCATAACCGTTAGCGAATCATAAACAACGAATAGATTAATTATGGCAAAATCCTGTGACAAAAGGTCGTCAGCGAATATATGTTCTCTCTATATATTTATCCATCCATTGCTCTAATTGCACCTTCACTTTGTCCCGAATAGCTTTCGGTTCCAATATTTCCGCTGCGGGACCGTACTGATATACCCAGTTCAGAAATTCTCGTTCACGGCTAATCGTGACCTCGAATAGCAAGCCCCCATCCGGAAGATCCGTCATCTTCGGTCGAACAAACATTTCTTCTTCTTTGACGTATCGAGCAACCTCTGCTGAGAATTTCACTTTGAAGCTGATAAGCTCCTCCCCCCGTTCGATGGACCATGTATTTTTCAAATACTGACTTATCGTGAAATCCCCCTTATGAAAACTTTTGTTCGTAAGCTCGACCTTCCTAAACCGACTCAGACGAAATGTCCGAACTTCTCCTTTCAAATGACAATATCCAATTACATAAAAGCGTTGCTCTCGCGGAACCAAAAAATAAGGATCTATTTTTCTGGCAGTCGTTTTGTTCCGGCTCTGTGTATGGTATACCGTATCAATCGTTGTTTGTGATAAACTCGCTTGAATAATCGGATACAAGAAATTATCATTTTGTTCTCGATATGCCGGTGTCCCCATTTGAATGATTTCGGTAATATTTTCAATAATATCTTTGTGACGTGACTTCTCTGTAGCATGTGTAGCCATCACCTTGTTATAAGCAGAATCGAAGTCCGATGGCAATTTACTGGAATCGATAATAGAAGGGAGCATGGAAAATACGAGCGCCTCCTGCTCCGTAAAGTTTAGCGGGTACATTGAAAAATTACCGATAAAACGATACCCTCTTCCATACCCCTCATTGGTAACTGGGGCAATATGGTCCAAAAGTCGTAAATCGCGATAAATAGTCCTGTCTGTAGTTTCACATATATTCGCTAATTCCTTTGCCGATATTCCTGGTCTTGCTTGTATGGCATGGATAATTTTAAAGAAACGAATGATCTTATCCGTCACTCTTCTCCCTCCAAAATCTAGGTCATATTTCCCACATCCCAACATTTCGACAAGAATCCAAGTGTTTCCTCTTAAACCTACAATTTCTTTGTTACGAATGTGCAAAGTTTAATATAGTGGTTCTTTAAATAACCAAGTGTAGTGATGAAAATATTTTAAAAATATGATAGATATATACCTCATCACTATGTATCAACAGTAATTTACTTGTTGTTAGATTAAAAAGTGGACTCGAAGAACCGAGAGTGCGAGAATAAAAGTATTCAAAGTAAGAGGTATCCTGACGTGGTAAAATTATGATCGAGCTTAATTTACAATTGTTGCAAATAATTAGCGACTGGACAAACAGTAGATAGGACTCATAAAATCAAGGGTAGCCGGACCAAACGCTTATAATAAATAAGTTGCTAAGTGCGAACCTCTAGCTCACATGAAATCCCTGGGAGGTTCGCACTGGCATAAGGACAGGGATTCCAGGAGTTTTTCCAGGTTTCAACTAAAGAATGTGCTTGCTAAAAATGGGGGTTCGCGTTTTGGGCTGTATGAACCCTTATGGTAAGCTGAGTTTGAGCGATACTGTCGCTCCTTACGCGGGAGCGTGGATTGAAACCAATCACCAACGCGTGCGGCTTGCCAGCGCGCTGGGTCGCTCCTTACGCGGGAGCGTGGATTGAAACACATAGGCGGAAGCGGGAGGGGCTCCCTCCACTAGTCGCTCCTTACGCGGGAGCGTGGATTGAAACAAAAGGTCGAAGAAGCGATATGCATTGCCGCTCTGTCGCTCCTTACGCGGGAGCGTGGATTGAAACAAAGTTATCTAGGAGGTGAGTTTTCGTGGAAAGAAAGTCGCTCCTTACGCGGGAGCGTGGATTGAAACATAAGGCCCTGCGCTATAAAACAAATCGAATAATTGTCGCTCCTTACGCGGGAGCGTGGATTGAAACTTCTTATATCGGACAATTCTGCCTTTGCCTCTTGTCGCTCCTTACGCGGGAGCGTGGATTGAAACCCCACGCTTAGATGGAATAGCTAACAACTCTTCGTCGCTCCTTACGCGGGAGCGTGGATTGAAACACTTTTTCCGGGTTTTATAATGATTTTACGGGTTTGTCGCTCCTTACGCGGGAGCGTGGATTGAAACGAAACATCGGTGAAACGGCAGGATACAACGTCTCGTCGCTCCTTACGCGGGAGCGTGGATTGAAACATCACTTAACGAACGTGCTATCGCCATCTTGAAAGTCGCTCCTTACGCGGGAGCGTGGATTGAAACCCGATCAGATCCGACGTAATAGAAACAATATGCCGGTCGCTCCTTACGCGGGAGCGTGGATTGAAACTTAAAGTGGACAGATCATAGTCAGTTTCAAAGTAGTCGCTCCTTACGCGGGAGCGTGGATTGAAACAGCTTCGGATCCGAGATGCAAGTCGCGCCATTGGAGTCGCTCCTTACGCGGGAGCGTGGATTGAAACTGTTGAGTTATGGCTTTGTTGAAACCAGTGGATTGAAACTTACGGGGTGCCGGGACTGCCTTCCCGGTGTCCTCGTCGCTCCTTACACGGGAGCGTGGATTGAAACATGATTGGGAATAGTCGCATGTGCTCACCCTCCAGTCGCTCCTTACGCGGGAGCGTGGATTGAAACATATTTCGTGCCACGAAAATCAAGCTTATAGTCGTCGCTCCTTACGCGGGAGCGTGGATTGAAACTCCTATGATTTGGTCCCGGCCAGCGTCGGCCTCCGTCGCTCCTTACGCGGGAGCGTGGATTGAAACAATTTTGTCAAGGAATTTTTCATATCCTACTCTTTGTCGCTCCTTACGCGGGAGCGTGGATTGAAACCAAATCCTCGATAATGTCTTGGTAATCCCGCAGCAGTCGCTCCTTACGCGGGAGCGTGGATTGAAACCAGTTGTTCCCCTCGGTCGTCGTTGTATCCGTCAGGTCGCTCCTTACGCGGGAGCGTGGATTGAAACTCTAATCCTCGATAACTTTTCAGCTTCCCGTTTCGGTCGCTCCTTACGCGGGAGCGTGGATTGAAACCAAAAGTCCCATGTATCACAGACCATAGATGCGAAAGTCGCTCCTTACGCGGGAGCAATGGTATACGTTAACACTTCCTTAGAACCATCTTCACGTATACCGACTG
>NZ_JAJNBZ010000055.1 GCF_021369635.1 Paenibacillus profundus | reverse complement strand
TGACCGCCTATGCGTTCGACTTTGAATGCTATCTTCTTTCGTTCAACTTATATAGCATCATTTCGCCCATGAAAAATCCCCTCCAAGTAAACCATAGTGGGCTTTTTACACACTGTCTACTTAAAGGGGATAATATCAATTAGTCCGAGGCTTTTTTTTGATCATTTGTTTCTATATTGTCTTATCTTAAACTGGAAGTCCATATTATGGCCGTCTTTAGAATTAATGGATACTTCCCATTTTTCATTAATAATGCCGCCAAAGACCCCAACTGTCTCTATTTTTTGTTGGCCTGAAGGTATCGGAATGTCTGCCGCATAAGTTCTTCCATCTTTCATTAACGTCATGTACACTGTTCCTGGACCATCGTTTTTTACATAAAGATCCATAAATCTTCCAGCATGGATGTTTGCAGTAAATGAGCTCTGGAAGGAATCGTACCCAACGTGATGAACATCTCCTTCTTCGTAGTCGGTTTCGATTGAAAGAGTTTCTGATTGAGTTGGTGCAATTCTAGTTGAATCAGGCGCAGCAGAAGCAAAACCGGTAAATGTTGATAACATCAGCACTGTTGAAATGACGACTAACGATTTTTTCATAGTAACCTCCTTGGAAATGTATTATAATGGTGTACATCCCTAATATACCATATATAACCATCAAATTGTTTTGTAGATGAGTCCCATCTGTGACGAAGACCCGAACTATTCGAGGCTTTACTTGTTGGCATTAATTAGGTACAATTTTGTAACATACATTATAATAGGAAGAAACACGATTTAACTGACGTAATGAGTTGCTAACCATGCTAACGGATTTGTTAACGGACTTGTTAACGAACAGGGTAAAACAGAGGAAAACAAAACCCTGTGGATAACCGACAAACCCTTATGTATCAAGACTTAGGCGAAACGAGTGAAACACATCTCCTAGACTTAGGATCTAGCGTTTAACGACGTGGGGGTTCAAGTCCCTCCACGCGCACCATTATCATTAAACCCTTGGGATACAAGGTTTTTTTTCTGAGATGATAAACGCCTAGGGAGTAATTGTAACTGGATAGTGGCAATGGTAATATTGAGCTATGACAATTTTAGGGGAATATGTGGTAGTACTTAAAAGATAATATTGAAAAGGAATCAATTAAGGACTTTGTTGGCATATTGCAGACAGAGTCCTTTAAGCAATCCGTCCCAGTTGTTTTATTCGTTTAGGGAGGTTTCGTTATTGGAACAATTCACCATGTTTTTAATGATGTCTGTCGCTCTTATTTTAACGCCGGGTGCTGATACAGCGTTGGTCACGAAAAGCACGATTGTTCACGGGAAGCGCGGGGGAGTTGCAACCGCGGCAGGGACCGCCGCCGGCATTATTATTCATACCTGTGCAGCAGCGATGGGGTTGTCCGTATTGTTGGCTCAATCCGCGGTGTTGTATGAGACGGTTAAATGGGCCGGGGCTGTTTACTTGATATACTTAGGCATCAGTTCACTCCTATCAAAGGGTTCAAGCTCGGGAAAAGCTGCACAGCCTTCTGTGGAAGATGCAGACGTTCCAGTGGGCGGCAGCTCGGTTATAAAGTGTTTTTCCCAAGGCGTATTAACGAATGTACTAAACCCGAAAGTAGCTTTGTTTTTTCTTACCTTTTTGCCTCAATTCGTTCGTGCGGACAGTGCTTCCTTTACTCAGTACCTGACCATGGGACTTATTTATGCCTTTTTATTAATTGTGTGGTTGCTCATATTCGTCTATTTTATTCATGCGTTTCGCAGTTGGCTGCAAAAGCCCTCCGTCCATAAAACGATTGAACGAGTAACAGGAGCAGTGCTGATTGGA
This sequence comes from Paenibacillus profundus, assembly GCF_021369635.1. Classification (GTDB taxonomy): domain Bacteria; phylum Bacillota; class Bacilli; order Paenibacillales; family Paenibacillaceae; genus Paenibacillus_B; species Paenibacillus_B profundus. The sequence continues at coordinate 17,745 of NZ_JAJNBZ010000055.1, read as the reverse complement.
TTTGGCCTTAAAGTGGCGTTGGAGCAGCGGCCTTAATTTGAGTCCAATTGCAATCAATTGTGGATAAAAGTCGCAACTGCTTTTCATATACACAAAGTATCCACATTATCTAACGTACAGATAGTCTCGGTGTATGAAGTGGGAACAGCGTTATGGGGGAACGTGTCGAACCTGCTGATAAGTTAGTATGATAAGTAGGCTAGTGAGGCAAAGAACGACCTTTAGAAGCGTCTTATGGAGTCAGATAGAACGTGGGTGGTACAAGAGGAACCTGGCGCCTTATACGGCAATTTGCAACCAATCCGCTGGCGTTTCGCTACGAAATAAAGGAACATCCGCTACGTACTGCGGAATAAGTGTGTGTACGCGAAGTGTGCTGTCTTAAATTCCGGGTTCCTCGCCAGATGAATTGCACAACGTGTCCACATGTAACGGAAGAAGAACGAGAAGAGATATTTAAACAACATATTTGTGCCAAAATGAACTAATAAATAAAATGTGTTGCAATTCACTCGATATTGTGATATATTATTACTTGTCGCTTCTTTGTTTAGATGTAATTAATTTTGCACTATTGCATAAGATGAGCGAGAGAATTATTTGACAAGGTATTTAATGTCATTAAGAAATGCGGAATAAAGTGTTGCAATTGATTCGGCATTATGATATATTATTACTTGTCGCTTCTAAAAACGTGATTGCAGCGATATGCGCGGACATAGCTCAGTGGTAGAGTATCGCCTTGCCAAGGCGAGGGTCGCGGGTTCGAATCCCGTTGTCCGCTCCAGAATATGCGCCCTTAGCTCAGCTGGATAGAGCGTTTGACTACGAATCAAAAGGCCGGGAGTTCGAATCTCTCAGGGCGTGCCATTTTTAAATAAGCGATCGGGACGTAGCTCAGCTTGGTAGAGCACTTGGTTTGGGACCAAGGGGTCGCATGTTCAAATCGTGTCGTCCCGACCATTTATACGCGGGTGTAGTTCAATGGTAGAACTCCAGCCTTCCAAGCTGGTAGCGTGGGTTCGATTCCCATCACCCGCTCCATAATTAACAAGATAACCACCTAATAGGTGGTTTTTTTGATGTGGTGCGGATGTGGGGGAGTGAACCCACGAGAGGTTCGACCGTCCGTGAAGACATCAATGGATAAGAAAAGTAGGACGCGCGTCCGGGATCGCTATGAGAGATGCCGATATTGGTGGCACACGAGAGCAAGCGACGGGATGTTTAGCTTGTTATGACCCGTAGCATTCCCAATTAAGTGCTTAGCTTCACTATTCCTTTGGTTCAGAATCGGCAGAAGCATGATGCATGCCATGTACCATGACGACTATATACTTGAGAAAAAGAATAAGTGGAATCAGAAGTGACGTGTCGGTAACTGTACACTTTTGCAGCACTTTAAGCCGCTATCCCGTTAGTTCAGAAGCTATATTAGAGGTTGTTGCGGCCCGTTAAGGTGTGAGGTACATCAACTTGGTCATGCTGCGGTTGATGTGTCTGAAACTAAGGATTCATCACCAGATGCGAGAAGTGGCCGTGGTAGTTCTTATATTCATCATATGGAAAAACGTTCCCATTCTGAGTTAGCTTTTAGCAGTAGGAAAAATGCAAGGGAACAGCATAAATTGTACTGAATGGAGGGGAGAGTGTTGCAAAGGATTAGAATGAGCATAGTTCTCTTTGTGGAAGGTAAAGGAACACTAAGATTCAAGGACGATAGTATTCTAATCTGGCTCCCATCTCACCTCAACGAAAAATGTGTTAATAACGTGTTGATGAGACCTTTCCCCAGAACGAAGGTATGACGTGTGACGGCGGTGCTGCTTACTTGGGCATATACACCCCCATGTGCGGATGTTCTGCTGCCGTTCGGCTTACGGCATAATGATGATCCGGGATGGAATGGAGATATCGGGCATAAGCAGGATAGAGGACGTGTGCGTTGGAGCTAGATAGCTGTCTGGTTATAAAAGTATGGTTATTGTTCTCAATGAATAATGATAAAGCCAATAGAAACTTATCTTTTGAGGCGGGGTCCTAACGGGAAGCGGAGGGGCATCTCCTGGCAGTAAAGCTTGTGTAAAGAAAATGTTGAAATGTATCGAACAATGTGGTAATATGTTTATGTTACGGAAATGCGGACATAGCTCAGTGGTAGAGTATCGCCTTGCCAAGGCGAGGGTCGCGGGTTCGAATCCCGTTGTCCGCTCCAGAAATATGCGCCCTTAGCTCAGCTGGATAGAGCGTTTGACTACGAATCAAAAGGCCGGGAGTTCGAATCTCTCAGGGCGCGCCATTTTTTAATTAAGCGATCGGGACGTAGCTCAGCTTGGTAGAGCACTTGGTTTGGGACCAAGGGGTCGCATGTTCAAATCGTGTCGTCCCGACCATTCATACGCGGGTGTAGTTCAATGGTAGAACTCCAGCCTTCCAAGCTGGTAGCGTGGGTTCGATTCCCATCACCCGCTCCATACACATCTTTAGCCGGAAGCGAGCCATGGGTTCGACCGTCCGTGACAGCTTCGCAGCAATGCAGAGCAGGACGCGCGTCAACACTTCCTCTAAGACGAGTCGAAGACTCGCTTTGGATTAGCGGTGTTTGAGTATTCCCATTACCCGCTCCATTTAGATTGAAATGCATAAACATGCCATAACGTACATAAAGACCTTCACTGAAAGGTCTTTTTTTGTATATGTAAATCCGAACTAATGTAAGGGGATACAGAACGAATGTACGATTTTTTCATGTAAAAGTAAAGATTTTAGTCTGATTTTGTAGTATGATGTTAGGAAAGCCCAATTCAGTGCGAACTGAATATGCAGAGATAGGGGGAGACGAATGACTGACCATACGTTAACCGCAAACAAAACCAATTCAAATAACTTGTTGCGGCGGGACGTTCGTTTTCTGGGAAATATCCTTGGCGAAGTACTCGTCCATCAAGGCGGTCATGAACTGCTGAACATTGTGGAGAAAATTCGGGAATTAAGCAAATCATTACGTGCTGTATTTTTGCCTGAATTATACGAAGAGTTCAAAAAGCTGATCAATACGTTGAACCCTGAAATTCGACATCAAGTGATTCGTGCATTCGCTATCTATTTTCAGCTGGTAAACATTGCGGAACAGAATCATCGGATTCGACGCAAACGTGATTACGAGCGCTCTGCCGGGGAGACGGTACAGCCGGGCTCCATTGAGGGTGTCATTCTGGAGTTGAAAGAGCGGAAAGTTTCGGAAAATGAGTTGCAAGAAATTCTTGAAAGCATTTCTTTGGAACTCGTCATTACGGCTCATCCGACTGAAGCGATGCGTCGTGCGATTCTCGATATTCACAAACGCATCGCCGAAGACGTCATGCTGTTAGATAATCCGACACTCACCTACCGTGAACGGGAGCAATTGCGCGATAAGCTGCTCAATGAAGTCATTACGCTGTGGCAGACGGATGAATTGCGCGATCGTAAACCTACCGTATTGGATGAAGTACGAAACGGTCTGTACTATTTTCATGAAACATTGTTCAATGTTCTACCTGACGTGTATCAAGAGCTAGAGCGTTGCCTTGATAAATATTATCCAACCCAAGCATGGCACGTTCCGACTTACCTCCGATTCGGTTCATGGATTGGCGGGGACCGGGACGGCAACCCATCGGTTACGTCTTCCGTCACATGGGAGACATTAACGATGCACCGTGGCCTGGCCGTTCGCAAATATGAAGAACGATTAAGAGAATTATTCCGCACATTAAGCTTTAGCACAAGCATCGTTCAAGTATCTGAGGAGTTGTTAAGCTCGATTGCGAAGGATCGGGAGAACGTAACGTTGAAATACGTTCCATTCTGGAACAATGAAAAAGAACCATATCGTATCAAGTTGACCTATATGTTGGAGAAGTTGAATAACATCTCCGACGAGTCCACGAAAGACACCTTGCAGCGTTACCGTATGCCGATGGAATTTGTGGAAGATTTGAAAATTATTGACCGCAGCTTGCGTCACCATTTTGCAGATTATGTAGCTGATACAAATGTGAGTAAACTGATTCGCCAAGTGGAGCTGTTCGGCTTCCATATGGCAACGCTCGATGTCCGTCAGCATAGCAAGGAACATGAGAATGCAATGACGGAAATATTGGCGAATATGAATATTGTCGAGGACTACAGCCAACTAAGCGAAGAAGACAAGATTGAACTGCTGAACCGTTTGCTGAACGACCCGCGTCCTCTGATTTCGCCTTATATTCAATATAGCGATTCCACGACGGAGTGCCTGAACGTATATGTTACGATTTATGAGGCACAGAAGGAATTCGGGGTCAAGTGCATCACGAGCTATCTTATCAGTATGGCGGAAGCGGCAAGCGATGTCCTTGAAGTCATGCTGTTGGCGAAAGAAGTCGGCTTGTTCCGTCAAGAAGCGAACGGCGCTATCCATTGCACGCTTCAAGCGGTGCCTCTCTTTGAGACCATTGAGGATTTGCATGATGCGCCTGGCATTATGAAGACGTTGTTCGATCTTCCGATTTATCGCAGTGCCGTCAGCGCCATGAATGACATGCAGGAAATTATGCTAGGTTATTCAGATAGCAACAAGGATGGCGGCGCGTTCACCGCGAACTGGGAGCTGCGCGTAGCGCTTAAGGAATTGACCGCAATGGCTCAGAACTATGATGTGAAGCTCAAGTTCTTCCATGGTCGCGGCGGTGCCTTAGGACGCGGAGGAATGCCGCTCAACCGAAGTATTATGGCTCAACCGCCTCATACGATTGGCGGTGGCATTAAGATAACGGAGCAAGGGGAAGTATTGTCCTCGCGGTATTCGATGCAGGGCATTGCTTACCGCAGCTTGGAGCAAGCTACCTCTGCGCTCATTCAAGCGGCTATGCTGGCACGTACGCCGCATTCGGATTTGTATGAGTCCAAATGGAAAGAACTAATGGAGAATATCTCGCAAGCTTCTTTGACAAAGTATCAGGATTTAATTTTCCGCGATCCGGGCTTCCTGACTTACTTCAAAGAATCGACGCCGCTTCCTGAAGTTGGGGAGCTAAACATTGGTTCCAGACCATCGAAGCGGAAGAACAGCGATCGTTTCGAAGATTTGCGTGCTATTCCATGGGTGTTTGCGTGGACGCAGAGCCGTTATCTCCTTCCGGCATGGTATGCGGCAGGAACTGGATTGCAAAGCTTTTATCAAGGCAAAGAAGAGAATATGGAGATTATGCGGGACATGTACCAGCATTATTCCTTCTTCCAGTCAATGATCGACAGCTTGCAAATGGCGCTCGCCAAGGCAGACTTGGTCATTGCGAAAGAATATGCCAATATGATTAAAGATGAAACGATCCGGGAGCGCATCTTTACAGCAATTGAAGAAGAACATAAATTAACGACTGATTTGATTCTGCAAATCACCGGACAAGAAGAAATTCTAGATAACGTTCCCGTCATTCAGGAGTCGATTCGCTTGCGCAACCCGTATGTGGACCCGCTGAGCTATATGCAAGTTCAACTGCTGGCCGAACTGCGTGAATTGCGTGAAGCTGAGGAAGACGATCCGATTTTGCTGCGGGAAGTGTTATTGACAATTAACGGCATTGCAGCAGGACTTCGAAACACGGGTTGATGATGACGGGCATGTGCAGTGGCTATTCATCGATTCGACTGGAGCACGAAGTAGCGACGATGCAGTCGAGTCTTGAGCAATCAAGACTCGACTTTTCCTGTGTTTATGCATAGGAACGACTGGTGCAGCGATGACCAGGAACCGAGCAGAAGTGGATGGGAAGAGTACAGATGACGGTGCTCCAAGGTTCGGATTCCTGCTTACGATGTCCGGCATTGTCATTGTACCTCAATGATTGTAGAAGACATCGGCGTAACGAGCAGTGAGGATGGAGGGAGACCGTTGGATACGTTAGAAAAACGGCTCGTGAGATTGGCTCGAAAAGGGGATACGCGGGCGTTTGCCGAGATTGTCGAACTATATAAAGATAAAATATTTCACCTCGCCTACCGCATGCTGAGCAATCGGCATGAAGCGGAAGACGTAGTTCAAGATACCTTTTTGCGAGTATACCGCAATCTGGATCGGTATGATGATAATCAGAAGTTCTCGACCTGGATATATCGTATCGGGACGAACTTATGCATCGACCGTCTGCGCAAGCGTAAGCCAAGCTATTCGTTGGATGCGGAGATGACTGAACAAGAAGGCATTGACGGCTACGCGATGATTCCAAGCGACGACCGGACACCGGAGTCGTATTTGATTGTGAGCGAAACACAGCGCATGGTGCATGAGGCTATTAACAGTCTGCCAGCCAAGTATAAGACGGTGATGATACTTCGCTACTTGCAGGATATGTCCTTGCAAGAGATTAGCGACGTGCTGGATATGCCTGTCACGACGATTAAGACGAGGGTCCATCGGGGACGTGAATTTCTCCGCAAAAAGCTCGAACGGAAAATCTGACAAATAATAGCGGGTTAAAAGTTTGAAACTATTTTGATCTCAAGTCGTATCGTATATCAAACCGGCATAACGTGCGTCCTACGCATGGAACCGGACAAGAGCGGAGCATGCGGGTTACTTTGGATGAACGAGCTTCATCCTGCACATACATTCCGCCCTTGCAATTAACGGTGGTACAGCCGTTTCTATTTGGAAACTCCATGAAAGGATTGGCTCAAATGGATTGCAAACAAGCCGTCTCATTAATGCACGACTTACTAGATGACGATTTGGACCGAGAATGTGCGAAAGAACTCAAAGCGCATATGCTTGAATGCCCGGCTTGCCGTGAGCGTTTTCGTCAATTAGAAGAGGCGGACCGCCTGCTGTACGGATTCAATCATCGTTTGCAGCCGACATCGGATGATTTAACCGATCGAATTATGAGTGTCATTCCGAAGCCAAGGCAGCAAAGTGCTTTATTGGTGTGGGTGAAGCGACACCCGGCTATCACGGTCGCAGCCGTCTTTGTATTGGTCATGATGACAAGTGCGCTTAGCATGTGGAATGCAGATAAACAGCTTATGGTCAAAGGAGCACACTTGGACGGTGTTGTTATCGAGAATAACAAAGTTATTGTTCCCTCAGACAAAGTGGTTGCCGGTGATTTGACGATTCACAATGGAATGGCCGAGGTATATGGTCAAGTACAGGGTGATGTAACGGTCATTGACGGCAAAGTGTTCCAAGCATCTACGGCGAACATTTCGGGCTCGGTTCATCAAATCGACGAAGCATTAGGCTGGATTTGGTACCAGATTACGAATCTGTTCGGTTCAGGGCCTTCATTGCCATAACCGGGCGAGTGCGCAAATCATTCGTATCGTACCACAACTCTCCTGCGATAAATGTAGGAGAGTTTTTTTACCATTAAGGAATGTTTAAGTTTTGTGAAGAGATAAAGCGCAACCAAACATTTCGTATGGCGATAAAACCTACCTCTAAACGCGGCCGCTCATCTTCGAGAGGCCTCGATAGAGGTTTTCTCATATGAAAAGGAGTTTTGCGTCAGCTCATCGAAAAGTATATAGTTAGTACGTAGAGAGAAAGATGTTCTTATCAGGATCTTATCAGGGAATTGCCGGGGGTACCTGCATGAATTATTTTACGGATATGACGTGGAAAGACACGATTAAAGATATTATCGATATTCTAATCGTCAGCTTCATTATTTATAAGTTACTCGTTCTCATCCGCGGAACCCGTGCCGTACAGTTGCTGAAAGGGGTTTTTATCCTCGTCATCACATGGGCCATTAGTACGTGGTTTGATTTGTATACGTTGAAATGGTTGATGAATCAGATGTTTACGTTTGGTGTGCTTGCGGTTGTCATTATTTTTCAACCTGAGCTGCGGCGGGCATTGGAACAATTAGGCCGAGGCAAGTTCTTCGGCGGCCGTCTGATTGCAGAAGAGGATGAAACCGCAAGAGTCATCGGCGAGTTAATTAAATCCGTTAATTATATGTCGCGTCGAAAAATCGGAGCGCTGATCGTATTCGAGCGCACGACGGGACTTAATGAATATACCGAATCGGGCATTGCGATGGAATCGCGCATTAGCTCGGAGCTACTGATTAACCTATTTGTCCCGAACACCCCGCTGCATGATGGGGCGGTTATTGTACGCGGAGGTCATATCGCGGCAGCCGCCTGTTATTTGCCATTGTCGGAGAATCCTTTTATCAGCAAGGAACTGGGAACACGACACCGCGCTGCCATCGGGATTAGCGAGGTATGCGATGCTATTTCTGTCGTCGTCTCGGAGGAGACCGGGCAGGTATCTTTAGCGATGAATGGACAAGTAGTACGAGACATTAAAGAGGAATCGCTTATTTCCAAGCTATTCGAGGAATTGAAGCCAAAGACGAAGAAAGAACGCCGATTGTTCTGGAAGCGAAAAGGTGAGCATCATGGATAAGTGGCTAATGAATAACAATGCAGCGAAGGTGATAGCGCTAGTCCTGGGTATTTTGCTCTTCGCCGTAGTACATAAGGACGATTCTACGGCTGTAACGACGCCACCGTTGATGGAGTCACGATGGATTGACAGCGTTCAGGTACGGACGATAGGACTGGATACGCAGCAGCAGGTCATTAAATCAATGAAGCCAGAAACGGTGCGCATTCAAGTTCGCGGGAAACGAACGACCATTGCGGCCGCTTTGCCGGAAGATTATAAAGTGACTTTGGATTTGACCGGGTATGGTACAGGGAGACATGTAGTTCCGCTTCACCATGAATTCCCTCAAGGCATCGAGCTTGTCTCCATGCTGCCGTCGAGCGTAACGGTCGATCTGGAGGATGTGCAGACGAAGGAATTTGAAGTGCGGGTGAAGACGGAAGGAATAGCGGCAGCAGGCTACAAAGCCGGAACGCCAATTGTCAGCCCGTCGAACCGGGTGCATGTGACGCTTCCTGCATCCCGTATGGCTGAGGTCAAATCGGTGACGGCCATGGTCAACATTGGTAAGGCAAATGAGTCCGTTATGTTGAAGCGGGTCAAGCTGACCGCATATAATTCCAAAGGTCAGGAGATTCAGGACGCGGTTATGACGCCTTCCGTGGTAGAGGTCGAAATACCGATCACGAAGCCGTTCAAGAGCGTGCCACTGCAGGTGAATTTGACGGGTCAATTGCCGGATGGCTTGGCCGTATCGACCCTTACGCCTGATGTTAACCAGATTACATTATACGGTCCACAGGAAGCGTTGGATCAATTTGAATTCTTCGATGGGGTGCAGGTCGATCTGCGTCAGATTAAGGCCGAGGGTGTATATAAATTAAATGTGAGATTGACGCCTCCGTCGAACATTGAGAAAATAGAACCGAGTGAGATTACCGTCGACTTACAAATTTCGAGCGTGAAGCAAAGAGTAATTTCCGGAGTGCCTATCATATTAACAGGGGAGAATGACCGGCTGGAGACGACGGTTGCGGAACCGGCTACCCGCAAGATGGATGTCACAGTTGTCGGCGCACCGAGCCTAGTTGATGAGCTGAAGGCCGGAGATATTCAATTAATTGCGAACGTAAATGATTTGCCTCCGGGCAAGCATACGGTGAATCTTCAAGTCAATCTTCCAAGATTTGTTCGACGTGCGGACAATATACCGCTTACGGTGACGATTATAATCCAGGATCATAGTACGCCCGTAACGACAGAGCCCGATACGAAACCGACCCCTCCCACGGGAGGGGATGCCGGCAATTCAGAGGGAAGCCAGAGTGAGACGGGACAAGAGGAGCATAAGCCGGCCGTACAGGAGGACGCAGGAACTTCGACGGAGACGAACGATACCTCTCCTGATTTGAATTCCGAAAATGATCAATCATCATGACGAAATGCATAAAATAACGGTACATCTAAATAGAGGTTAGGAGAAAAGACTATGGGGAAATATTTCGGAACAGATGGGGTACGCGGAATTGCGAATCAAGAATTGACCGCGGAACTCGCATTTAAAATTGGCCGCTGCGGCGGTTATGTGTTGACCGGCGAGGCCTCAGGCAAGCCGAAGGTGCTAATCGGGATGGATACGCGCGTCTCCGGACGTATGCTGGAATCATCTTTGACGGCAGGCCTGTTGTCTATTGGGGCGGATGTTGTGCTGCTTGGAGTCGTCTCGACTCCCGCTGTGGCATATTTGACGCGGGTATTGGGCGCGGATGCAGGGGTTATGATTTCCGCTTCTCACAACCCGGTAGAGGACAACGGCATCAAATTTTTCGGAGCTGACGGCTTCAAGCTGCTGGATGAGACAGAGCTTGAAATCGAGCGTCTCATGGATGCGGAGACGGATGAATTGCCACGTCCAATTGGTGAAGGTCTCGGTACTGTCACTACGGATACGGAAGCGAAATGGCGCTATGTGGAGTACTTGAAATCCACCGTATTGAACCGCTTCGAAGGCCTGCGCATCGTGCTTGATTGCGCGAATGGGGCGGCATATGAGCTGGCTCCACGTTTGTTCCAGGAACTCGGTGCAGAGGTCATTGCTATCGGGGCGGAACCTACTGGATTGAATATTAACGCGGATTGTGGATCAACGCATCCGGAGCAGTTGAAGGAAGAGGTTGTGCGTCAAGGGGCGCATCTCGGACTTGCGTTCGATGGCGATGCCGATCGGTTGATTGCGATTGATGAGCATGGGGAAGAAGTGGACGGAGACTTCATTCTGCTCATTTGTGGACACGAAATGAAACGTGCCGGCCGGTTGAAGGGCGATACAGTCGTAACGACGGTGATGAGCAACATCGGCTTCTTCAAGGCGGCAGAGAAGCTAGACTTGAACACTGCCAAGACCGCGGTCGGTGACCGTTATGTCATGGAAGAAATGAGACGTGGCGGATACAATCTCGGTGGAGAACAGTCTGGACATGTCATCTTCCTTGAGCATAATACGACTGGAGACGGAATGCTGACGGGCATCCAGCTTGTCGATACGTTAATCAACAGCGGCAAGACTTTGGGTGAAGCGAAATCGCTTATGCGCAAGTATCCGCAAGTACTCGTCAATGTGCGTGTCGGGGATAAGAGCAAGTACAAAGACAATGCTGTAATTGAAGAAGTCATTGCCTCTGTGGAGCAGGAGCTCGGTGATAACGGGCGCGTTCTTGTGCGTCCGTCCGGTACGGAGTCGCTTATTCGCGTCATGGCGGAAGGCCCAGATGCAGACGTCGTCGAAGCGTATGTAAAGCGCATTGCTGACGTTGTGCAGAAGGAATTGAGCTAATATTGTAAACGAAGGAATCAAGCTGCTTTTCTGACCATTAAGGAATGTTTACGTTCTGTGAAGCGATAGAGCGAAATCAAACATTCCTTATGCCGATAAAGCCTGCCTTTAAACGCGGTCGATCATCTTCGAGAGGCCTCGTTAGAGGTTTTATCATGCTGTCAGAAAGGCGGCTTTTTTCCTATTATTGTGTACCCATTGCCAACGAAAACCGAAATGCATATAATAATAAGCATGTTCCTCTGAGACGGAGCGATGAGAAGACTGTCGAACTTCCATAGCTCATGCAAGAAGCCGGCGTGTCATTGGAGCTAGACTCGGTGCAGCGTTTGTCTTTTGAACTTCGCTGCGTGAAGTAACGTGTCTAATCGTGCAAGTTTCATTTCAGAATAGAGAGTGAGGATAGAGGCAGGACGTAAAATAAAGCGGGAACTGTGTTAAAAGCGCCAGCACTTGGATGGCAGATTCGACATCTGCAGCAAGTGGACGAGGTGGAGGTGTTCGAAATTATCGGCGGGGACCTCCCGGTGTGTCACCGGCACCGTAATGGCAGAGCGGAAAACGACGAGGCGACTTGTCGCACAACGCCTGCTTGCGAAGGTGAATGTGAAATCAATTAGTGAATATGATGAACGTTTAATATAAAAAAATGGGCTGCCTCATGGATGGACGGAGCGCACAGAGTTCAAGGGATCCTTATCCTATATTGCTGTTGTGCTTGCAAGACGTACGGAGTGTGTAATCTCCTCTTGACGTTTTCCATGGGCAGGATGTTGCGGTGTTATCTTTAACCTCATAAATCATTGAATGCATACGCCTGTATGGCCAGCAGCATGACTTCTGTGTGCACGTTCGTCCAGAACGCAGCATGACGGAGGTATATGGATTATGTGTGGTATTGTCGGATATATCGGAACAAGGGATTCTCAAGCGGTGCTGTTGGACGGATTAAGCAAACTGGAATATCGGGGTTATGATTCCGCAGGCATTGCCGTGTTTACGCCACAAGGCTTGCAGATCAGCAAAGCCCAGGGCCGCTTGGCAGTGCTTGCTTCGCGCCTGGAGGATGAACCGCTGCAAGGAACAGTAGGCATCGGTCATACGCGCTGGGCTACGCACGGGAAGCCGTCGGATGTGAACTCGCATCCGCACACGGATGAGGCCATGAAGTTCTCTGTCGTCCATAACGGTATCGTCGAGAACTATATGGAACTGAAAGAGGAGCTTATCGAGGCCGGGTATATCTTTGTCTCGGAGACGGATACGGAAGTAATTTCCCATCTGATTGCGAGAGAATATGATGGAGACATCGTGAAAGCGGTACAGCGGGCAACGTCGCATATGCGCGGAGCCTTTGCCTTGGCCGTGTTGACCGAATATGAACCGGAGAAGCTGGTTGCAGTCCGATTCGCCAGTCCGCTCGTTATCGGTATTGGTGATGGAGAGAATTTTATTGGATCGGATATACCGGCTATTTTGCAATATACGCGTCGAGTGTACATTCTCAATGACGGAGAAATGGCGGTCCTAACTAAGGACGCTGTCGAATTGATGACGCTAGAGGGGAATTTTATTTCTCGGGAAATGATTGTTGTCGATTGGGACGCGCTGACTGCAGAAAAAGGCGGTTACGACCATTTCATGCTCAAAGAAATTCATGAGCAGCCCAAAGCGTATCGCGACACGATGCGCGGTAGAATCAAGGAAGAACGCAGTGGAATCAAGCTGCCGGAATTGAAGCATGTGTCGGCATCGAAATTGCGGGCCATCCGCAACGTGCATATTGTCGCTTGCGGTACGGCCTACCATGCGGGACTTGTCGGACGGACGCTCATTGAGCAGTGCGCAGGTCTTCCGGTGGAGACAGATGTCGCGTCGGAGTACCGCTATCGGTCCCCGATTATTACGCCAGAGACGCTCGTCATCGTCGTCAGCCAATCCGGTGAGACGGCGGACACGCTCGCGGCGCTCCGGGAAGCAAAGCGCTGCGGCGCAACGGTACTGGCCATCACGAACGTGGTCGGCAGCTCGGTCGCTCGCGAAGCGGACGATACGGTCGTCACCTGGGCAGGCCCGGAGATTGCCGTCGCTTCGACGAAGGCGTATACGTCGCAGCTGGTTGCGTTCATGCTGCTCAGCCTGTACATGGCTGAGTCGTTAGGCACAAAGGAAGAGGCTTGGATTCAGGAGCAGCTGGCGGCGATGGAAGCTTTGCCGGAGCAGGTGGAACGTATCCTGGAGCAGGCTGACGAGCTGAAGCGGGTGGCGGAAGACATGGCGCAGCACGACCATATGTTCTTTATCGGTCGGGGCCTCGACTATGCGGTCGCCTTGGAAGGCTCGTTGAAGCTGAAAGAAATCTCCTACATTCATTCCGAGGCATATGCTGCAGGTGAATTGAAGCACGGTACGCTTGCGCTGATTGAGGAGGGCATACCGGTTGTCGCGCTGATTACCCAGTCTGCGCTGGTGGAGAAGATGGTGAGCAACATTAAGGAAGTAAAGGCGCGCGGCGGTGTCGTCTACGCGATTACCGACGAAGCGAACGCTCCTGCGGTGCAGAAGGCAGTCGACGGCATGTTCGTCCTGCCGACGACGCTTCCGCGGCTTGCTCCAGCGCTCTCGGTCGTGCCAATGCAGCTTATCGCTTATTACGCCAGCTTGGCACGCGGCAATGACGTTGACAAGCCGCGCAACCTGGCGAAGAGCGTGACGGTGGAGTAAAAGTTGTAGGATGTTGTTTTGATTTTGTGGATTTGAAATAAAGTTGCACCGTTTATAAAAAAGTTAAACCGTTTTGAAAAAAGTCGAATCGTTTTACCCCTTTAGATATGACTATCTAAAGGGGTGTTTTTATGTCGAAAAGAAAAAGAACATCTGAGATTGAACAGTGGATTAAACAAGGTCGAGGGACCGGTATTGGAGTAGATTATAAACCTTGGTTAAAGATTCAAGATGTATCTTCAAAGGGTCGTTCAACTCGTTTAAAAGGAATAAAAACAAACAGACAGCATGAATTTCTGTCGGATTTAGAACGCAATTATTTTTATTTAACTGAGTAGGGGTATCCCTAAGCTTTTATGGAAAGCGAACAGCAGAAGAGATTTATAAAAAGGTAAGGCCAAGAGTAACTCGAGTTAATAGAAAATTATGTGTAGGGACTGAAGAACAGCAGTCTAGAAATATAATTCTTGAGGGCGAAAATCTTCAGGGGATGGTCACCTTGTATAAATATAGAGAACAAGTAGATTTAATTTTGACAGATCCACCGTATAATACTGGGCATTATTTCCGGTATAATGATGAGTGGGATAGCGATCCAAATGCCCCAGCCCTTGGGACTTTAGTTTCTGATTTCTGATGATGATGGTTCTAAACATACAAAGTGGATGAAAGCAATGATGCCACGTCTTCATATGATGTGGAAAATGCTTAAACCAACTGGTGTAATAGCCATATGTATTGATGATAATGAACTATTTCACTTAGGAATGATGATGAATGAAGTATTTGGTGAGGAAAATAGAATAGAGATTATTAATTGGCAAAAGTCTTATTTCCTAAAAATGATAGTAAGCATGTGTCAACGGCTGCAGAGTACGTATTGGTATATGCTAAAGATAAATCTATTGCCAAGACAGGGGTATTACCACGAGAAGATTCTACTAACTCGAAGTATAAAAATCCTGATAATGACCCAGAGGGACTCTGGAGAAGTAGTGATGCGACAGTGGCAACGGTTACAAACAAAGATAGCTATGCAATTCAGTCCCCTTTTACAGGGGCACTACACTATCCAGATTCTAGGTCATGGACAAACCCTAAAAATCAATGAAAAGGTGGTTAGAGGGTTGGGGCTCAACATATGTGGAAAAGAAATTAGATGATGGGCGAGTGAACGAATGATGAGAGGGATGGGAAAATGAGCGATACAAGGACCAAATTGATGCTGGATTTGCAAAGAATTGAGAAGGATGAGTATCAGTTACGCGAAGGTGAGCAGCATCAAGATTTCTTACCGTTGTTACTTCAATATATTGGCGATCCTCAGCCAGAATTACGGGATAACCTGATTTATCCGATGTTTTATATGTGGATTAAGGAAGAGAATAGGTTCAGTGGAGAGGAGTTGCGTAGCCTCTTAACTGTTCTGACTGATGAGAACCATTTGTTCTATAATATTGGCAGCGAGGATGATCAGTCAGTTTTTACAAGGACGTTCTCTGCCTTGCCTATCGCTTTGATTGTGCAACGCCACAGACAGAATCCATTTTTCAATCAAGCGGAAATTGAGCAATTAATGCATGCAATGCTCCGTTATTATAAAGAGGAGAAGGATCTGCGAGGTTACCTTTCAGTAGGAGGCTGGGCTCACAGCGTGTCTCACGGTGCGGATGTTTTTGTCGAGCTGGTGCAGTGCGAGGAGAGCAGCGTCGCAATGCTGCGTGAGGTTCTTGTCGCTATTTCTGGCATGCTTCATAATGGTAGACACATTTTTAGCGATGAGGATGATGAGCGCTTGGTCAACATCGTGGATACGATGATTGACAAAGAGTTACTTCCACATCAAGAAATCGCTGATTGGATTAGCGGCTTAGCGCAATGCTGCAATTTGCCGAGAAGTCGCAGTCAGGTGATTGCTCGCGTGAACAGCAAGAATTTTTTACGCAGTCTCTATTTCAGAAGGGGACAAGATAGCCGAGGGAATGAGCTTAACACTGTCATGCTTGGTACTGAGGCAAAATTGAACAGGTTTTCTATCAGTTAAAGGAGTAGAGGGGCTGTCCCAAAAGTCATGGAAGATTGGCTGAGGGATTGCCCCTTTTTATGTCAAGAAAAACAAAAAGAAACCATCCTTTGGTAAAATGGAAGTACCACCCACCACAACTGGTGGTAAAGACGGACGAGCGGATACACAAATTGTTATGACATTGAATCCAAATACAAACGAAATGACTATGGTGACTATTCCAAGGGATACACGTGTCAATATTGAAAATACAGGAGATTATTCTGGTATTCATAAAATAAATGCAGCATATACCTATGGATCAATCACCGATTATGGAGCTGAAAAACTTCAAGTAGAAACGATTGAAAACCTGCTTAATATACCTATAGATAAGTTTGTTGCTATAGATTTTGATGGTTTTCGAGATATTATCGATGTCATTGGTGGTGTTGACATTGATATAAAAGAAGGATTTTGGAAAAAAACATTTATAACAATGACGAGAAAATTTATTTCAGCCCTGGTCAAGATCAATTAAATGGAGAGGAGGCTCTTGCTTTTGTTCATATGAGGTTGAGAGATGTCAATTCAACCTATTCACGAGATGAAAGACAAAGGCAACTTATAGAAGCGGTAATTAAGCAATTAATTTCAATAGGTACAATATTTAATGTTGATAGAATTACTAATAACTGGTTGTCTTTATTCCACGCGGCATTTCGAATTGTCGTACCGCCAGACTCCATAAAACAAGTTTTAGACTGACTTTAGAAATTGTAACAGCGACAGGCAAGGACGAGAAAATAAAGTCCTTGCCTGTCGCTGTTTCATTGAACTAACGTTCCCAGTTAGTTCAATGCTTTTGGTACTTTTTATAATAGACTGTCACAGTTCTAAAACATCGCTTCGGTATTCAATTCCTAGATCTTTAAGCAAATTATTCAAGCCAAACCACAAGTTTTCACAAAGTAGATAGAGCTCTTCTTTTTCAGATAGCTCACCACTTATTACTTTTTTTGCTAACTCAACATATCCTTTTGGCTTAATTGGTTTTTCTATGGATTCTTCCAGAGTCACGGCTCTACTGGTGTAATATTGTTTATTCATCAATCCAATCAATTTAGCAATTTGCCACGTGAAATCAAAAACAGCACGGGGCAGATAAGAGAGGTTATTGGAAACTCGGATATTACGAATCTTGCCCATAGTTTCGTACGGCTCCCAAATCATAAATTCTGCTATTACTTCTCTAAATGCTTCTTCAGGTACCGAGAGTGCAATTTCTTTCGTCTTATTAAATATACCTTTTGGATCATACAAGGAGGTAATATGTATGAAGCTACCCACTTTAATCGCCCATCCATCGTCCACCGCACTTGCTTGATCTAACCATTCTGATTTCTGCTTTGTAGAAATCTCTAATTTAAAAGGATGATAAATTAATTCACGGCTAGGTATATTTGCTCCATCTCTACTAATTACGTGCAATTCTATATCTGAATAAGGACCCTCTTTTTCTTGAGCAACTGAACCATAGATACCGATTGCCTCAATGTCTTCTTCGTATTTATCTAATAACTTGTTCTTTATCTCATTAATAAAATCCAATTTCTCATTTCGACTAGTTTCAGCTGGAAAAGGTAGCATGTAAGTCCTCCTGGTGTTGTAATTCCTTATATTCTATCATCCCTTCAACTAACCTCCCTCTATGAAGAATCACTTTTCTCTTAAATGCTCGCGTTTTCTTAGAATTTG
>NZ_JAJNBZ010000054.1 GCF_021369635.1 Paenibacillus profundus | reverse complement strand
GACAAGCGTTTCCTCGTCATGCTAATCTCTCTTTTGTCCGCTTTGCTCGTTTGCTACTTTTAGGCGAGCTGCCGGTCGAATGGACGATTCGCATAGATCGTATGGTGAATTTCCATTACGGATCACTTTCAGTTACATATTCTGGTTAATCAACAGGCCTGTAAATTTATTTAAGTTTATTTCTCAAAAAAAAGGGGAAGGGAAACATGCTAAATAATCTATTTGAAGATTTTTATATGAAACTTACCATGAGTTTTTATAAAAATGCATCTCAAAACGAAACTTTAGACATAGGAAATATAAGTACTGTAGAAATGTCATGTCTCGAATTTGTATATTTTTTGAAAAATCCTACCTATAGCGAGCTTGCAGAGTTTCTTAATATTTCACAGCCAAACGCAACCTATAGAATAAACAAGTTGATTAAGAAAGGATATCTTACAAAAGTAAACGACAAAAAGGACAGACGTATATATTATCTTCAAGTAACAGATAAATTTATGGACTACTATTGCCTTAATGATAATTATATGAATAACGTAATAGCAGAATTAGAAAAAAGATGTACTGCAAATGAGATACAACAATTTGAAAAGATGCTGAACATTATAACGAAAGACATAATGGAGTGATGAGCAATGGAATTGAAATTTAAAAAATATAATAAAAAATATTTAGAGAGTTGTGCAAATTTAATACGTAGTACATGGCCATTTGAGAAAGAGTTTAATCAACCCAAAAATCCAGAAATCATATATCAATCGTATGTATTATCTTGCGAAATGTATTCGGAGCACCTTGACTTGATTGTGGATGAACATGATAACGTAAAAGGAATACTATTTGGTAGTATAGAAAATGCAAGTTTCTTTAGCCAAATGAAATATAGAATCAAAGGATTAAAAAACAATTTGAGAATGATGTATTATCTATCATGCGGAGGCTTTGGAAATCGTAGAACAGCCTGGAGAATAAGAAATAAGCACAATGAAATAGATACTTTAGGAGAAACGACTGATATACAATTTGACAGCGAAATTAACTTATTTATGGTTAGTCCGGAACTTCGCGGCATGGGGTATGGAAAAAAATTGATGGACCGCTATTTAGAATTTTGTAAATACAATGAACTTCGTAGTGCGTTCTTATGGACAGATCTTGGATGTTCTTATCATTTTTATGAAACATACGGATTCAAACTGTACAAACGATTTTTCCATGGAAGTTTGAGCGAAAGTGATAAAAAACAACCAAATGGGATGATATATTATATAGATATTTAATAAAAATAACAAGTAATTAATATTGGCAACAATGTTATACGCCCAAGGCTCTGATATCACGAAGATCCCCTGTAATAGGGGCACGGCAAGAATTTCTTCTTTTTTGAGCCACTCTCTAGATGATAGTTATATTAAGGAATGTATTATCCCGGCTGTAATTTCATACCTCGCTGATAACTCTTTAAGATAGTTTTGGTCAAATAGTAGAGCCTCTTTCTTCAGTATTTTATATCGATTATCTTCTTCTATCGATAACGCCGCCACAATAGTTCCCATTCCGAGCAGAGCAATGATAAGGATAAGGAATGTATAAATTGCTGGATCCTGTTTAAAAATTAAGTATGGTACAGTGGCTCGTAGTCTAGTTTTTAGATAAACGATGATTTGATAATTGCTTTAACAGAAATTAATTGAATTAAATTGTTCATGTTATGCTTCCATGCGAGGTTCGCTATAATGGATACAGAGAGTTAGGAAAGGAATGTAATCATGAAGAAAGTCATCATAGTCGGAGCAGGAATTCTTGGGGCATCAACAGCATACCAGTTAGCAAAAATGGGTGCAGATGTCCTTCTTGTAGACCGCAAAGATAGAGGACAAGCTACGGATGCTGCTGCCGGCATTATCTGCCCCTGGCTATCACAGCGACGCAATAAAGCTTGGTACCAGTTAGCAAAGGCCGGCGCATATTTTTATCCTGGATTAGTTAAAGAACTCAAAAGCGAGGGCGAAACAGAAACAGGCTATGCTCAAGTAGGCGCTCTTTGTATCCATGATGATTTGGTGAAGCTCAGAAAGATGGAGGAGCGAGCACATGTACGAAAAGCAGATGCACCGGAAATCGGTGACATTACCCAGTTTAATGAAAAAGAAACCCAAGAGCGGTTTCCGCTGTTAGCAGAAGGCTATCATTCTGTTCATATTAGCGGTGCCGCTCGGGTAGATGGTCGTGCGCTGCGCGATGCGCTGATCCGATCAGCACAAAGAAACGGGGCTGTCTTGATCAATGGGGATGCCACGCTACAATATGAGTCTAATCGTGTAACAGGAGTAACAGTCGGTGGAAAAAGCTTCTCGTCTGATCTCGTTATTGTTTGTGCAGGGGCGTGGGCAAGTCCACTTCTTCAGCCATTAGACCTTCACTTTAAGGTAAGTTATCAAAAAGC
Organism: Paenibacillus profundus; assembly: GCF_021369635.1. Taxonomy (GTDB): domain Bacteria; phylum Bacillota; class Bacilli; order Paenibacillales; family Paenibacillaceae; genus Paenibacillus_B; species Paenibacillus_B profundus. The sequence continues at coordinate 18,570 of NZ_JAJNBZ010000054.1, read as the reverse complement.
TCAAATTATGCATTTACAGGTTCCTGATCAACATGACACTGGCAACTGGCCTTTAGTTATGCCGCCTTCTGATCAATATTTGCTCGCTTTTGATAATCAAAAGATCGTTATAGGGGCAACTCATGAAAATGAGATAGAAGGCTACGATACTAGAGTTACAGCAGGCGGAATACAAGAAATCTTGAATAAAGGGCTAAAACTGGCACCAAATTTGGCTAACAGCACTTTACAGGAGATAAGAGTCGGTTTTCGTCCGTTTACACCCGGCTTTCTTCCGGTGATCGGCGCTGTTCCTGGCTGGGATGGTCTTATATTGGCAAATGGACTGGGAGCATCCGGTTTGACGGTAGGACCCTTTCTGGGAAGCCAGCTGGCAAAAATGGCACTAGGAATGAAACTGGATATCGATCTAAATGATTATGATATTCAAAGAGCAATGGATGAAAGTTGAGCAAATAGATACATCTTTTGAACAGATTCGCCGCTAACTTCTCATTCTTAGAAGCATAGCGGCGTTTTTTCTTTTATCCACCAAGTTACAATCCCCAGTGTTGATGATGCTATGACCTCATTCAGCACATGAAATGGCCTCCCCCTTGATTTTCTTTCCTCTCCCCATTCCGTAACTCTGCACGGTCAGCTTATTTTGATCCGCATCTTCCTGGATGAGAGAAATAAGAGCCTCTTTAAACATCTTTCTCGTTCGCTTGATGCGAGGATCGATTTTGACATTGCCGGATTTCATCATTTTCCCTTCCTTTATCTATAATCACAAACAATATCGACACATTTGATGCCTAATGTCGTTTAGTTGGCGATTCACCGAAAAGTGTAATTTACGATTTTGATTTTTGGGTGCTAGTATTTATTCTATCGGCATGGCTTTTAATCCAACAATATGTCTATTATGGAAAAGGTGGATTATGGCTTTGCGTTGTTATTAACCGGGCGATTGGTACAGGCTGCAGGAGCCGGTATTGTGATCGAACATGTATCTTGGCGCTGGTTGTTTATAGGCATGATACCGCTGCTCGTTATCGTTATCCTATTATCTATAAGATATTTAACGAATGTATCCGAGACATCCAAGCCCAAAGCGGATATTCTCGGGATTGTTTACTCCACCTCGGGTTCGGAGGCATCCTTTTCGGTTTTAGCAACGCCAGCAGCAGTGGATGGGGGAATGCCGTCATCTTGTCTTGTTTGATTGGCGGGGGAATTTTTCTGATCCTCTTCTGTACCCGTCAACTGAGATCGGCTAACCCCATGCTTGACTTACGCGTTTTTGGCAATAGAACTTATGCAATGACGACGATCATTAATACGTTGGTTACGATTATCATGTATGCTGACTTGATTTGACTTCCGTTATACCTGCAAACAAGCAGGGGATACACGCGGTGACAAGTGAACCATACATTTGGGACAATGATACATTTCAAATGCAATCATCAAGCAGTTCCCGCAAATGTTTAATGGATAGTGAATACGTTATTCGTAGGTACTCTTAAAAAGGGCTTCGCAGTCGCGAAAACCCTTTTTTATGTTTCGCGCATACTATCCAAACAGAGACAATATGTTTATTTATTGAAGCCTATTCCCCGTTATCCACTACATTACACAGTATTCTATTTTCGATTTATCTAAATCATGATGCAAGGAGCGATACTATGGCATATGCATGGCAGGCGCGTCACGGACTTTCGTCCGCGCAGTATCAAGCGGAATTTAATTCCCTACTCTCTCAGGGCTATCGACTCATCGACATTAACGGATACAGTGTGGGTGGAGTCGATCGTTATGCCGCTATTTGGGAGAAGTCTCCAGGTTATGAGTGGCAAGCGCGGCATGGACTGTCCTCGGCAGAACATCAAACCTTATTTGCGACCCTTACTTCCCAAGGATACCGTCCGATATGCGTTAGCGGCTATGAAGTAGCTGGTACCGATCGCTATGCATCACTCTGGCATAAAATAAACGGCCCCGAGTGGCGCGCTCGTCATGGAATGACCCCAGCTCAATATCAAGCCGAATTTGACGCCCTAGCGTCGCAAGGATTTCGGCCAGTCGATGTGTGCGGGTATACGGTTGCTGGGCAGCCACGATTTGCAGCCATTTGGGATAAATCTCAAATTCCGAATTGGACCGCTCGCCATGGCCTGAATGCTGCCGAGTACCAGTCAGAGTTCACGCACTGGAGTAGTCAGGGATTTTTACTATGGCGCGTAAGTGGCTACGAGGTTGCTGGGCAAAACTTTTATGCAGCAATTTGGATCAAAGGTCCCAGCCTCACTTGGTGGTCACGCCACGGATTATCTGCTGCCGATTATCAAACGGAGTTTAATTCCATGTTGGCCCGAGGATTCCGTTTGGTCAAAGTTAACGGATACCCCTTGCATGGAGAAGCACGGTACGCAGTGATATGGCACAAGCCATATTTGTCTGATGACGATCAGTCATTTATCCGCCAGACTGTAACAACCTTTATGAACAATCATATGGTTCCAGGAACCTCCCTAGCTCTCACTCAATTTGGACGACTCGTCTTTGCTCAAGGATATGGCCTTGCCAACCAAGCTACGAATGAACCGGTCACGACTAGCACCCTATTTAGAATTGCCAGTGTCTCGAAACCGATTACTTCAGTAGCAGTATTCAAATTAATTGAAGCTGGGTTGTTAAATCTGGGGGACAGAGTGTTTGGCACAAATGCCATCCTCGGTACCACTTACGGAACACAGCCGTATAGCGCGAATATTAATCAAATTACCGTGCAGCATCTTCTGGAACACACTAGCGGGTGGGCGCGGTCGCAAGATCCAATGTTCGGCCATTTCAATTTAAATCAACACGAGCTAATTACATGGATGCTAGATAACTCACCGTTAACTTTTGTGCCAGGTCAGACATTCGATTATCTCAACTTCGGTTATTGTGTGCTCGGACGAGTCATTGAACGAGTTTCGGGTGCTTCCTATGCTGATTACGTCCGACAGCACGTTCTCGCTCCCTGCGGGATTTCGGATATGCACATTGCTGGCGATACTCTCGCAGACCGCCGATCCAACGAAGCTGTGTACTATACACAGAGCGGCTGGAACCCGTATGCAATCAGAGTGTCTCGCATGGATGCGCACGGAGGATGGATCGCGTCTGCAACTGATCTAGCCCGTTTCCTCGTTCGTGTAGATCGCTTCCCTACTAAGCCGGATATTTTATCTAGCGGTTCTCTCGCAACGATGTACACACCAACGATCGCAAGTAGGGCCGATGGCAGCCCTGCTAACTATGCTAAGGGATGGAACATCCACCCTTCAGGAAATTACTGGCATGACGGTGATATACCAGGCACTGCTTCGATTGCTGTTCGAACAAATAACGGCTATTGCTGGGCCGTATTGGTCAATTCACGTAACGATGCTCAATTACAGAAAATGCGAACTGATCTTGACAACCTGATGTGGACGATTGTCGGGCGCATTAGAGATTGGCCTTCGTTTGATTTGTTTTAAAGCTTCAATTTATAAATCAATTAGCAAGAAAACTGTACGGTGAACTAATATTAGTTCACCGTACAGAAAACGGAAATTATAAGTACAAAGCAAATCAAGGTTATACAAATAAAACAATTATGTTCATGGAATCTGAACGTAATGAATTACCACCGCTTGAAAGCCAGGTGTTGGTGATAGATGCAGATGCATTCGCAGCTACTAGATCCGCAAGTGATGCGGGTCATTTTTGCATGTAACAAAAGCGCGAAAATATTTCTCTGCACAAAGTATGTTGATATTATTGAACTACAATTGTAGTATTAATTTTCAACTACAGTTGTAGTTTTTTTGAATCAAAAAAAATCATATGAGAGGAGCATTATAAAGTGAAAGTAGCAACATAAGTAGCAATCGCAACACTAAGCAGTATTTTGTTTTTGGGTTCTTCCGTGAACCTCGCGGCGGAGGCGGCATCCTCCCAGCCAGCCAAAAAAACCGCTGCAAAAGAAGCAGCCAACAAGGCTCCAACTGCAGAGGAAAAGAGAGTTAAAGAACTTCTCAAAGATTCGGATGATACGTATGTCATGTATTATAAACTCAACTTTCGCAGCTTGCGGGGCCGAAAGCAAGGCTTCTTGACGGCGTTTGTAACCGGACGTGCATTTATCGATTCCATTTAGGATCCCATTAATCTGGGACTTCGTGGAGCTGAGTAAGGCGAAATCCACCGGAATGAACGAATGCCCGTCCGACCAACCCATCGTTAGCATACGGAATCCTCTGTAAAAGGCCCCTGTGGCATGGTCCTTGAACCGAGCCAACAACTCGACGGATTTACTGCGATTGCGTTCAAACATGGAATCGTCAAAGATGAGTACGGACACATGATCAGCAGTCGTCAGTGTCTCGACTTTTTGGACGGTTGCAACGCTTAGTGAAAGCAGAACTTTAGTTCCTTAAATGCTGGCTTTATTTCGTTTGGGAGTTGATTATGATGCTCTTTCTGCTCTATCATATAGAGGACACCTCTTCTGTGTGGTAGTGGAAGCTACGCAACTCTCACTTTACCAAACGAAGCGGTGTTTTTCTATTTTTCAAGAGTTATATTTAACTTAGTCTAGGCTCATACAGAACAAACAACTAAGCCGTGTTCGGCTCTGCGAAAGTTGAGTTATAAATACAAACAACTGAATAACGGACTGGAATTTCTCCCTTTTGGGAAAGGCCTTGAATACTCTACATATGAGGATTACTTAAAAAAAGCTTCTACTTTGAAAAGCCCCATCTTGCAGCAGCTATCCAACCTGCCAGAGGGATATGAGTTTTCCAAAGGGGAAATTAAACATCCGCAAGATGAAAAATTCTATGCTGCTTTGAAGGCAGAGGCTAAAACGAAAGGCAACGGAAAAGGCATTTACACGAAAAAGATGGAGTGGAAAGAGGTGGGAAGAATCCATCTTGAGTATACGAATGGGAAAGACACGCTGATCTTATCTCAGTATACGGTAGGTCCAGACGAAGCCAAGCTGAAAGATTTCGTCTACGAACATCCTTACGATAAGAAAGAACCCGATCCGAACGTTCCAAGATTACGTGTTTTGGTACGGTAACGGCAAATCCTATTACAGCATTTCAACCAAATCCGATATGTCCAAGGAACAGATGATCGAAATTGTTAAAGCCATGGCAAAAAAAAGTTCGCGTTCTAAGAATAGCGTGCCTAATTAAATCTCGTTTACACAAACCAATACAGTCTGGCATCCTTAGCGATGTTGCTTTTTTGAGTTGAACGAATTAAGGTAGTCAGTATTTATCTGGGGCATTTGGCAAATATTCGTCTAATTTCTTTTCCATTTCATCAGATCATGCGACTTCCCTGAAAAGTCTCCTTAAATAGGATAGCCCTTTTCCTAGATATTTTTATTACCAATCAAGTAGTCGAGGGTAAGGGGTTGTCCGTCAGATTCAAGAAATGGCATAAGATACACTGGGTTGTCTTCACTAGCATCAGATGTCATGATAAGGGAAAAGGGTTCATTATTATAAGAAGCAATCCAATAATCGAATAACTCTTTTTTACCATTCAAAATATTGTTGGTAAAGTTATTCCAAGTATAATCACTTGTTCCCCAAAACTCTTGGACATGCGGGCTATTAAACCATTCTTTTACTAATTCTAGGTGACGCATATCAGCCTTCGTAAATGTAATATTGTTAGTATTTGTGGTGGTCATGTTATCTCATCATAAAGATGATGTCTATATTCTTATTTATTTTAACACATTCTACAATTAAGCGATTGTTTTGCATACTTCAAATGTTCTCTATTGTCTACCCACACATTTCCAGTGAAATGAAATAATATCGCAATTATATCCCTTTTCCCTTACCTTTTGATCTTATACGTTTAGAGGAATTAGAAATGCGGTTGTTTTGTTTTATGTCATAAATCAAATATCTAAAACTGGAAGTACCAGTACCTCTGTAGAGATGCTGGTGCTTTTTTGCTTTTTAACTATGCCGGTAAAGTGAACTTATTGGATTCTGAATCGGCTGTCAGAGGACAATAACATATATTCATTGGATTGCCCTTTTTCAATAAAATATGTAACTTCAAACAATAAATAAATTATATATTGATGCACAAGTGAATAGTGTGTATATTGTATATATACGGTATTTGATCGATTGACAGAGGCGAGGTGATGAAACATGAAAATTATAATATCCAACGCATCGAGCGATCCGATTTACATGCAGATTATGAACCAGATTAGACAGAGCATCCTAAGCGGTGAATTGCGTGCAGGCGACAGCCTCCCCTCCATTAGGCAGCTGGCCAAGGATTTGCAAATTAGTGTAATTACAACCAAGCGTGTCTATGAAGAGTTGGAGAAAGAGAAGCTGATCGACTCTGTTGTAGGCAAGGGTTCTTTCGTATCAGGGGCCAATAAAGACTTCATTCGGGAGCAGCGTATGAAACAACTAGAAGAAAAAATGCTCGACATCATTCGTGAAAGCAAGGAGTTAAGCATGAGCCAACAAGATGTAATTGATCATATGAAGTTATTGTTCGAGGAGGAACACACACCATGAACGTTATTGAAATACGCAATCTAACGAAAACGTACCCCGAATTTACAGTCGATCAAGTATCTTTGGATGTGAAGCAAGGCTACATTACCGGACTCATTGGTCCCAACGGTGTAGGGAAGAGCACCTTGATCAAGATGATGCTTGGCATGATACGTCCTGACTCTGGGAGCGTTAAGATACTAGGCTGCAAGATGCCTGCGCAAGAAGTAGACATCAAGCAGCGCATCGGCATCGTGTCGGATGATTGCTTCTATTACGAACACCTTACCATTCGTGACATGAAGAAAATGATCGCGCCTTTCTATAAGAAGTGGGACGAACAGAAATTTAACCGCTATTTGGAGCAGTTCGAATTGTCCCCGAAGAAGAAGATCGAACAGTTATCCAAGGGGATGAAAGTGAAGTTTGCCCTAGCTGTCGCGTTATCGCACGAGGCCGAGCTCCTCATTATGGATGAACCAACTTCCGGACTTGATCCTGTGTTCCGCAGAGAGATGCTCGATCTGCTTGCGGACATGATGCAGAACGAGCGAAATTCGATTATTTTCTCAACTCATATCACGACAGACTTGGATCGCATTGCCGACTACATCGCTTTCATTAATCGTGGAAAACTCGTTTTCAATGAAGCGAAAGATACGTTATTCGAGAGATACGCGATCGTAAAAGGCGACTCCGAACTGCTCGATTCCGATATACGAAACAAATTTATCGGGATTCGCGAGACAACGGTTGGTTTTGAAGGCTTGGTAGATAACAGGCAGGAAGCTGAGGATTTGTTCGGAAATTATGCGCTTCTAGATAAGCCAACCTTAGAAGACATCATGTATTTCACCGCCAAGGGAGGACGGATTCATGCTTAACTTGCTTCGAAAAGACTTTATCGCTTTGAAAAGCTCACTATGGATGGGCCTCATGTTTCTTACTGTATTCAGTGCTGTTTTTATACCAAAGCATTCATCTTCTGTTCACCTTGTGGGCATTTATACGGCTTTCGCCACGCTAAGCCATGCTACGATGATTGATGTAAAAAATCAGAACCACAATTTTCTGGTCACGCTGCCGATTAGCCGTAAAAATATCGTACAAGCGAAATACATGATGAGCATTATTATTAGCCTTGTCAGCGTCCTAGCATCTTATGGCATTCACATGTTCGCTACATCTGTATTCCCGGTACTTAACAAACCAGAATTAACGGTCATGGACATAATAGGACCAGCAGCCATCGTGCTAGCCCTGGCTTCCATTTATTTGCCGCTTTTCTATTCGCTAAGTAAGAAAGGAACTTCAATTATCAATGGAGTGTTCTTCATACTTCTGCTTGCACTGGCGCAGCCTACGGCTATGTTTATGAATATGATCAACGAGAACAGATTGCATAGTGATCCTACGTTATATCTTATTTTAATCGGAATCATATTGTTGTTCATTGTTTCCTACTATATAGCTGCAGTTCTGTTTACTAAAAAGGAATTATAAGAGGCCACATTGTTGCATGATCAAACAATATTCGAATAGGGGAGATGGGAAAGGATGCATACTCAAAAAGGTCGTCCTAGTCGAATAAAAGGCTGGATGATGACCCTTGGGGGATTACTAGTTGTGCAGATCTTCTTTATCGTCTGTGAGATGAATTCATGGTCACAGTTCAGAGAATTTAAACCAGGAACATTGATGGGTGAAATTGTTCATTCGACGCTATTTACAGAATGGTTCACTCCTTATAATATACCGGAATTTAATGTATTTACCGCGTTCTTTGCCGTTACTTTACTTCCGTCTGCACTAATAGATGCGATAAAGGACATCTTTTTAAGAAAATGAATCTACTCATGTTATGAAAGGAATGTGATGTAATGATAAAGAGTGAAAATCAGAATAAGAAATGGATAGGTTTATTGTTCGCCGGATGGTTAACAGTAACTGCTGTCCTGTTTTTAGCCGGTCTTTCCGGTGATGTTGCTGAACAATTGTTCGGCTCATCAAAGCATGTTCGAAACCTGATTCAGGGTCTTGTGATGAGCGGGCTGGTGGTTCCTATTATTTTGTATTTATATCAGCGTCTCTATCGGATGACTGGTATAAAACCGAAGACGCCGATATATTCCTGGAAAAGGGGATATCACTTTTTTACTGGGGTTCTCTTGGCAATTGCACTGGGTGCAATGGGCTTCATTATAGCCAGTTCTCAAGGATGGATTGTCATTGAAAAATGGCATGCCCCCGATCAGTGGTTCGTTGCGCTGCTCATCAATGTTTTGTTTGCCGTTTTGTATGAAGCTTTGCCAGAGGAACTAGGGTTAAGAGGGCTGCTGTATGATGTGTTACGTCATCGATTCCCAGCTTGGTTATCCGTATTACTTCAGACATTGCTATTTGTATCCGTTACGACAGCGGTTGCCCTATTTCAAGCGTTCGTTGGACTTGCACCTGGAGTATCGCTTGACGTCTCTTATATTGTAATCATTTTTTGTTTTGGAGTAGGCTTGCAGCTACTCCGTTTATGGACCGGAAGCCTCTGGGCGTCAATTGGTTTTCACCTTACATACTTAGAAATTATGCGGTTTGTCGTTCTTCCGCATGTCTATGGCGTACCCCCAATTATAACCTACCAAGACTCAATACACGGACTCAGCTTTCTATTCGCTATCGCCATGATGCAAATCGGGAGCATTATCGTATCGCTCGTTATATTAAGTGCGAAGCGTTTAATACGGAAAGGGAGTTAACATCGGTGCAAGAGCCAGTCTCGTACATTTGTCGTATGCGCCATGGAACGCCATAGTCCCGAACAACGCAAAAATGGCCGACAGCAACTCGAATGAGATGCTGCCGGCCATTTGCATAGGTTATTGATGGCTCGCCGTTTCTAAGGGATTACTTTCCACACATCGGTGCCTGAAGAGCCTGGCGTTTCGCCTTGTGTCCACCATTTCGCTTCATAATTTACGCCGTTATGCGTTACTTTATTACCGGCTACATACACTGTCGTTGCGCTCCAAGACGGATATGTAGTAGGAGCGGACGGTGTAGTGACGTTCAGAACGTTGCTTGCTGACGATACGTTGCCAGCAGCATCAATCGCTTTAACGGTGAAGGAGTACGAAGTGTTTGCCGTCAAACCCGTGACAAGGTATTCCACAGTTGATCCTGAGACAGTCGCTATCAACGTCGTGCCTTGAAATACTTGATACCCCGTAACTCCGACATTATCCGTAGAAGCGTTCCACATTAATGGAACTGTTGTAGAAGTTGAGCTGCCCATGACATGAAGGCTGCTTGGCGCTGTAGGAGCTACTGTATCCGGACCGGTCACAGGAAGCGTCGTGAAGGTTACCGCATTGCTTGCTGCGGATAGATTTCCGGCGGCATCAACAGCTTTTACCGTAATCGTATACGAAGTATTCGAAGTTAAACCTGTCAAGTTGGAGGTTAACGCTCCGTTTGTCGTTGCGATTTGGTTGGAGCCGTTAAAGATCTGGTAGCCGGTTACCCCAATGTTGTCCGTGGAGGCGTTCCAAGTGATGGTTGCGTTTGTCGTCCCAATATTGGATACGGTTGCACCGGTTGGGGCAGTCGGAGCTACATTATCAACGTCCCCACCAAAATTAACGTCAATTACATTATAAAAGGCATTTAAGGTATCAGAAATTTCCCAAACCGCAAGAATGACTTGATACCCAGTTCGGCTCGGAACGTTGCAAGTATCGGAGTAAGTGTTCCCAGGCAATTTACCGTTGTAAGGCACGTTGCAAAAAGGAGTTAAATCGAAGGAGTCGCGAGTAAGCGGTGCATTAGGATTCCAGTTTTGCTTTGTGATGTAATATTTCCAGCTTGTCGTTGCGTGAGGTACTTTAATCTTCCAATTAAACGTTGTTGGACCTGGGCTTATGTTAACCTTGGTCCAACGAGTCGCAGATTGCTCATCGAGAGGGGCGAATGCGCCGTTAGCACTCGCAATCTTCCCATCGGCAGGGCCTCCCGCCGGGAATCCCTTACGTGCCTCCAAACTATACGGTTCATAAATAATCAGTCCACAGTTTTTATTAACGCCGTCTGCGCATAGACCTGCCCGGCTGTTGGTCACGTTACCGTGTGCGAATGCCTTATCCCCGAGTATGAGGGACATCGCGAAGAGAAGCACGAGCATGGTACCACCAGTAATGAGATATTTTAGCCTCTTTGCACTGGATAAACATAAATTAGACATCATAAATTTCCTCCATTCATTCATTTTTATTAGCAATCCATAACTTTTGTAATGTTCAAATGACACCTCCTTCATATGCTGAATATATATAAACTCGCATAAGAGCTTATATCAGTTCCTCACAAGACGAAAAAATCTGTTGAGCAGGCTGATAGAGAAGTAATGCATTTTGATATTGTCGAATCGTCAGAGGCGTATTCTAGAGCAACGGGAGCGGCATCATGAAGTATCTGATTCTTGAAATTAGGTGTTAGGTTGAGGGATATCGTAGCCGAGTTGAACTTAAAGCAAACGCGGCCATTTGGCTCAATAGTTGGTCATAAGGTAGGGTCTCATGCAAATTCTTAATTGGTAGGATGCATCCGAGCAGAAGTGGGTAGTGCGTGTGAAAGCAACATATTAATACCCATAATATTACTATGCAATAAGAATATATCATTATAAGTTTTCAGTAGCAACTAGTTTTGTTAGGAGTTGACTTTGATGCGCCACATCCCCAACTGCACGCCAACAGAGCTGCCGCTTTCTGGTTTTTGTTGTTTGGCCTTCTTTTGTTTATGCTTGCCCGCTTAATGAACTGGCTTATTCGGGTCAAGGGGACGGATGTACCAAAATTCATCGGCGTCCACCTGCTGGCACTTAGCTTGATTGGTGTATTTTTCATGCCGGTATCCGGCTTCTGGCTCATCATTCCGCAAGCAGTCATTATCATACGCAGGTAAGAGTCAATCTTTGTCGCGTCACGTGAAAACACGAAAACGAGATCAAGATCAAGCATAGCGTAACCGAGGGCGGGATATATTCGCGGACGACGCTCAAGAGCCCGATTCCTCAATAAGCAACTAAGACGAGGCTGCCGGCATGGATCGGTAGCCTCGTTGCGCTAACGGGAAATGAGATAATGTTAAGAAGGAATTAATGTGATTACCATAGAATATTTAGTTATCAAGTATTCAGTTGAAGGAGGGTAAAGATTGAATAATAATGTCGCTAATGACAAGCTCCATGCAAAGTCTATATTATGACCATGGCGGTTATTTGTATGGAGCTTAATAAAGTAACCGCACGTTTTCATTCTGATTTGTATGGTGAGAACAGTTTATAGTATAGGTTTTGCTACCTTAAAATTCAATTTAATTTTAAGGAGTAGATCTATTTTGAAATATACAAGTGCTGAAGCTATTCTGCCAAAAGACTTGCTTAAGGAAATACAGAAGTATGTGGAAGGTCGAATGATATACATCCCCAACGCAGAAGGGTCTCGAAAAAAGTGGGGAGAAAAGTCAGGCAACAGAAATTACCTGAACCTCAGAAACGGCGAGATTCGCCAGCGATTCAATGATGGATTGACGATTGATCAACTCTCAGAACTGTTCAGCCTCTCCCATGATAGTATCAAAAAAATTGTGTACTCAAAAAATAGCTAAAATCAAAGGTTTGTGGGGTTAAACCCGCAAACCTTTTTTATGTGCAATACGAGTAGTAATTGTTTTTTATATATATTAAATGCAGTCAAATGTATACATTAAGCTCATGAGATTGACAAGAGTGATTTAAATAAATGACCAAAAATCGAAAGTAGGAGTTCAACATGGAACATATTTTTGGTTTAGAAAAAATAAATAGTGAAGAAGCGACGATACTTGAATTACAGGATGCAATGTATAAGGGGGAAGTTACTTCAAGAGACCTTGTTATGTATTACATGTATCGGATCGCAACGTTCGATCAGAGTGGACCCATGATCAACTCTATTATGGAAATGAATCCTGATGCGATTTTTATTGCAGAAGCATTAGACCAAGAAAGAAAATTAGTAGGAGCAAGAAGCCCTTTACATGGTATCCCTGTATTGTTGAAAGGAAATATTGAAACAAAAGACAAAATGCATACAAGTGCAGGTGCAATAGCTTTGGAAAACCACATTAGCGCAAAGGATGCTTTCCTTGTTCAAAAACTAAGGAAAGCAGGTGCAATTATTCTTGGAAAAGCAAATATGACAGAATGGGCAAATGGTATGTCGACATCTATGTGGGCTGGATACAGTTCAACAGGAGGACAAACAAAGAATCCATATGGGGATTATTTTCCTGGTGGTTCTAGTACGGGATCTGCCGCATCCGTTGCAGCAAATTTTACTACAGTTGCCGTTGGGACAGAGACATCTGCTTCTATTTTAAGCCCATCTGTACAGAACGCTGTTGTTGGTATAAAGCCAACCGTAGGTTTAATAAGTCGATCAGGGATTATTCCGTGGACTTATTCTCAGGATACAGCCGGACCTATGGCAAGGACTGTGACAGATGCAGCGATCTTATTAGGTGTTCTTACGGGAAAAGATGAAAGTGATCCAGCTACTTGGAAGAATGAATGTTCTAATGTGGACTATACAGCATTTTTGGATAAAGACGGATTAAGTAAAGCAACCATAGGTATTTTCAGAAATATTCCGCCTGAGAAATATCGTGACATTGGAGAGTATGATGAAAAATTATTTAATGATGCTGTGGCTATACTTAAAGATTATGGAGCCAATGTAATAGAAGAAATAGAAATTCCATCGTTCAATAGAGCATGGGAATATAACAAAATGAACATTGAATTTAAGCATTCTGTTGAACATTATTTGCAAAGTCTCCCAGCTCATTTACCAATTCATACTTTGCATGAGTTAATTGAATGGAATGAACAGAATACGGAGAAGGCTTTGAAATATGGACAAGATGCATTGAAGTATCGATCACAATTAGAAAACCCATTAAAGAGTCAGAAATACATTCTAGAGTCTATCACTGATTTATATTACTCGCAAAATATGGGTATAGATCATGCTTTAGAAAAGTATGGATTGGATACAATCCTGTTTCCTTCTTATGTCGGAGCTGATATATGTGCTAAAGCGGGTTATCCATCCATAGCAGTGCCCGCAGGATTCCAGGATAATGGAAGAGCATTCGGGATTACATTCGCAGGAACGGCATTTAGTGAACCGACACTAATTCGTATTGCATTTGCATTCGAACAAAAAACGAAACACAGGAGAATGCCAGATTTAAAGAATTAAAAAGATCGAAGCAATCTGGTCGATAAAAGCCAAGCAGTTTAGGGCATCGCATTCGCTTTATTCGCTCATTGTTTCGCTTTGCCTATGAAGAAGCATATGTAACTTCAAACCTTGCGTTAAAATTAAAAGAACCCAGGATGATAAGCTCATTCCAAAGTTCTTAATTGAGGAAGATGTGATTCATCGTGAGAAGATCATTGCGGTTTTATGAAGGTTTAGGATTTGTAGCGACCCATGAGGGTCTAAAGATGAAACTTTAATTTGAACTGAATATAGCAGAAAGAAAGCAAAGTCTTCTGCGGAAGACTTTGCTTTCTTTGCTTAGACCTAATTGTCGTCCTTTTTCTCAAAATGATAAGTACCGCTAAACAGATTGTCGTCGTGAAAAGCGATGATTAGCATATCATAATGCTCGCTCGTTAGAATCTTTTTTAAGCTGAATTCTGAGTAATAACGATTGTCGAGAACGGTTAGTTTGGTGAAATGTTGAGCTAAATACGGCGTAATGGGATTCATGAAGGAATCTTTAAGCAGCAGGACATTTAATTTATTATTAGCGTTTGAATTCTCATAAGTGATTTTTCGTCTGTCGCCGCCATATATGGTGCCATAAGAATAAGTGCTCCGACCTTTTTTGAAACCATAAAATTCATTAAAGTTCGTAACGGTTTGTTGGCCGTCCTTGTTAATAACTTCAAAATTGTTAAAGGTGAACGGCGTTCGGGGTTCGTAAATAATCGTTCTATCTGCTTTTTTGGGATCTAAGGCATAATTGATTTGAGTATTATAACTGCCCTCGAAGCTGCCAGTCGTTAATTGAGAAACATGGATATCACTTAAAGACATCGGCTTGTCTTCGAATTTGGTCGACATCTTAGAGATTTGAGTAATCATTTCCTGATAAGCTGTAAAAGCGCCTTTGATATTCCAATGATGGTCGGTTTCCAAGTAAAGCTCTTCTAACTGTGCTTTAGTAAAGGTATCGAACTTATCACCAATATTAACGACGTTAATATGTTTGTCGAGTTTAGATAAGAAGTAATTTTTCGATTTGGCATACGCGTCGGTTTGCAGATATTTCGGGTATAAATGCATCAATGATTTGGTTCTTGACGGGTTAAAGACGAAAAACGTTTCTGTTTCTTGATCTTGGGCGAATTTGACCGCATCGTTTAATTTGGCAGTCGACGCGTCGATATTATGGGTATGCAGAACTTTGTCGGTATTTGGAAAGAGCCACTTATTATTAGTCACCACAAGCTTGGACACGATACGTGAATCTGTTACTATTGTTCCATCTTCGGGTTTATGTGGTTTTTTAGCGTTGACCATGTTCTCGAACAGCATGGCGTTAAACATCCCGGAGTTTTGCTGTTTCTGGTAGATTCTAACCATTTCGTCACGCAACACGATTTGGTCATTTACATACTGATTCATGTCTTCGAAAAAGCTACGATTTGAAATGGCTTCGATGCTGATGTAGGGCAACTTGCTTAACGTTCTATTTTCACTAGTGGAAATGTCCTTATCCGGTAAAATGATGCTAGCAATTCCAAAGCCGAAAATAATAGCTAAAAAGGTGACCATATAAACGATTGAAATAGATTTATTCACTTCGTTACTCCTTTTGAAAAATTAGAATCTAAAATATAAGAAAGGATTATAAGTTGAATTAATAAGAAATAAGATCACTTCCGCGAACAGGAAGAAGTAGAACAGCAATGCAAAAGCGGTCTGTACTTTGGTTATCGACTTGCTGAATTGCAGCTTTTGAAGTTTCGGAAATACCGGCGTTGAAACAAGAATAGCAATAGCAAGGTAAAACCAATTTAAAGATAACAATGAAAGTGCTTGGGAATCGAATATTTCATTGCCACGGGAATAGAACATAGAAGTAATAAAATCTGTCGCGTATCCAAAGTTGTCAGCGCGGAAGAACACCCATCCAATCATGACTAACAGCAACACAACAACATGGTTTAAGGGATAAATCTTAGAAAGCATCTTTTCAAGACCGGCTTTTTCCAGCGCGATAAGAATCCCGTAATAGGTGCCCCAAGCAATGAATGTCCAGCTGGCTCCGTGCCAAAACCCCGTTAGTGCCCACACAATAAATAAATTTCGATAGATCTTCCACGGGGCAACTCTACTTCCACCGAGCGGGATATATACATAGTCCCTGAACCAACTGCCAAGAGAGATATGCCAGCGTCTCCAGAACTCAGAAATGCTTTTAGAAATATAAGGATAGTTAAAATTCTCTGCGAATTCGAAGCCAAACATTTTACCTAAACCGATCGCCATATCGCTGTAACCTGAGAAATCAAAATAGATTTGTAGCGTATAGGCGATTATTCCAATCCAAGCACTTCCGGTTGAAAGATCCATTGTAGACGTGGCGAACACGGTGTCTGCTGTGGACCCGAGTGGGTTGGCTAAGAGTATCTTTTTAGACAAACCAAGAATAAAACGCTTGATTCCCTCAGTGAACTGGATAGAAGAAAATACGCGTTTGCTGAGTTGTTCGGCGACAGCATTGTATCGAATAATAGGACCTGCTACTAGCTGCGGGAAAAATGTGATGTAAAGCGACAAACTGAATAGATTTCGTTGGGCTTTTTCTTTTTTTCTATAGACATCAATTAAATAACTGAGCGCATGGAATGTATAAAAAGAAATTCCTATAGGCAATGGAACAGTCTTCAAATGAATATTCGTTTGTAGTGCAGCATTCATGACATCAACAAAGAAGTTAGCATATTTAAAGAAGCCTAGAATTCCGATATTAGCAACGATTGCCATCGTTAAAATGTAGACTTTCTTTTTGGGTTGATTTTCCGTTATATCGATCCAGATCCCATAACCATAGTTCATGATGATGGATAATATCATTAGAACGACATACCTCGGTTCACCCCATGCATAGAAGACTAAACTGAAAATTAATAGAATCGTATTTTTGAATTTGAACGGAACAGCAAAATATAGAGTAAGAACAAGCGGTAAAAAGAAAAACAAAAATATGACTGAACTAAAGACCAAAACTAACTTCCTCCTTATGTTGGATCATGGGTGTGATTGCTTGAATGTAAGAATGCTATGACCGGAAAGCTTGCCTCGCTATTATCGCAAGTTTGATAATAACAACTGGAAAAGACCCGAAAAGATGTTGTCACTTTGATTCCAAGTGTTCATCTTTTGGGTCACAGTTTTTCATCTGTAACATTGGTTGCCTCAACAATCCTGAGTATTATACCAGCTATTCCATCTCATGTAAAACCTTCAGGAGAAGCTCAAAACAATAGATTCCTTAGGCTGACTGGCAGAAAGATGCCTCTATTCTTATTCTCCGTTCGTAAGGCTGAGTGGTGATATCGGTATAGATCTTCGTTTGTATACGTTCGTATTGCACGAAGGTTAGCGTGGTTCGCAATACTTGAGTGAGCAGGGGAATGCCTGGCACTGAAAAAGAAAGACCTAAACCTACTGTCAGAGTAACCAAGTAAAAGCAAAAGTAAAATGTGCAAAAATGTCATATGACTTTACTGGGGTAGCAAGAGAAAGAGATGACGAAATACAACTTGTTCGTATGACAAGTGCCTTGCAATACTTGAGTAGGCCAAGCGATCATAAGGCAAATACGATAAAGGGAGACAAAAACAATGAGAAAAGTAATTCGAAACACCAGTCTCGAAGTTCTACTATTATCTGCGAGCACGCCTGTTGATTAATCTAAAAATGGTAGAAAAAAGACCGTCTTTTCTGTAGAATCGTTTGTACCACCAACCGATTTAAGAAAGAGACGATCTCATGAAAAATTCTATCACGCTCCAGTCCATCCTTCAATCCGTTCTGAGCCAGGACGAAGTAAATTCAGTTGTCAAACAGATGGGCTACGAAGATAAAGCACGCAAATTCAGCGTCTATCATTTGCTACAATACTGGAGCCAATCCGCTTTTGAACAATGGGATAGTTATCGCTCCGGTGTAGATCATGCCGAATCAAGCGGGTTGCCGACCGTTCATTATTCTTGTTTCTCGACCAAAGCCGCAGAGGTCCCTTTTGCTGTTTTCAAGGAATTATTTCATCTTCTTGTTCACAAATGCAATCGAAAGACGCGTCGTAAACTAACGTTTCCGAAAGAATTGCTTCTCATCGATTCGACCACGGTCACGGTCGGAAAAACCCGGTTGCCTTGGGCCCCTTATCATGGTGAACGCGCAGGTATCAAGCTGCATGTTGCTCTGCAAGCGGGGAATCAACAGCCGCTGAATGTCGTGGAAACAGTTGGTTCTAAGCATGATGGACCGATGAGCGAGCAATTGGCGGATTCAGCTTACATTCTAGTGATGGACCGTGCTTATGGAAAGCTCGAACGGTTAGATCGGTTCAAAGAAGAAGGACAGTCGTTTGTGGTTCGCTTGAGAGACAATGTTCATTTGGAGAAACCACGCGCCTTACGCCGTCAGGCAGTTCCGGACTCCCGGGTTATCCGGGACATCACGAGTCAACTTGGAAC
Source organism: Paenibacillus profundus (assembly GCF_021369635.1). Lineage (GTDB taxonomy): Bacteria > Bacillota > Bacilli > Paenibacillales > Paenibacillaceae > Paenibacillus_B > Paenibacillus_B profundus. Next base: position 183 of record NZ_JAJNBZ010000054.1, on the reverse strand, counting down.
GAAGCAATGCCAATCGACGAAACGCCATCGCGTGGTGATGTTTCGGGATTTTGAGGGTAGAGAAATTCGGGTGGCAACCGATTTGATGCAGGTAACAGCCGAACAAATTGCGCAGATGTATAAAGCTCGTTGGCAGGTGGAGGTCTTTTTTCGATGGATCAAGCAACATTTGAACGTGCCGAC
>NZ_JAJNBZ010000053.1 GCF_021369635.1 Paenibacillus profundus | reverse complement strand
AGATGGACAACGAATTCGCGTGCATGGAACAGAAGGGTATATCGAAATATTGTAAGGGTTGAATACGTCAAGTAAGAGTCTCTGCCATAATGGACGGCATTAAATGCAACCTGTCATGGATAAAAGGGCGGTTATCCCGTTCGTTCTTTTATCTACCTGGACGCATGCACGGTCCCGACGAACGAGAATAAAGCATTGGACAACCATAAGCACTAATAACAATGTGGACTAAATGCTAATGCTTCGATAGAATATCATTCTATATTGTTGTATTCATGATTTTATTAAGGCAGATTGGAGAGGTAATAATGGGAAATACGGATAAGTTTGAAATGATAGCTAATATATATGACACTTCTGAAAGAATTCAAATTGCAAAGGTATCATCTGATGCCATTCGTGAGTATTTAGTTGACGCTAATAGTAAGCATGCTATTGATTTTGGGTGTGGAACTGGTCTTGTCGGAATGAACTTGTTAAACGATTTTAATTCAATGCTTTTTCTGGATACTTCACAACACATGATAAATCAAATAAAGCAAAAAATTTCTGATTTTAATATTCAGAATGTAGATACATTATGCTTTGATTTTGAAGAGAAAGGTCTATCGGATTTACATGCTGACTATATTTTTATGGCTCAGGTTCTACTCCATATTGATGATGTTGAATTAGTTTTATCAAGATTATTTGATGTTCTAAATGAAGGAGGACATTTACTAATCGTAGATTTTAATAAAAATGAAAAAGTAGTTTCAGATATAGTTCATAACGGATTTAATCAAGTAAAGCTAACTGACATTATGACTAAAATAGGGTACAGGAATATTCAATCCAAAACTTTTTATAATGGAAATAAAATATTCATGGGACATGATGCATCTATGTTTATTCTTGATTCTCAAAAATAAGCTTTTAGGCGGAAATTATCCCGTTAGTAGATATGATTTTCGAGAAATGATTATTTGCAAAAACCATAGGGGTTATAAATTGTTACACATCTTATACAAAGCCTCATGGGGTAAGGCCTGAAGCCAATTTAATAACATATGTACAAAATGTAATTAAGCAGACTTATGTCGTTTTATGTGAGACACAAGTCTGCTTAAATGCTCTGATAAAGATGAGATAGAACTATGGGAAATGTTGAATTTGAATGGCGATGTATTAAAAATTTGCTAGTCATGATTAAGCTATCGGATACTATAGTTTTCTTGCTTTGACTACAAAAGTTACAGGAAGCATCTTTGCTTTTTTTGCAAAATCGCTGTTATCGTCCCGCGATTGCATAATTTCATCATCAGATTGCTCAGTCATTTGCTCAATTACAAATCCCGCTTTAGCCAACGCATTCACATAGGTTGATGGTTTACGGTCCGATAATGTTAGCGTACCTTCATCAAGAGAGACCGAATACCAAGATTCATCGAAATAACAATTTTTAAAAGCAAGCATATTATTTTCTGCAACAACACATTTATGTATAGGGTGAGACCAACTGAAAATAAATACGCCGTCTTTTTTAAGATAAGAAGCGATTCGGCAAAAAGTACCCTCAAGGTCGGTGGTCCAGCCTATGGCATAAATCGAATACACAAAGTCAAAATAATCCATTGGTATGCCGCATTCTTCTTCCATGGGAGAGCAGATTAATTTTGCTGAAAGGCCGCATGACGTCAAATGTTGCTTTGCCTTTTCGATTTGTTTTTCTGATATATCCACAGCCCATAGTTCAGATGCTTTGCGTTCCCCCAGATATTGCAAGGATTGACCGTTTCCACAGCCTATCTCCAGCATCTTTTTCCCTGAGACATCCCCGAAAAGCTGCAATTTTTCTTCTGAGACAAATGCTCCATAAAAAGGAAGCACGATTGCTCCCAAGAAGTCATTTCCTTTTGTATCCCAATAGAAGCTGTTTGTTCGATAAACAGAATTCTTGTCCATGATCAAGTCAGTGCGGTAATACTTTCAAACTTTTGGGACCATAATAAACGCATCCGCATGTAAGTGTGCCCGAGAGGCGGAGATAACCTCCCAATGGATGATACGTGAAGCGTGTGATCGAATGTGAACGCTCGCCAAAACGTTTACCACTTTGCTCAACATAAAGTTACCCACCCGGAAGATTGAACTCTTTGTTCTCGTGTCCATCCTCAGTTAACACTGTTGCGGCAGCCAGAGCCAGATCACTACGGCTATCCGTATTCACTTTCCCTTTCAGTGGCATTTGTAATGATCGTCCCGATCCCTACATTTACTTTTATGACGAATTAACAAAACTCTGTTAACCACCGTTACGTAAGAAGTTGTATCGAATATTCGTAGTAAAAAAAGCATACTCGGTAGTCAGATGAACAAGAGCGAATGGATTGTCCTCAGCAAAAGCGAAGCCGGTATAGGCAATGTGCTTAATACCTGCATCTCGGGCGGATTTTACACGTTGGTATTTTGAACGACACGTAACGGATCATCAGTCTCTGAACTTGAGATAAACAGCAGTTTTTGAACTAACCGCCAAGGCTAACGAGCTCGTCTTGTCGTTGATTTCAGGGAATGATACACAACAGTTAAACTCACCCAATTGTTATTTATATATGGCATATTTTCCTAGTGTTGCTCCGGAATCTTGAATCCCTTCTTATCTCTTCTCAATGATTTTAAAGTTGGACAAACTTGTGAAGAAGGCACTTAAAAGTGGCCTCTCCACTTGTAAGTGCCTTTGCCCAAATATAATAAGCAGTGGTTTTATTTACGGATCGACTGAAAGTGTTTGGACAGACGAGTCTCATGAATTAATGAGGAATTAAATTAACGAAAAATCATTCTAAAAGAGAAGGAAGAAATGTTGCCTCAACCTTCACCTTCCTGGACGATATTGCTGAGTTTCCGGTACTGCACCAAATGACGCCAGAGGGAATTCGAAAGGTAGTCGTCGCCGCCGTTACGGAGGATACGGATCTTCAGGGACCGCACGGGATATTCATCATACGGATTTAAGAGTAGTTATCCTTGCGAAACTTTTAGGTATAAATAAAAGACTACGGTTGCGAGGTTGGTTCAGTAACAAGGAAACGTGAGTTATCCGATGACAAGAACATTATATACTTTGACGATTAGTTGATTATCAAATAAATTTTAATTATCGAATTGTTAGCGTCCTCCTCATATGAATTTGATTATTTCTACACGAATCGGTAACATAAGTAACGGTGCCGTGACCCTTCCTGGCATTAGTAACAAAAGAGACGGGGATTAAGATGAATAAAGCAAAAATTCTCATTATTGAAGATGATATTGCGATTGCCGATCTACTTTCATACGGACTTTCTATTGAGGGCTTTCAAACTCGAACGGCGGCAAGTGGAGCAAGCGGAATGATCGAACTGCAAAAATTTCAACCCGATCTTCTGCTTCTCGACTGGATGTTGCCTGACGAAAGCGGACTGGATATTTGCAAAAAGGTAACAGCAAATTATAACATACCGATCTTCATGATTACTGCGAAATCCGATATCACCGATAAAGTGCTTGGCCTTGAATTCGGCGCAGACGACTATATCACGAAGCCTTTTGACTTGCGCGAAGTTGTTGCCCGAATCCGGACGATTCTACGGAGAGTGGATCAAGCGAACAGTGGACAACAAAACGAAGCGAAGCATGGTGTGATTCGTTTCAAACAGATCGAAATTATTCCAGAAGAACGACTTGTAAAAAATAATGGTCACGCTGTTGAATTGACACCAAAAGAGTTTGATCTTCTCATGACCTTGATTGGAAATCAAGGCAAAACGTTCACACGTTCGGAATTACTTGATATGGTATGGGGATACCATTTTGTCGGCGATACCCGTACTGTCGACACTCACATACAAAGACTTCGTAAAAAACTTGACGCCAGCGAGTTCATTACTACCGTTTTCGGGATTGGATACAAATTCGAGAAGCAGGCGGAAAGGGAATGATACGGAAAATCAGCATAAAGTTTCTTATCGGATTTTTTTTGATTTTTTCACTTTCGTTCATTGTCCTTAATCAAACCGTCAAAGAATTCATTCGGACAAGCAATCAAAAATTAGTTACATCTGAATTAGTCGGGGTTAAGAACAACAGCAATGTATACGTTCGCCAAGCGTTCCTGATCAACCATTTTACAAGTAATGAGCTGTACTTTGGCGAGATGGCTCTCGAAATGGCGAATGATCTGAAACACGCCACCGGCAGCAACGTCAGTGTCTATACGGTGGATGGCGAATTGCTGTATTCTTCGGACAAGTCCATGTTCCCATACCAGAAAGATAGCGATTTGAAGCAGGCGATTAAGGGCAGAACTGCATACAGCATCACCTATGATCATAATACAGCATCCGTTCTTTTTTCCTATCCGGTCGTGATTGATGGGTCCAAGGTGGGGATCTTGCGTTTTTCCAAAGATTTCAGTTTAATCTATGCGCAAAGCGGAAGGATTTTGGACATTATCTTTTTTATTACGCTTGCGATTTTTGCAGCGGCATTCCTATTCTCGTATATTCTTTCGAGGCACATCACTATCCCTCTTGTCAAACTGACCTGGGCCTCGACCGAGGTGAAGGATGGAAACTTGGACGTTCGCATCCGTTTTAATCGTAAAGATGAGATCGGCAGGCTGGCCGATAATTTTAATGATATGATCGATCAAATTAGCAGGCAGATCACCATTATTAAAAAGGATCGGGATTATCTCAAGGAACTTCACCAGCAGGAGAAACGTTTTTTTGACAATATAACCCACGAGCTTAAAACTCCACTAACCTCAATTCTAGGGTATGCGGAATTGATCAGAGAGAATGGTGAAAAGGACCCGCATTTTTTTGAAAAAGGAATGAACCATATTATAGAAGAAAGCAGACGCCTCCATACCATGGTATTAAAGCTGCTTGAAGTATCGCGTAACAATTCCATGATAAGTGAGTCCGACAAGATCAATGCTGGAATTATCCTGCAGGATGTGTGCGATTCGATGGCCATTCGTGCACAGCGATATAAGAAAAGCATAAAGTATCAAATCGAAGATGACTTGGTCGTATTCGGTCAAGGAGACAGGCTGCGCCAGCTCTTTATCAACCTGCTGGATAATGCGATCAAATACAGCTTATCGCTTTCGGAAATATCTGTGAAGGCGCTGCATGTTGACGGAAAGGTTCGCTTTGTATTTGATAATCCAAGTGACCCTATAGAGGCAGATCAGCTTGCAAACTTATTTCATCCATTCTATTTGGCTCATCCAAGTGTTTCAGAAGAGGGTAGTGTAGGGCTGGGGCTCGGTATTGTCAAATCCATCGTCCACGACTTCGGGGGAACGATCTCCTTCGATAGCCAAAATCGTCATGTGACCGTCACTGTGGAATTTGACGGTTTCAACTCCAAGAGGACGGAGAATCGATCATGAAGAAAAAACGGTTTATTTTATCACTAGGGATCCTGTCGTTGATGCTCATGCTGTTGTCAAGCTGCAATTTAGGACCCAAAACTGAGACGATTATTATTCCGAGCAAAGAAGAGGAGCATACCGAAGATCAAGGTTCTCGACCATTTCAGGTGAATAAGATCTATCGGCTTCCTGATGATTTCACGAGTGCTGGTCAATTGCTTGGCTGGACCTCTACCAACTCCGTGGTAGCTTCGTATAGGAAAAGCTCGACAGACCGTATGATGATAAAGCGTCTAACCCATCCTTACGAGCAAAGCGAGTTCGTTCCAGGAATTCACATGGAAGTTCCAGATATAGAACTGTCCCCGGATGGTAAATACATCTACGAAATATCCAGATCGAGAGTTGTTCTGAATCTAATATCATTAGAGAACGGCAAAGAAACCGAAGTGGCAAAGATCAATTCCCTTGAGCAACTGTATGTGCAGGATGTTGCTTGGTCAGGCAATGGCAGGTATCTAGGCTATCTGGTGGTGGATCCGCGTGTTAACGGAGTCACCAGCCTTGGTGTATACGATGCCGAGACTCAAAGCTCCAAGACTTTTAAGCTGAAGGGAATTCCCTCGGGGAAGACGATCCTAAAGATCAACGTTTCCGATGATGGGCGCAGCGTGCTATTGACTACATTTCAATATGATCAGTCTGGGAAAAAAAATTACATCATGATGGGGACAAATACGGGGGAAGGTGAAATCGAGATTCAATTCGAACACCAAATTGGGCGCGAGCAGAATGCATGGATCAACAACAATCAGTTTGCATTCCTTGGAATCGATGGAACGTTATACGAATACGATCGGCGAAACGGCGAACTTTCCGTACTACTGGATAAGGTGGGCAACTTTAAATTTTCTCATGACAAGAAAAGCATTGCTTACTCATTGTCCGACCAGGATATTATCTATGCAGGTAAAATTCAAGGGAAAAATGTTTTGTATAACGAGCCGGTTTACCGCGGGATTCTCCCTAGCCATATTTACTGGAGCCTAGACAATAACAGTTTATTAATTCATGGACAGAAGCTGTTTTCCCCTTCCCAAATGACACAAACGGATTCCACGGTCGGGCAGTCATTTATCATCGAATTTCAATAGCTGCCTGGAGCAACGACAACCCAATAACGCTCTTCAAGCCTACAACCTTATCTCGGACTTCGGACCGGAGTAAGGTTGTTTTTGTTTGGGCAAAAAATCGTACGTATCGGCTGTGACATTTTGTTTACATGTTGATCAAACTTTAGTGACATCTGCTAGCTATATTAAAATATGGCCCTCCATCCCCCATCGGCCACCTCTGGTCACTGTCCATTGAGAAGAAGTCAATCCCTTTATCGATATCAATTTATCGGTATACGATATGTGGAAGCTGCTTCAGTGGGATATCAGAATACGGTAGAAAGAAGGGTAAACTCGCCAAATTAGGTACTAAAGAAGACCTATGTGGGAGGAGTAGCTGTTCTATCCGTAACGATAAAAAAATGAGCTGAAAGAATTTTTTCGAGAACGAAAGATTCTGATCCGGTTAAAAATGACGTCTATGTACATGATTAACCGACATGGTTGTGAGAACAATCGTCGGTGAGATATCGCCGAGCGGGGAAGCCGCCCAGTAAGCCGGAGATGGAACAAGGGGGCCTATGGAGCGTTATTTGGTTCATGACTATTTTTTGCATTAAAAGTGAGCCTACGAGAGAAGAGGAGGAGAAAGGTGTTTAAGAACTTGATCACAAAGCGTTATTTGGCGTTGATTTTGTCGTTTGCGATGCTACTGGGTGCTATGACTCCAGGCATTGCGATGGCAGAGGTTGTGCAGGATATGGGAATCACTGCTTCGTCCGATCAGCAGGCGGAAATAACGACGCTAAACCTGAAAAAGGTTAATAACCCTCAAACGTTGGAACTGGACAACTATGTTGCATCGATGACAGAGAAAAGAACGCTTCATGCTGCGTTCAAGCTTCCGGAAGGTGTTGATGTGAAAAGCTTAAGCTGGACGTACGATGGCAAACCACTGTCCCAATGGAAAAAATATCAGGATCGTGGTTATAATGGTGCACCTTTTATTACAGTTGACAATGTAAAAGTAAAGGACGGTGAAGTTACTGCAAGCGTTACGTTCGATCTTCCTTACGATACTGTCAACCTGTCCGCACCTCGTTTGCAGTACCCGTCACTAATTGGGACATTTGAACTGGCAGCGGTAGCTAACGGACACGTCATTGCTCATGCGCCTGTTAAATTGACGCCATATGACAGTTTCCGCAGCTACGATGAGCTAAAGCCGGAGATAGATGCAATCACGGCAGGAGCAGCTCAAAAAAATGACAGGTACATCAAAACTACTTCAATTGGGAAATCGGCGGAAGGCCGCGATATCTATTTCACTGTACTTGCCAAGGATCAAGCTACCGTTGACAAGTACCAAAACGTGACGCATCCTGCAATGATGAATGATCCTAAGCAATTGCAAGCCGACATCACATCCGGGACATTTGGGGATTACAAAGTGCCGATCTGGATTAACAATATTCATCCGGATGAATCGCCTGGCGTTGATGCGATTCTGAATTATTTTAAGACGATGGCATTGGACAAGAGTATTACATATGATACAACCTTGCCAAACGGCCAGCGAACCAAGGTCACTTTGAATATGGACGATGTGTTGGAGAACGTTTTCTTCCTGTTCGTTTATACGGACAATCCGGATGGTCGGGTTCACAACACACGTCATAATGCCGAGGGTTTCGATCTGAATCGAGACAATTCCTATCAAACACAGCCTGAAACGCGTATCGTCACGGAACAAATCGCGAAATGGTCGCCACTGTCCTTCCTGGATATGCATGGATTCGACCCGAACTTTCTGATCGAGCCGGCTACACCGCCCCATGACCCGAACCTCGAGTATGATTTGCTCATTGAGCACATGTTGGAACAAGCGGCCGCTATGGGCGAGGCCGGCATCGCAAACACGAAGTACGACTACTATCATATCCCTTACGAAGAACATCTCAAATCCGTAAAGGATGCGAACTATGTTTCCAAAGGCACTGCCTCCGGATGGGATGATGCATCCGCAGCATATACAGCCGTATTCGCAATGCATCACGGTGCAATGGGGCATACGCTTGAAATACCCGAGTTGAACGAGGATTCTGCCAAAGCGCTGTATTATGCTGCGGCGGGAGCTACCGCTTATGTCAGCGGAAAAAAAGAAGAGCTGTTCATGAACCAATTGAAAATATATGAACGCGGTGTGGACAATATCGATGACCGTGCCGTAGATAAGTACCTTGTTAATGCCAAAAATGAAACAATTGGCCGTCCGCGTCAAGATAACCAAAACTTCTTCCCGGAGTACTATGTCCTACCGATCGACAAAAGTGTTCAAAAGAATGTTCTGGAAACCTACCGTATGGTTGAATACCTGCTTCGAAATGGAGTTAAGATTGAACGTTCGACAGGAGCCGTAACCGTTGCCGATACGACATATCCTGCAGGATCATTTGTTGTAAACATGCATCAGGCTAAGCGTGGAATCGCGAACCTGGTCTTGTACGATGGAATGGATGTATCCGATTTTGAATCGATGGCCGGTGAAATCATTCAAAACTTCCATGATATGCGCGGATTCGAGCGTTACGCAGTAAGAGAAGCCGGTGTATTCACAAACAAAACTTCTCCAATAACATCCGTGTCGGTTCCGGCGACACAAATGCCAAATAACTCTGTTTATGTTCTGATCCAGAACACAAACAATGATGCTATAAAAGCGGTCAATGAGTTATTGGCTGCCGGCAAGACCGTTACGATGCTCACCAAAAGCGGGTCAGGATATGAAGCGGGTGACTTCGTGGTTGCCTACAGTGACTTGTCTCCATTGGCTTCCAAGTATTATCTCGACGCGAGCGAATTTGGCAATACCGGGCCAAGCGGTAAAGTCCTTAAGCCTGCTACCGTTGCAGCTCTTGGTGAAACGGCCTATGTGCTGAAAGGGCTGGGCTTTAAGGTGACTACACGCCAGTCGAATGCAGACGTACTTGTTAATACTTTCGGCTCTTCCAGATATGTAGAAGAAGGAAAGCCTTACATCGCATTTGGATACTTTGGATTGAGTAATATCCAAAACTGGATACCTGGATTTTCTTTCGAAGGTCCGAAACAATGGGAAAGATACGAAGGCGTATTCTTGGCAAACGTCATGCAAGATAATCTTATTACAGCCGCTTACGATGAACAGGAATATTTCTACACAGTCACGGGTTCTTACATTAGGACAGTTCCCAAAATGGCAAAAGTGCTTGCCGTTACCAGTGATCGAGACGACTTTTTCAAAGCAGGCTGGTGGCCGGGACATGAGGCTGCCAAAGGAAAGATCATAGCTTTCACATACCATGAAAACAACAAGAACCTGACTGTTTTTTCTAACGATTTCATCAATAACGATCATCCACGGCATCAGTACCGTTTGCTGGCGAACTCGATTTTCAATGCAATTACGGACAAAAATGATGCTGATCAAGCACCATTAGTACCAGGGTCCGGAATAGTTCCTAAATTCAGCGACCTGCAAGGCGCAGAAGCGTGGGCGGGCGATAATGTTCGTGAAATGGCTGCTCTCGGCATCATCAAGGGTGTCTCCGAACACCAATTTGCACCGATGAAGCAAGTAACTCGTGCCGAATTTCTGGCGATGATCGTTCGAGCCCTCGACCTATCCGACAATCAGGCGACCGTATCGTTCACCGACGTTCAGCCGTCGGACTGGTATTACCCGTACGTAGCGGCCGGGGTTAAAGCCAATCTGGTCCGAGGCGTAGACCGCAACCGTTTTGAGCCAAACCGGGCAATCACGCGTGAAGAAATGGCCATCATGGCCGCCAATTCCCTGAAGCTGACCCGGAATGCTTCGACCGGCAATATCGGCGCAACATTGGCCAAATTCACTGACAGAGGCAACATAGCTTTATACGCTAGAGAGGCTATCGCCCAGTTGACCGAAGAAGGTGTCCTCCAAGGATTAACCGGTACAACTTATGGTCCAAAAGACATCGCCAACCGTGCGCAAGCTGCAGTCATTATCAGCCGCATGATGCACCTAGGCAAGTAATACAATCCATAAATGAAAATATTTACAAAAACCATCGCTTCGGATTAATTCGAAGCGATGGTTTTTGTGGACTCGAGTTAGCTCCGTCATCCCTTCAACTTGTTTCTACAATCCGATAGGGAGGCGCTGATTTTTATATATTTAATCAAGATATCTGCTCGGTATGAGGGAAGAGCATTGAAAGAACACATTTGTGATTCATGCATTAATTTCCTTAAAATATATACATACTGTTACTCCACATATGGCCCTTTTCTGGAATAACACAACCTGCGTAAATACGCAGCCTGTTTTCCCCTTCCCAAATGACACAAACGGATTCCTCGGTCGGGCAGTCATTTATCATCAAATTTCAATAGCTACCTGAAGCTCAACGACAACCCAATAACACTCTACCTGCCTACAACCTTATCTCGGACTTCGGACCGGAGTAAGGTTGTTTTTATGAGGCATAAAATCGCACGCATCGGTTGTGACATTTTGTTTACATCTTGATCAAACTTTTGCGACATCTGCCAGTTATAGTGGAATAAGCATAACAACCACTACTTGCAAGGAATTGAAGAACACCTAAAGAAATAACCATTTTGAGGAGGAATGCTAATTGTCAGTCAGTATCAAGCTGTCGGACGAGTCCGGAAGTGAAAATGAAACAGGAGCAACCATCAAGGATGTAGCGGATTCAAATAACAACGGACTGAAAAACAATGCGGTTTTAGGCGAATCAAACGAGATGTTCGTAGATGTATCGGCTCCACTTCAGGACGGTGGGCAAGTTGACATCGCCAACGGGGAGTCTGCCGGAGTAAGGAAGGCACGGGCTAATTCGAGGACGGCCGGACGTCTCGTTGCGCTTGATGCAGCACGGGGGTTAGCGGTCATAGGGATGTATTTGCAGCACTTCTCATCGAATGAAACGATTTCTGCGATCGTTTCCGGGAATACGACGCTGCTGTTCGTGCTCTGTGGCGGCATTTCTTACTCGATCATGGCGCAACGCATGAAGGATCGAGAAACGGAGACGACCGCGTTCCGAGCACGGATGCTCGCTCGAGCAGTGTTCATTGATGTGATTGGGTATCTGCTCATCCTGCTGAATACCCCGTACGGGGTGATCTTACCCGCCTATGCGGCAATGTTCGTGCTGGCGTTGGTGCTGGTTCGTCGTTCGACGCGTGTGCTCGTTACGACAGCAGCCGTTTTGGCCGTGGTCGCCCCACCGCTGATGATTCTTGGTTTGAGCGCCCTATCGGGAGCGTACCCCCTTTATGATATTGCGGGCGGTCCGATGTCCGCGCTCGCGCTCGCTCCCGCTTTCGTTACCGGTATGGCGATCGGGCGCCTTGACCTCACCAAGGTGCGTACCGCACTCTCACTCGCGGGCGGTGGCGGTATCATGCTCGCCGTCGGTAAGATGCTGAGCGCTTTCATTATTCCCGGGCTGAGCCGTTCCTTCGATGCGTGGCTCATTGGCCTTCAAGGCACGGTCAGTGCCTTGCCGACCATGCCGACCATGCCGGACCCGAATGCAATCTGGCCGCTCAACACGGAACCGCCGCTGTGGAACATGCTTCTCTGGACATCTCCGCACAGTGCGTCGACGTTCCAGACGCTGATTGGGCTGGGAGTCGCATTCCTCGTGCTTGGACTGGTATGTCTCGTACCGAAAAAGTCCTCTGTAGTGTTAATGCCTTTCGCTGCAGTCGGACGCGTGGCATTGACGATGTATGCGGCTCAATTTGTCGTGATATGGTCTCTCAAACTGGCGGGGATAGAATATAGTGTCGGAGGGATTCCATTCGGTGACCTTCTCGTCGCGGCCGCAACGCTGCTGACAGGGTGGTTGATCGCGCGGCTCCCTAACGGTCCTCTCGAGTCATTGATGAGACACTTCGACCGCGCGTTTAGCGCCTCTCGAACGGCACCATCGTCGAGGTAGGAGGTTCGTTCTCGACGGCGGCTTTCTAACTACTTGCTTTAGTCTTACGGGGAGGAGCTCCGAGATATAGCCTGGTACCCAATGGATGAGTATTTCTGGATCAGCGTATGAGAAAGTTGGAATTTGAAATCTGTTGTTAACCTGAACTGAGATGAATATTACGTTGTATCGAAGAATCGTAGACCCTGCTAGAACAGCTCACCCTTGGGTGGGCTTTTAAAACGCTTATCTAATCACTATACCTTTTCCGCATCTACGTAACACAGTGGAGTATTATGGTCAATTTCAGAGGAGAAAATTAGGTGAAAAGGCAACAGTTAAGCCATTAACAATGCATTCGGTCAGATGGTTTTGCATTGGGAGGGGGCGTTAGAGGGGCTGGTCAATGGAATTTTGCTCCTAAAACATTTAACACCCTCTAAAAGAATTTAGGAGGAGCAACATGATTGGGATTGGAAAAGGAAATCAAAATAATCGAGCTAAAAAAAAGAAGGTATGGATGTACGCTTCGATCAGCATTGGCGTTTTATTACTGTGCATCGTCAGCCTTTTTACCTATCAGGCCATTGGGGCCTTCAATACACTCGATAGTTTGGATAAACCGAAGGACACGATACCGATAGGCCAGTATAAGGAAGATGAGTCAATGAAACCCGTCAAATGGGAAGGCACTGAACGAGTCAACATCCTGCTGATGGGTGGTGACAATCGAGGGTTAAAGGAGAACGAGAAGGCTCGCTCCGACTCTATGTTACTTGCAACTTTTGATCCTGTCACGAAAAAAGCGCATCTGCTGTCCATTCTGCGTGATACCTACGTCAGGATTGAAGGCCATGGCGAAGGACGAATCAACACGGCGCTTGCACTAGGCGGACCGAACCTTGCGATGAAAACGATTGGTGATTTGATAGGCCTTGACATTCAATACTACGTCTATACTGATTTCGAAGGATTTAAATCACTTATTGATGCGATCGACGGCATCGATTTCTATGTTGAGAAAGACATGACCTATACCGATAAAGCCGATGGCAACCGGTACGATATTCACTTGAAAAAGGGGCAGCAAAAGTTGGATGGCGATAAAGCGTTGCAATACGTGCGTTTTCGTCATGACGCAATGAGCGACTTCACCCGTACCGAACGGCAGCGCAACCTGCTTTCGGCCGTAGCCGATAAGTTGAAGTCCGGTTGGAATCTCATGAGGATGAAGCAAATATTAGAAAGCGTGGCGCCTTACATCAAGACGAACTTGGACATCTCCGACATGTTGAAACTGGCTACGCTCGGTGTGGAGAGCCACATGGCCGGATCCGCGCAAATTCCACCGATGGATCTTCTCGCCGGCAAGTCAGTGAGGGGCGCCTCTGTCCTAGGCGTGAAAAACAACGAGAAGCTTCGTGACTATGTGCAGGAAGTGCTGTTGAAAGACGACAAGGGCAGCGTAAACAGCGGCGGCAGTAGTGATAGGAAATAAGCGATATGTGGATGAGATTTTGACAATGTATCTGGGGAATGCCTCGTCCCACCAACCACATAAAAAACTACTTTAGTAAAAGGGAGGGGAAGTGAAATGTCAGTAACGATGGGGAGGTTGGATAAGCTTCATTCGAATAGGCCTCAAGATGTTATGAAAGACAAACGACGCTATATGCCGGGACTAGATGGACTCCGGGCTCTAGCCGTTCTCGCTGTAATTGCTTATCATTTTAACTGGGGGGTGGCCTCGGGGGGATTATTGGGAGTAGGTGTCTTCTTTGTACTCTCAGGCTACCTCATAACGGATTTGCTGATGGAAGAGCGTAAGAGAAAAGGTCGAATCAACATGAAACAGTTCTGGTTGAGGCGCATGCGCAGACTGTTGCCGGCCATGCTACTTATGCTGTGCATTCTAACCGCCTATCTTGCGATTGTTGATCCAGGAAGGCTGTCTTCGATTCGCGGGGATATTTGGTCATCGTTAACATATACGAACAATTGGTATTTAATTTACCATAATGTATCCTACTTTGAAAGCTTTGGTCCCCCTTCACCTATCGGACATCTTTGGTCGCTCGCTGTGGAGGAACAATTTTACTTGATATGGCCGTTTCTTCTAATGATAGTGATTTCTACTTTTGCCCCAACGCGCGGCAAACTTTTTTTGCTAATTCTTGCGGGAGCAGCCGTTTCGTTTGCATTGATGGTATTTTTGTATGAGCCAGGCACAGACCCGAGCCGAGTTTATTACGGAACGGATACAAGGGCTTTTGGGCTGTTGATTGGAGCAGCACTTGCAATCATATATCCAAGCCACAAATTTTCTGAACCATTTTCACGAAAGGGAAACGCTTGGGTTAACATTTTGGGCGTTGTCGGTCTCTGTATCGTGATGTATATGTTGACAAAGACCGGGAAATACGATGAATCATTATACCGCGGCGGTATGGTCGTCCTCTCCGTAGCATCTGCATTGGTCATTGCGGCTGCGGCGAGTCCGTTCAGCGCAGTAGGCAAACTGCTTGCCTGGAAACCCCTTCGCTGGATCGGAGTCCGCTCTTATGGCATATATTTGTTGCATTATCCGATTATTGTCTTAACGGGATCTGCAGATCCAAACGTGAGTCCGAATCTTATTCTCCAGCTAGCCCAACTAATGATAACTGTTGTATTAGCCGCGCTGTCCTATAGATTTGTAGAGGAGCCCATTCGGAACGGGAAGACATACCATTTAAGGAAAGAGGTTAGATATATGAAAAAATCAAAACCGATCAAACATTTGTTTATGCTGTTTTCCGTCGTTATGATCATCTTCATTTGTGTAGCTTGTGCAAGGGCAGGAAGCGAAAATTCCATCGAAAATTCGAAACAAACTGAATCGGCACCATTGAATAATTCAAAATCGGTGTCATTTAATGCCGACTCGCAAGTCACAAAGTCAACACCCAAGGATGAGAGCCCCTCTAAGTCATCCGTAGAAGTTACAGCAATTGGTGACTCCGTGTTGGTCGGAGTAGCGCCTTATCTGAAAGAACTAATACCCGGCATTGACATAGATGATAAGGTAAGTCGGCAAATGTCTGAAGCGAAGGATGTCGTGGCACAACTCGATTCGAAAGAGAAGTTAGGAAAGATTGTCATTATTGAGCTTGGCACGAATGGGCCATTTTCTTCCGAAAAACTCGAAGAACTACTCAATACAATCGGTGAGAATAGGCAAATCTATCTCGTTAACTCCCGTGTGCCGCGAGACTGGCAGGATTCAGTAAACGAAACATTGGCCAAAGCGGCCGAGGAGCGTTCCAATGTCACATTGATCGACTGGCACTCGCTTAGCGCTGACAAATCTGAATGGTTTGCGAAGGACGGCGTTCACCCGCAACCGGAAGGAGCTAAAGCATACGCTTCGCTTATTGCTAAGTCAATTCAGTCCAAATAGCATTAAATTGTTATAACAAAATATTCCTGTCACCGTGGGAAACAAGCTATGATGAAAATGTCACCATGGGATCCCGCCAACATTTTTAACGAAAATATTACGCTAAGCCTTCGGACATGGCCGGCTTGGCGTTTTTTCTTACTCTAAGCTAATTATTCCGAGCGGTTCAACCCGGACCGACGGTTTTTCAGATTCCTGTTGTTTAAGCGGTCGCAATGAAGTAAACCCGTAAATTTGAGACTTGTTGTAGCATTTGGGTGGTTTTTACACATCATGGACTAATAATGAGTAGAAGATAGAAATGAGAGGATTTTTTATGTTTAAAGGGAAAGTTCGTAAGGTTACCATCACCTTGCTAGCAGCTTATACCGTTGTGATTCTCTACTTCCTGTTCTTCGCCTTTGACAGAACAAGTCGTATTCATAACCAAGAGTATTGGTATAACCTAATACCAAATGGGATTCCTTTGTATTTTCCATTAGGTAGAGACTTTCAAAGTTGGTTTTTTAACTTTGCCAACTTCGCAGCTTTTTTACCTTATGGGATTTTAATCCCGCTACTGTTTCCTTGCCGGTTTTTACGATTTATTATTCTATTTTGTGTGTCTATTTTTATGATTGAAATATTACAAATGATAACACATTTAGGAAGTTTTGATATTGATGATATTTTCATTAATACATTAGGCGCTACGATCGGATTTTGCGCACAAAAATTAGTACCTCGTTCTAAAAATACAATAAAGGGTATGAGTAAAGTAGTCATAATAACGATCCTCCTTTCATTTGGTACAACCGTAATTGTTGAAGGAGTGAATAATTTTTTTGAAATACATCAAAAATAGAAGAAGGCATAGAGATAGGGCTGAATGACTCACTTTGAAGGATGGTTCTGTATCTTGGGATGCAAATCTCACCAGTTTAGAAGTTTACTCCCAACATAGTTGGAGAAGTTGCCCCCCTCATTAGAGTAACTGTGACACAAAGTTACCATCTTGCTTGGAGGAGAGGCCAAAGTTACCCTCAATAGATTAATTTAGACCAAAATTAAAAGGGGAACTTTGTGTCAAAGTAAACAGAGTGAAGACGCTTGTTATGCGAGATCTATTCGTCTCAACCAGCTTAAACATGGTTTCTACAAGTAGGGGGCGATCAGTTTTAGCGTCGGGTTACAGACCCAGGGGAACGACCGTTCTGCCCCGGCTACTGACAAATACATCACCAAACAAAAGTGGTCAACCAGTAAAAACTGGCTGACCTCATCATACGACTGGGAACGATAGTTCAAAGCTGCCAGCGTCGGATCCGGCAGCTTTTGTCGTTTAGGAGGTCGAATATTTCGGGAACGGGTTTCGCTACATGTTCTTGTCCTTTAACGATTTATGTTCTTGTCTGGGCCGAGCGGCGCCGATCGTAATTAATTACGTAAAAGAATAGTTTAACGAGGAAGTCGAGAGAAGACGCCGGCTTATCGAACAAAGTCGAAGGCTTAAAATCAATGGTGTCTTAATCGAAGAGTTAGTTGCAATGAAATATCTGGTATGTTAATATTGCGCTAACACTTACGATTGGAGTTGAAGAGGATAATGTAAAATTTCTTGCTACCATTTAAAGAATAAAACAAGTTCTATTTGTTCTGTTTTATTCTTTATTGGCAAGAAAGTTACCTTATTCTTTTCACTCAAAAATAGTTCCTTATCTGACTCTGCGTAGGGTTGGGTTGGATTTGCTTTATTTTTTTGAGCTGTAAGAAAGGTCAACTTTCTTGCAGCTCTTTTTTATTTGTGAACCAAGGAGGTTTCTGGAATGTCATTGATCAAGGTAACTAACCTGACGTTTGCCTATGACGGCAGTTACGACAACATTTTTGAGCATGTAAGTTTACAAATCGATACCAACTGGAAATTGGGCTTTACGGGGAGGAACGGCCGGGGCAAGACTACGTTTCTCAATCTGCTGCTCAGCAAGTATGAATACAGCGGAACGATTTCCTCTAACGTCAGTTTCGAGTATTTCCCGTTCCACGTCGAACACAAGGAAAATTATACATTCGATGTGGTAGCCGACATCTATCCGGACTATGAGCACTGGCAACTCATGCGCGAGTTTTCGCTGCTGAAGTTGTCAGAAGATGTGTTGTACCGACCGTTCGACTCATTGTCCAACGGAGAACAGACGAAGGTAATGCTGGCGGTCCTGTTTTTGAAGGAGAACAGCTTTTTGCTTATCGACGAGCCGACAAATCATCTGGATCTACATGCTCGGAAGCTAGTAAGTGATTATTTGAACGACAAGAGCGGATTTATTTTGGTGTCACACGATCGGGCGTTTCTCGACAATTGTGTGGATCACATTATTTCGATCAATAAGACCAATATCGAAATCCAGAACGGAAATTTTTCAGACTGGTGGGAGAATAAACAAAGACAGGACAATTTCGAACTGGCCGAGAACGAAAAGCTGAGGAAGGACATTAAGAGGCTGTCCGAAGCGGCCAAGCGAACGAGCAACTGGTCGCACGAAGTAGAAAAAACGAAAAACGGCACCCGTAACTCCGGCTCCAAGGTCGACAAAGGATACATCGGTCACAAGGCCGCCAAAATGATGAAGCGATCCAAATCAATTGAGCAAAGACAGCACTCCGCGATCGAGGAAAGATCCCAGCTTCTGAGAAACGTCGATAGCTCGGAAAGCCTGAAAATATCGCAGATGACTTATCATAAGCACCAATTGGTCGAGCTTGACCGCATTTCGATTCATTATGGTGAAAAGAACGTTTGCCGCGACATCAGCTTTACTATCGAGCAAGGGGACCGCATCGTGCTCTCCGGTCCGAATGGCTCAGGCAAATCCAGTTTGCTCAAACTGATTTGCGGCGAGGAGATTCCTTATTCCGGCGTGTTTCGAAAAGGGAGCCAGTTGAAAATTTCCTACGTTTCACAAGATACCTCGCTGTTGCGGGGCAATTTGTCGGAATTCGCCAGATCCAGTGAGATTGACGAAAGCTTGTTCAAAGCGATTTTGAGAAAACTCGATTTTTCGCGCTTGCAATTCGAAAAAGACATCGCTTCGTATAGCGGAGGTCAGAAGAAGAAGGTTCTAATCGCGAAAAGCCTATGCGAACGCGTTCATTTGCATGTGTGGGACGAACCGCTCAATTTTATCGACGTCATTTCCAGGATGCAAATCGAAGAACTGCTGCTGGAGCATTCGCCGACGATCCTTTTCGTGGAGCACGACAGCGAATTTTGCAAACATATCGCAACTAAAATTGTGGAACTGAAAGTTTAACACACTCTAGGAGGATGAAGACGATGATCATTGAGGTTGAGGTTGTAGATGATTATGTGAACCGGTTCCAACCGGCTGACTCGGTTCACAAAAAGATAAATCTGTTGCCGGAGGTTTACCAATCTATCGACAGATGCACGTAGCGATGATGTCCGCAAACACGTCGTGTTTTTTCCTGCGTAGTTGGTTAATGCATGAAAGCACCGGATGACGGTTGCTTTTCTTTGCATTTTCTCCGGCGGTAAGGAGAACACATGAAACCAACCTCGAAATATGAAACCATTAGACAAATCTTGTCCGACTTCAAGCAGCCTGCGTATCGGTATGGGCAAATTATGGACGCTATTTTCAAGCAAAAAATTGCTGAATATGAACGGATCACCATACTTCCTAAATTTTTGCGAGAGGAGTTGGCCCGGACGCTTGGCCCGCACGTCTCCAGCGTTATTCCAGTAAAGGAACTCACATCGCAGCAGGTCAGCAAGGTGCTGTTTGCCATCGGGGGTGGCGAACGCGTAGAGGCCGTACGACTTACCTATGAACGGGGTTGGAAATCGTATTGTATTTCCACTCAGTGCGGCTGCGGCTTCGGGTGTCGCTTTTGCGCCACTGGTACCATCGGCTTGAAACGAAATCTGACCGCCGACGAAATTACCGACCAATTGCTTCACTTTCACTTGAACGGCCACGCCTTGGACAGCGTGTCCTTCATGGGCATGGGGGAGGCGATCGCCAACCCGCACCTTTTCGATGCGCTGGCGATTTTGACCAACCCGCATCTCTTCGGTTTAGGACATCGAAGAATTACGATATCCACCATCGGCCTGTTGCCGGGAATTGATAGGTTGACGCGGGAGTTTCCACAGTTTAATCTAACCTTCTCGCTGCATTCGCCGTTCGACGATCAACGGAGCGAACTGATGCCGATCAATAAGCGGTTTCCGCTCCGCGACGTGCTGAATGCATTGGATCACCATATCCGACATACGGGGAGAAAGGTGTATATCGCGTATATTCTTCTTCGAGGGTTCAACGACTCGACGGAGCATGCAAAAGCGGTTGCCGCTCTATTGAGGGGAAGGGGATCTTGGGAACATCTCTACCACGTGAACCTAATTCCCTACAATTCGACAGAAGTGACGCCTCAAAGCTACTTGCCACCTGACCCCGAAATAATCAAAACGTTCGTTCAGACGTTAAAAATAAATGGTGTGAACGTTACGGTTCGAACTCAATTCGGATCGGACATTAATGCGGCATGTGGTCAGTTATACCGAGCTGATTCTAAAATTAATGGTTAGGAGAGATATGGAATGAGTTCTTTGGTTCTCAATTTTCAGGAAATGAAAAATACACAGCTATTGTACGTTGGCGGAAAAGGGTTGAATTTAGGGGAGTTATCAAAAATTGAAGGAATACAAGTACCAGAAGGATTTTGTGTTACAACAGTGGGATATCAAAAAGTAATCGAGCAAAACGAAACGTACCATGCTTTACTCAATCGACTAACTATGCTAAACGTAGAAGATCGAGATCAAATTGGTGAAATCAGCAGGAAGATTCGACAAATCATTTTGGAAGTAGAAATTCCTTCTGATGTTGTGAAAGCAGTAACTCAATATCTCTCCCAGTTTGGCGAGGAACATGCTTATGCCGTGCGTTCTAGTGCGACTGCTGAAGATTTGCCATATGCCTCTTTTGCTGGTCAACAAGACACCTATTTAAATATTATCGGCAAAGAAGCCATCCTGCAGCATATCAGCAAATGTTGGGCCTCCCTATTTACGGATCGCGCAGTAATTTACCGTATGCAAAATGGATTCGACCACTGTCAAGTTTTTTTAGCTGTTATCGTACAAAGGATGGTGTTCCCACAAGCTTCGGGGATTTTATTTACCGCTGATCCGATTACTTCTAACCGAAAGGTGATATCAATCGATGCCAGTTTTGGACTTGGAGAAGCACTGGTCTCCGGCCTGGTATCTGCCGATTGTTATAAAGTACAGGAAGGGGAGATCGTCGATAAGAGGATCGCGGCCAAAAAATTGGCGGTCTATGGACGCAAAGAAGGGGGAACAGAGACACAACAGATCGATCCTGAGCAGCAAAAGACTCAAACCCTTACTGAGCAACAAATTTTACAACTAGCACGCATCGGAAGGCATATCGAAGCATATTTTGGTTGCCCGCAAGATATCGAATGGTGTCTAGTTGATGATACCTTTTATATTATCCAGAGTCGGCCAATCACGACGTTATACCCGATTCCTGAAGCGAATGATCAGGAAAATCGCGTTTATGTATCTGTCGGTCACCAACAAATGATGACCGATCCCATGAAACCGCTGGGATTGTCTTTTTTCCAGTTTACAAATCCAGCACCCATGCGTAAAGCCGGTGGTAGGTTGTTTGTTGATGTGACACCAATGCTGGCTAGCAGAGACAATATATTAAATTACCTGGGACAATCCGATCCGCTTATCAAAGACGCACTGATGACTGTAATAGAGCGAGATTTTATAAAAACGTTACCAGATGATAACACAGTACCAAGTCCGATCAAAAGCAATGCAGATACGATGCGTGAAATTGAAAACAATCCGTCAATCGTTCCTGATTTGATTAAGC
>NZ_JAJNBZ010000052.1 GCF_021369635.1 Paenibacillus profundus | reverse complement strand
TTGCTGCTTATAAGCAAATCTTTTATACCGTAAGTGCAGCGCTTCCTAACAATCCGTCGGACTTGTTTGATGACAGTGTGACGTTTGCTGAATTAGTCCGTAAAGGGGTAAGTAATGAGGCTCCGCCACTAATGGTATCTAACGTAGCTTATGGCAGAACCATTTACGTGAAATTGGAGACGACCTCAAAGAGCAGCGATGTACAAACAGCATTTAAATTATTGCTCAATAATCCTAGCATACAAGCTAGCGGACAGTACAAAGATATTTATGAAAACAGTTCGTTTACTGCTGTTGTATTAGGCGGCGATGCACAAACACATAACCAGGTCGTCACGAAAGACTTCGATGTCATCCAAAATGTAATTAAGGACAATGCAGAATTTAGCAGCAAGAACCCAGCATACCCTATTTCATATACCAGTGTCTTCTTGAAAGACAATTCCATAGCTGCGGTTCACAACAATACCGAGTATATCGAGACGAAAACGACGGAATATACGAAGGGTAAAATTAAGCTTGATCATAGTGGTGCATATGTAGCTCAGTTTGAAGTATATTGGGACGAGTTTTCATATGATGCAAATGGACAAGAAATCGTGACTCGTAAAAGTTGGGATGGAAATTGGCGCGATAGAACTGCTCATTTCTCAACAGAGATTCCACTTCCGCCTAATGCCAAGAACATAAGAATTTTTGCAAGAGAATGCACAGGTCTTGCTTGGGAATGGTGGAGAACAGTTGTTGATGAATATAACGTTCCGTTAGCTAGCGATATTAATGTTTCGATTTGGGGAACAACGTTATATCCGAGATCATCCATTACTCACTAATTATATATGAATGCATGAACATCTCCCCATACATTTGGGGAGATGTTTTTTTGCTCTATCATGTTTTTGTTGATCCTCATTTATGATAGGATTTGCACTAATTACATCAGTAGTGAGAAAATATACGGGGGTTATACAAAAATTCTTTGTACTATTTGTATAATACGATAAACTTGATTCCATATTCAATTTCGAGTACGATCCAAGCGAGGGCATGGAAATCCTTGCGAACAATGTAAGCGAACCGTATTGTTTAGGAGTGATGATAATGGCACGTGTTTTATTTATAAATGGGGGATCAGAGGGACACATTAATCCCACGATTAGAGTTGTGCAGGAGCTTATTTCGCGTGGGGAAGAGGTTGTATACTTTTGTATAGAAGCTTATCGGGAGCGAATGGAAAAAACGGGAACTATCGTACGAACATTTGATGGGCAAAAATTGATTAAAGCCTTTATATCAGGTGGGCGAAATTATGTACTCGAAAGAGTCAACGGTCTGTTGTTTACGGCAGATATCGTCATACCAAGTGTGCTTGAACAGATCAAAGGGGAGCATTTTGATTACATCATTCATGATTCCATGTTCGGTTGTGGACGTATACTTGCTCAAATGCTGAAGCTGCCTGCAATCAACTCCTGTACTTCTTTTGCACAGACAGAGGCCTCATTCAACAGCAAGCTGGAACAGTTTCATGCAAGTGTCCCGGCAGAAATCGCTCAGCCTATCAATGATACTTTCCTAAGCCTGACGGAAAAGGTGAAGGAAAAATATCATGTAGAGGTTCATACTCCTTATGAAGTATTTTGTAATCCGGCACCACTTACCATCGTGTATACAACAAGGGAATTCCAACCTGACGGAGAAGCATTCGATCATTCTTATCATTTTGTGGGTCCATCCCTCTCTTCACGAGTCAATCAAAAAGACTTCGACCTTACTCCTATCCAGGGGAAAAGCCTCATTTACATTTCACTCGGTACTGTTTTTAACCAAACGATAGATTTTTATAAGCTGTGTTTTGAAGCATTGGGGGACACGGAGCATACGATCGTCATGTCCATCGGGGATAAAGTCCATATTTCTGATTTAGGGGAGATTCCTTCAAACTTTATCGTAAAAAGCTATGTGCCGCAAACAGATATACTGCAATACGCTAAATTGTTTATTACGCATGGCGGCATGAATAGTACCCACGAAGGCCTATTTTACGGGGTACCACTTCTTGTAATCCCGCAAAGCGCGGATCAGCCAATCATCGCAGGACAAGTCACTAATATAGGAGCGGGCATTACGTTACGGATGCAAAGCTTGACTACACAGCAGCTGCGCGAAGCCGCAGACTATGTGTTAAGCCACTCATCTTTCAAGAAAGCTGCTGCAAGCATGCAGCAATCCTTTCATGAATTAGGTAGGTATGTACAAGCAGTTGATGAGATTTTAGAATATAGAAGCCATAATTAGTCTCCGGAATGCTCATAATTGATTCCCTGTATATAACGAATCAATCATGAGCATTTTTTTATTTATGAGTACGTATCAACCTTTATTGTAAAATCCGACTTTAAACATGTGATACCATTCATCTAGCTGATCTTCAGGGATGACCTGTGGTACGCTTCGTTACTTCAATTTTATCCGCTAATTCTTGAATCGTAACTTCCTCCATGTATGCAGTTAAACCCCAAGATTCACAGCCATATTGGCACTCGAGTCTTGGGGTTATGTCTGGAATCACATTGCTCAAATTACAAAAACCTGTACTTTTTTATCTATTTAGATAAGAAAGTACAGGTTTTTTGTATATTATCCAACTGGTCGATCGTTTTAAAAAGGGACTGGGTAAAGCTCCGAAAGTTTGTCATTCCAGCACAAGCGTCGGCTAGTGCTAACGCATCACCATATCAGCAATAGGATAATCCGGCTGCATGCTTAATACTTGAATATTTCGACGCAGGCGGTTATAGCGCAGCGAGAAGTAATCCAGGTAATCATCCCCCGTATAATGGCGCGGCAGAGCCCATACCGTCCATAACAAATCCTGGGCCATCATATAGCATTTGACCTTCATCAGATCATCCTGCGTAAACGTATTGCCGTAGTAGGCTTCAAACAGTTGGTCAATCGCCTCTGCTGTCAAATGCGATTCGATGATATACGCAGCAATATCAAAGGCTGGATCGTTCATTCCGGAATATTCCCAATCTATCAAATAGACGCTGCCGTTCCCATCTACGAGAAAATTCTCCGGAACCGTATCATTATGGCATGGTACGGAAATGACATGTTTGACATGGTCTTGCATGAAACGAAGCAATTGCTCTTTTAAGGAAGCATAGTCAAAAAACAATTCTCCGTTGAGCTGCGTGACAATGGTTTCATATTTGGCAAGTTCACTGAGCCAATCAAACTTGTTAGGGAAGTGCTTGGGACTACCGTGAATCTTCTTCAGTAAAGAAGAAACGGACTGCAGGCTTTGCAAAGCCAAGGGGCCTGCCGCGGCTAGCGTTTTGCTAACGGGAATATACTTGCTGATCTTAATGCCGCTTTCCTCATCGAAATATATACATTCCGAATTCACGCCAAACTCCGAAGCGATGCCGTTGTTCACACGCTCTATCCTGCGGTCGATCATTTGATCTGTCAGGTTACCGGGCTTGCGAATGACATACTCCGTTCCGTGGATATTCATAATGTAGTTATAATTGGTCAACCCGCCCGCAAAACGAGATTTGTCAAAAACAATACGATCATCTTCAAAAAAAAGACGTAGTTTTTGCTGCACCAGGTCTTCCATATTCATTTGTTTGGATAAAAAGTCGGTTAGAGGTTTCATGATAGCCTTTTCTCGGCATTCCATATGCATGCGTTAACATGGCACACATTCGCCGTACAGATTTTGCCACAATTATAACAAGATAGGAGGATAAATTCAATGAAATGAACGAGCTTGAGGACATTCTGGTACTTGTGATGCAAGAAAGACGTTTTTGTACCAGATTGTCGGGAAAAGGGGCATTAGAATCCTAAAATCAGCTACCGAATCCTCCATAATAACGGGGCGAACCTATGTTAACCTGCTAGTAAGAGTTGAATATCTAATATTACAGCGGATTCACAAATAAAAATTACCCAGGTGAGGTGAGGTCCGAATGGAATACCGGGGAGAAGAAGCTCTCGGGCTTGTGGAAACATTGGGCATGGTTCCTGCCATCCAAGCGGCGGACGCTATGCTAAAAGCAGCAGATGTTGTTCTGGTATCCTACGAGAATGTTGGTTCCACGCTCGTAACAATAATGGTAAAAGGTGATGTCGCGGCGGTTCGTTCGGCAGTAGAGGCTGGCGCTGAAGCGGCAGCGAAGATTGGCAAAGTCACTGCCTATAATGTGATGCCGCGTCCGCTCAGTTCTATTGCAGGAATCGTGAAAGCGCACTCAATTAACGCATAAATCGTCGGGAAGGGAGAAAGGTTCATGAGCAAGCATGATGCATTGGGTTTCATTGAAACCTTTGGAATTGTATTCGTCATGGAAGCGGCGGATGCCATGTGCAAAGCGGCCGATGTAGATTTGATCGGTTACGAAAACGTGGCGTCCGGTTATATATCTGTCCTTGTTCGTGGAGATGTAGGGGCTGTAAGGGCTGCAGTAGATGCTGGCGTCGCCGCTGTACAGGCGATGGAGACTGAGGTGTACTCTTCAAACGTTATTCCCAATCCACACCCAGACATCGAAAAGATCATTGCCCGCTATGCCCTTCTATCTTAGGGGCAGGTTATCGACAGAAATTCAAGGGAGGTGCCCGTGATAAACGACATCTTTGTTATGAAATCGAAGGTATATTCAGGCGAACAGTCACTGAAGAAACTGGCGAAAATTCAAGGCACGAAAGCCTGCATCGTATCCGATCAGATGATGGAGAAGCTGGGATATCTCGGCCAGGTGGTTGATCTGCTACAAAGCGGTGGAATCTCCACTGCAGTGTATACCGGTGTGAAGCCCGATCCGAGTGTGAGTATTGTGGCCGAAGCGCTTCAAGTGTATTGGGAGAGCGGTGCTGATGTGTTACTGGCGCTGGGCGGAGGCTCCGTCATTGATACAGCGAAGGGCGTTCTGTACTTCGCCCGGCAATATGCTCAGGAGAAAGACGAGCCTTTTATCAAACCATCGTTTGTCGCCATTCCATCCACCAGCGGCACCGGATCGGAAGTGACCGACTTTTCGGTGATTACGGCGGACGGAGACAAAATTGTTATCGTGGACGATTTTATCGCACCGGACATAGCGATTCTCGACTCCACCCTTACCAAGCAATTGCCAAACAAAATAGTGGTGGACACCGGAATGGACGTTCTTACCCATGCGCTGGAGGCTTATGTCTCTACCAAAGCGACCGACTTTACCGATGCGTTAGCCGAAAAAGCCGTCCAATTGGTATTTGCTCATCTGGAAACGCTTTATCATGATCCGGCAGATGCAGAGGCGCGGGATCGGGTGCAGAATGCGTCCTGTATGGCGGGAATGGCATTTACTAACGCTGGTCTTGGTATCATTCACAGTATGTCCCACGCCTTTGGCGGAACGTTTCACATTGCACACGGACGTGTAAATTCTCTGCTTTTAGAGGCGGTAATGGAGTATAACGCCAACTTGGGCGGAAAAGTCATAGACAGGGTTTGCGAACGCTATGCTAGGCTCGCTTCACTGCTGCACTTGCCGGCCCGAACCGCCCGTGAAGGAACCGTAAGTTTGATCCAGGCGATTGGAAAGTTGAAACGGTCCATCGGTATCGAAAACGGAATCCGTGAGCTTGGCGTTGACCAGGATGCTTTTGATGAGGCGGTGTCACGCATGGCGCGGACCGCGATGGCTGACCGCTGTACGCCAACCAACCCTCGTCAGCCAACGGAAGAAGAGTTGGAGCACATTTACCGTAAAAGCTTTTAAATATATAAATTTAACAAGATTGCGAGGGAAAAATATTGGATATTCATGAGTTTTCAAGCAAATTTGCCAAAGCAACGAAGGCCATGGCTCCCCAAGAACGAGAAGCGATCATGAAGCTGTTCCAGGGAATTTCAAAACAGCTTTCGGATAAGGGAGCTCAGCCGCAGGTCGAACAAAGCCTCGGCCAGCTTCGTAAGGAAGAATGCGCATACCCGGAAGGAATGACCGAGCGTTTGCGGGCTTTGAAAGAACATTATTTGACCGCTACGCCAAGCATTACAACCTACCGTGCCAGAGCCTTTACTCAGGTATACAAGGAAAATCCAGGCCTGCCAGAGATTATGCTGCGTGCCAAGGCTTTCCGTAGAGCGTGTGAAGAAGCTCCGCTGCTCATCCAGGACAACGAGTTGATCGTTGGTCATCCTTGCGGTGCACCGCGTGCGGGCGCTTTCTCGCCTGACATTGCTTGGCGCTGGACCCGGGATGAGCTCGACACCATTCACAACCGTCCTCAGGATCCGTTCTACATCTCCGAGGAAGACAAACGGATCATGCACGAGGAACTGTTCCCGTTCTGGGAAGGCAAATCGGTGGATGAAATATGTGAACAGCAATATCGGGATGCTGGTCTTTGGGAGTTTTCCGGCGAAGCATTCGTCAGCGATCTTTCTTATCATCAGATCAACGGCGGCGGAGACTCCAACCCAGGCTACGATGTCATTCTAATGAAGAAAGGGATGCTGGATATCCAGCGGGAAGCCAAGGAGCATCTTGCGAAGCTGTCCATGCAAAACCCGGAAGACATCGACAAAATCTATTACTATAAATCCGTGCTGGATACGACTGAAGGCGTGATGGCGTATGCCAAACGGATGTCTGAATATGCATACCAGCTGGCTGCTAAAGAAACAAATCCGAAGCGCAAGGCGGAGTTGCAAAAAATCGGCGAGGTCAATGCTCGCGTGCCGGCTCATGCGCCGACTACATTCCATGAGGCAGTGCAATCGGTCTGGACCGTAGAATCTTTGCTCGTGGTGGAAGAAAATCAGACAGGCATGTCTGTCGGCCGTGTGGATCAATATATGTATCCTTTCTATGAGGCGGACAGAAAAGCCGGCCGTCTGACAGAGTTTGAAGCATTTGAGATTGCAGGCTGTTTCCTGATCAAATGCTCGGAAATGATGTGGGTGTCTAGCGCGGGCGGCTCCAAGTTTTTTGCCGGCTACCAGCCGTTCGTCAATATGTGTGTCGGCGGGCAAAAACGAGAGGGCGGCGACGCCACCAACGACTTGACCTATCTGCTCATGGATGCAGTACGTCATGTCGGCGTTTATCAGCCTTCGCTCGCTTGCCGTATCCACAATAGTTCTCCTCAGAAATATTTGAAGAAGATTGTGGATGTCGTTCGTGCTGGTCTGGGCTTCCCGGCCTGCCATTTCGACGATTCCCACATCAAGATGATGCTGATGAAGGGCTGCAGTATCGAAGATGCCCGTGATTACTGTCTGATGGGCTGTGTAGAGCCGCAAAAATCCGGACGCTTGTATCAGTGGACCTCCACCGGATACACCCAGTGGCCGATTGCCATTGAGTTCGTCCTTAACCGTGGCAAAATGCTCTGGCACCGAAGTGAGCCAGGATTGGACATGGGCGATTTGCGCAACTTCAAGACCTATGAGGAATTTGAAGCGGCGGTTAAGAAGCAGGTAGAATACATCACCGAGCTTTCCGCAGTGGGTACTGTAATCAGCCAGCGCGTTCACCGTAATTATGCGCCGAAGCCGCTTATGTCGATCATGTATGAAGGCACGATGGAGAGTGGTCGCGACGTATCCGCCGGTGGCGCCATGTATAACTGGGGACCTGGTTTGATCTGGTCCGGTCTGGCCACTTACGCCGATTCGATGGCTGCCATCAAAAAGCTGGTTTACGATGACAAAAAATATTCGCTCGAACAAATCCGTGACGCGTTGCTGGCCGATTTCGAAGGTTATGAGCAGATCCACAAGGATTGTCTGGACGCGCCAAAATTCGGCAACGACGACGATTATGCCGATCGCATCGCCGCCGATATCACCGGGTGGACTGAGAACTATCACCGCAAATTTAAAACGCTGTATTCTACCTTCAGCCATGGTACGCTTTCGATTTCGAACAATACGCCTTTCGGTGAGATGACCGGTGCTACCGCCAATGGGCGCAAAGCTTGGTTGCCGCTGTCCGACGGTATCAGCCCTACCCAGGGCCATGACAAGAAGGGGCCGACCGCTATCATCAAATCGGTGAGCAAGATAGATGTCGAGGCCATGAATATTGGTATGGTGCATAACTTCAAGCTTTTGCGCGGTTTGCTGGAAACACCTGAAGGAGAGAACGGACTGATTAATCTGCTCAGAACGGCCTCCATTCTCGGAAACGGCCAAATGCAGTTCAGTTATGTGGATAATGAAACGCTGATTAAAGCGCAGCAAAATCCTGATCAATACCGTGATTTGATTATTCGGGTCGCTGGCTATAGCGCATACTTTGTGGAATTGTGTAAAGAAGTGCAGGATGAGATCATCAGCAGAACGATGATTGAGCATTTCTAAAATAGCCCCGTGCCTCTTCTCCGGCGCTGTACGTCGGGGAAGAGACATTCTGGCATTTAGATATGCGGAAAGGGAGGAGCCACAGCTATGGATTCAGGTATGCCGGAAAGGCAGGCACGTATTTTCAACATTCAAAAATATTCCATATACGACGGCCCCGGTATCCGGACGCTTGTTTTCTTCAAGGGATGTCCTCTGCGCTGTCAGTGGTGTGCGAACCCGGAGGGTCTGGAAAAGAAATATCAGGTGATGTACCAACGGGATTTGTGCAACGATTGCGGCGCATGTGTTGCGGCGTGTCCCCGGGGAATCCACCGTTTGGACACTTCCGGCTCGCAGGAGCCGTCCAAGCCGCAGCATGTGGTTGATCGGAAGATTGATTGCATTGGCTGCCGGGAATGTGAGAAGGTTTGTCCCGCGCGGGCGCTCTCAATCGGCGGGATGAATATGACAGTATCGGAAATTGTGGAAATTGTAGAGCAGGATATGCTGTTCTACACGACGTCCGGCGGCGGCGTCACGTTGGGCGGCGGCGAAGTATGTGCGCAGTCTGAATTTGCGGTCAATTTGCTTAAGGAATGCAAGCGCGCCGGAATCCATACGGCCATTGAAACCTCTGGGCATACCAAACCGGAAGCGATTTTGGCCATGGCCGATTATACCGATCTGATATTGTACGATCTGAAACATATGGATTCGGATCGCCATTATCAACTGACTGGTGTACGCAACGAGCGCATTCTCGAAAATTTGCGGGAACTGATCAACCGCAAACATAACGTGGAGGTGCGGATGCCGCTAATGAAGGGGCTCAATGATGATGAGGACACCATCCGCAAAACGGTGGAGTTTCTGCTTCCCTATAAGGAATACCGGAATTTTCAAGGCATCGATTTGCTCCCTTATCACAAGCTGGGGATTAACAAATACAGGCAATTGGACATGGTTTACACCGTTGAACGCGATTTAAGCCTTAATGAAGCGGATTTGGAGCGTATTGAACGTCAAATCAGCCAATACGATTTCCCGGTACGGGTTATCAAACATTAAGAGCATGCTTTCGAAGCCAGTTTTGTTCGGTAAAGCTAGCGCATTACAAACTCGCAAACAGGAGGAGGACGTTTATGCAGCAGCCTGCTGGGCCGGATCTCGGGCGGATTATTCAGGAGTCGGTGCCGGGCAAACAAGTGACGCTGGCCCATATCATTGCTTCACCCGTGCCTGACATGTATGAAAGACTGGGCATCGATGAAGCGGGGGCTATTGGCATATTAACTCTGTCGCCCACTGAAACCTCCATTATTGCCGCCGATATCGCCACCAAGGTGGCAGATGTGGAAATCGGCTTTCTGGATCGCTTTGCTGGTTCGGTGCTTCTCACCGGAGATATAGCCAGTGTGGAAACGGCGCTGCGGGCTATCATTGAGACTTTTGGCGATAGTCTGGGTTTTGCGACGGCGGAAATAACACGGACATGAAAAAACGTATATTGCTGATCGGCCCTACAGGCTGCGGAAAAACGTCGCTGTCCCATGCGCTTGACGGTACGGATCGCCCGTTGCGGCGGACGCAGGATGTTATCTACGGGCCGCAGACGATCGATACACCGGGCGCGTATGTCGAGAATACCTGGATGTACAGCCATTTGATTGCAACGGCGCAGAACGCGAGCCATATTTTGATATTGATGGACCAGTCCCGGCATATGGAAGTATACTCGCCCGGCTTTGCATCTTCTTTCACGAAGCCGGTTATCGGTGTAATAACCAAAGCCGATCTTGCGCTGGAAAATGAGAATTACTGTGTACAAGTTTTAAAACGTAGCGGGATAACCGAACCCTTTTTCCGCATTAGTCTTCCCGTGGGAAGGGGAATCGGGGAATTGAAACGTTATTTGTTCGGGTAATAAGAGTGGAGTTGATACCATGAAATTTATTACCGAAATGGAATTGCGCAATGTGTACAGGCTAGAGCCTTTTACATCATACATGGTGGAGCATGGAAGCCGATTGACGCCGGAGGCGCGCCAATTTTTGACGGATCGCCAGATCGCCGTGTCCTATGGGACGCAAGAGCAAAATCAAGAGCCACCGCCGAATCCGGAGCGACAGGCGAAAAAGCAGGATTGGCGGCGTGGGAAGCTGCGCTGTCAGATGCAATCCGTCTCAGCCCTGTTCTTGTTAACCGGGCAGGAGCTGCTGGAGCGGGATGTGCTGCTGGCCCAGAAGGTGCTAGAGCTGTCAAGGCTGTTTTCGGCCCTCCAGAAAGGGGAAAGAGGCGGCACATCCACTGCCGACTTATCTTTCCAGGGTTGTACCGGCATTACTGCCGATGTTCTTTTTGAGGATGCGGGAGATTGCTTTGAGGTAACCGAGTTTCACATTCAATTGGAAAAAGGCAGAGAAATTGCGTTGCTCCACCGTCTGCGCAGCGCTTTGCGCGAGCTTGGGTTTGCGGTGTTGGAAGCCGCAGAAGGTAGTCCCCAAGAAAAGGCGGAGGAACCGATCATTCCTGGAATCAACTATATGATTAACGCATTGAGCTCACTTATTTGCAAAACTACAGGAGGTAGAACATGCCAGAGACAAAACCCTTTGCATACTGCGACCAACTGGTAAAGCAATTTGAAGCTGTCATCCAGAAACCGATTCCAGGACGGTCTTCGTTCTACTATACCGGTGTGGATCTGGGAACGGCCTGTGTGGTGCTTACGGTGTTGGATGACTCTCGGAAGCCGGTGGCGGGAGCTTACCGTTACGCAGATGTTGTCCGCGATGGAATGGTGGTGGACTACTTAGGAGCAATTCAGATCGTGAGGGAGCTTAAAGCGCAGTTGGAGCAGCAATTGGGTACAGAACTTGAATATGCGGCTGCGGCGATTCCTCCGGGAACCGATTTACTGGATGCTGGCGCCATCAAGCATGTGATTCAGGGTGCGGGTTTTGAAGTTACGGCTTTACTGGATGAACCTACGGCGGCTAATGCCGTGCTGCAAATATCCGACGGAGCCATTGTAGACATTGGTGGCGGAACGACCGGCATTACGATTCTGAAGGATGGCAAGGTTGTCTATCTCGCCGACGAAGCAACGGGAGGCACCCACTTTTCTTTGGTGATTGCCGGGGCATACCAGATGAGTTTTTCTGAAGCGGACTGCTTCAAGCGCGACCCTGCCCATCACCAAGAATTGCTGCCGCTGCTCCGGCCGGTCATCGATAAGGTTTCCTCCATCATCAACCGCCATGTTGTGGGCTATGAGGTCAAGGAATTGTACTTGGTAGGCGGAACCTGCTGCCTGTCTGGTATGGAGACGATTATTGAGCAGAAGACCGGCATTGCTACCTATAAGCCTAGCAACCCTCTGTTTGTCACGCCGCTGGGCATTGCTCTGAATTGTACGCGGGAGGCGATGTGAGTGGAATTTCGGATTATCAAATCACCTTCCAAGGGGACGCTGGACATTTTGCTTCGTCGCAGAGGAGCGCCCAGTAGTCGGGAAGTTCCCCAATGCGACGCGGTCGGTCTGGTGCAGGGAAGGCTGATTGACATGGTATGGGCCGCTGATGTAGCTGAAAAAGTGGTGGGCGTGACAGTGGAGGATATTCGCGGCAGCTGCCCGCAGAACATGATTCTTCTCGCTATTTTTGGTGACACGGCTTCCGTCGAGGACGCCATCGCCGAGATTAAGCAGAGGAGCGGAAAAGCGGGGAGGAAGGAATGCGATGATTGCGGCTGAATTGATCCACAATATCTGGTCTACCCGTAAAGCAGATTCCCTTGTGGGAATGAAAATGATGCTGGCCGAGGTGATTGGCGGAAGCGACGACGGGCGCCGTTTGATTGTCGTCGATACGATCGGCGCTGGCATAGGCGATCGAGTGATTGTCTGCACTGGCTCTTCGGCCCGTAAAATGCTGCAAGCAGACGATATTCCTGTGGATGCCGTCGTCGTCGGCATCATCGACGCGGACTGCGTGTTCGAATAAATATTCGAACAGAAATCGAATGCAGCGAGAGGGGGCGAGAACTGTGAAAAAACTGATATGCGCTGCGGATGTGGAAGAATGGGTGGCTTCCGGACAGAAGCGGTGCTGCATTGACAGTAACACGATTGTGACACCGGCGGCCCGAGATAGGGCAATAGAGCTGGGGTTAGAGTTTACCAATGAGCCTTGTGGGACTATGAGTTCCGAGGCCGCAGGTTGCGAAACTCAGAATGATCTCGACATGAATGCTATTTTTAAATTTTTCAAGATTTTATCGGAAAAAGGACTGGTTGAAAAGCTGTTGGGAACGGCTCTTGAACCACCTTATCAGGCGGAGACGGATCCGACTGGCTTGAAACTTGTGCGGGGTCGAACGGTAAAAATGGAAGCTTACGAAACGGGAAAAACTGGTGCCAAGGTATATCGTCAAGAGGTAATCGGGAAACCGGATTGTTCTATGAGCGCAGGGTTTCTGACTGTCGCTCACGATAGCTTCGAGCAGGAGACGGCCCACGAAGAAACTTATATCGTGTTGGAAGGCTCGCTCGATGTCACTTTGAACAAGAGAACCTTCACCGCTCATGAGGGAGATGTACTCTTCATCCCCAAAGGGGTAAAAGCGACCAAGGGATCGACGGACTGCGCGAGAATGTTATATATGACTTCTCCGGCGGGCGGTCTTGATCGGAAGCTGCAGTAACAGGAGGTGATAGCATGCAGGCGCTTGGATTAATTGAAACGCGGGGACTTCTTCCGGCGATTGAATGTCTGGACATCATGCTCAAATCGGCTCAGGTAGAACTGATAGAAAAGTGCAATGTGGGTGGCGGGCTAGTCACGATCGCGGTAACCGGCGATGTCGGCGCTGTTCAAGCATCCGTGGAAGCAGGTGCCTTCGCGGCGCAACAATTGGGCAGTGATATGTTGGTCAGCCAGCATGTCATTCCAAGACCCCACAACGACATAGCGAGCATCATCGGTCGGCGCAGCGTTTCGAACATTGCCAAGGAGAAGGACGAGCCGGCGCTGCCAGTACAGCATACTCAGGCGGCAGAACAGTTGCCGGAGCAGACTCCGGAACCGGACGCAGTGTCTGATGTTCCAATGGAAGCAGCGTCTGATGTTCCAATGGACACGGCTCCTAAAGTTTCACTGGACGCCGCGTCTGATGTCTCAATCAATACCGGTGGCGAAGAAGGCTTCCCTGTACTGGCGGACGATCCCGATCAGGATCTTGCGGCTGAAGACGCCAGTCCGGAAACGGAAAATGGTGGAGATCCGCCAGTGCTAGACAGTCCATTCAAGCACCAGATTGATGTGCTGGTAAAGGAATCGGGGCTTGACAAAGCAATGGAGCTGCTGGAAACGATGACAGCCCTGAAACTGCGCCGGCTGGCCAGAGAGTGCAGTCCCGCGTATGGGATGAGCATGACGACAATTTCCAAGGCAAACAAGGTGAAACTGCTCAAGCGGTTCCGCCATTTTTATCAACAGTAAGCAGTAAGCGAGGGGAGGATGTTTCACTTGGAAAATTATGATTACGACTTGCAATCGATTCAGGAAACCCGGGACTTGGCCCGTGCAGGCAAAGCGGCCACTGATATCCTTGCCGGGTACGATGCTGAACAGATTGACAGAATTGTACAAAACATGGTGCGGATAGCGGAGGTCAACGCCGCCGAATTGGCTGCGTTGGCCGTGGAGGAAACCGGATTTGGCAAGATTGAGGATAAAATCTTCAAAAACCGTCTGGCTTCCACGGAACTATATGAATCCATTCGGGATACGAAAACGGTTGGGGTGATCCGCGAGGACAAGATGAATCAATTAATAGAGATTGCCGAGCCTGTCGGACTGCTCATGGGTATTATTCCATCAACCAATCCGACATCCACTACGATTTTCAAATCTATCATTGCGATAAAGGCTCGTAATGGAATCATCTTTTCGCCGCATCCATCGGCAAAGAAATCCATCATGCGGGCCGCTGAATTGATGCACGCCGCCGCTGTTGAGGCAGGGGCTCCCGAAGGAATCATTGGCTGCGTTACCATGCCTTCTATGCCGGCGACGCAGGAACTGATGAAGTGCGATGAAATCGCCATGATTATCGCCACAGGCGGCTCGGCGATGGTGAAATCTGCCTATAGCGCGGGTAAACCGGCGCTGGGGGTGGGACCGGGTAATGTACCGGCCTATATTGAGCGCACCGCTGATATTCCAAAAGCAGTAGCTAATATCATTGCCAGCAAAACCTTCGATTACGGTACAATTTGCGCATCTGAACAGGCAGTTATCGTGGAGGAATGCATCCGTTCTCAGGTAATCGCGGAGTTTGAGCGTCAGGGCGGTTACTTTATGAATCAAGAGGAAACGGCTAAGGTCGCGTCCAAGCTGTTTGTAAAAGGCCATGCCATGAATTCAAGACTGGTAGGACGTTCACCTCAGGTGATCGCAGAAGCGGCTGGTATTCAAATTCCAGCAGGGGTCAAGGTGCTGTTAGGCGAACAGCAGGGCGTGGGAGAGAAATTCCCGCTGTCTTATGAAAAGCTTACTACGGTATTGGCGTTTTACACCGTACAGGACTGGCGTGAGGCTTGCGATCTAAGTGTTGGACTACTGCGTAATGGAGGAATAGGCCATAGCTTCTCCATCCATACGCAGAATCACGATATGGTCATGGAATTTGCACAAAAACCTGTATTCCGCATTTTGGTAAATACAGGCTCCACTCAGGGCGGCGTGGGCGCAAGCACCGGGCTTGCTCCGGCCTTCACTTTGGGATGTGGAACCTGGGGCGGCAGCGCCACTTCAGATAATGTGGGACCACAACATTTGATTAATATCAAGCGTGTGGCTTATGGCATTAAGGACTGTACAGCACAAAACCCTTATTCTGCTCCCTCTCCGCAACAGCCGAAGCAACAGGAGGATGCAATGCTGTTGAACCTGGTCGATGAGCTGATGTCAATTTTGCAGAAAAGCGGTGACAGCTAATGGGGAACTATGATCAGGTACTTTCATTGTTAATGGAGGTTGTATCGGGTGCTGGCAAGGCGGAAAAGGAGCCTCGCTCCATTCCTTTAGGGATTTCAAACCGCCATGTGCATCTTTCCCAGGCTGATGTGGAAACGCTCTTCGGAGCCGGATATACGCTATCCAAAATGCGTGATTTGTCTCAACCTGGACAGTATGCGTGTAATGAGACTGTTACGGTCTGCGGTCCCAAGGGTGCGATTGAAAAAGTGCGGGTTCTCGGTCCAGTGCGGAAACAGACCCAGGTAGAAATTATGCGTGGAGACTGTTTTAAGTTGGGAGCGAAAGCTCCAGTGCGCTTGTCCGGGGAGCTTGAAGGCACACCTGGCGTCACGTTGGTTGGGCCCAAGGGAAGCGTATATATTACCTGCGGCTTGATGGTTGCACAGCGCCACATTCATATGACGCCTGATGATGCCCTTTTCTTTGGCGTAACCGACGGAGAGATGGTCAGTATTCAATTTGATGGTCTCCGGGGTGGAGGGTACAATCAGGTCGCAATCAGAGTTAGCAATGACGCCGCTCTCGACTGTCATATCGACGTTGAAGAGGCCAACGCGATGGATCTGACATCGGCGTCTATGGTCAAAATCATAAAAAATCGCTAGGAGGAAATGAACATGAGATCGGAAGCTCTTGGTTTGGTTGAAACAAAAGGTTTGGTAGGTTCTATCGAAGCAGCGGACGCTATGGTCAAAGCGGCCAATGTCACCTTGATTGGCAAAGAGATGGCAGGTGGAGGCCTTGTTACCGTAATGGTACGGGGCGATGTAGGTGCTGTGAAGGCAGCAACGGACGCTGGTGCCGCGGCCGCGAAGAATGTAGGGGAACTCGTGTCAGTGCATGTAATTCCTCGTCCCCACAGTGAAGTGGAGAACATCCTTCCGTCTACTAAGGCATAATTCAATAAATCATATAAAAGCCTATGCTTCCGAAGCAAGTTTTGTTCGGTGAGCTAGCGCTTTATTCTCACAAAACTTTTAGGAGGAATGTAACATGAAATCGGAAGCATTGGGGTTAATTGAAACAAAAGGTCTGGTAGGTTCTATCGAAGCAGCGGACGCTATGGTCAAAGCGGCCAATGTCACCTTGATCGGTAAAGAGATGGTAGGCGGCGGACTTGTTACCGTAATGGTACGAGGCGATGTAGGAGCAGTGAAAGCGGCAACGGACGCTGGTGCCGCAGCCGCACAGCGTGTAGGGGAACTGATATCCGTACATGTGATTCCTCGTCCTCACAGTGAAGTGGAAACCATTCTTCCCGCTGCTAAGCAATAATTTATTTCATGTTCTGCAAAAGGCCAAAACTCGGTAACACGGGTTTTGGCCTCTTTATTTGTCTGTAAAAATCCGCTTGTCGAAAGCTTGTCGAAGTGGTGTATTTCTATAAATATGGCTTTGAGGAGGAGGGATATACTATTTCCAAACAGATTGTAAATTGCTATAATAGAGATATTATATTGTGAAAAATTTAGCATGTAATATCTATTTTCCCGTTCATTCTCGGTGAAAGGGTGCAACGAGATTATGCTGAAAACCGATAGTTCGATCGCAACAAAAGTATACGCACGATACAGCGGCATCCTGTCTCTTTCCAAGTTCTCGCTGCTGCTGCACGATCACAATGGAGACGTTTTGCTGGAGTTCAATCCGTCCCCTGATTTCTGCAGGCATTTTTGTTGGGAGAATCCTACGCGACCTTGCGCGGATTATTTGAAGCGCTTTATTTCCGGCGAACAGGGGCGATTTGTTTGCTGTTACGGCCTAGAGAATATTTTGCTACCTATTATGGTCAAAGATGAGGTTGTTGGCTTCATATCGGGGATGCAAGCGTATTCCCAGGAGAGGGAATTTCAGAAGTATCTGATTAACACGGCGAAATTGGCCGAAATGAAGGGGCTGGATTTGGAGTTTGTCGCGAAGGCGATATCGGCTTTTCCAACCATTGACAAGGATAAAGCAGATATTCACGAGCAGCTTTGCCATCATATCGCTAGGAATATTGCGCTCGACATTGCCGAAAGCGAGCAGGACAACACAGGGATTATCAATCGTCTGTCTGCGGAAAAGGAAATACTGGAGAAGAAAGTGATTGACTTAGAAGCAAAAAATATGTCTCTCGTCATCAATCCACATTTCCTGTTCAATACGTTGAATTCCATTGCCCGCATCGCCTATTTCGAACACTCCCATACGACGGAGGAATTGATCTATTGCCTGTCCGACTTGCTGCGATACAATGTGAAGCAGGATGATCAGCTTCATACCATCGCATCCGAAATGGATAACATTGAGAAGTATTTGTATATACAAAAGGCGCGTTTCAAGAACCGTCTGCAGTATGAAATCATTGTTCCTAATGAATTAAAGACTTATCGCATTCCGAATATGGTGATTCAGCCTATTGTGGAAAATGCAGTAATTCATGGAATTACCCCCAAGCGGGACGGGGGAACCGTTCGTCTGATTGCCGAAAAGTACAGAAATGATATCACCATTTCTGTTATAGACAACGGCAACGGGTTCTCGCCGGAGGTACTAAAGCTCATTCATCAGCCGGACAGCAAGATCGGCGTGGGCTTCCGGAGTACCGATAGCCGTTTGAAGCGTTATTTCGGAGAAGAGTATGGGTTATCGATCGTGAAATCTGATTACAGCGGGAGCACTATTAACATCCGCATCCCCACCCAACCAATTGCGAGGTGATGCAATGAGCGTAGTTATGTTTGTTGAAGATGAACCGATAGAACAGGAATTTCTTCAATCCATCGCGCAGGAAATGCTAGGTGCTGAAGATAAACTTCTTATTTGCGATACCGGTACGCAAGCGATTAAGCTCGCCAAGCAATATCGGCCGGATATTATTTTTATGGATATCATGCTGCCTGAAATGGATGGAATATCCTCGTTACAGGGAATTCGCAGCTTTCTCCCTAACGCATGCGTGACGATTTTGTCGGCCAGCTCGGATTTCTCCTTTGCACAGGCGGCAATAAGTCTGCAGGTACACGAATATCTGCTAAAGCCGGTCAAGCCGGAAAAATTACGGCAAATCATTCGTAAGGGGCTGGAGAAGGCCGCTCAATCAGAAGAAAATGGTGCAGCAGAAACTTATCAGATAGAATCAGCTCAAGAATGTCAGCGCTTTATTCAAGAAGCCGTCGATTATATTCAGCAGAATTACAAAGATAAGCTGACCCTGCAAATGGTAGCGAGTCATGTGTACATGAATGCCCAATATTTTAGCCGCATATTCAAAAGGGAGCTCGGCGTTACTTATACGGATTATGTGAACAAGCTCAAGATTGCACATGCCTGCAAGCTTCTTGAGACTACCGGGTATCCCGCCTATCGTATCTCCACAGAATGCGGCTTTACCGATCCATCTTATTTCAACCGGGTATTCTACAAGCAAATGAATATGACGCCGAAGGAATACAAAAAAAGCGTTCTAGTTCGAATTTAAAAAAACGCTCTATAGATAGAATCAAGGAAACTTCCCCCGACTAAGTGTCGGGTGGGAGTTTTTTTATTTTACGATGTCGTCCTAAAAGTACGAATAGTACTAGATTGGAGAAAAAAGTGATTCAGGAAGTCCAACAAGAGGTACGGTTAGTGACAGGCGCAATGGCCGCTTTGCTATACAATGAAGATACATCTACGAAGACAAATCTACTTAACAGAGGTGTATGGATGATGAAGGAAGCAGTGGCTTCGGCCGGCATGCTGAAACAAAAGATGAATAATCGTTTCCGAAGAAATGGAATCGCTTACGGACTGATTTCCGGGTTAACGTTCGGCCTTTACAGTACTGTTGTTGCCCTGGCCATGATGAAGGATCCCTTTCTGGGGGTCGTAGGAGCGTTTGCGGCGCCCATAGTGGCATCTGCGATTAATGATGCTTTGGCGGCGATCTGGCTTCTGATCTGGAACATAAAGAATGGGAAGATCAAAGAAATCGGCCGCAGTCTGGTAACAATACCGGGGTTGATGGTCGCAATTGCCGCGGTGTTTGGCGGCCCGATCGCCAACGGGGCCTATCTGGTTGGGATTGATATGGCTGGAGCGGCGGCTATTCCCATATCGGCGCTGTGTCCGATGTTTGGGGCTATTTTCGCTCGAATGTTCCTGAAGCAGAAGATTGATAAACGGGTGGCCCTCGGCATGTTCATCTGTGTTATCGGGGCGGCGCTCATTTCCTATGTCAAGCCTGAAGGTGGAGTGGATAATTTCACACTAGGCATTATTTTTGCTCTGGTGGCCGCACTTGGCTGGGGACTGGAAGGCGTATTTGCCACTTTCGGGATGTCCATGCTTGATTCCAATATCGCCATTACCATTCGCGAGGGCGTTTCCGGAATCGTTTACATTGCCGTGCTGATCCCTATCTTCGGCGCGACGGATCTCTTTGCTTCCGCGCTTGGCTCCGTATCGCCTATGCTCATTATCGCGGCTGCGGCCCTGTTTACGGCAATCTCTTTCCTGACTTGGTATATGGCCAACAATATGGTTGGCGTTGCTGTCGGAATGTCGCTTAACATTACCTATGTGCTGTGGGGGGTTGTCTTTGCAGCTATCTTCCTCGGTAATGCGTTGACTCCTACGATAATTGCCGGTGCAATTATCATTACACTTGGAGCGCTTTTAGTTTCGATGAATCCAATGGATTTCTTCAAAAAGAAGGAGGCGTAAGTAAATGCCATTGTTGCCGATCCGCTCCCGGGTGCTGCTTTTCATGTCCACTGTGCAGCAGGCAAATATTGATGATGCAATGGACGCTTTGAAAAGCGAATATGGTGGAGAACGTCAATTTACAAGAGCAAACTTTCTGGATCATATGCTGTCGTTGCAGGCAAACGGACTGATTGACGAGGTCCATTACAAGCTGGATGCTAAC
Source organism: Paenibacillus profundus (assembly GCF_021369635.1). GTDB lineage: Bacteria > Bacillota > Bacilli > Paenibacillales > Paenibacillaceae > Paenibacillus_B > Paenibacillus_B profundus. The sequence continues at coordinate 2,389 of NZ_JAJNBZ010000052.1, read as the reverse complement.
GGGGAATTATGTATGTACTATGCGATCAACGATGAGGGAATTCGTACGATCAATAAATATTTGCCTAAAAAGTGGACGCAAAACTAAGAACAATCTCACACAACCCGGCCTAAGGCCGGGTTCAGATTGAAGACGAACTCCCGTGAACTACTGTACCACGGGAGTTCTTTATGTTTTTTGTCCATTTTTCAGATACGAAATTGAAGTTATCAGATGAGCGACCATTCTTTCAGAGCCAGGTCGCCATTTTTTGAGGTTCATGGCAGCAAAAACTCGCTCTATTGTCTCTTTTTGCTATAAGGGTGCTTAGAGAAAGTCAATTTAAAGCAGATGCACTTGGTGTCCTTATAGATTCGTATTTCAGCATTGGGGCATACACTGGATCAGAACTGCACCGGCTCCCCATCGGATGACGAAGCCATTTTCTGCATCATGTCAACAATCGTTTGCCCCATATTCATCTTTGGTTGATTGGGAATAACAACTCCTTGATCCGCATTGACAATCGCGATAGGCAAGTTCTTGGGCTGAACTTGAACAGATGGAAAGAGCGTAAGCGAAAAAATAAATACGACCAACAATGCGATATTAGGTGAGATCAGAACAAGTTTGTTTTTTAACATTTTCATGCATCACACACTCCTTTGTATATGATCATTCCTGTTGGGAAGATGATTTTCGAATGCCATTCAATACAAAATAAATGGCATCTTCAAGTTCACCTTCGGGAATCGACTCCTTGTTCAACAGCACAAAACGCGAAACAAAGAATCCGCCAATGAACGTGAAAAGCAGCTTTAACATTCTGTCCGTCGGGATATCCATCAGTTCACCACGTTCTTTATACAATTCGATGACAGGTGTTAGGCGAGAGGTCGCTACTTCGAAAATGTAAGGAAGAAGCTCTTTTTTCAACTCCTCTTTATACATCACTTCCTTCACGAGAACTTGAAAAATCTCTCTGTTTTCCATCGCGAATTCAATGCGATTAATAATTAATGCTCTTAAGAATCCTCCGAAAGTCGGATCCGCATGATTGGTGATTTGACCGAGCGCCTCGTTGGCCATCAACCACTTGCAGAAGTCAGATTAAGCATTGTCGGGGGATAAAAACATATAAAGCATGGCACACGCAATAATTGGGAGCAGCGATAGGCATATACCCCAATCTCTCGTTAAGGTAACGGGGAGGGAAGAGCTTAACGTTCGACCGAGGATCTTCGGAAGCATTAAAAATCTTATCCAGGTAAATTTTGATGTATATCAAATCATGAAATCAGTTAACCTGACAGTAAAACAATAAGTAGAAAAGATGCCACGGTTGACCTGCTGCCAGGTGAATGAATCATTGATGAGGGGTGTTTCTGGATGACGAATCGTCGAACAAATCCGAAGGTTGATGAATTTTTGAGTAAAGCGAAAAAGTGGAAAGAAGAATATGTGCAGTTGAGAAATATCGTGCTTGACTGTGAGTTGACTGAAGAATTTAAGTGGATGCATCCTTGCTACACGTATGGGGACAAAAACATCGTACTTATCCATGGATTTAAAGATTATTGTGCGCTTCTGTTTCATAAAGGTGCGTTGTTAAAAGATCCACATGGGATCCTCATCCAACAAACAGAGAATGTACAGGCAGCGCGTCAAATTCGATTCACCAATGCTCAAGAAATCGCTAAAATGGAACCCATGTTGAAAGCTTACATTCATGAAGCCATTGAAGTAGAAAAGGCCGGTTTGGAAGTGAATTTTAAGGAGACGTCAGAATACAAGATTCCTGATGAATTTCAACATAAACTCGATGAAATTCCTGCCTTGAAAACAGCCTTTGAAGCATTAACGCCAGGACGGCAAAGAGCATACATTCATTATTTTTCAGATGCGAAACAATCCAAAACTCGAGAGTCAAGGGTAGAAAAATATATGCAGCACATTCTCGACGGAAAAGGATTAAATGATTAAGAAACACGTTGAAAATGATCAATGGACAAGAGGACAACAAGAACATCCTTTTCGTAAAAACCGCGCACTTGGTCATAACCCTGTCAAGTAAACACAAAATAAAAAGACACCTTTATGCTGCGACCGTTTTCCGATATTCTACTGGAGAACGGTCGTTTAATTTCTTCTGAAAATTTTTAATTCCTCGGTATAACTGTTATTCGTACGACCCGTTTTCCCCATAAAAAATCCCCTCCGTTCTCCAACGTTTAAGTCCATCTTACCAGATGTCTTTTTTACGTTGTCTACCGTGAGGGGATAATACCACCTTTATGTAGACACACAAAATGGAGGGCATGGATGGGCAGAAAAATTTCTAATTGATACCGCCAAACTAGAGCGTGTCTTCAAACTATAAAAACGCTCCAAAACATGGTAAACTTAGCGT
>NZ_JAJNBZ010000051.1:11341-23991 GCF_021369635.1 Paenibacillus profundus | reverse complement strand
TGACCGCCTATGCGTTCGACTTTGAATGCTATCTTCTTTCGTTCAACTTATATAGACAACTTTTTTAAGACAATTTTCTGTAATCAACTGGGCTCATATAGCCTAGTGTTCCATGAATTTATTTAAGCTGTCAAAAAATAATTGACAATATATTTTGAATTGATATACTAAATATAATGTTGAAATTGAGAATCATTATCGTTGCTGTTTTTGTATTGTCGCTGTGCACTATAGTGAAATAGAGATAATTATTATTTAAGTCGCGCATAAAAACATACATAGATAATAATTTCATCAATTCAATAATCTGTTTGTCTATAAAGCTTATATAAGGGGAGAGTATGGGAAATGGGGAAATTTAAATTAACTGTTTTTTTAGCAATTTTTGTTTTGATGTTGGCAGCTTGTTCAAATTCAAGTAATGAAAATGGTAAAACTGAAACGAATGGGCAAGAAAATCAAGCAACTAAAGCTTCAACGGTTGAAATCACGGATGCTCATGGAACTGTTACCGTTCCTGTGAATCCAAAAAATGTAATTGCTCTGGACAGTAGAACTTTTGAAACTTTAGCTGATTGGAAAATTGAATTAGTGGCTGTACCAAAAGATGTAATGCCTGCGGATTTATCATATGTAAAGGATGATTCGGTTCAAAATATTGGAAATCACCGCGAACCAAATCTTGAAATTATAGCAGCTGCAAACCCTGAACTTGTAATTATCGGTCAAAGATTTGCTAACTATTATGAAGATATAAAAAAATTAGTGCCAAATGCAGCTGTTATTGATCTTAATTTTGACGTTTCTGAGAAAACTGATAAACCTGGGGAAAACTTAGTAAATGGACTTAAGAATGCTACAATTACTTTAGGACAAATTTTTGATAAAAATGAAGAAGCTAAACAATTGGTAGCTGATTTTGATAAAGCTGTCGAAGATGCTAAGTCTGCATATGATGGAACGGATACAGTTATGAGTGTTGTAGTTTCTGGTGGAAATATTGGTTTTTCAGCTCCTCATTCTGGACGTGTTTGGGGACCAATGTATGAAATTTTCGGATGGACTCCAGCATTAGAAGTTGACGGTTCTTCATCAGATCATCAAGGTGATGAAGTTTCTGTTGAAGCTATTGCAAAAAGTAATCCTGATTGGCTTTTCGTACTAGATCGTGATGCTGCAATATCTTCTTCAACTGATTCAGTTCCTGCTAAGGATGTTATTGATAATTCACCTGCTCTTCAAAACGTAACTGCTGTATCTAAAGGACAGATCGTTTATGCACCAAATGACACTTACACAAATGAATCAATCCAAACCTATATAGAGTTATTTAAGAACCTTGCAAATACTTTAGCTAAGTAGTCTAAAGGAGTATAACATAGTGCTGAAAAAGACAATACAAAAAATTTCCGGGGTTGAGAAAAATTCTCAACCCCAGCTTTATAACCACAACAAGTTATGGACAAAACCTTTTATATTAGCGATTATAGTTGTTATTATTTTAGGAGTTATATCCCTATTTACTGGAGTTTATGATATACGCGGACAAGAGGATGGAATGGATATGTTTTTCATAACTCGTGTTCCAAGAACAGCTGCATTAATGCTTACTGGAGCTGCCATGTCCATGGCAGGACTCGTAATGCAACTTATTACACAGAATCGTTTAGTTGAACCTACCACAACAGGAACTATTGAATGGGCGGGTTTGGGACTTCTTGTTGTTTACTTATTATTTCCTGCACCAACGTTAGTTCTAAGAATGACTGGTGCAATTGTTTTTTCTTTTATAGGAACTATGATTTTCTTTTTATTTTTAAGAAGAGTTAAACTCCGTTCGTCTTTAATTGTCCCAATTATTGGACTGATGCTTGGAGCAGTCATTTCTGCAGTGTCCACTTTTATTGGGCTCCTTTTTCAAATGACGCAGAGTATTGAAACTTGGTTTGTAGGTTCTTTTGCGGCCGTTCAGGTGGGAAGATATGAATATTTATGGCTAATTGTTATCGTTACTTTGCTTATTTTTATTTATGCTAATAGATTGACTTTAGCTGGACTAGGAGAAGATGTCGCAACAAGCCTTGGAGTTAATTACAATAGGATTGTTCTTTTTGGGACTGCCCTTATTTCTTTTGCAGTTGGAATTGTTGCAGCTGTTATTGGAAACTTACCTTTCTTGGGTTTAATTGTCCCAAACATTGTTTCAATGTTTAGAGGCGATGATCTTAGGAGTAATTTACCTTGGGTATGTGTGATAGGAATGGGGACTATAACTGCCTGTGACATCATTTCTCGAACAATTATAATGCCTTTTGAAGTACCTGTTTCTTTAATACTTGGAACAGTGGGGGCAGTCGTGTTTATTACTATTTTATTGAGACAAAGAAAACCAAGGAGGCTACGATGAACACATTGGAATATAGAAATAAAGAAAATGTCGAAATCGATTCTAGCCTTCATAATGAAAAAAGATCAGCTAGAGCTTTTCGTTCTAAGAAGGAAGAAAGACGTTATTGGATTTTGCTGATAACATTGATTGCTTTGGGCATCCTTTCTTCATATGGACTTTTAGTTTATAACAATCCAGTTCCGTTAGATTCACCTTCTTTTATCCCAGTTGTTATGAGAAGGATAGTAGCTCTTGTTGCAATGATTATTGCTGCAGTTTGTCATAGCTTGTCGACTGTTGCTTTCCAATCGATTACGAATAATAGGATTATAACTCCTTCGCTTTTAGGTTTCGAATCACTTTACTCAACAATTCATACTAGTACAATATTTTTCTTTGGTGTTGGTGCATTGATGAATTTTACTGGTGTTGTACCATTTGTATTTCAAGTTATTGTTATGGTCTTGATGAGCTTGATACTTTATGGGTGGTTGCTTTCTGGAAAGTACGGAAATTTGCAGATTATGCTTTTGGTTGGAATTATTATTGGCACTGGGCTAAAATCTGTGTCTTCTTTTATGAGAAGACTTCTTGCGCCTTCTGAGTTTGATATTTTACAGGCAAGATTGTTTGGTTCTGTCAATAATGCGAATTCTGAATATTTTCCTATTGTAATTCCAATGGTAATAATTGTAGCATTATTACTTCTTGCTAATTCTAAGAATTTAAATGTATTGTCACTTGGAAAAGATGTCTCTACTTCTTTTGGAGTTAAACATCAATCTAGTATAATTTATACGCTTATATTAGTTTCTGTTTTGATGTCAATTTCAACGGCTTTGGTTGGACCACTTACTTTCTATGGATTTTTAGTTGCAACTTTGAGTTATCAAGCGGCACCAACTTATGATCACAGATATATTTTTCCAATGGCTCTTGCTATAGGGTTTTTGATAATAACGGGTGCATACTTTTTAATGTATCATGTATTCAATGCTCAAGGTGTAGTTTCAGTTATTATCGAATTATTTGGTGGAATAATATTTTTAATCGTACTTTTAAGGAAGAGGTCTTTATGATAAAGATTGATAATGTTAGAAAGTTGTATACGGATAAGGTAAAAATAGGACCTTTGAATATTGAAATACCAAAAGCTGGTCTTACTTCTTTAATTGGACCAAATGGTGCTGGAAAGTCTACGACACTTTTGATGATTGGAAGACTTTTGGATATGGATGAAGGCCAGATTCAGGTGGCAAATATGGATGTTTCTGAATCTAAATCAAAAGACTTAGCAAAAATTTTAACTATTTTGCGTCAAGAAAATCATTTTGTAACGAGGCTTACGATTAGACAACTAGTTGGATTTGGACGTTTTCCTTATTCAAAGGGAAGATTAACTAAAGAGGATGAGGCTATTATTTCTAAATATATCGATTTTTTAGACTTGACTGATCTAGAAAATAGATATTTAGATGAGCTTTCTGGTGGTCAAAGGCAAAGGGCATATGTAGCAATGGTTTTGTGCCAAGAGACTGAGTATGTACTTTTGGACGAGCCTCTGAACAATCTTGATGTTGCTCGTTCTGTTCAAATGATGGAGCATTTGAGGCATGCTGCTAATGAATTTGGAAGAACAATTCTGACTGTTATGCATGATATAAATTTTGCAGCCAAATATTCTGATAGAATTTGTGCTATGAAAGATGGACAAATTGCCGCTTTTGGAACAGTAGAAGAGGTTATGGATCCAGAAGTTTTGACAGATATTTTTGAAACGAAAATAGAAATTATCGATGGTCCTTATGGGCCAATAGCGATTTATTAGTTAGACGGATTGTCAAGCTAAGTGCGACAGCTCATTCATGAAAGCTTCGTTAGCAGACTTCCAACCTAGACATTTACAAGGGCGATTGTTAATGAGATAGATAGCTTCGGCCAAATTTTCATCGATGACCCGAGCAAAATCATGGCCTTTAGGGAAGAACTCCTGAAGAAGATCATTTCCGTTCTCATTAGAGCCTCGTTGCCAGGAAGAATACGGATCTGAAAAGTAAACTTTTAGGTGATGAACGGTCTCAAGGTTGGCATAACAAGCAAACTCTTCCCCGCGATCCACGGTAACAGTTTGAAAGGCAGCCTGAGGATATTGACTTGCAACCACCCAAAGGCTACCTCCATCGAATAGGCGGTGCGATCGGGCATTTTCAAGCCCATGTAGTGACGAATCTTACGCTCTATGAAAGTGGCTACACAGGTCTTACTTTTGCCACTGCTAGAGACAACGGTATCCAACTCCCAGTGATCGAAGGTTTCACGCTTGCGAACTTCCTTTGGGCGCTTGCTAATTGGTGTGCCTACCATGAACTTACCTCGAGTCTCCACAGGTTTCTGACGCTTACCTTTATGCCGTAATACTCGTACATCACCGGCTGCGAGCAGTCTATCGTAAATCCACCGATAGATGGCTTTGAAGCAGACGAAGGGCTTGCTCTCAGCTCGACGCTTCTCTGCTATCTGTTCCGGTGACCAAGTCTGACTCAGCTTCTCAGTCAGTTCGCTTGCAAGCTCAGGAGTATATTTGCCGACAGGAACACTGGATGCTCTGCGGTAACGATAAGCTTACTGAGCTTCGTACACACCTGTTCTAGCTGCCGCGCTCGATTTCTCGTGCGATGGTGGAATGGTGTCTACCCAATTCACGACCAATTTCTTGTGTTGTATGGTAACTCCCATTTTACACGAAACTGACATGAGCCTTTTTAGTTGTCGCACTTCATATTACAATCCGTCAAAAAATAAAATTTAGTCTCAACGGGTTGCTAACGGTTTAAAAAAGATATGAGTTATCAAGATATCTGATTTTTACAAAGATTAATTGATAACGAAAGTCGGAGTAACAACTTTTAAATAATCCCTATTTAGGGATGACCACATCCCCGGCTCTTTTTCTGCAGATTTATGCATTGTATGCATGTCGACAAAACACTACTGTATAAACATAAATAGCATGCATACAAGGTTTTTTTTTACAAGAGGATTTATCAATTTATACGAGTCAAAATGGTCTTTGTGGATCCGACTAAAATAGATTATCAAATTCATTGAGACATTATTTACGAGAATTCAAGGGGTTTAGGCCTCATTTTTGCAGCTTTCGTGATTCATCATATGCGTGTGTGTGGTGTCATAATTATTGAGGAAATTTTTAAAATTAATAAGATAAGATTCTCCTATTTATTGAGAAATGTATAAATATACATCAATATACAGAAATGTTGTATATATAATTAGAAAAGTGTAATAACTTTATATGAAGACAAGAGTGGAGTGCTTAAAGTGCTTCACTCTTTATTTTTTCATACGAGGTGAAAGTAATGACACAACCCTTATTAATCCGTTTGACGCCTTTTGTTGATGAAGTATTAGACTCACAGGGCGGCGCTGAACTAACGGGTAGTTTAGTGCATTTCCCAAGGATGCATCTTTCCACTCTATAACAGCGTCGGAGGAACTGAGGGGTGAGTTTTTAATGCGAATGACAAGTAACATCTTGGGAGCAGCATTACTATTTTTTATGGCAAGCTGCGAGAATGAACAAGGAAAGGCTATCCCTGAGAAATCAAACTCTTCACACGTATCAGGGTCGCATCCCCAGGACGTAGCAAGAACAGGCGATCAAGTTGTGGTGAGCCGCTCGCTTGGCTTCGGAAGCATCAACGCAGCGCCTTACGGTACTTTTACAGAAAAGAAGCAGATCGAGATCTTCACACAAGCGGTTCAGTCTGCTGAGAAAATGCAAGGCATGCTCGATGTGAGCTAGCCAGATTACGACGTCGTGATTAAGCAAGGCAGAAAGCGGGTGGGAAATTCACCTGTGAATCGATGCGCGTTATGCGCACGGCATGTATACCTACGTCTCCGATACTGGCACAGGGTATAAGCTGACGACAGAATCAACCCGTGATTTATATAACCTTATCTGGGGCATAAGGTACGATTCCAAGCAAGTTGCAACCAACGGAGATTTCGTGAATGCACATAGCTCCATGGCTCGGCAAAACTGTAAGGTGCCTTGGTATGACCTTAACAAGCATATTTTGTGGAAACACCAAAAATATGCTTGTTAATTACTGTTTAACGTAATACAGATAACATCGTCAGGACGTTGTGATATAATATTTCACATAATAAAGTAATGCTTGTAGAAGGTGTTTTTTTGAAGATTGATAGGTTGATAAGTATTATTAGTGTATTGACAAATAAAGAACGAGTTACTATACAAGAATTAGCGGATAAATTTGAAGTATCTAAACGTACAATATTTCGTGATTTAGATACATTAAACATGGCTGGAATTCCAATTGTTTCTTTTCCCGGGATTGGAGGCGGAATTTCAGTATCAGAGGGATATAAGTTAAATAGAATTATTTTATCAGAAGAGGATATTAAAAACCTATATGTCGGATTAAATGGATTGAGAAGCATTGAAAGTGAAGGCTCAATACAATATTTAATAAACAAACTTTTGCCTAAAGATGAAAGTTTGATAATTGCTGAAAGTGATATAATCATTGATCTTTCATCATGGTTTGAAGAAAGCGAAATGCAAAAAAAGGTCAAAAAATTTCATACCGCAATTTTGAATAGGCAATGCATTGAAATGGAATATATTTCAATGCACTCTCAATCCAAGAGAATTGTTGAGCCTCATAAACTTGTTTTCAAGCAGACATATTGGTATCTATATGCTTTTTGTCTGGAAAAAAATAATTTTCGCTTATTTAAATTATCACGAATATTATCCTATAAGGTATTGGAGAGCATATTTTGCTACAGACCTAATGGTGAAATCAATTTCGATATAAATAATACTATTTCTTCTACCTCTGAATACCCTATAGAAGTTTTATTAGAGTGTGACAATGAGGACAAATTTTATATCGTAGACAAAATAGGTTCAAAATATTTACAGCCTAGTGATGACTGTGAAGTTAAAAAATGCTTGATTCGCTTTTATACTTCTAACATTGATTGGGTCGCAGATTTAGTTATTAGCCTTCAAGGGAAGGTTCGTGCAATTCAACCAACATCGCTACGTCATACAGTGAAGAAAAAACTTGAAAAAATGCTTTCCTTCTATAAAGATGACATATAGCTGTCATCTATTAACCTGTAAAATTATATCTAGAAATAAAAAAACAAGGAAGGAGGCTAAAAGCATGAAAAAAGAAATACTTGTGTTTATTTCGGAAAACTATGCAGACTGGGAAAGTGCTTTTATTTGTTCAGAGCTGAATAAACCAGAAACAGGATTCATCATTAAAACATTGGCAGTTAATAAAAATCCAATAAAATCAATGGGTGGTTTCACGGTTGTTCCAGACTATTCAATTACTGAAATTCCAATACATTTTCATATGCTTATCTTAGTGGGTGGAACTTCATGGCTGAAAAGTGAGAATGATGATGTAAAGCAATCAGTTGATTTATGCATTAAAAAAGGTATTCCGATTGCGGCGATATGTGATGCGTGTACTTTTTTAGCAGATAAAGGATATTTAGATGATAAAGAGCATACAGGCAATTCACTAGCCTATTTAGAGGAGTATGCACAAAGCTATAAAGGCTCGAAGCACTTTATTGAAAAGCAAGTTGTTTCAAAAGATGGATTGATTACTGCTAACGGAACATCAGCGGTTGAATTTGCTAAAGAAATTCTTAAATATTTGCAGGTAATGCAAGAAAACAAATTAGAAGATTGGTATAAAATGTTTAAATTGGGCTTTTATAAAGAATAAAAATATGTCCTGCGGTAATAAAAAAACGCAGCTGTGGCATGTGGCATACGGTTTCTTGCGCCCATTTTTTATGCGACACCTTTCGGGGATTTTCCCGCAAAGGTGTTTTTTTGTGCCCTTTTTTGACCGCTATTCTATGGGACAAGCCCGGTTGTAACTTCGGGCCAACATGGCCCGAAGTGCCATGCTGTCCCGGTTGCCGCTCCCCGCCGCCCTCCGTTTCGATTGCCATCCCTAAAAAATCGAAACGGAGGAATTACACATGGCAAGAATGTCATCAATCGACCGTCCGCGCGCTCTTAACGCTTGTATCGACCGTTCCAAGTAGACTGTATTCCACAGTACAATGGCTGCTACCACCAGATTGAGGCTGGAAGCACGATAGCGTTGATTCTCGAAACAGCGGTCACGCAGTTCGCCCAGTCGGTTAAAGAATACCGCGCGGGCCAGTGCATTCTTGGATTCACCTTTGTTCAGGCCAACCTGTACCCGGCGGCGTAGCTCAACATTTTGCAGCCAATCCAGCGTGAAAAGCGTGCGCTCAATAGGTCCTAATTCCCGAAGCGCAACGAACAAGTGGTTGTAAAAGTTACACCATTTACGCAAATAGTTTTTCCATTGAAACCTCCGTATCTTTTTACGGTCTCAGTTCGTTTACAAGGAGAAATCAACTGAAAACAGGAAAGTGGGGGTATAAAAAATGAGTGTTTAAGTTCCTTATGTTGTCGAGCAAACCGCTCGAGGTAAAAGATCAAGGGTGAGGACTTTACTATTATTTTATGTATAAATTTCATTTTACGGAGGCCCGATATTATGGAAATTTCAAAGGGAGTAGAAATGCTTCATCTAGATTTTCATGGGAATATTGTTCACCCAATTCTTTTGTGGGATCGAGAAATGGCTGTTTTAATAGACACAGGATTCCCAGGGCAAATTGAAGATTTACGCGTGGCAATGGAAAAGGTAGGAGTGTCGTTCGACAAACTAAAAGTTGTGATTTTGACGCATCAGGATGTGGATCATATAGGCAGTCTTCCTGAGATTTTGCAGGAGTGTGGCAATAATGTTAAAGTATATGCACACGAACTGGATAAGCCGTATATTCAGGGGGAGATACCTCTTTTAAAAGATGGTCACCTTGAGAATCCCCCGAAGGGCAAAGTGGACGATACCTTAATAGATGGTCAGGAACTGCCGTTTTGCGGCAGGATTCGCATCATCCATACTCCTGGGCATACTCCTGGTCATATCAGCCTTTATTTAAGGCAAAGTAAGACTCTCATTGCCGGGGATTCGATGTACAGTGTAAACGGGATTCTCGGGGGAATTCATGTCCCGACCACACCGGATATGAATGAAGCTCGTCTCTCATTGAAAAAGTATTTAGATCTCGACATTGCATCCGTGGTTTGTTATCACGGGGGATTAAGTAATGTAAATGTTAATGATCAGATATTAGGACTTAGCCAGGGATTATAAAGGTAAAGTTTCAGCAAATTATCTTTTGGTGAAACGATGTTGTTCCGCTAACGAAGAACGTTAGTTGAACTTCACTCTAGCTGCGATTTCGAAACCGGATTCCCTTGTAGAGAGTAAAGGGTCCGGTTTTCTCATGTAACGAATTGATTAGCGTACAATTTTTTCCGTTTCGTGAGGTGACCCCTATTAGACTGAGAAAATAAAGTCGTAGAATAGGAAAATAAAGCCTTAGACTGACGGTGCGTCAAACGGGACACGATAGTTGAATAGCAAATAGTTCCGGTAAGTTCCATTGACTTTAGCATTTCATAACCTGTCACGCAATCATGGCTTTGGCCACCGGTGAGTTCAAAATGCAAGGGATTGCCTAGCGCATTGTTGAAGACGATGGTGGGCAATAAGATTGAGGAAATCGAAGCCATATCCAAACATTGCGATCGTTGCAGTCCATGCTGGCAGGGCTGCTCGAAACGCCGCAGGAGCACATTCTCAATTATATGAACTCTTTCAAAATCCCAGATTCGTCCAAGTTCAGAGTCTTCGTCATCCGTTGCTTTACTTCAATGAGAAGAAACTTACTACGCGCCAGAGGGCAGCAAAAGCGACTCCTTCTCGGCTCCACCCGAGCTCAGTGAATAGCGGATTTCTCGAAGCCGCCGCCAAGCACATCGGAGACATGCTCAATAGCGATGAATGCTTTTGGATCGATTTCCGGGACGATAGCTTGGCAAGCTCCAGCCTGATGACGACACAGTAGATGACTTCCGTTTCCTCCTTGCTGTAGCCTCCTCTGGCGTAATTGAAGGTGGTCGTCTGGCCGAGCCGGCTCATAATCGCCTCCGACACTTCCTCGAAATCTTTGGTAATTATCGTCACCGATTTCGATTCGTTCAAGCCTTCCAGAAAGAACTGAAGGGATGCTGCGGTAAATTTACGGACATATCGTATTTGAACAAGGAAGCACCTCAAAGCTTTTTAGAATAACTTTTGTTGAGAATGTGTCACGTTTTGGGACGGCGAAATGTATCGTGTGGTAGCATCATTATGAGGATTATGCTGGTTGGAAAACTCAATTGACAAAGGAGGGGTTCTGGCATGCAAATGGCACTGCATTTGATGGAACCGTGGTTAATCGAAAATCAATATACGAAATATAATCTAGGGGAAAGTGGTGTAGAAGAACTTTCATTGGGAGAAATTCTGGAGCTCACACCTGGTGCAAATGCCATTGTTCCCTTTCCGGCATTTCAGACTCTATATCAGTCTTTCCCGTTTCTGAAAGATAAAACAATCAGCAGCCAGCATTTTGCAGAAAAGCTGGTTGCGAGTACGGAGATATCTGTTCTTCCCGGTAAAGTCTTCGGGCGGCCTGGACACTTCAGGGTTGGATTTGGCCTTCACCCTGACAAATTCCGCAGTGCAATGGTACTGATGTCTGAATTTATTGCATCAAGAGCATGGGAATGAGACTAGACGGTTCAAAATTCCAAGGTCGTTATTTTGAGGGCTTCCATACCTGCGCTAACGCTAAGTTGTACAGTAAATATTCACGGATAAGTACACCAAGTGTAATTTTTATAGCCGGATTAGGCGATAGCTGCGAGACATGGAATGAGGTCCAAGACCGGATATCGCAGGAAACATCAACCTTTTCCTATGACAGGGCGGGTGTTGGCAGGAGCCAAGCGGCGTCCGTCCCGCGGACTTGCCATAGTCTGGTCGAGGAGCTCTCCGAATTGTTGCTGGCGCTTGACGTGGAACCGCCCTATGTATTAGTGGGACATTCTTTTGGCGGTTTGGTCGCCAGATTGTATGCAAGTCTTAATCCGCAGCTCATTTCCGGTATGATTTTGGTTGACGCTGCGCCCGAATATAAAGAGGTTGCGTATGAAAAGGTTTTGCCTGAAAAGCTGGTTTCAGGAAATAGGGAATATCTTGAAAACCCTATGTTGAATAGTGAGAAGATCGATAAGGTACAGAGCTATAAGCAAATCGTTGATCATTCCCGACAAAGTGACATTCCTCTCTCCATTATTACAAGAGGATTACCCGATATGGGTGACGAGGAATGGCCTCATCTGGAAATACTCGGAATTGAGCAAAGGCTGCAAGCTGAATTTCAGTGGCTGTCAACGTCAAGCAAGTACCGGATTGCTGGTCGCAGCGGACATTATATTCATCACGATGAACCGGAAATTGTGATAGAGGAGATTATGATAATGTTGAAGGGGATGGGAAAGTGAGCGATACAAGGATGAAATTCACGCTGGACCTGCAAAGAATTGAGGAGGAGCAATGCTGTTCACCCGGGCGATTACTGATTCGCGAATGAATTTTTTTATTTAAGGTTCGTTAAAGGTATGGTGTTTATAATAAATTCGTAAGGTAGCTGCCTACAAGAAATCAACATGGAGGTATCGTATGAATAACATTATGAACACAGCAAAAAAGAAAGCAGGCACAGCCATCCTGTGCGGCGCACTTGTTCTCACATTAGGAACAGGAACTACCTTTGCAGCCGATTCGACTGATTCTGTTCTTATGAAAAGCGAAGGCGGAGTCAAAACTTACTCCACAGATGGCGGTCAAACATGGAGAGAACAGGTTTCAGAGGGTGTGCTGACATTTGGCAACAAAGATAGAAAAATCAAAATCAAAAATGCCTCCGCATCCAATGATGTAATTGGAACAAAGGTTATGGTAAAGTCCGAGAACGGTGTTAAGTTGTACTCTACTGACGGAGGTCAGTCTTGGAGTGAGAACGCCCCTGAAGGTATGCCAACATTCAACCCTGGCGCTGGAAATATAAAAATCAAAAACGACTTCGAATCAAAAGATGGAATTAAAACAAAGGTAATGATAAAGTCGGAAAACGGTGTTAAGTTGTACTCTACTGACGGAGGTCAGACATGGAGTGAGAATGCTCCTGAAGGTATGCCAACATTCAACCCTGGCGCTGGAAATATAAAAATCAAAAACGA
>NZ_JAJNBZ010000051.1:0-11244 GCF_021369635.1 Paenibacillus profundus | reverse complement strand
CGACTTCGAATCAAAAGATGGAATTAAAACAAGGGTAATGATAAAGTCGGAAAACGGTGTAAAGCTTTACTCTACTGACGGAGGTCAGACATGGAGTGAAAATGCTCCCGAAGGCATGCCTGTAAAAATGAAATAAGCATTTGTTAAAGCGGCAACCAGAGAGTATCCGCAACAAATTGGTGTGACAGCCAATTTGTTGCGGATTGGATTATATCAACGCTTATGCTTATGTTATAGGGGGCATGCACGTGCGAATTTTAATGGTTGAAGATGAAAAATATATGGCCGAAGCCATAGAGCAAATCCTGAAGAAAAATAATTATAGTATTGATTTAGCGTTTGACGGGGAATATGGCTTAGACTGTGGCCTTTCCGGTATTTATGATATTATCATTCTCGATATTATGCTGCCTAAAATGGACGGCATCATCGTACTGAAAGAATTGCGCAATAACGGCATTCAAACTCCGGTGATACTGCTGACGGCAAAGGGGGAAACCGAAGATAAGGTAGAAGGTCTTGACAGTGGAGCTGATGATTATTTGGCAAAGCCATTTCAGACTGAGGAACTGCTGGCTCGATTGCGTGCCTTGGGTCGCAGAAAAAATGAAATGATACACGATAGCATTTTACTATATGGAGACATTGAACTCGATCCGCACACTTTAAACCTCAACTGTGGGAACAAAGACTTTAAGCTGACCTTAAAAGAAAGCCAATTGTTAGAGCTATTAATCAGTCGAAAAGGTATTATTGTTTCCAAGGATTCCATTATTGAGAAGCTTTGGGGTTACAAAACCGATGCGGAGGATAACCATGTGGAGGTGTATATCTCTTTTTTACGTAAAAAATTTAGCCATTTAAAATCTACGGTTCGTATTCAAACAGTGAGAGGTGCAGGGTATGTATTAAAAACGTCAAAAGATGGGAAAACCTATGTTTAAAAAACTGCGCAACCGACTTCTTATACTGAATATGTCAATTATTTCTGTAGTGATGATTGGCGCCTTTGCCGTTATTTATCTTACAACCTATAACAACATACAAACCGAAAACCAAAACAAACTGGAATTGTTATCTTCCAAACCAAACGCAGCCTATCTTAACTTACCGGACGATACAAAAAAAGAAAAGATAATCATAGGTATAATCCCTTCTGAATCTTCCCTTTCTTTCAATATGCTTGTAAATTCAGATTGCGAGATTCTTAAAGTAATCTCACATATTGATATGCCGGAGGAAACATATTTTAAAGCAGCCGAACTTGCCCTAAGTGGGAAAAAGAATACCATCATATCTCTTGAAAATAAACGGTGGCAATATAAAATATCTCCTTTGAATGGCACCCTTGTAACTCGTGAACACGGAAAAAAACTCATAATAAATTCGAATGGAGAAAATGTTCAGATTACATTTTTAGATATAACGGATTCCCACAAAACATTGATGGAACTGTTTACTACATTGTTTTTTGTAGGTATTATCATGCTTTTTGTAATATTTGCAATCAGTCTTTTCTTTGCCAGCCGGTCGATTGCGCCTATTGCCGAGACTTGGGAAAAGCAAAAACAATTCATTGCAGATGTCTCCCATGAACTGAAAACACCTCTTGCCATTATAAATGCCAATTCCGATGCCCTTCTTGCAAACGAAGGAGAAACCATCAAGAGCCAGAAAAAATGGCTTGATTATATAAAGAATCAAACCGACAGAATGGGCAAGCTTGTAAACGATCTTTTATATCTGGCTAAGACAGAGGACACAAACATCAAAATGCTTGACACCCCTTTTGATATCAGCGAAATTGTGAGTGATGTCCTATTATCAATGGAAGCCGTGGCGTTTGAAAAGGACATTACGCTTTTACAAGAGGTGGAATCGAATATTATTATAAAAAGCGACTGCGAAAAAATCAAACAGGTCATTACTATCCTGATGGATAACGCGATAAAGTATACGGAGAAAAAAGGCCGTATTAACATTACACTGAAAAAAACAAGGCATCAGCTTGCCTTTTCAATAAAAAACAGCGGCAAAGGCATACCAAAAAAAAATCTGTCAAAGCTGTTTGACCGTTTTTACAGGGTTGACCCTGCAAGAACACAGGAGAACGGCGGTTATGGTTTGGGACTGCCTATAGCCAAAGCTATCATCGACAGGCTTGGCGGTAAAATTTACGCCGACAGTAAGGAGAATGATGGCGCAACCTTTACTTTCACACTTGGATTATAAGCAGCCTATATACGTTGTAACTATTGATGATAGCCCTTCGGTAGTGGTTTTGAACTGGGCGGGGGGCTTGCGTCATCGAACAAGATGCATGTGAGCCCGCCTATGTGTCCGGGTGCTACTTGTATAAATGTAATCCCATCTTTATTGGTTCCGCAATTTAAAAGTTTGGCTATATTAACAGACGAAGTTTTTTGTTCGTTCCCTAAAATTTTTAATATTCAATTCTGTCGGATTATGTAGTTTTTCGTTGTTTCCCTATTAACTTGGTGTAATCACATCTTTAATCCTAACGAAAAGGGGGAAAGCAATGATTCATTTCCATCAGATCAATAAACATTACGGCAATTTCCATGTGCTGAAGGATATTAACTTATCGATTAAGCAAGGTGAAGTTGTAGTCGTTATCGGACCGAGCGGTTCCGGAAAAAGCACGATGGTTCGCTGTATTAACCGATTGGAGCTGGTTACGGACGGCGAGTTGATAGTAGACGGCGTACGAGTAAATGACAAGTCCACCGACATCAATCGATTGCGTCGGAATATCGGGATGGTGTTCCAACATTTCAACTTGTACCCCCATAAAACGGTGCTGCAAAACATTACTCTTGCTCCCACGCAAGTAGCCGCAATGTCTAAACAGGAAGCGGAACAGGCGGCGATGTTGTACCTTGAGAAAGTAGGCATCGCCGATAAAGCGGATGCTTTCCCGTCTCAGTTGTCCGGTGGCCAGCAGCAGCGCGTCGCCATCGCGCGGGGGCTGGCGATGAAGCCTAAAATTATGCTGTTCGATGAGCCTACTTCGGCACTGGACCCGGAAACCATCGGAGAAGTGCTGGATGTCATGAGAACGCTGGCGCGGGAGGGAATGACGATGGTTGTCGTCACTCACGAGATGGGCTTTGCCAAAGAAGTGGCGGACCGTGTCGTATTTATGGATCAAGGGAGAATTATTGAAGAGGCGGAACCGGCACAATTTTTTACTAACCCGCGTGAAGAGCGGGCCCAGATGTTCCTCAGTCGGATATTGAACCACTAATAGAGGTTGTTCAATAAGTTCGCTTTTGATCACGCACTAATAAAAAAGGAGAGTTCTGCATGAAACGTTGGAGTAAAGTAATCGGTATATCATTAGCCGTTGCATTATTTGTAAGCGCTTTATCAGGGTGTGTAAAACAGGCTTCCGAAGACGAGGGAACGATTGCCAAGATTAAAAAGCAAGGGAAAGTCATTGCGGGCGTGAAGTATGATCTGAATCTGTTCGGACTAAAGGATCCGGCTACCGGACAAGTGCAGGGCTTGGACATCGACATCGCGAAGCAGGTCGCGAAGAAAGTACTCGGGGACGAAAATGCAATTGAGTTCATGGAGGTTACGTCAAAAACGCGAATTCCAATGCTTAAAAACGGTGACATCGATATGATCGTTGCGACAATGACAATTTCGGAAGAACGGAAAAAAGAGATCGATTTCTCGGACGTTTATTTTACGGCAGGCCAATCGCTGCTTGTACCCGCTGACAGCCCGCTCAACTCCATCAAAGATTTGACGAAGGATTCAAAAGTGCTGACCGCAAAAGGTTCAACATCTGCAAAAAACGTTCGCGAGGCGGCACCTGACGCGCAAATTCTGGAATTTGAAAACTATGCCGAGGCGTTTACGGCATTAAAAGCGGGCCAAGGCTCCGCATTGACGACAGATAATGCCCTGCTTTACGGAATGGCGCAGCAAGACAATAACTTTCGCGTCCTAGATGAGACTTTCACAGAAGAGCCTTATGGCATCGGAATCCGAAAAGGCGATAAAGAGTTTGCGGAATTGCTCAACGATACATTAAAAGAGCTAAAGGACAGCGGCGAATACGCTCAAATTTATGAGAAATGGATCGGCAAAAAACCGATCTAAACGCAGATGCCGAGGGGATAAGCGCTGGCCGCTCGTCTCCTCTTTTCTTATTAACGAAGCTAACGAATCTAGGGAGGGTAAAAATATGTTTATCCATTTTTCGGTCCTTACTGAGCATCTCGACCGTTACTTGATCGGATTGGGGGGGACCGTCGCAGCAAGCGTTATTTCTCTCATTGCGAGCTTTATTCTCGGCGCAATCATTGCGGTGTTCCGCATTACCCCCGTTAAGCCACTTCAATGGATCGGCACCGCCTATGTCGAGTTTTTCCGCAATATTCCGCTCATGCTGATCGCATTTTTTGTTCTGGTCGGACTTCCGCTCTTGACGGGCGCTGTTCTTGTGCCGTTTGTATCCGGCCTGACCGCCTTGACTGTGTACACTTCCGCCTTTATTGCGGAAGCGATCCGCGCCGGAATTCAGGCAGTTCCCAAAGGACAGATGGAAGCGGCCCGTTCTTCCGGATTAACCTATATTCAAGCTATGCGGCACGTCATCATACCGCAGGCCGTCAAATTGGTTATTCCGCCGTTAGGCAACCAGTTTTTGAACCTGGTAAAAAATTCTTCCATATTTACGATATTATCGGCATCGGACTTAATGTATCAAGCCGATTTAATTAATTCAGATACATTTGACACGTTCAGCACATACATTTTTGCCGCACTGTTCTACTTGATCTTGACGATTCCGCTTAGTTTCGGCATCCGCCACTTGGAACAGAGGTCTCAGAACGTAAAAGGAGTTGAGGCGTAGTGGATTTTATCGGAGCATTGTCCCCTGTAAATATGCAGTTTTTGCTAAACGGGTTTCTTATTACAATCGAGGTTGCCCTTATATCCATTGCGATCAGCTTTATAATCAGCGTGCTCGTGGGTACGGTCCGGTACGCAAAAGTGCCTGTGCTGGGCAAGTTATTCGCAATTATGGTAGAGACCATCCGCAACCTGCCGCTTCTCTTGATTATCTTTTTTACCTACTTTGCCCTGCCGGAGATCGGTATCAAGCTTGATAAATTTACTGCGGCGGTGATTGCGCTTGTCATCTTCGAGTCAGCCATGATCTCCGAGATTGTTCGGGGCGGACTGAACTCAGTCGAGAAGGGCCTCATTGAAGCAGGTCGTTCTTCCGGATTAACGGCTATGCAGACACTTAGACATATCGTGCTTCCGATTGCATTGCGCCGCATGGTGCCGCCAATGGTGAGCCAATTCATCTCGCTGCTGAAAGACACGTCTTTAGCGGTTGTCATTGCTCTGCCGGAATTGATGAACCATGTGCAGATCATCAACGGACATAATATCAATTACGTCATTCCGACGTTTCTATTTGCCGCTCTGCTTTATTTTGCGATCAATTATTTGCTCTCGATCGCTTCGCGCAAGCTTGAAAATAAACATTCCTGAAAATGGTTGTTTTTGCGCGACAAAATGCCCCTCTTCCGGTACGATAAGAAGGAGGGCTGGGGGGCATCATGAGCGGAAAGGAGCGCGCAAATCGGCATGCGGGACCATAGACTGTTCATTTGGATTATGATTCTATTGTCGACGGGACTGCTCGGAGAAGTGAAAATTACCCCGTTCGGCGGAGATTTTCGGTTTTCGCTCGGTATTATGGCGTTTTTTTTCGGGATGTTATGGTTTTCTGTTCCCGTGCTTGGGACAGGCATTTCCGCGGGAATATTCGTCGTGTTGTTCCGGATTGCGATGGGTGGGTTGCTGCACGGTATCCCTTTGCACGAAGGGTTTGTTCAGCATATGCCTGTATTTTTCTATTATGTCACGTTCGCTTTTGTCATCTCACTGCTTAAAATTAAAACGAATGTTGAATATCACTTGAAAGTCGCATTTTTTGGCGCGTTTGCGGATATGGCATCCAATGGAGCGGAATTGCTGATTCGTATGGCTTCTGGCGAAGCGTCACACGTGACGTCTCAAGAGGTGATGTTAATCGTTCTCGTTGGTTTGCTCCGCAGTTTCTTTGCCGTAGGACTGTGCAATATGCTGGCGATTCGTCAGGTTCGGGCGCTGGGAGAGCAGAGGCGGTTGGAATTAGAGCGTTTAATGATGATTAATGCGGATTTGTTTGAAGAGGCCTTTTATCTTCGGAAGTCCATGTCTCATATTGAAGAAATTACACGTGAAAGCTACTGGTTATACAAATCACTCAAAAACCAGTCGTACCCGGACGCGGCACAGGCTCTCCATATTGCGGAACATGTGCATGAAATCAAAAAGGATTCGGAACGGATTTTATCGGGTTTATTTAAGATCATCCAACAGGAACGGATGCTGTCGAAGCGCATAACCGTTTCAGATCTATGTGCAATGGTGAAGCGTGCCAATACGAATTACAGCTTGCTGCTCGGAAAAAACGTCGAAATCGATGCGAGATGCGACATCAATCTTTCAACCAACGAAATTTATCCGCTTCTCTCCGTACTAAACAACATCGTGTCTAATGCTGTAGAAGCGATTCCACACCAAGGTCAGATCCAGATGCAGGTTGATCTCCACGATGATTCTATCTTGTTCACTGTCACGGACAACGGTCCGGGCATATTGGCCGATGAGCTGGAATTGATTTTTCATCCCGGATTTACGACCAAATTCGATGCCGAAGGAAACTCGTCAACAGGCATCGGTCTTTCGCACGCTGCGGATATCGTTCGTTTGCTTGGTGGAGACATTAGCGTTTGCAGCAGTCCTGGATGCACAAGCTTTGAAATCCGAATTTCTGTGGAACGTTTAACTGAGAGAGAGGGTGTCGAACATGCTGAAATTTTATCTGGTTGAAGACGACCATGCCGTCCGCAAAATGTTATCGCGCATCGTAAACGAAAGTGGTCTTGGCGAGGTAGTCGGTGAAGCGGGAGACGGATCTTGCGCGTCTGTGATAGATGTTCAAGATGCGGACGTCGTGATCATTGATCTGTTAATGCCGGGCCGCGACGGGATTGAGACCGTCAAAGCGCTGCGCGAAGAAAATTACGGTGGCAGATTTATCATGATCTCCCAAGTGGAGAACAAGGAGATGATCGGCGAAGCTTATCAGCAAGGAGTCGATACCTTTATACAGAAACCAATCAATCGCTTGGAAGTTCTGGCGGTGCTGCGGCGTGTATCCGAACACCTGTTGTTGGAGAAATCCGTGCAGACGATCCGTAACTCGCTTAGTTTGCTAGAGGTATCCGGAACCGCGGATATCAAGGCAGGAATGATCCTCCAAAAGGAAAGATCAATCGAACAACAAGCCCGCTCCTTATTGCTGCAATTAGGAATTGCTGGCGAAGCGGGCACTTCTGACCTCATCCGTATTATGAAATGGCTGAAAGAGCAGGAGCAAGAGCAAAGTATACTGCCGGACTTGCCGCCGCTCAAAACCATCTACGAACAAGTGGCGATATGCAGCCGTCAGCAGCCTGAGGCAAATCTGCAAAAGGACGTGCGTGCGATTGAACAGAGAATACGCCGGTTAGCCCTGCAAGCGCTTACTCATCTATCGTCTTTAGGCTTAACCGACTATGGGAACCCGACATTTGAATACTTTGCTTCGCGGTTGTTCGATTTTCAGGAAGTGCGCCTCCGTATGCGGGAGCTGGAGGAACAAAGCAAGTCATCCGCTTCCAAATTAAACCTTCGAAAGTTTTTATATGTTTTTTATATAGAGTCCTGCTCCTCTAGTCATTGATATAGCTGTAATTACATATGAGATTCAAGCTTGAGCTCTTCACTCCCATACCCTGCATCCGCAGTCACACGATTAGCAAGAATTAAGTTGTCAAATCTCGTTCACAGCCTCGCTCGATAGGCGATTGTGCAACAATACCTACCTATAACTCATCAGGAACATTCATTTCGAAATATCTATCTAGTAGTCAATGACGTGGAATTCAGATGCGTGCACGTTCATACCAGCTCCGTTTTTAGCATTCGCAAAGCTTACGAGTCTAGCAGAGCATCGAGATCATTCCCGAGGCGGTGCAGGATGCCCGGGACAATGCGCGCGCAAGCGGCATCGAGAACGCGCGCTTCTTCGAGGGCCGCGCCGAGCAGCTGCTGCCCGAGTGGGTCAAGCGCGGCATCCGGCCTGACATCGTTGTCGTCGACCCGCCGCGTACCGGCTGCGAACGCCCGCTGCTGCAGGCGCTAGCGCAAGCCCGTCCAGCAAGGATCGTGTACGTGTCGTGCAGCCCCGGCCACCTTGGCCAAGGACTGCCAGGTACAGATCGGCAGCGGCTACCGCCTCGCTTGGGTGCATCCGGTCGATATGTTCCCGCATACGGCACATGTGGAGTGCTGTGTGTCGCTCACTAGAGAATAGCCAATTCGAGCCACATTTACCTGCCCTAATATCGAAGATCTCAAACGCGACTAAGCTGCCAGAGATCTTCGTTTTTTTTTGCAATTAATTAAATACGCTTGAGATCTGCTTTAAGATAATATTATAGTAGGTCTTAATCACGTTTCTTTCTGTTTCATCAATCAAGCTATTGTGTGCTATCAGGTTCCTGCAATCAGCCATTTCTTTTAAATAACAAAAGCACTGTAAAAAAAGCACAGGATAAGAAATAATTTGTCCTGATTTCTTTGAGATATATACTTTGTGGAAAGCATAATTAAATAAAAGGCTGAGGTGGAATAAATGCAAGCGAGTGATTATATTAATTGGTGGGAAGCGAATAAAGAAACAGGACTGGAAGATGTAAAGAAAACTTTTATAGCTCTCTTTTCTAGAGCAGAATTTTTACCATCAATCTATCACCCAATTTTATATAAGTATCTTAAAAATCCTCAAATGAAACATTGGGACGAAGAGATATTTTCTTTTTCTAAGGATAAAATTCGAGAAATTGAGGATAAAGTAGGAAATGAAGTCATGTCTTCGACCCTACTATCAAATTTCCACCTCTTAGTTTATGCTTATCAAAGCATATTAGATTTAGAAGAAAGAATTATGATGATGAATAGATTTAAAGGTAATGAAGAACTTAAAGCAAAGATTTTCAGCATTAATATCTATAATGACCTACTGAATACAGCGTTCAGTAACACTTTGAAACTATTTATTGAATTTCAAAGTGTAACCGAGGGGAGTAATCTATTTCAAAAAAATTTAACCCCACAAATTGAATGTTTAGCCAGTTCAAAAAGAGGATATCAAAAAATTACGGATTTAGCAGATTCAAATATCCGTAATGCAATATCTCACGGTGGTGTAAAAGCAAATGGCACAAAGATGGTGTTTTCTTATAGAAAAGGAGCACAGCACTTACAACAAGAATCCACGGTATATGATTTCAAAGATTCGATGTTGCAACTATACGATGGAGTAACTGCTATTATACTAGCTTGGTTTAGCTACTTATGTGAAGAAGATATTTCTTATAATGAAGTATATGGAAATGATTCTGTCCACGAAGATACCTCACTGTTTTTTGAGAGGCTATCTATCTCAACGTTGCTAACGACCTGTGATAAAATATTTCAACTAGAAGTTAACAATCAGGAAGAAAAAAGAGAACATGTAAATGTTGAATTCACAGGCATAGATTTAGATATTGATTCAAGAGTTTTTCTTGGTTTGTATGCTGCGGAAAGGATATTTCATCTAAGAAAATTATCTACAAAAGATACTATAATGATTTCTTTTCATTCTTCTAAAGTTGCGAAATCTTTTTTCTCAATCGATTGTTCTGCAGTTAGTGACTTAACAAATGGCATAATTGATATGGGAAAAGCATGGCAACATGTAGTAGACAGCAAAAATGTATTGATGTTTCCAATCAATGACGAAGATAGAAATGAATTTGAGGATTCTTTTCGTTATTACCCAGATATAGAAACCGACGACTATCGTTTAACAGAAATCGAAGATATTAGTTTGGAAGATAAGAAAAGGTTTAAAGCTGTTGCTTATCTTAAAAGAGCAACAAGACCCCGTCATGTACGAGAAGCAGTTGAGGAAATCATTAGCCGAATAAAGGCTTTAGAAAATCATGGATTTTCATCAAATAAAGTAAAAAGTGGAAAAATGGAAGCAGATATAATTTACTTGGTTCTATACAAAAAAGAAGTTCGTAGAGGAAAAGACAGAACCTTATTTCCAAACAACAATAATTTTATTGCTCAAATTCAATATGACATTGATATGAAATTTCCAATTCGCAATAGGTTCGTAGACTCTCATCTTAAACGCAAACGTGAAGAAACGATAGAATATAATTGGAACCCCAACTTTTAGGAGGTGGCAATATGGCAATGTATGTCTACAAAGATAAAGGAAGAACAAAAGAACTCTACGCTAAAGACGCTTTAAAGGAGGATAAGAACAAACGTTATTACTGTCCTAATCCTAATTGTGACGCACATAGTATATGTTTGGTGTAGATGGTGTATCTTCTGCCTATTTTAGTGCTACACGAAAAGCGTACCCTCATCGTAAGGGATGTAATTTTGAAGCTTCAAATAATTTCAACTCGCATAAGTTTGATGAAAATGCTTTTGATTTTGAGAACGTTCTTGAAGCAATGAGAGTACCTAGCAAGTCTGTATTAAAAAAGAAATCTCCTGATCCGCATAAAACTGGAGAATCAGACTCAAAACCATTAAGAACTACTAGACAAATATATGATATGTGCAAATCATATCCGTGTTCACATAGTTATAATAACTTTGTCATTGGGCAAATGCTATTAGATGATCGAAGCGAGTACATGTACCCAAAAGGAGTTTTCGGTAATAGAGTTATTGAATCCAAAGTAAAGAGCGGTGCTTTTTATAATTCTACGAAAATGGAACTCCATCTTGTTGCTCCAAGTTCACAAAAATATGAGTTTATATTGCAATTTGTAGATATGGCACTGTTTAATGCTATTAAAAATAGCCTATATAACAATAGAGATAAATTAATCGTTGTATCTGGACTCTGGGAGCCATCTGGAACATTTAATGTGTTCTGCACAGAAATTGTGAGTAAAAAGCAAATAGTGGTAATAACTAAATAGTGTTTTGACAAGCAGTTAGTCTATAAAGATTGACTGCCTTTTTCATACCTATATAAGTTGAACGAAAGAAGATAGCATTCAAAGTCGAACGCATAGGCGGTCA
>NZ_JAJNBZ010000050.1 GCF_021369635.1 Paenibacillus profundus | reverse complement strand
AGCCGCTTAATTGATTTTTATTTTTTGTACTGTCTACTTGACGGGGTGCAGTTCAACTTCGGGATAGCCTTTTTTGCTTATTGCATGGGGTTTACTTCGACCGCGAAGAACGAACGGCAACCACGCGCAGGCGTTAGTCGCGCCAGGTTATCGGTTTACTTGAACTTACATCGAAGAAAAAGGACTCTCCGATGCATAGGAGAGTCCTTTTTCTTCGATTGGTCATTGGGCTTCACGTTACCATATCACGGCCGTCATTCTAAAGCTCACGAGCGAGTCAGTTGAAATGCTTCTGCCAACAGACGGTAGGAGGTTAGCCTTGCCTCGAAATCATGCATAATGGTCACGATCATGATCTCTTCCGTATTGTATTGCTCGCTGTACCGGAGCAGCTCTTGCTTCACCCGCTCAGGGCTGCCGACAACCATCCGCTTGCGATTTTCTTGGATACGGCTCAAGTCGAATGGCGTATAAGGATAAGACGCGGCCGTCTCCACAGAAGGAACGCCCGGCCGATGGATGCCCTGCTCCAAAAACAGAAAGGTCAGCTCCAGGCTGGAAGCCAAGCGCTCCGCTTCCTCATCGGTTTCGGCGCAGACGACAAATACGGCGAGTATGGATTGAGGACGCTCCCCTGCCGTGGATGGCTGAAAATGCTGCTGATACCAGCGCATCGCTTCTGGTCCCCCGTAGCTGTTAATAAAGTGGGCAAAGGCAAATGCCGTTCCCTGTTGGGCAGCGATCCTTGCGCTTTCACCGCTCGAGCCAAGCAGCCACATTTCCGGAGCAGTCGGAATAACCGGAGTAGCCCGGAGTCCGCTATAGCGGTGATCGTCTGGGAGCGAATCGTGAAGATAGTGCATCAGATCAGACACCTGCTCCGGATAGCGATCGACCGGCGCTCTCCCATCCATCAAAGCTCTGGTGGCCAGCGGCATGCCGCCGGGTGCCCTTCCCAGTCCCACATCAATCCGGTCCGGGTACAGTGCTTCCAGCAGACGGAAGTTTTCCGCGACTTTGTAAGCACTGTAATGGGGCAGCATAACTCCGCCTGAACCGACACGAATACGGGACGTTACGGCCGCCAAATGCGATATTAGCACCTCCGGGCTTGAACCTGCAAGGTTGGAAGCGAAATGATGCTCCGACACCCAAAAACGGTGGTAACCCAGTTGTTCTGCTGCTTGCGCCAGCCGAGCCGTCTCGGCCAGCGTCTCGCTCGCTGTGCTGCCTTCGGGTATCGGAGATTGGTCCAATATGCTAAGTTGAATCATAGGTCACTCACCCTCGGTCATCTTATTCCAGAACGTCACCTCATCCACAGGCACACGAGGTGAAGAATGCGCCGGTTCAGAGGCTTTGCCTACAGGCAGCAACATCACGGGGACATAGCGCTCCGAGATTCCAAAAGCCTCCTTGAACTGCTGGGCATGAAACCCGCCCATTGGCACAGTGTCATATCCTTTAGCTTTCGCAATTAGCATCAATTGCATCGCAATCAATCCGCCATCGACGAGCACAATATTGTTAATTTTCTCCTCGCTCATGTTAGCATAACCATTCGTAATTCTGGTCACGAATGACTCTTTTAGTTCCTCATCCATGTAGCCCGATTCAACCGCTTGTTCATAGATGCGCTCCGCCTGTTTGTAGCCTTCCAGATCACCCAGTATGGCGATGACGGCTGACGCATCCACAACTTGCTGTTGATGATTGGCTATCGGAAGCAGCTTTTCCTTTAGCGCTTGGTCGGTAATGACAAGGAATCGCCAAGGCTGAAGATTTGCGCTCGAGGGAGCAAGCGTGGCCTCCTTCAGCATGTCATGCAGCTCTGCCTGCGAAATGGTCACGGTTGGGTCATAATGGCGCACCGAATGCCGATCACGTAATACGGTAAAAAAATCACGCTTTTGCTCTACTTTTGTCTCCATCCTATCCAGCCTCCGATTTTGTTCGAGTTAAAGATGCGAATTGGCTAACATTATACTGTGTAAATTACTACACAGTTAAACATAAAAAAATTCCCGCTACTCATCACATCATATTGCAGAATTGCAGAATATTACTGTGTAAAACCGTGCACAGTTAACACTGTTGCAACTGTGAAATTATATGCACAGTATAATCCCCTTCAAGACCATTGTCAATCATCCCTTCCTACACTAAGGATTGATCCGCTAGGTCAGCAATGGTGTACTTTTGCAGCACGGCCAGCACGCTTTGATCCAGTTCCGCCATCATATCGGAAAATGCGGCTTTCATGCACAGCCCGAACGGATGGTCACCCGTCGATTCGAGTAAACTGGTATGGAACGATTCATCTTTCTGTAGAGCCGTTAGGATGTCGGCGCATGTAATAAGTTCCGGTGCTCTCTTCAGCCGGTATCCGCCGTCGCGTCCCTCACGCGTCTCCAATATATTTTCCTGGGCCAGCTTAGCGAGAATCCGCCGAATTAAGGTCGCTTCCGACTGAACATGCTCAGCGATTTCCCCGCTAGGACAACGATTCGGATATTGGGATATTACCGTCAACGCCTGTAGAGCCAATCCAAACGATTTAGAGTGGAGATGACAGGTGTATTTTTCTTTTTTCAATGCTAGTCACTTCCCTCTGGTCACATACTCTGTGTGCATTGTAGCAAAACCGCGGAAATTGATCAATACGGCACAGTCGCAGTGTAACACGTTAGACTCTTCCCGAATAAGGTGTTTCTAGGCGAATATCATGATTTGGAGGTAGAGAAATGAATCCGTATCCGATGTACCCCTATTACGGGAAAGAGACAAAGTGCGAGGAGAAGCCGCTTTCCTTTCCGCCGCAGCATCAAGACCAGCAGCCCGGGTTGGAATATGTCATGTCCCCAAGGCCGTTATATGACAATCCTTCCTATGTCGGCAGCTGCAAGCTGCAGAACCGCGTGGCTCTCATTACAGGAGGAGACAGCGGCATCGGCCGCGCAACGGCGGTAGCGTTCGCTAAGGAAGGGGCGGATGTGGCGTTCGCCTATTTATATGAAGAACAGGACGCGCAGGAAACGCGCACGCGCATCGAGCAATTGGGCAGACGATGCTTGCCGCTTCGCGCCGATCTGCGCACCAAGGCAGCCTGCACCGCTATCGTCGAACAGACGCTGCACCACTTCGGCAAGCTGGATGTGCTGGTCAACAACATTGGCGTCCAATATCCGCAGCACAGCTTGCTGGACATTACGGAGCAGCAGCTGGAGCAGACGTTCCGCACCAATATATTTTCCTTCTTCTTCGTCACGCAAGCCGCACTGCCTTGCCTGCGTCCAGGGAGTTCGATTATCAACACGGCTTCGGTTACCGCCTACCGGGGAGAGAAGACATTAATCGACTATTCCGCCACCAAAGGAGCAGTCGTCTCGTTCACCCGCTCGCTGGCGCTGTCCGTGGTCGATCAAGGCATACGCGTCAATGCCGTTGCTCCCGGTCCGACATGGACGCCGCTCATTCCGGCCAGCTACTCCGCTGAGCGCGTGGCCACCTTCGGCACAGATACGCCGATGCATCGGGCCGGCCAGCCATTTGAGCTCGCTCCGGCTTACGTATATCTCGCCAGCGACGATTCCCGCTATGTGACGGGCGAGACGATGCATGTCAATGGCGGCAGCTTCATCACCTCTTGAGGCATGGAAATAGCCGGTTCTCTGTCCATCATGCCGCTCTTCTTCGCAGCAATTGATAGACGACCTCCGAAAATACAAGCCCGATTGCAATCGCGCCCGATATCATAGACGCCTTGAAAGCAAGCGGTATCGCGATCTCATATTCATTCTCGACCATATTTCTCATCGCATCATAGGCCATGCCGCCCGGTACAAGCGGGATAATGCCAGACACGTTAAACACGATAATCGGTGTTCTATAAGCCTTGGCGAATAGATGGCTAACCATTGCCACCGCGAACGAAGCAACCAAGCTTGCCGGAATCGGATCAACGTCATTTAGGGTGAAGGACAAATAGACGAGCCATCCGATCATTCCGACGGAGCCGCACTGCAGCAAGGTTTTTTTCGGGACGTTAAAGATGATGCCGAAGGCGGCGGAAGCGATGAAGCTGGTGACAAGCTGCTCGATGATCATAGACTTCCCCCTCTTGTTCTAGCTGAAAGAAATGACGCAGGCTATGCCCGCTCCAATCGCGAACGCAGTCAGTAACGCTTCCGCGCCCTTCGAAATCCCGGATACAAGATGACCCGCCATCAAATCCCGCACCGCATTGGTGATAAGCAATCCGGGCACTAGCGGCATGACGGAACCGATAATGATTTTGTCCAAATCCCGCCCCAGTCCGTTCTTGATACATAAGTACGATACCGTTCCGATCGCCACCGAAGCCAGAAACTCGGCAAAAAACTTGATGCGGACCAAGCGGTGGACGTATAGCAGGAGCGAGAATCCGATTCCGCCCGCCAGCAGCGCGGGAATGAATTCCGGCCAGCTGCCCCGGAACATGATGGCGAAGCATCCGCTTGATACGGAAGCGGCAGCGATCTGGATCCATACCGGATAAGCCAAATTCGCCTTATCTATCTTTTGCAGCATCCGAAAAGCTTCGGCCCCAGATAAGCTCCCGCTGCTGATTCTTCGGGAGATATCATTAACGAGCGTAACCTTCTCCAAATCGGTGGACCGATCGGAAATGCGGAACAGTCTCGTTGTCGGAGCCGATCCGTCGATAGCGAATATAATGCCTGTCGGCGTCACGAAGCTGTGACAGTTCTCGTATCCGTAGGAAGCGGCGATGCGCATCATCGTATCCTCGACACGATACGTTTCTCCGCCGCTTTGCAGCATGATTTTGCCCGCCAGCAAGCATATTTGGGTAACTTCGTAACTTTCATTCGACTGTGCGCTCATTCCCTGTCTCTCCTGTGAATGGCTTGTAGTGGGGTTTTATGTAATCGGTCGAGACCGCAACATACATTAACAAAAAGGAGAGCCTGCGCCCTCCTATTTATGCCTATAGTGTAACCGACGCCCCCGGGTTTAGTCTATGCCCCCAATGCTGTATCCATCATTACTTTTTGCTAGAATCGATACGCATTCTTGTGCCACTCCTGATGCAAGAACATGCAATCGCATTGTTGCGTCGCTTCTTCATAGGAGATTTCCGTGCCGCTGCCCAAAATGGCATCGAAATAGGCGATCCGATTCGCGATGTCCCGGTCGATGCGCTGCTGTCCGCTAATAACTGTTCCGTGACTGGGGATGAGCGTACAGTGGCTGTAATCACGTAATTTGGCCAGAGAATCCCGGTGTCTGCGAACGTATTGGTTGTAATCGACAGATGGCAAAATCGGCTGTCCGTCATTCGAGAACATAAGTTCGTCACCGATGTGCACGAACTGCTCATTAATTATAATCAAGCTGCTGCAATGCGCATGCCCCGGAAATGACGTCAACGTCAGTTCATGCCGGCCGAACGTGATTTGCAGCGAGTGCTCGAACACGATGTCCGGCGTGAAATAGGGGTGTTCCTTCGGCTCTGTCCACATATCCAGTGTCGTCTGGTAGTGCGCGCTTCCGTAGACCGGAACCTCCGGCAATACCTTCAATCCATACATATGATCATCGTGGAAATGCGTAAGGATGACCCCTTCTATCCGAATCCCGCACTCAGCCAGATCCTCAACGACCTGCTGTGCGTGCTCCTCAAATGCAGTATCAATGAGAATCGCCTGCGCACCGTCAATTAATGCGGTAATGTTGTATCCAAAATGCCGATCAGGTCTTGGATCGAACATGTACAGAATGATTCCTTCGGCTATTTCTTGCTTCAACATAGGACTCCCCCATACTAACTTTATTTTCATTTTTTCACATCGTATGCATCCGATAGCCCCACTATAAAACACAATGACTGACATCTATATGTCAGTCATTGTACGAAATTAATATTTTGGCAACGTATTTTTTCATTTCTTCCCGCAACACGGGCGGATCAACAACCTCGCAATCCTTGCCGAAGCTTAATATATATTTCATCAGGCCTTCCTCATACGGAAAATAATCCTCGATGATATAATGGCCATCTTCCGTCTCCTTCATCTTCTCTCTGGGAAAGTGCTCCGTCAGTTGCATCCCTATTCGCGGCGTAAATCGCAACGTCACCTTCATGCTGCGGCGATAGTAGCCTTCTTCGAAGATCTGGTTCATTCGCTCCTTCGACACCGATTCCCTTGGCTCGAAGCGGCTGCCGAGCTTGAGATTGTGAATCCGCACCAGCTTGAACCGCCGGTAATCCTGCCTGCTTCTGCAGAAAGCGACCAGATACCATTCACCTCTGGAAAAAGCGAATTGCATCGGCTCCACCGTTCGTTCGGAAACCTCCAGCCTGCGGTTAATGTAATCAAATACAAGCAGCTTCGACTCTTCAATGGCTGCGTTCATCAAGACCAGGTATTCCTTCAGCTCGTCTTCCATACTGAAGTGAGACATGTTGATGCTCCATTTATCCGATGCTCTGCGTTCTTGCTTGTATGTCTGACCGAACTTCAGGACGACGTCATTGAACAGCTTGTTCTTCCCGAACAGAACGTTCAAGTTATCCATAACCGCCATGAATGTATGGGCTTCTTCTTCATTCAGGAAGAGGTTGTCCACATTGTACTGCTCCATAATGTAGTAACCCCCGCCTTTGCCGCCAATGGCTGCGATGGGGACGCCCGCCTCGCCCAGCTTCTCAATATCCCGGTAAATGGTCCGCAGCGACACTTCAAAATGTTCCGCCAGCTCTTTCCCCGTAACCGTCCCTTTCTGCGAAATAATAAGCAGCATCGAAAGCAATCGTTCGACTCTCATGAGCCCATCGAATCTTTCCGATCGAGTCCATGCCCGTTCAGGTGATCCTCATCCAGCGTCTCTATAGTGAAGCGAGCCTCGATTTTTTTGCTAACCCATAACGACACGGCGAGAAACAATACGACATATAAAATTTGAACCGGATCTTGAATGATGCTCGATATATTATGTCCGATATAGGAGACCGAGAGCACCATGAGCGCCTTCCCGCCCGCGACGGCGATTAAGAAGGAACGCAACGGCATGCGGGCCATTCCCGCTACCATATTGATAATAACGAATGGACCAACCGGAAAGATGCTCAGCAGAAACACATAGCTGAACGCATTGCGGCGGACCCAGAGCATGCCTTTTTTCACTTTAGGCTTTTGCGCCCAGCGTTCCAAGTACGGATGTCCGGCAATTTTGCGGACGATGAGGAACGTCACCAAGCAACCGCTTACCAAGCCGATCCAGGAGTATAGGAATCCGAGCCATAATCCGTACACGGCCGCGTTAACGCCAACGATGACAAGCGTCGGCAGCGGAGGAACGAATGATTTCATAAACGTTAACAAAATGCCGGGAAATGGTCCGAAGGATCGATATTTCTCCAGCAATTCCAGTAAATTGTCTTCTGTAAGATAAGACATCACATTCGATAACTCCATCTCTTCGCATGCACCCACTTTACCTTTACATTAACTAGCATCCTCGCCCTAGCATAACATAAATTGTCTATAATTCGATTGCCTAACATGTCATTTTCGTGATGGCACTAACGGATTGTAAGGTTAAGTGAAGCAATCTTACAAAGCTGATCGGACATGTCCACAAAATTAAAGTTGACAAACCAATCCCGTTGTAACTATAATGATTACAACAAAGCAAAACAATATGATTGCCTGCAGGAAAGCGCGACCCCCTTCCGCTTGTCCTATTTTTTAAATCTAGTTGTAACAATAATGGTTACACTCAATCTATTAAGAGGTGAACACGAACCATGACCTTACAAATCAAAGTGTACTCTGATTTTGTCTGCCCGTTCTGTTTCTTGGGTAAAGCGCCCTTCGAGGAAGCAATCAAAGGCAAAGACGTCGAAGTCGAGTGGATGCCATTCGAACTGCGCCCAAGTCCAGCGCCTAAACTTGATCCTTGGAACGATTCATCCAAATTGCAAGGCTGGGAATCATATATTACGCCGACCGCCAACAAGTTGGGCGTCGACATGAGATTGCCCCGGGTGTCTCCGCATCCTTATACAGGTGTTGCGTTTGAAGGATATCATTACGCCAAAGAACAGGGCAAAGGCAACGAATACATGAACCGCGTATTCAAGGCATTTTTCCAAGAAGAACAAAACATTGGCGAAATCGAAGTGTTAACGAAGATTGCCGGCGAATTAGGGCTGGATGAGCAGGCTTTTAGAGATGCGCTGGAAACAGGAACGTATAAGGAAGCGCAACAACAAGCCCTTCAACATGCGTATGAGGAAGCCCGCATTACGGGGGTGCCCACCTTTGTAATCGGCAACGAGCGTGTTCAGGGCGTAGCAAGCAAAGAAATGTTCGAGAAGGTTCTCTCTCAACAAATTGAAGATAGCGTGCCTGTATCCGAGGGTTTGCAATGCGATTTAGATGGACACTGCTAAACATATAACTACAATTGCATGGAGGTAATGGAATTATGAAAATCGGAGTTATCGGAGCAAGCGGTAAAGCGGGAAGCTTGATTGTAAAAGAAGCTGTAGACAGAGGACATGAAGTGACGGCGATTGTGCGCGACGCATCCAAAATGAAGGACAGCAGCGTGTCTGTTATCGAAAAAGATGTATTTTCCCTTACACCGGATGATGTAAAAGGATTTGATGTGGTCGTGAACGCCTTTGGAGCACCACATGGACAAGAGCATCTGCACGTGGAAGCAGGAAGAGCATTGATTAAAGCCTTGCAAGGAGCGTCTGACACCAGATTGCTCGTGGTGGGCGGCGCCGGCAGCTTGTTCGTCGATGAAGCCAAGACGACCCGTCTTATTGATACGCCAGAGTTCCCGCAAGAGTATGCGGCAACCGCATCGAACCAAGGGAAAAATCTTCAGGATTTGCAACAGTCGAGCGGTATCAAATGGACCTTCATCAGCCCGGCTGCATTCTTTGACCCAGCAGGCAAAAGAACCGGTTCTTATCAAAAAGGCAATGATAATCTGATGGTGAACGCTAAAGGCAACAGCTATGTGAGCTACGCGGACTATGCGATTGCCGTTCTGGACGAGATCGAACAGCCTCAGCACGTTAACGAACGATTTACTTTGGTTGCAGAAGCAGAATAATGGAAAGTCACCCCTACCGCATTAAAGTGCGGTAGACTCATTCCCAAAAAGTAAAAGCCGATTTTTCCTGACTACAGGAGAAGTCGGCTTTTACTTTGGCAGCAAACAAAAACTCTACCCCTGAAAGGGCGGCATATCTGCAACCAATTCAATGTGGAGTTTATTTTCAACAGCTCTCTTCTTCCTTCAAAATTTCTACCGCTTCACGAAATCGAAGCGAATGCACATTTCACGCTCTCTTAAAAACTTCCGTCCATCCTGCAGATCGACATCGTCGCAACCATTTCCAGATGGGCCAATTCCTCTGTCCCGATATCATTTGCTTTGAAATGAAATCGAGCAATTACACATTTCATTGGCAGATTATATTTCATCAGCAGGAATGATTGGATATGATTTACAATTGGAATGCTGTGTGTTATTATTTATGTAATTACGTAACTACGTATTTAAGTAATTAAAGTTGGAGGGATTCCCGTGACCGTATCGCGTAATTTGGAAACGGAATTAGACGCACTGAAAGTGCAAATGAAGGAGCTGCAGCAGCTTGTCAGACAGCTGATAGCTGGAAGCGCGTCCCAAGACGCGCGAGTGGCGACAGATGAAGCAACTCAGGAGCTGTTCAAGAACAAGGATGGAGAAGGAGAACTTGGCGGTGTCTTTTATTCGGGTCAATACTGTGGTGAAAAAGGGCAGTTCAGATGGGAGCCCCAAGAAAGACGTGTAAGCCAGCTGTTGGAGCTGGACGGCGACAAGGTCGCCAAAGTGCTGGCGGCCCTCGGCCATAAGCAGCGCTTGGACATTCTGCGCTCGGTTCTGAGGGAACCTCTAACTGGCACTGAGTTGGTTGAACGATTGAATATGGGCACGACTGGCCAGCTCTACCACCATATCAAAGCCTTGTCGGGGGCCGACCTGCTTGTTCAGGAGGAACGGGGTGGATCCTATTCCGTTCCCGGTCACCGGGCGCTTCCGCTGCTGCTGCTGCTGGCAGCTGCCTCAGACCTGTTAGATACGACTGACTATATGGACATGGCCGAAGCCCGAAATAACGCTGGATCGTACTTGGGTCAATCGAAGGAGGAGTATGACCCCCATCATCTGCTGTGGGCCGTCGTAGAGAACAGTATACTGGAGCATCAAGCTGGGTATTGCAGCGAAGTAAGCCTATTCTTGCATGATAATGGAAGCATCACTGTGGCCGATAACGGGCGCGGAATTCCCGTGCAGGCTCTGCCGAACACCGATACGTCTCAGGTTCAGTCTGTCTTTACGGATATGGGCCGCTTAAGCGCCAGCGCATCCATCATAGCTCCCGGAGGCGAGAGAGGCATCGGCATGTCTGTCGTCAATGCACTCTCCCTTGCGCTCTCGGTTGAAATCCGGCGGGAAGGAACTGTGTTCCGGCAAGATTATAAGCACGGCATTCCACAAACCGGTGTCATGACCGTAGGCATAACGAAAGAAACGGGAACGAGCGTCACCTTTCTGCCAGACAGCGACATTTTCCGTTCCCCGTTCGATTATGGCGTATTAACGAAGCGTGCGAATGAAATAGCGCAAGCTTACCCTGAGTTGGCGATTCGTGTGTTTAACGGGCGGTAGACAGCTAATTTCAGGATTGTATCCTACCTTGTCTCATCCTCCATTGGATTATGTACAGCGAAACGAGTGCGTTTTCCTCTTTACGGCGGGTTTGATTGGAAATGATCCAATGGTTTGTCACTCATACCTTATCAGACGCTAAAAATAGCCGGTGCCACTGCACAAAATACAGTCCACAGGCCGTTCAGCCACCAAATTCGCACATTTGCCTGTATGTTTTCCAATGGAATTGTTTCTAAGGGTTCGCCCCCTGCACAACAAGCGGATGCAGGGGGGTTCATTATGTTCACTTAACTAAGCCTTAGTTCAGAATCACCGCTGATGATAGTCCCCGTGTTCTTGCCATCCATGATTTCAGTCATACAGCCGGGCTTATCGAAGTTGAACACATGAATCGGGATGTTGTAATCTCTAGCGAGAATGAATGCGGACTGGTCCATGACATGCAGATCATGTTGAATCACATCGTTATAATGTAGCGAGGCGTATCGCAGCGCATCCTTATTGCGCTTCGGGTCTTGATTGTACACGCCGTCCACCCCTTGCTTGGCCACGAATATCGCCTCGCAGTTCACCTCAATGGCTCTCTGTACCGAAGGATAATCGGTCGTCACGAACGGTTGACCGTTCCCTCCCGCGAAGATGACGATGTACCCTTTCTCCAAATGGTGAATGGCCCTTAAACGGATATAAGGCTCAGCCACAGACGTGACCGGAATTGCGGTCATCACCCGCACCTCTGTCTTCGTCTTCGACTTCAATACGCCTCTAAGCATCAAGCTGTTGATGACCGTCGCCAACGTTCCGATATTGTCGGCCTCCGCTCGTTCGATGCCCCAAGCTTCGCCCATGTTGCCTCGAAAAATATTGCCTCCTCCGATAACGATGGACACTTCGACCCCCATGCTGACGACGGACAATATCTCGTTCGCAATGTGCTCCAGCCTCTCCGGATCGAACCCAAATTCGCTGCTCCCCGCAACGGCCCCGCCGCTAAGCTTGATAAGAACCCTTTTGTACCTCATCGATGCCACACCTCCCAAGAAAATAAAAAACACTAAAGCATTGACTGCTTTAGTGTCGAAAAAAGGAATATGAACGATCGGATCAAAGGTTTGCTTCATCCCGGTCTTTAACATATTCCCCCACCTTCCATGTGCATTTAATTTCCAATTTTATAGTATCGGGTAATGAATTGCAACCCTTATACTCTACAAAATTTGTACTTCTCGATTATCCGTTTTGTCGACAATTTGCTTAATTACTCGCACGTTTTCATCCTGCTGAGGCAGGATATGGGTGATGAATGCTTCGGCAAGCTCGACCCTGTTCGTTTCGTCTTCTACTAACAGGATGGATGCTGCGAATTGTCGACCAGATTGACACAAGGATAAGGCAGCTTATTCTGCAAGTGCGGTTCCTCTCCTCTCAGGTCCCAGCTGATAGCCCAATAACGCTCCACGAAGAAGCCAGTGTCCTCCCCCGGACGATATCGATTCAGAGTGAATTTATGCTCCGCCGCTTTTCCACGCAGAACACCTTTGGGATAGTCCTGCATCGTGTTCATCGCTCCATTTCAAATGTCGATACGTAGAACTCAAATATAGTGATCGAGATTTTAATTATGAACCTGTCGAATATGCACCTCAATTTGGAGGGTTCGTTTTACGGTTACGCCAGACTTTTTTCCTGCTAGAATCGCTCTGGATGATACTGATATAATTCCAAATTTATCCGGTTATCTGCACTAATTTCTATGCCTTCACTCTGAAGAAACAGCTGTTGCAAAGCGTTCATTTCATCATTCTTGATCGCAGTCTCGCCTAATGAATTGATGACCCGATGCCACGGAAGATGATATTTATCGCTCATAGAGTGAAGAATTCTAACGACTTGTCTTGCCGCCCGGGGACTTCCGGCCAAGCCTGCTATTTGCCCATACGTCATGACTTTCCCGTCTGGTATTCCCTGAATAATTTCAATAACTGTTGCTGTAAATGGTTGCATTCAGCTCTCTTATCCTTTCATGCATGTGTCATCATCTAGTCGGGCTTCAAAGGACAAGAGAGGCCGGATTACGCACCTCTCTTGCTTATATCGCCGTTATTCCGTTGTCTTCCGTTCGATGACGGTAAGCGGGGGAAATGGAGCCGCACCGTTCGGCTCGTCCGATTCCACCAGATGCTTGAGCACGGATAGCTTATTTTCCCAATACCGCTCGTAGTAAGCGAGCCATCGTTTTAATTCAAGCAGCGGTTCCGGGTCAAGGCGGTAGCGCGTCTCCCGGCCGACCTTGCGGTCCTTGACGAGTCCCGCATCCGCCAAGATGCGCAAATGCTTGGACACGGCCGTCCGGCTCATCGGAAAGTGGCCGCTGATGACGGTGACGGGCATCTCCTGATCGCTCAACAGCTCCAGCAATTGGCGGCGTGTAGGATCGGCGATAGCCTGGAACACGTCATGCTTCGGTAATGATGCCGTCATTTCATGCCTCAACATAGGCAGCCAGCGATTGCTGCAGCCCTGTCCATCCCTGATTCATTCTGTCGCGCACCATTGCATGGGATTGCCCGAATTCGGTCACCTTGTCAGCATCCCAGCCCGCATGGATGAGTGTAAACTCTGTTTTTCCGTCCAGATCGACTAACTCGAACGTGAGGGTCCAATCTTTGCCCCAGTTGAAAGACAAGCGGTTAGGCGGAGCGATTTCCGTCACTTTGCATGGCGACATGCCGAACGGACCGGCGTTCAGTTCGAACTCGTATCCCTCAATAGGCTGAAA
Source organism: Paenibacillus profundus (assembly GCF_021369635.1). GTDB lineage: Bacteria > Bacillota > Bacilli > Paenibacillales > Paenibacillaceae > Paenibacillus_B > Paenibacillus_B profundus. The sequence continues at coordinate 12,304 of NZ_JAJNBZ010000050.1, read as the reverse complement.
ATTATTGGGCATGAACCAAGCAGCAATTCCCTCCGATGTGGCAACCGCATCCCATACCTTCTGAATCGGAGCATTCAGCACCAACGTCTGACGAATGTCCGGCAATGTATTATTCGAGTTGTGTTCCATAACGAAACCTCCAAATATTGATTGTAAAATTTATGTTTTGCTCTTTACTTTATCCTGCGGGCGCAATCGCAGAGCCGACCACTTTTCATCGACAGCCACGTTGTTGACAACTCGATATGTTGTACTATTCTGCACCATCGCAGCCAGAATATCCCGGTTTATGTCTGTTTTGACTTTTGAGCTTTGCTTCGGATACGTAATCCAGAACACTGCTTCTTCAATAATTCAGCTTGCATCGGATCATACCCTTCCTTTATGACACCTTTTGGTTTCGTTTCGTATTATATGACACCTTTTGGTTTCATGTCAAATGATGAAGCCGCTTCAATAAAAACGAAGGCTTCATAACGAACAGCCCCTCGGGTCGACAGCTTGTATCTCCCTGCCTATCCTGAGGGGTTATCTCGACGAAGACTGTGATGATGCTTCTAACGGCAGCACGACCTCGAATGAGGTTCCTGCGTCTATTTTACTCTGTACTGCGATGCTGCCCTCATGCATTTCTACAATTCTTTTGACAATGGACAGCCCCAAGCCGCTTCCTCCTTTTTCAGAGGTTCTCGATTTGTCCGCTTTGTAAAACCTCTCGAATATACGCTTCATATCCTCGTCGTTCATACCGATTCCTGTATCCGATATAGCTACGAACGCGTTCCCGCTCCGTGCATACACGTGTATCCGAATCGTTCCGCCATTCGCCGTAAACTTTACGCTATTCGTAATGAGATTATTCCACACCTGGCTCATTAAATCTTCGTCGGCCGTAACGGTAATCGCTTCACATTCGAGCTCCATCTCCAGGTCCTTCTCCAGCCAAGCCGGTTCACACGCCAGCATGGCGTTCCGCAATTGCTTATCCAGCCGATATCGTGTCGGCTCGAACGGATGATGCTGTGATTCCAAGGAAGTGAGCTTTAATAAGTTTTCGCTAATTTTTGATAAACGATTGCTTTCCATCTCGATAATGGTGACATAATGTTGACGTTCTTCATGCGTCAGGTCAGCCCTTTTTAACACATTGGCAAACCCATGAATCGAAGTGAGCGGAGACTGAATTTCATGCGACACGTTGGAGATGAAGTCTTGTCTCATTTTTTCCATTTCGCCAAGCTCGACCGCCATCTGATTGATGGTGCTCACAATTTTGCCAAGCGGGTCGTTTTCATTAGAACGGATGTCCAGACTGACACTGAAATCTCCCCTGGAGATTTTCCGTAAAGCCTCTATGATTTTATCCCATACCTTATAATGCTTCTTGCCTACAATGAGCGAAATAAGATACATCGTACATCCAAAAATAAAAAAGACGAGCAGCACATTAATCCATTGGGCAGCGAAGCTGTGAAGATGTATGCCTATATACTTATAAAGCGCTTCGGTGCCATAGAATGCTATCCAGGTTCCTATCGTCACTACTGCCACAACAAGGCAGACACCGCCCATTATTTTAAGAATGGCTTCGCCCTTCTTCATGAACCGATCTCCAATCGATACCCGAGGCCGCGAATGGTGCGAATTTTGAAGCCATATCGCTCTTCCGGGAACCGCTCGCGCAACCGCTTAATATGAACATCGATGGTGCGCTCGTCACCCTCGTAGTCATATCCCCATATTTCTTCAATTAATTGCTCTCTGGAAAACGTTTTTTGCGGATAGCTCGCCAGTTTGTACAGCAACTCGAATTCTTTTAACGGCAAGGTCATGGGTTCACCATCACTGCGCAGCTCATACGTGCCTCGATTCATGAAAATCGTGCCAACTTCGACCGTTTGCGAAACCGAAATACGGTACCGCTTTAATAAGGATTTCACCCTTACGATCAGCTCGGCTGGATCGAAGGGCTTCACGAGATAATCATCTGTACCTAGATGGAAGCCTTTGACCTTTTGTGTCGTCTCGCCCTTGGCAGTCAGCATGAGAATCGGCATGTCCTCGTAATAGCGGCGTACCTCGCGGCATAGCTCCCACCCGTCCATATTCGGCATCATAATATCCATAATGACCATATCGACTTTGACGGATTCGAGCGTGGACAGTGCCTCGACACCGTCCGCCGCTTCAAGCACGTCGAAGCCTTCATTGCGCAAACAGACTTGCACAAGTTCTCGAATATGTGCATTATCATCTACAATTAATAGGTTAGCCATCGCGCAGATTCCTTTCATTCCCGCTCTTGAATGCGCAGCTGCTGGGCAGCGAATTCCCGGTACATGTCATGGGTTTGGTATAGCTGCTCATGCGTGCCGCTTCCGGTAATGCGACCTTTCTCCACGAATAAAATGTTATCGGCATCGACTACTGTCGAGAGACGATGCGCAATGACAAGCGTCGTTCTTCCCTCCATCAAATTATCGAGCGCCTTCTGCACGTAAATTTCCGACTTGCTGTCCAGACTCGAAGTGGCCTCGTCGAGCATTAAGATCTGCGGGTCGCGCAGCAGCGCACGTGCGATCGCGATACGCTGACGTTGTCCTCCCGATAGCTTGATGCCCCGTTCCCCGACCTCTGTCTCATATTGATCCGGAAGCTCGGATATGAACTGATCCGCGTAGGCCATCTGCGCTGCCCGCTCCAATTCGTCCTCCGTTACGTTTCTATCGGTACCGTACACAATATTATCGCGGATGGTACCGGACAGCAGCGCGCTTTCCTGTGCCACGTAACCGATCTGGCTGCGCCAAGATTGCAGAGAATACTCATCAATCGGTGTATTTCCCAGCTTAATGACGCCGCTCGTCGGAGCGTAGTATCGTTCCAAGAGCGAGAATAGCGTCGTCTTCCCGCCGCCGCTCGGACCGACAATGGCCGTGACTTTGCCAGGTTCGACCGCAAAATTCATCTCCGACAAAATCGTCTCTTCTTCATATGCAAACTCAACCTGATCCAAGATTATCGGTTGATTCACTTCAGCCAGCTGCTTGCCTGCATGCAGATCTTCTTCCTCATGGTCAAGCACAGTAATGATGCGCTCCGTTGCGCCCATCGCTTTCTGCAATTGGGTGAAGAACATCGTTAATTGAGTCATCGGCATAATAATCTGAATCAAGTATAAGATGAAAGCGACCATATCTCCAGCCGTGAGCGCTCCGGAAGATACGCGCACGCCACCATAACCGATAATCGCGACAAGCACGACCATTAAAATGAACGAAATCAACGGACTGATAATCGCTTGTATTTTCGCTTCGCGCAATCCGAACCGGAACAAGTTCGTAATGCCGGACTTGCCTCTGTCATATTCGATCTGCTCCGCATTGGAAGCCTTGACGAGACGGGTTTCAGGCAATACCTGATTGAGTACGGCAGTGAACCGTGCCGTTTCGTCCTGCATCCCCTTCGAGATGGCGAACATCTTCTTCCCGAGCAGCATCAACACGAGCATCGCCAGCGGTATGGCCAGCAGCATCACCAATGTCATCTGCCAATCCAGGAATAATAATATCGTGACAGACCCGATAATCGAAATGACGCCTGTCAGGCAGCCCGCCAAGTGCTCGGTAATCAGTTCTTTCACAACCGATGTGTCATTCGTTACCCGGCTGAGCGTTTCTCCAGTGTCGTGCTTGTCATAATACGAAATAGGCAGGCGGAGCAGCTTGTTCCACAATTGATCCCGCAAGTTCGCCACGACCCTGTGCCCTACCCGATTCAACAAGTAAATGGACAAGCCGCTCGCTGCAGCTTGTATCACGAAGGCAATGACCAGCATGCCGATTTGCCAGCGATTCAAGGACTCCATCGAGAAGCCATCGACCAGATTTTTCGTGAATAACGGCACGACGAACCCTACCCCTGTCGTAGCTACACTCATGCAGAGCGCAATGATTAACAACAGCTTCGACGGATTCGTCTGTTGTATTAGACGAACGAACTGCCGCCAATTCCCTGACGTTTTTTCTTCCCTTGCTTCCCTTGCTTCCCTCATCTATTTCTCTTCCCCCTATCTTCTTCATGCTAGCCGTTTTTTTTCATCTTACGGCCTTCTGTCATTACTCTCTGTCGTTAACTTATCAATCTATTATGAACTGAATATGAACTGCGGGAAATCATGGATGCTGTCGATCTCTAGAGAAAAAGGGCGACTGCATCGACGCAGTCACCCTTGATGTGTTCCCCTATACATTCCTTCGCAGACCGTCCCCTACTTATTTGGCTGCTTCGCCAAATTTTCCTGCGCGAGACGGATCATTTCGCGAACCATCGTACCGCCAATGCGCCCCCCTACGCGGCCAGCTGACTCTGTAGATAATTCCCCGTTGCTGCCTGGCTGCAAGGGCACTCCCAACGTCTTGGCCACTTCGTACTTGACGTCATCCGGGCGATTCGGATCGACAGCGAAGCCCTCGCGCCGCATCACCTCTGCCTTGAATGCATTGACACCTTGTTCTGCCCCTGTAACGAGCAGCTTCCGCCGGCTCCTTCTGGCCATACCAATATACCTCCTGCTTGTCTAAAATCATTTTATATTCATAACATTCCCCTGCCTGTTCATAATATGTGAAGTTCTAAAAGTGACTCTAAAGTGACGAGTACTGGCGCATCGTTCATGTTAATATGGAGATATATAACTATGAGTTGGGGTGACGATAGATTGAAAAGCGAAATCATTCAAAGATTTACGACCTATGTAAAAGTGGACACGCAATCCAATGACGACAGCGACACTTGCCCGTCCACACCGGGACAGCTTGATCTGGCCCGGATGCTCGTTAACGAATTGAAAGAAATCGGCATGGAAGACGTTACAATGGACGAAAACGGGTACGTTATGGCTACCCTTCCTTCCAATACGGAGAAAGAAGTGCCGACGATCGGATTTTTGGCCCATATGGATACGGCGACTGATTTTACCGGCGCGGGCGTCAATCCGCAAATGGTAGAAAACTATGACGGAAGCGAGATTGTGCTGAATAAAGCGCTGAACATCGTGCTGTCGCCGCAGGACTTCCCGGAGCTGGCCAACTATAAGGGCCATACGTTAATTACGACGGACGGAACGACACTGCTCGGGGCGGACAACAAAGCCGGCATTGCCGAAATCATGACGGCGATGGCGCATCTCATCCGCCACCCTGAGATCAAGCACGGCAAAGTAAGGATCGCTTTTACGCCGGACGAGGAGATCGGAAGAGGCCCGCACCGCTTCGACGTAGCCGCCTTCGACGCCCGGTATGCCTATACCGTGGATGGAGGACCGCTTGGCGAGCTGGAGTATGAGAGCTTCAACGCCGCCCAAGCGAAGATTACGATTAAAGGGAAGAACGTTCACCCCGGAACGGCAAAGAACAAGATGGTGAATGCCGCCAAAATCGCGATGGAGCTGAACGGAAGACTGCCAGCAGAAGAAGCCCCTGAATCGACGGAAGGATACGAAGGCTTCTATCATCTGATCTCCATCAGTGGTGACGTGGAGCTGACCAAGCTGCGCTACATCATCAGAGACTTTGATAGAGAGCATTTCAACGCCCGCAAAGCTAACTTGGAGACGATAGTGAAAGACCTGCAAGCGACTTATGGGCAGGGAAACATCATCCTGGAAATGAGCGATCAATATTACAACATGAAGGAAAAAATTGAACCGGTCAAAGAGATTGTCGACATTGCCTATCAAGCGATGAAAAATGTGGGCGTCGAACCGAGCGTCACCCCGATTCGAGGCGGCACGGACGGTTCGCAGCTCTCCTACATGGGGCTGCCTACACCGAATATTTTCACGGGCGGCGAGAACTATCACGGCAAATTCGAATATGTCTCAGTCGACAATATGTTGAAAGCGACAGACGTCGTCATTGAAGTCATCAAGCTGTTCGAACAGAAAGCGTAGCACTCACTCAAGCGTATCGCACACACGAATAGGCGTCTAAAGGCCATCCGTTCCGGATGGCCTTTTCTTCTTTTCATCGGAAAAAGATCGCGCTTCCTGCTGCCATCAAACGTGCATATGCTGCTCGGCCTCATCCCACGGCACGCTGTACGCTTGTCCTTTCGAACAGAACATGGACGAAGACGTATATGCTGGATCGGCATCCTTGTTGTATGCTTTCTTGGCAATGACTTCTTCTCGATTATGACATTCCCCGTAACCGCCGAACATCAGCTGGATCGTCCCCTTGCCCTGTGTAAATGAAGCAAGCTCCGCGCTGTAATTCATAAACGCAGCCACCGGCACTTTACCCGCAATAACGGCTTTGCCGCCAGCGAACTCAGGGGGATCGAACCGGCCGTACGCCTTCTGAATATCTGTCATGACTCTTCCCATATCGTCGATATCCACTTTAATCTTCACATCGTAATACGGTTCAAGCAGTATGTTGTCCGCTTTCTCCAGCCCTTGCCTGAGTGCCCGATACGTTGCTTCCCGGAAATCTCCGCCGCTCGTATGCTTATTGTGCGCCCGGCCTTTCAGCAGCGTAATGTGGAGGTCCGTGACTGGCGATCCAGTCAGCAGCCCATGATGATCTCGCTCCATCAGATGCTGCTCGATGACATGCTGATAATTAACCGTCAACACGTCAGGATGGCATGCATTTGTGAACGTGATCCCGCTGTTCCGTGCGGCTGGCTCCAGCTTCACATGAACTTCGGCATAGTGTCCCAACGGTTCGAAATGACCGCAGCCGGTAACTGTGGATCCGACCGTTTCTTTGTATAAAATTTCAGGAGGCCCAAACGTCACGTCCATCTGAAATCGCTCCTTGACCACTTGCTCGAGCACCTCGAGCTGAATGACGCCCATCACATGGATATGAATTTCCTGCACATGCTCATCCCATATGACATGAAGCGAAGGGTCTTCGACATCCAAGAGGCGAAAGCATCTTAGCGCCTCTTTTGCATGAAGGGAAGGGGGATAGTTGACTTTCGACGTTAAGGTAGGAACGATGTCGTACACCGCCTGTTCCTGGAGAGCGCCCAGACCGTCACCCGTTGAAGCTGCCGATACCCCAGTTACTGCAAACAGTTGTCCTGCCTCCACACGATCCACATTTTGATGCTTATGGCCGTTGTACACTCGAATGGACGTCACTTTCTCGGTTGCCCTATCCACTCCCAGGCCGCAGCTAATCTCATCCCTTACATGGAGCGCTCCGTTTAACGCTTTTATATAGGTGATGCGGGTCCCGTTCTCGTCGTGGCGGACTTTATAGACCCGGCCTGCAAATGCGCCTTGGTTAGAGTATTCAGTCAGCGTCCAAGTGTCCAGCTGTTCCAGAAATTCCACAATGCCGATATCCTGCAAAGCAGAACCGTATGCGCAAGGAAACAGCCTATGTTCCTTCATCATCGCCTTCATCGCATGCAGCCAGACTTCATGGTCATAAGCCTCTTCCATATAGAGCTCAAGCAGGCGATCATCCCGTTCGGCAATGAAAGCGATCAGTTCCTCGCTCATGCGGCCTGCCTCATCATTCGACGTCACATCACACACATCCGGGGTCAGGTTCAAGCGGATGTCCCCGTACACCCGTTGCACATCTGCCCCGACCCGATCTGTTTTATTAATAAAGAAAAATGCCGGCACCCTGTGCTTGTGTAATAGCTGCCAGACCGTCTCCGTATGGCCTTGCACGCCTTCGACCGCACTGACGACAACGATGGCATAGTCCATCACTTGAACGGCCCGCTCCATTTCGGAGGAAAAGTCGACGTGCCCTGGCGTGTCGATCAAGGTATACGTATTATCCTTATAGGTCATCACGGCTTGATCCGCAAAGATTGTGATACCGCGTTCCTTCTCAATATCATGGCCGTCCAGGAAAGCGTCCTTGTCATCGACCCGCCCCCGATTCTGAATGCTTCGGGTATGATATAGCAGCTGTTCGGCCAAAGTCGTTTTACCCGCGTCCACATGGGCGAACATGCCGATTGTCTTGTTCATGGCGACACCTCGTATTTTGTAAGAGCAGCTTTCTGCTGCTTCCATGATAGCACAGACGTGAATGGGGCTCACGGGGGTTTCATTCTGTTGAGCTGCCCAGCTCAATTAGCAGCTGTGCCGTTTCCTGCGATTGAAAGACGGGAAATTGATGCCCGTATGGAATTACGTTCACGCGAGGATCATGACGAAAAAGCTTCGTCATCTTATACACCTTGTCCTTCGCTCCCCAAAGAATCGTTGTGGGCACGCTGGGCAGAGCGGTTGGCGACAAGGCTGGCAGATGATGATGCACCATATGCAGCATGGCTGCATTCGCTGCCGCGATGCGCGGAGAAGAGAGGCCTTGGATGACCGCTTCAACATATCCATCCGGCAGCTCGCTACGTTCCATTGCTCCTTCCTCCCGCAGCAGCATTCTTGTTAACGAAGCAGTGTTAAGACGTTGCAGCAGGAAGCGCGACCATTCGATGGATGTGCTATGCCATCGGCGCATACGGTTGCGGGGCGAATGGAGAACCGGCTGCAGCAAATACAGCTGCTGCACCTTATCCTGTAATGCGGCGGCTGCCTTGGCGGCCAGAACGGCGCCGAATGAATGCCCTGCAAGGCGAATAGGACCGGGGTGATCCGCTATCGCGCGGCACAGGGCTTCGACATTGCCTTGCAGTGCATCCCCCTGCCGCAGCGACGGAGATCTGCCGAATCCGGGCAAATCCACGATCCATACCGGATTACCGGTCCGCTCATGCAATTGTCCGGCAAGGGGAACCAAATCATCTGCTCCGCTCAACATGCCGTGCACCAACACCCACGGTATTCCACATCCCTCCTTTACGAGCACGGCCAGGTCCCCTTTCCGCTCCTTCACATAGCCTTCCGGTTCCTTACGGTTCGGATAGGTCAGGCGATAATCCAGATCGGCAATCGCCATTGGCAGGATGTCGCTTGTATTTAAAGGAGCCTCCCCCATGCGTTCGAGAAGCTCGTTCGTCTCCACGGTGCGGAAGGAGCGGTCGGTTATAAAGGATAGAGACTCGGCGGGAATGCCGGTCAGGCGACTGCCCCCAGCCTTCATCACGGTTCGCAGCAATGACACTGGCACGGACAACCGGGGAGCAGGCACTCTTAATTCCCGGGCGATTAAGGTCAGCAGCTCCCGTATTCTCGGCTCCCTTCCCTTCTCGCCGAGAATGTTGTAAGTGCATCCGCCCGGTGCGGCATCGCGCGCCAGATAAGCGATGATGCGGGCCAGATCGTCATTGGCAACGATCGGCAGCCAGTGCGATGTTCCCCCGGGGATGACCGGCATCATCTTCCGCCGCAACGCCTCGACGAGAATGCCTAGTCCCCCCGTCTGTTCCGTCGTCCCTGCGGGCTTGGCTCCCACGAGCGTGCACGGGTTCACGACGGATAACGGATACTCATGCACCTTTGCTTGTTGACGTATGTACAGATCGGACAAAAACTTCATTCGTTCGTATGGGCCTTCCTTTTTCATAAACCCATCCCATTGGAAAACATCCGTCTCCATATCGACGTTGCCATCATGAAAGGGACTCATGTACCCGACGATATGGATGAAATGGCGCAACCCCTTCGTTCGCTGTATATCTGCTGCCAGCTCCGCCACATGGCGGGCGCCTTCGAGAAAGGTCTGCTTCGCTGCCGCCGGATCGAGCGTAATGCTCATTGTTCCTCCCGCATGAATGATCACGTCGGCCGTACACGCAAGTTCGCGATCGTCCGAACGCAATCCAAGTCCAGGTTCGGACAAGTCTCCTTGCAGCAGCGTGATACGCGTGTCTTCGCCCAATCCCATGCGTTGCAGCATGGCAGAAGCCTTCTCCGCCGAACGAACCAGGAGCAACAGCCGCTCCCTGCCTTCTGCGAGTTGTTTGACAACTTCCTTGCCTATAAACCCGGTTCCTCCGGTGATAAACAGAACACTCATCTCAATTCCTCCACACCATTTAGAACTACGTAGTTCTATTTATGAATAAAAATAGAAGCTTCATTTAATGAAGCATTCTACAAAAATGAACAGCCGTCCGTTTGATGACCCCGGCATCGCGGGTTGTTTCGGCCAATACAAGCGAACCTTCCAGCGCCGCTATGAACAGCGAAGCCGCCTCATCGGCCCCGATGCCTTCCCGGAACTCTTGCTTCTTGACTCCTTGTTCGAACAGCTTCGTCAGAAGCGGATGCAGCTCGGCAAAGAAACGGAATATTCTCTCTCTAACGGCCTCAGCCTGCTCCGAACATTGCAAATATAACGACACGAACGGGCAGCCCCCTTGGTGATTCCGTTCCGTAAAGCCTGCGGCCAGCGATTCCATAAAGGCCAGGATGCGCTTCTCCACCGTAAGGTCGTTTTGGCCGAGCGAGGCGAATAACTGGGCTTCATACCTATCGGCCCAAAATTCGACGACGGCCAGCAGCAACTCCTCCTTGCTCTTGAAGTGATAATAAATATTTGATTTCGACACACGGCTTTTCCGCATCACATCATCCATGCTTGTATAAGCATATCCGCCCATCAGAAACATCTGCGCTGCCGTCTGGATGACCTGATCGCGATTGGATGGTTGGTTTCTTTTTCGATTCATAACTAGAACTATACAGTACTATTTTTAATAAATCAATCCCTTTAGTTTAAGACCGCTATCTTAGGATTCGAGCCGCCGTTATGACGGGCACACCCAACATACTCCCGCTGAACGCGTCATATTACTAAAATGAAGTATCGATCCTCACATTACGACAAAGGAGCGTGTTTCATCATGGATTATCTCCCTCCGCAGCAACCTGCATACGCAAATGTGCCGCAGCCCATCAGGAAAGACGGTGCAGGCGCAACCGATCTCGGCCCGCGCGATGTCATGCGTGATTTGGAGAATCCCGATCTGCTGGTGCCGCCGGCCACCGATGCCGGAACGGTCCCTAACTTGAAGTTCTCGTTCTCCGATACCCACATGCAGTTGAATCATGGCGGCTGGTCGCGGGAAGTGACGGTCAGGGAGCTTCCGATCGCAACGACCCTTGCAGGGGTGAACATGCGGCTGACGCAGGGCGGCGTGCGAGAGCTGCATTGGCACAAGCAAGCGGAGTGGGCGTACATGCTGCTGGGCCGGGCACGCATCACCGCGGTCGATCAGAACGGGCGGAACTTCATTGCCGATGTCGGCCCGGGCGACCTGTGGTATTTCCCTCCGGGAATTCCGCACTCGATTCAAGGATTGGAGGAAGGCTGCGAATTTCTGCTCGTCTTCGACGACGGCAGCTTCTCGGATATCGACACGTTCTCCATCACCGATTGGTTCGCGCATACGCCTAAGGACGTGCTGGCATCTAATTTTGGCGTACCCGAAAGCGCCTTTGACGGGATCCCGACGGAACAGCGGTACATTTTCCAATCCACCGTGCCCGGCTCGCTAGATAGCCAGAAAGTGCCGGATCCTTATGGAACGGTGCCGCTATCCTTGACTTACCGCATGCTCGCCCAGACTCCGATCAAGACACCTGGCGGATCGGTACGTATTGTTGATTCGACCAACTTTCCGATTTCGACCCGCATCGCGGCAGCGTTGGTCGAGGTTCTGCCCGGGGGCATGCGGGAAATGCACTGGCATCCGAACAACGACGAGTGGCAATACTACCTCACCGGCACTGCACGCATGACAGCTTTCGCAGCGGAGGGTGAAGCCCGGACATTTGACTTCAGGGCTGGCGATGTCGGATATGTGCCGTTCGCCTTCGGTCACTACATCCAGAACACTGGCAATCAAAGCCTGTGGTTTCTGGAGATGTTCCAGAGCGACCGCTTCGCCGATGTATCGCTGAATCAGTGGATGGCGCTCACCCCTCACGAACTCGTGCGTGATCACCTCCATGCCAGCCCCGAACTAATGCAGGCGCTGCGCAAACAGAAATGGCCTGTCGTCAAATACGAGGGGACGCCCAAGCCGTTGTGACAGGGGGCATTACTGCTCCAATAACTGCACGATCCCATGTCCGCCATCTACAATGACCCTATCTCCCGTTTTCAGCCTTGTTGTGGCGTTGCCGCAGCCTACAACTGCCGGAATCCCCATACTTCCGCTTTAGTGAAAACATGCCCATATTCAACCTGGTCAAACGAGATTGCCTTTTGTGTATCCATTACCTGACGCCTTGAGGCGTAGCACATATAAGTTGAACTTCATTGTTTTCCGTAGGTCAGTGTGAGTTCCCATTGGATAATGGAGAATGTCTATTCATTGTGGATGCTTTTGATAAGTGATTTCTTTATAAACAACG
>NZ_JAJNBZ010000004.1:0-332500 GCF_021369635.1 Paenibacillus profundus | reverse complement strand
TTGTTTCGCCTGAGCCGTATGACTTCGCTTCTGCGCTTGCTCTTCCACAAGCGCGCCATCCTTAATAGTGATGATCCGATCACATAAATCCAATACACGTTCGTCATGTGTAACCATGACCGCAGCCTTGCGTCTGGCCTTTACTTCAGAAGCAAGCATTTCCACGACCGACCGTCCTCGCTTGGAATCTAAGCTCGCAGTAGGCTCATCGGCCAATATAACCTCAGGATCGTTCATTAACGCACGCGCAATCGCAACGCGCTGACGCTCTCCTCCCGACAGCTTATCAGGATAGTGATGAAGACGATGCAGCATGCCGACATCTTCTAATAATTGTACAGCTTTTCGCTCGGCTTCCTTCGCGCTCTTCTTACTCAACCGGGCCACTAGCAATAATTGATCCACAACGGTTAAATACGGAACCAAATTAGAAGTCTGGAACACAAAGCCGATATGGTCCAAACGGACACGATTCAGCTTCTGCGTTGTAATTCCCGCAATATCCGTCCCATTAATTAAAATGCGTCCGCTTGACGGCGTGAGCAGTGCCCCTGCAATCGATAAAAAGGTGCTTTTCCCCGAGCCAGAAGGGCCCACAACGATAATGTCCTTTGGGCATATCAGGATGTCGCTTCGGACTTTTATATTGTAGAAAGAGAACATGAACCGAATATGAACGACAGATTACAAATGAATGAAATGGATTGTTCAGCGGAGTCTTCATATATTGTTGCAAATGCTTTGCACCCGCTCCGGTTATGACTTATACTCTGGGTACTATTTTGCAAAGCGAGGACAATCCGATGGCAGTAACGATTATTCATGTAGCTGAAAAAGCAGGCGTGTCTCCATCTACCGTATCACGTGTCATCTCGAATGATTCGCGTATTAGCCAGAAGACGAGCCGCAAGGTGCGCAAAGCAATGGAAGAGCTGGGGTATCACCCGAATATGCTTGCGAAGAGTCTGGTCACGAAGACAACGAACAATTTAGGCATCGTCCTGCCTCGCCCTGCGGATGAGGTGTTTCAGAATCAATTTTTCTCCGAAATTATTCGCGGTATCGTTACGAAGGCAGCTTCCAGCCGCTATGATGTGCTCATGACTGCCGGAACAAGTCAGATGGAAGAAGAAAAGGCGGTCGAACGGTTAGTGCATGGCCGAAATGTGGATGGCATCATTTTATTGTCCTCTCGCAGAGACGATCAGATTATTTCCTTTTTACGGGACAAGCAGTTCCCATTCGTGCTGGTCGGCCGCAGCGATCAGTATTTGGACATCATTTCGGTGGATAACGATAATATTGCTGCATCGTATGACATTACACGCAGGTTGATCCAGTTGGGTCACCGCAATATTGCCTTTGTGAGCGGTCCATTCAATTTGACGGTATCGAAGGATCGGCTGGATGGATTCAGCAAAGCATTGATGGAGGCGGGAATCCCATCTCGCGAAGAGTACATATTGGAAGGCGAATTCACTCAGGAATCGTCGGCACAGATGACGGAGCGAATCTTAAAGCTGGAGGAACGTCCGACAGCCATTGTTGCGATCGATGATGTTGTCGCATTCGGCATCATTCGTTCATTGCGAAGCAACGGCTTGCGCGTACCGGAAGACTGCAGTGTGGTTGGCTTCAATAATACGTTGTTGTCTGAAATGTGCCTGCCTCCGATCGCCAGTATCGATATCGGTATTTATCAGATGGGCAGTTCGGCGGTCCAAGCGCTCATCCAGCGTATTAAGGGCGATGGCTTCGAGCAAGCTCGGATCATCATTCCACATCAGCTCATATGGCGCGACTCGGTAATAGCGTTCAATTCGGATTCGTAAGCAAGGGCGATGACCCGTGTTCATGTTAAGTTAAGCGATTAATCAATTATTTTTGGTGAAATAGAAATGTTTGGCGGGAAAAGTTATCAATAAAAAAAGCGATGGGACATCCCGGCCTCACAGCCGAATGCTCCATCGCTTTTTCAGTTCATTCTACTTTTACAATGTGATATTCAATTCGATTCCATCCGTAGTGTTAGGCAACTTCAACCACAGCTCACCGCGCTCGGCTTCATAAGCCCAGCCCGAAGCTTGCTGTGCCAGCTGCGCAGCCTGAACCTGCTCACCCGATCCAGCAACGCCCTTCGGAGCGGCCGCAAGGCCGATGATGCGGAATTGGACGCTTGCCCGCTGCGAATCGTAACCGCGAGTTGTATACTTCGCCGTCACGTTCAGCGCTTGCTCGGACTCTGTCGCTTCGATAAGCATCTTATTCCATTCCCCGTCTTCATAGGAAAATGTCAAGCCATCATCTTCGTACCATTCCAGACTGCTCGTCCCGCTTCTGCCCTGCAGATAGATGGATGCCGTCACGAACTCATCCGCAACCGCCTCATCCGCATACTGGCGAACCGGGCCTTCCAACAGAATAGCGCCTGCGCGGATAAAGATCGGCAGCTTCGCAAGCGGCGCATGCACATGAATGTGCTGCTGGCCCGCATAGCGCTCCCCGCTCCAGTAATCCACCCACTCGCCTTCCGGCAAATACACAGATCGCCATTCCGTATTCGGGCGGTACACCGGAGCAACGATAACTGAATCGCCCACGAGGAATTGGTCGTACAAATTATATACTTGTGGATCGTTCGGATATTCGAGCACAAGCGGACGCATAACCGGAAGCCCCGTTTTGGAGGCTTCATAGAACCAATGATACAGGTAAGGCATCCATTGGTAGCGCAATGAAATGTATTGCCGGCAAATGCGCTCGATCTCTTCGCCGAACGACCAAGGCTCCTGACGCAGCGTATCAATGGCACTATGATTGCGGCAGTACGGGAAGAAGACACCCATCTGCATCCACCGTGCCAGCAGCTCGCCGCTTGTATGATGGGCGAAGCCGCCGATATCCGGTCCCGCGAACGGAACGCCGGACATCCCCAGGTTGAGCACCATTGGCATCGCCATCGACATATGCTCCCAGAAGCTGCGGTTGTCGCCTGTCCATACGGCTGCATAGCGTTGAATACCACTGTAGCCTGCGCGCGTCAATACGAACGGACGCTTGCCGTCGAGCAGTGCCTTCAGTCCTTCATAGCTCGCCTGGGACATGCACATGCCGTACAGATTGTGCAGCTCGCCGTGGGTCTTGCGATCGCCTTCGTTGCCGTGCATGACATTGACGTCCATCGTCTTCGTCTCATTGAAGATGGCCGGCTCGTTCATGTCGTTCCAGATGCCGTCGATGCCCAAGTCCGTATAGAAGCGCTGCTTCTCCGTCCACCAATCGCGCACGCGCGATTCAGTGAAGTCCGGGAACGCGCTCTCTCCCGGCCAGACCGGACCGGTATATATGTCTCCTTCGGCCGTTTTGCAGAAGAAGTTCTCGTCGACGCCTTCCATATAGACGGCATACATCGGATCCTTCTTCACGCCCGGATCCACGATCGGAACGATATGGAAGCCGAGCTCGCGCAGCCGCGCCATCATCTGCTCCGGATTCGGGAAGCGGCTCTCATCAAATGTAAAGACGCGATAGCCGTTCATATAATGAATGTCGAGATGGATGACATCGCAAGGGATCTCCTTGTCGCGGAACGTATGCGCCAGATCCATCACTTCTTTTTCATCCATATAGCTGTAACGTGATTGGTGATATCCGAGCGCCCACTTCGGCGGCAGCGGCATGCGTCCGGTCAGCTCACTGTAGCGGACGATAACTTCCTTCATGGTCGGCCCCTCAATCCAATATAGATCAAGCTCGCCTGTCCAAGATTGAATCATCGCCATGTTCGCATAGGTACGCGTATCAAATACGGTCTTGCCCGGGTTGTCCAAGAACAATCCATAACCGTTGCCGTTATTCAACACCGTCAGGAAAGGAATGGATTGATATAAGGCTTCCATTTCCGGCACATGAGGGGCGTATACATCGGTATTCCACATCGTATAGCGCTCGCCGCGCTTATCCAGAAATCCTGTCTTTTCCCCGAGGCCATAAATATGGTCATCTTCACTCAGCGAAATAAATGCCGTATAGTCGCCTACAGACTCCCGATTTCGCTGCACACTGAGGATGTTCACCTGTTGTTCTCTGTTGCGGATGGACAAGGAACCTGTCTTCCGATTCATTTCAACCGTTGTGCTTCCGCTAACAACCGACACCCGCTCTTCATCGGCCGTCCACTTCAACGGCTCTTGAGTACGGGTCTCCGACGCTATAATCGCCGGAGTCGTCTTCCAATTCGGCTGCTGTCCGCAGAATGTCTTGATGCGAATCGAACCGCCGTCTACCGATGTTATGGCCAGATTAAAATGCTCTCCCATAAGCAGAAGCGCATTATTCTGTTCTGTAATCTGTGTAATCATCCCAAGCTGCACGCCCGTGCTTCTCTCTGTATGCTGGCTTGCATTCTCTGGGTGTATCGCTGCACTTGTGTCTAGCATCGTAATCCCTCCTGCTCCTACTTCTTTCTAATTTAATCCCATTCCAGCTCCTACTATCCTTTGCTCGCCCCGGCTGTAAGTCCTTCCACGAGGAAGCGCTGCAGGAATAAGTACAAAAGCGCAATCGGAATGGCTATCAACACGGCACCGGCCGCAAACATCGTAAAGTTGGTCGATGCGTTGTTGACCATATCCCAAAGTCCGATGGCAAGCGTCCACTTTTCTTTCGTCCGCAATACGAGGCGGGCAAAGATGAAGTCGCCCCACGCGCCGGCGAAAGTGGTAAGACCAACGTATGTGATCATCGGCTTGGAAAGTGGCAGCATAATTTTACGAAATACGGTCCAGTGGGAGGCTCCATCAATGCGAGCCGATTCCTCCAGACTCTTCGGAATGGTATCGAAGAAACCTTTCACGACAAACGCTCCTAACGGAGCTCCCGCCGAGTACACCAAAATCAAGGCCATATGCGTATCCAGCAAATTAAGCTGCATCAGCAGGATGTATATGGCGATCATGCTCATAAATCCAGGGAACATGCCGAGCACCAGCATCCCCGACATCAAATTTTTGCGTCCGTAGAAACGGAAGCGCGACAAGGCATAAGCGGTCATGACGACCAGAATAACACCGAAGATCATGTTAAAGGTCGCTATCTTTAATGTGTTCAAATACCAGCGGCCATACTGGTATTGGTCCGATGTGAATAAGCTGATATAATGCTCAAACGTCGGGTTTTTCGGAATTAACGTTTCGCTGTAAATAGACGTTCCCGGCCGGATGGAGGACATCAGAATCCAAATGGTCGGATAAAAGACGCTTATTGCAATGATGATTAACAGCAGGTAGCTAAATGTGAGACGCAGCTTTGAATTTTTCTTTTTCCCTACACTCATTGGATGAGATCCTCCTCTCGGAATGAACGTGTACGGCGATAGCTCCATATCGATAGCGAGGCCACAATAATGAAGATAATGATGCCTATGGCTGCCGCCATATTGAACTTGTTGTTATCCAGCGTCAACTTGTACAGCCAGGTGACAAGCAAGTCGGTGCTGCCCGCATATTGGTATTCGCCGTTAGGCGGGTTCCCGTTGGTCATCAGGAAGATGACGTTAAAATTATTAATATTACCTGCAAATTGCCCAATTAAAATAGGTGCTGTTGAGTACAGAATCATCGGCATCGTGATGGAGCGGAATTTGTGCCATGCCGTTGCTCCGTCAACATCCGCAGCTTCGTACATATCTTTCGGAATCGTAGTCAATATGCCGATGACAAGCACCATCGTAACCGGAATACCTACCCACATATTGACCATAAGCACAGTTACTTTGGCCCAGAACGGATCGGACAGCCAAGGCAGCTTGCCTAACCCGAAATAGCTCAAGTATTGGTTGATTGGACCGAATTCACCGTTAAACATGTTGCGCATAATGAGAAACGACAACATTTGCGGAATCGCATACGGAATAATAAAAATAGTGCGCCACATCGTCTTGAAACGAATTCCCGCCTGCTGCACCAACAGCGCTACTAGAATACCGCCAAAATAACAAGTGACGGTAGCCAAGATGGCCCAAATGATCGTCCACGTCAATACGCCGTAGAACGTGTCACTCCATGATCCAAGCTGCAGCAAATCTTTAAAGTTCTGCAAGCCGACCCAATCGACCAGCTTCGCCGGCGGAATATGCTCAGGCGCCGAATAGTTCGTGAAGGCAAGCAAGATCATGAAGATGATCGGCATAATCGTAAAGAACAATACAGCCGCTGTCGGCAGAGCCAAAAACAAATAGGCGAATTTGTTCTCTTTCACATATTCCAAGCTCTGCAGGAAACGATTCGGTGTATCGCCCCGTTCACGCAGACGTCCGACTGCAAAGGCGTCCTTCACAACTAAAATGTACATCCAAATAAATACAAACAGGACAACCAGGGTAATTAAGCTGCTAATAATGAGGTGGATGGAATGATCACCAGCCACCATCTTGTACAGCTTGCCGACCTTCTGCATTTGGGAAGGCGTCTCGCCGAGTGTGTATAATCCCCATAACGCACGCGGCAATTGATTGATTAAATAGTAAAGCCCCAAGGCTTCACACAGCATGAGCAGAATACCTTTGAGATACTGACGGTTAAATAGTTGCCCTAGACCCCAGAACATACCGGAAAGAACGGCAGCTTTACTGGCGTATTTCGCATGTGTCTCACCTGGCGTCGGCCCTGTCTGATGAAGTGCAGATGGCGCATCACCCGAAGAAGCCGATTGTCGAGTGCTCATAAAGGACTCTCCTTTCTCCATATCCAATATCGTTATGTCACGACGTCCGACCAATTTAAACGACCCGGGCAAGCGATTGCTCCCCCGGGCTTTTTTCTCTCTTTATTTATAGGAAGTTAATAAAGCTGCCTTCCATTTTTGATCATGAGTCAAGTTGACCTGTTTGGAGCACGTACTTTTATTTATTGGCGTCTTTAATTTGCTGTACGGCGTTGTCAAGCGCTGCTTTCGGATCTTTTCCTTTGTTCAGCACGTCTGCAAGGCCTGCCGCCATCGGGCTCCACACACTGCCCATCTCTGGAATAGCCGGCATTGGGTAAGAGTTCTCGAACTGCTCTAATACCGCAACGGTGAACGGATCGTTGGCTACTGTTGGATCGGCTGCCGCTTCTTTGTTGGAAGGGACAACGCCGTTCAATTCGAAGGCTTTCAGCTGAGCGGCTTTCGTCGATGCATATTCTGCGAACAGCTTAGCCGCGTTCGGATATTTCGTGTAAGAGTTGACATACCAAGCTTTCACGCCGGAGAACGTCTTGGAAGGCTGGCCATCGATGCTAGGGATCATTGCTGCGCCGAGGTTGATGCCTGCTTTCTTCAAGTCCGGAATCGCCCATGGTCCGTCGATATTCATCGCCAATTGACCGCTGGAGAACAAGCCCTTTTTCACATCGCCCGTTACATCGGATGTCGTCAATGGAAGCACCTGCTTAGCAAACTGCTGCAGGAACGCCGCCCCTTTAACCGCACCTTCGTTGTTCAAGCCAATGTCCGCTTTATCGCTGCCATTGTTGCCGAACACGTAGCCGCCTGTTGTTGCCAGATACATGTAGTCATAATAGAAGTTCCCAATTTCCCACATGTACGTGTACTTTTTGTTAGGTATGTCGTTCATTTTCTTGGATAGTTCAACAACCTCTTCCATGGTCTTAGGTGCCTCTGGCAGCAAGTCTTTGTTATAGAACATGATGAGCGTTTCTACAGAACGCGGATATCCGTACAGCACGCCATCAAAGGATGCTGCATTAACTGCTAATTCGGAGTTCGCTTCACGTGTCTGTGCCTCATGGAAATCATTCGGGAACACGAGACCAGCCGTTACCGCTTTACCCAGGTTGTCATGCGGGAAGACTACGATATCCGCTGCAATGCCGGCAGGACCGTCATTGACCAGCTTATTGACTTGGTCAGGAGCCGCCACTTCTTCAAACTTGACGGGAACGTTGTACTTCTCTGTGAATTCCTTGGCGATAGCCTCGATGAAAGGACGGCTTTCTTTACTCTCCCATACGATCAAGCTTGCTCCTTCTTCGGGAACCAACTGATCGCTTTCCGCTGCCCCGCTGTCCGTCGCCGTGTCTGTCGACTCCGCAGCATCTGTCGTTGCTCCCGCCCCGCTCGTCGAATTATTGCCGCCGCCGGAGGAACAAGCCGTAATTGTAAATACCATCATGACCGACAAAAGCGTTACTACCCATCTCTTCATGTGTGAATCCCCTTTCAATTGTGCAAGTTTGCTGATTTCAAAGCGTGCAAAGTTGAAGCTGAGGTACCATGGTGCAAAATTGTGCCTAGATCTATGCAAACCTTTGCACAAATAATTAAAAAAATAAATCCTTTCACACAAAGGCCTTGTAAGCGGTTGCGTATATGTGGATTATACAATTCAACTTTTATCTTGTAAACCGTTTGCACAAAAAAATATTTTATTTTATACTGTGATTCATACTTGAGAACATTTATAGTAAGTGAGGTTTTCCCGATGGCAGTAACCATAATTAATGTGGCCGAAAAGGCTGGCGTCTCGCCTTCTACGGTGTCGCGCGTAATCTCGAACGATTCGCGTATCAGCCAGAAGACAAGCCGCAAAGTACGCAAGGTCATGGAAGAGCTTGGTTACCACCCGAACCTTATGGCCAAGAGCTTAGTTACGAGGACAACGCACAATATCGGCATTGTTCTCCCCCGCCCCGCAGAAGAACTGTTCCAGAATCAGTTCTTCTCCGAAATTATTCGGGGCATCGTGACGAAGGCAGCTTCCAGCGGTTATGATATTTTGATGACCACCAGCACCAATGAAATAGAAGAATGGAAAGCGGTAGAGCGGCTCGTTCAGGGGCGCAACGTCGACGGCATTATTTTGCTCGCCTCTCAACGAGAGGATCCGAATATATCGTTTTTGCGGGAGAAAAAGTTTCCGTTCGTGCTCGTTGGGCGCAGCGAGGATTACAGCGATATCACTTCCGTGGATAACGACAACATTGCAGCCGCGCAGGCGATAACTCGCCATCTAATTGAACTCGGTCACCGCCGTATCGGCTTCGTCAGCGGGCCATTCGAATTGACGGTATCGAAAGACCGGTTGGACGGATATAGCAAGGCCTTGCTCGATGGGGGCATTCCGTTCCGGTGCGACTATGTTTTTGAAGGCGCATTCACGCCTGACTCGGCGATGCAAGTCACCGAGCAAATTTTGAAGCTTGAAGAACGCCCGACCGCCATCATTGCAATCGATGACGTCGTTGCCTTCGGCATCATTCGCTCGCTATGGAACAACGGGCTCCGAGTTCCGGAGGATTGCAGCGTCGTCGGATTTAACAACACATCGCTGGCTGAGATGTGCTTGCCGCAGATTTCGAGCGTCGATATCGGCATGTATCAAATGGGCCAATCTACGGTTCAGGCTCTAATCCAGCGCATCAAGGGCGACGGGTTCGAGCAGGCTCGCATCATCATTCCGCATCAGCTTATATGGCGAAGGTCAGTGACGTCTCCCGATTCCGAAGCGTAAACATCAATCGTTCGTTCGTCAGTCTGCAAGCAGTTCGATATAAGCCAAAGGAGAGGACATTATTATGCTGCTCGAAGCCATTTACCATCGCCCTAAACAGAACTGGGCATATGCTTATGACCACAAAACCATTCACGTTCGCATCCGCACGAAGAAAAATGACGTAAATCGTGTCACCGTCTATTACGGGGATAAGTTCAACAGCTGGGAGGGAATAGAGAAGACCATCTCTGTTCCGATGACGCGCCTGTATCAGGATGAGCTGTTCGATTATTGGCAAGCGGAGACGATTCCTCCATTCCGCCGTCTCGCCTACGCGTTCAAGCTGGAGGATGCGCATGACTCGGTGTGGATGACCGAACGCGGCTTCCAACGGGAAACGCCGGAGCCGACGAAGAGCTGGTTCGAGTATCCGTTCCTGAACCCTGCGGACATCTTTGCGCCGCCGGCTTGGGTGAAGGATGCGGTGTTCTATCAAATTTTCCCGGAGCGCTTTGCCAATGGCGATGCCAGCAACGATCCGGAGGAAGTGCTGCCTTGGGGCGGCGATCCGAAGCCGGACAATTATTTTGGCGGCGACCTGCAGGGGGTTCTGAACCACCTCGATCATTTGGAACAGCTCGGCGTAACGGCGATATACTTCACCCCTATTTTTGAAGCGACAACGAACCATAAGTACGATACGAAAAACTACATGAAGGTCGACCCGCACTTCGGCACGAATGAAAAGCTGAAGGAATTGGTGCAAGTGTGTCACGACCGCGGCATTCGCGTGCTGCTCGATGCGGTATTCAATCATTGCGGCCACACGTTCCCGCCGTTTGTTGACGTGCTCGAAAAAGGCGAGCAATCCGCCTACAAGGATTGGTTCCATGTCCGTCAGTTCCCGCTCGAGGTGATTGACGACGTGCCGACCTTCGACACGTTTGCGTTCACGCCGATGATGCCGAAGTTGAACACGGAGCATCCGGAAGTGAAGACCTATTTGCTCGATGTGGCGCGCTATTGGATTGAAGAGGTCGGCATCGACGGCTGGCGGCTCGATGTCGCCAACGAAGTGGATCACCAGTTCTGGCGTGAATTCCGCCAAACGGTTAAAGCTGTTAACCCAGACGCTTATATTTTGGGCGAAATGTTCCACGAGGGCATGATGTGGCTGCAGGGCGATCAGTTCGATGCGGTGATGAACTATCCGTTCACGTATGCAATGCATGACTTTTTTGCAAGCGAATTGATTGACGGACTCGGATTCGCGCAAGCGATCCAGCATCAGCTGGCAAGCTACCCGCTGCAGGCTAACGAGGTCATGTTCAACCTGCTGGACAGCCATGATACGCCGCGTCTGCTGACGCTGTGCGGCAACGACAAGCGCAAGATGAAGCTTGCTGCGCTGTTCCAGCTCACGTTCTTGGGCACGCCGTGCATTTATTATGGCGACGAGGTGGGATTAGACGGGGAGCATGATCCAGGCTGCCGCAAATGCATGGAATGGGACGAAAAGCGGCAGGATGCCGGCCTGCTGCACTATTATCGCAGCATGATCGCGCTGCGGCATGCGCACTCCGCGCTGCGGACGGGCAGCTTCCGCTTCGTTCATGCAGAGGAGAACGACCGGGTCATTGCGTATGAGCGGGCAGATGCGAATGGGCGCTGGCTCTTCGTGCTGAACGGATCTGAGCAAAGCCGGACGGTAATTTTGCAGATTTGTGAAGGTGTATGGCAGAGTGTCAGTATCGATGACAGGCCTGATTCGGGTGAAATACTGGCGGGAAATAACAGGGGCTTGCAGGTAGAAGTCGAGGGTATGGGCTGGCGGATATTGAAATTGAAGCAGTAGTTCGCACTTCGCAAGCAATGGAGGAGCACTCTATCTAGTTCAATTGGAAATATTATGATATAGTCATAGGAACACAATAATGGCTTATGGGCGGTTGGCTAATCTCCTGCAAAGGAGGTGATGCCAGTGAGCGTATTTGAAGCATTGAGTCTAATGTTCCTTTTCGGAATGTTCATTCTTGCTTTGCTCACTTACTTAAAGAAAAAGTAGACCGCCCTGTCTCAAAGGTCTGCGGTCTACTTTCGCACCTTGTAAAAAGCCAACCGCTCTTCATGCGGTTATTGTGGGAAGAAGGTCGTAGTTGACGTTACGATCTTCTTTTTATTATACGCAAATTGTATCATACATATTCTTACTGTTCAACGGTGTGGTCTATCGCGTGAAAATCTTTCACAGATTCAGAACTTACTCTATCGTATTTGCAATTTCCAGCAGTTGCTCGTTGCTATAGAGAGGGGACGTCGTTCCATTCGTCTCTTTTCCAGAGAACAGCACATAGGTGAGCCCATTATGTCTCCAATACAAAGCACTGAAAACTTCATTGGCTTGATCCCAAGTTTGAGCTTGATTGTCAAGCTTGCGGTATTTCTTGCCTTTCGGCCCTGTGTCATGCTGGGAATTGGTTATCGTCAACAGGAGATTAAGCCCTTGCTTGGTGTTGAGGTATGATATTTCGATCGCATCGAAATTCATCTGGGTATGAAATACTCTTGCTGATTTGTCCGTTACTTCAAAGGGGACTTCTGGCTGCATTACCGTAAATGGAACTTGCTTCACAGCATCCTTGATGGGGAGCGCATTTTCGGGTATGTTGTGTGCAGATTCGTTTGACTCCATATAGTTATTTGGTTGCTGATCGATGCTCGTTTCAGTAGAGGCTTGATAGTGGTAGCATCCGGATAAAATGATAAAAGGAAGCAGTAAACGAATTCTCAATGGCCTCATGATAATCACCTCAAAATAACTGCAACACACGCTTGTATGCCGATTATAAATTAATAGTGGCTCAACCCTAAAATCAATGCTTCGGAGACGATTTGTCCGGGCAGTGCTATTCGATGTCGAATGGCCTCTTAGGATGCATCATGATCAAAAGGGGACTTTTTAAACAACCGAAATAAGCAAAGGAGAGAACATTACCTGCTGGACAGCCATGACACGCCGCGTCTTCTGACGCTGAGCGGCAACGACAAGCGCAAGATGAAGCTGGCCGCGCTGTTCCAGCTGACGTTCATGGGCACACCGTGCATTTATTATGGCGACGAGGTCAGATTGGACAGGGAGCATGACCTAGGCTGCCGGCCTGCTGCACTATTATCGCAGCCTGATCGCGCTGCGGTACGCGCAATCTGCGTTGCGCACGGGCAGCTTCCGCTTCGTTCATGCGAAGGAGAATGACCAGGTCATCGCGTATGAGCGAGCAAATGCAGACGAGTGCTGGATTTTCGTGCTGAACGGGTCCGAGTCAAAACGGACGGTATGTTTGCAGATTTGTGAAGGTGAATGGCAAAGCGTCAGTATCGATGACAAGTCTGATTCGGGTGAAATGCTGGCGGGAAATCACAAGGGCTTGCAGGTAGAGGTCGAGGGTCTGGGCTGGCGGATATTGAAATTGGAGCAGTAGTTCGCACTTCGCACGCAATGCAGGAGCACACTACCTAGTTCAATTGGAAATATTATGATATAGTCATAGGAACACAATAATGGCTTATGGGCGGTTGGCTAATCTCCTGCAAAGGAGGTGATGCCAGTGAGCGTATTTGAAGCATTGAGTCTAATGTTCCTTTTCGGAATGTTCATTCTCGCTTTGCTCACTTACTTAAAGAAAAAGTAGACCGCCCTCCAACCAAGGTTTGCGGTCTACCCTTTAGATTGTTCACCTAATTAAGCCAACCGCTCTTCATGCGGTTATTGTGGGAAGAAGGTCGTAGTTAGCGCTACGATCTTCTTTTTATTATACGCAAATTATATCATACATATTCTTACTGTTCAACGGTGTTCCGAAGTGCAACGACTGTTCAATTTAGACTGAGCGCTTCATTCAACAGCCGTACGAGCTCGGTCTCGTCCGTAATGACGGGAATGCCCAACTGCTCTGCCTTGGCCAGCTTGCTGCCCGCCTTCTCCCCGGCGACGACAAGATCGGTCTTCTTCGATACGCTGCCTGTCACCTTCGCACCGCACGCTTCCAGCTTCTCTGTCGCTTCCTCACGCGTCATCAGGTGCAGCGTTCCGGTCAGCACGACCGTTTTGCCATAGAAGAACGAATCTTCGCTTACTGGTGCAGGCTTCTCTACTGCTTGCGGCTCTACGCCAAGCTCAAGCATCCGGTCGATGCTCGCCCGGTTCACAGGATCGGCGAAGTAAGTCACGATGCTGTCCGCTACGATGTCACCCACATCCGGAATAGTGATTAACTCCTCGGTTGTGGCTTGCATAACGCCCTCCAGCGTCCCGAAGTGATCCGCAAGCGCCCGCGTCGTCGACTTGCCCGTATTCGGAATGCCGAGCGCGAACAAGAAAGCTGCCAGGTCGCGCGTCTTGCTTTTATTCAGCGCCTCCAACAGGTTGTTCGCCTTCTTCTCTCCGAACCGATTGAGAACGACCAACTGTTCGAAGGCGAGCGCGTACAGGTCAGAGGGTTCATGCACGTTCAGCTCATCATGCAGCTGCTCCGCAGTCATGACGCTGAACGTCTCGATGTCCATCGCATCACGCGATGCAAAGTGCGCCAAGCGGGCGACGATCTGCGGCTTGCAGTTCAGCTTGTTGTTGCAGAACAAATGCGCGCCGCGCATTTCAAGCGTGTATCCGCAAGCTGGGCACTCCGTCGGATACACAATTTCTTCGCCATCCTCTTCATCTGGCACGCGACCGAGAATTTCGGGAATGACATCATTCGAACGGCGGATGAAAACACGTGCCCCCAGAGCATGCTTCAGGTTCTTCCGCTCGATGTCGCCGACATTGTTCAAGGTACAGTTCTGCACGGTCACCCCGGCCAGCTCAACCGCTTCTACACGCGCGACCGGCGTGATTTTACCCGTACGTCCGACTTCCCAATTGACCGACTCCAGCACGGTCGTCGTCTCTTCTGCCTCGAACTTGAAGGCAACGGCCCAGCGCGGGAATTTATCCGTGTAGCCGAGCACCTCGCGCGTGCGCATATCGGTAATCTTCACGACTGCCCCATCGATCAAATAATCCAAGGATGGGCGCTGCTCCTGCACGCGATGCAGTTCCTCGCGCACCTCTTCTATCGTATCGAAGTACGTAATGTACGGATTCACCTTGAATTGGTTCGACTTCAGAAATGCCATCATTTCTTGATGGGTGGTGAACGTTACGTCATCGGAGTAGCCAACATTATAGAAAAAAGCACTCAGCTTCCGCTGCGCCGTTACTTGCGGATTCAAGTTGCGGAGCGCTCCCGCCGCCGCATTGCGCGCATTTTTAAGCGGCTCAGCCGCTGTCTTATTATAGGCATCCAGCACAGACAGGTTCATAATGCCTTCGCCCTGCACTTCAATCGTGCCGTCCTTGTACGGAATCGTCAGCGGGACAGAGCGGATCGTCTTCACCTGCGGCAAAATCGCCTCGCCAACGACGCCGTTCCCGCGCGTCGACGCCTGGACCAACTGGCCATCCGTATAGGTCAGATTGACGGTCAATCCGTCATATTTCAACTCCACCACATAAGCGGGCGCAGGAAGAGGCTCTGCCTCTGGATTTTTCGTGTTGTAGTCTTGAATAAGGCGCAGGACCCGTTGATGCCACGCATACAGATCGTCTTCATTCTGCGCCTTGTCCAAGCTCCACAGCCGCGACAAGTGACGGTGCGGATCGAATCCCTTCAGGATCTCGCCTCCGACCCGACTCGTCGGTGAATCGGACAATACAACCCCCGTTTCTCGCTCCAACGCGACGAGCTCGTCATATAGCTTGTCATACTCTTTATCCGAGATGACAGGCTCGTCGAGCGTGTAATAATGATAATTGTAACGGTTCAGATCCGCCACGAGTTGTTCCATACGGGAATGTGCATTCGACACGGAGGGTGCCCCTTTCTTACTCATATCTACAAAGTCACTTCAAGGTCATCACCAGGATATTCTACCTGCTGTTCATTTATACTTTCGTAACCGGCGCAAATGCCGCCAGGAGACGCTTTACACCGACAGGCGCCGGGAAGGCAATCTGCAGCTCCGTATCGGTACCCGTCCCTTTGACGGAGACGATGACGCCGACGCCCCACTTGGCGTGGGACACTTTGTCGCCAGCTTGGATGCTGCCGTCTTGCGCTCCATCCTGCTTCTCCTTGTCGAGCGAAGTCGTGACAGTGACGCCACTGGCGGCCGGTGCCTTGCTTCCTGGAGTGGATGTGCGCCATCCGCCCGGCGCCTGGCTTGACGCGCCTGTGCCGGACGCTTGGTTCGCTCCTGCGCCTCCGGCGTAGCCGAGACCGCGCCCGCCATAGGAGGCGGAGGATGCATTGCGGCCGTAACGGTCGCCCCCGCCGTAGCGCGTGCCCGACGGAGATGCGTCTTCCATCAGTTCTTCCGGCACTTCCCTGAGGAAGCGTGACGGCGGGTTCGCATTCGTCCGGCCGAACAGTGTGCGCGTTCGTGCACACGTCAGGAAGAGCTGCTGCTCTGCGCGCGTAATGCCTACATACGCGAGACGGCGCTCTTCTTCCAGCTCCTCGTTGTCGCTGAAGGCGCGGCTGTGTGGGAAGACTCCCTCCTCCATACCGATGATGAAGACAACAGGGAATTCCAATCCTTTGGCGCTGTGCATCGTCATGAGGATGACCGCGTCTTCTTCCTCTTCGTCGGTATCATTCACCGAATCGATATCCGCAATAAGGGCCAGGTCGGTCAAGAACGACACGAGCGACTTGTCGTCATTGCGCTGCTCGAACTCCTGCGTTACCGACAGGAACTCCTCGATGTTCTCTAGCCGCGCCTTTGATTCCAGCGTGTTTTCCCGATGCAGCTCCAGCTTGTACTCTGACATTTCCAGTACTTTTTCCGTCAATTCCGTAACTGACAAATATTCGACCATATGATGCAAGCCATCGATCATCGCCCGGAATTCACGCAATGTGCCCTTAGTCTTCGGAGCGATGTCCAAGTCATCCATATTCGCTATGACTTCCATGACCGACGTGCCTCGTGCCGACGCCGCGTCGGACAGCTTGGCTAACGTCGTCGCCCCAATGCCCCGCTTCGGCACATTGATAATACGCTCCAAGCTGATATCATCGTTCGGGTTAGATATTAACCGCAAGTATCCGAGCAAATCCTTAATCTCTTTGCGGTCGTAGAACTTGATGCCGCCGACGATCTGATATGGAATTTCGGACTTGATGAGAATTTCCTCTATTACCCGGGACTGGGCATTCGTTCGGTACAAAATCGCGTGATTGCTGTACGATGTGCCGGTCATCTTGTTCTTCTTAATTTCCGCCGTCACGAAATAGCCTTCATCGTGTTCCGTATCCGCTTGATAGACTTTAATCTTATTTCCCTCGCCGGAATCGGTCCACAACTTCTTCGGTTTACGGCCCGTATTCTGCTTAATGACTTCATTCGCCGCATTCAAAATATTCGCGGTAGAACGATAGTTCTGTTCGAGGAATATTGTGGTTGCCTTCGGGTAATCTTCCTCGAAGTTCAGAATGTTCGTAATGTCCGCCCCGCGCCAACGGTAGATGGACTGGTCACTATCCCCCACCACGCAAATATTATGATGCTGATCTGCGAGCATGCGGCACAGCATGTACTGCGCGCGGTTCGTATCCTGATACTCGTCAACGTGAATATATTTGAACTTCTTCTGATAAAAGTCGAGCACTTCCGGCACTTCCTTGAACAGATGGATTGTCGACATGATCAGATCGTCAAAGTCGAGCGAGTTGTTGCTCTTCAGCCGCTTCTGGTACAGCTTGTACACCTTCGCGACGATACCGTCGAAAAAATCGCCAATCTTCTGCTCTAGCCGTTCCGGGGAGACAAGCTCATTTTTCGCACTGCTGATGGCCGCTTGCACTGCCCGGGGCTCAAACTTTTTCGTGTCAAAATTCAATTCCTTCATACAGCCTCGAATGACAGATAGTTGGTCCGCCGAATCGAGAATGGAGAAATTAGACGTATACCCGATTCTTTCGATATCTCGGCGCAGAATGCGCACACACATGGAGTGGAACGTCGACACCCAGATGTCCTGCCCTTCCGGACCGACCAGCTTAGCTACCCGATCCTGCATTTCGCGGGATGCTTTGTTCGTAAATGTAATCGCCAGGATGCTCCACGGCGCGGCTTTGCGCGTAGCGATAAGGTAAGCGATACGGTGCGTCAGCACGCGCGTCTTCCCTGATCCCGCTCCCGCCATAATAAGCAGCGGCCCTTCTGTCGCCTCTACCGCGCGGCGCTGCTCCGGATTAAGGCGCTTAATCGCATCCTGAATGTCAATACTTGCTCGTGAAGCTCCCGTTTGTGCACCTGATTCTAAAAATTCAAACATAAGTGCGCAATCTCCTTTCTGTTGGACAAGTAGAACAGGCATGATCAATCCGTGTCTAGGGATGTGCCGATTCTGCTAGATGAATCAGCAATAGATTTGTTCAATGAAAAATAACCTGACTGATTCATCGCTGATCCAAAAATAAATCTATCCTCTCGGCTGGTATGCCGATGTCTCATTCTTGTGTTCAATCATATTTCCTATTTTAATGGCGCTACCTTCACGGCGTCTACCGTAGCTAAGGCCGCATCCAAATCTTCATATACTATGTTACCCACCACGACCGTATCTGCCGCTGCGGCTGCTGCTCGTGCTTGCTCCATCGTGCGGATACCGCCACCGTAGAACAGCTGAGCCTGACGAAGAGCACGCTTAACCTCGCTCACCCGCTCCATATCGCCATACATGCCGCTATATTCGACGTACACGATGGGGAGACGCATTAGCTTGTCCGCTATTTGCGCATACGCGACCGTTTCAGCGATTGTTATACTCGCATCCGCCTCCGTAATCTTAGCCGCCGTCGCGTCAGGATTTAATATAATGTAGCCTTCTGGTATTAGCAAATCCCACGGAATCATGTAACCATATTGCTGTATCGCACGCTGATGCTGCCCGATGATCCAATCCGGATTCGGTGTATTCAGCACCATTGGGATGAGGTACGCGTCGAATCCCGGCACCACGGCATCCAGATTGGACACCTCCAGCACGACCGGCAGCTCATATCGCCGAATGCGCGCCAACAGATCCACCGTATTCTCAAACGTCACCCCACTCGACCCGCCGACTACGATTGCATCCGAGCCGGACATACATATCCTGTCCAGTGCTTCATCGCCAATTTCTTTATCTGGGTCCAATTTGAACACGTGCCGCCACGAGTCTATAGGTATAACAGGCGTATTCAAGGTTGTGTTCCTCCATGTCCGTCGCTCTTTTACGCATAATGCAATACACATGCCTCGATCAATATTGCTACATGCGTAAAGGCTGCATGCTGTTCAAAATTGCATGTCTCCGCCAAAGAGCGTTCGCTTCATTTATGCTCGTATATATAGTGTACCAAAGTTAAGTCTAAGGGTGCACGTAGGGGGTGTCAATGAAGAGAAGGATGAATATATAGGTTGCCTACAATAAAGAGAATGTATGTTCTTATTGTAATAAAAACGGGAAGAGTTGTCACGGTGAAAATGATGGAGAAGTGTATTGCGTTTGCGATTTGAAATACACAATGCAGAAGGATGCAATGACCGCATAGATTGAAGATTAGAGTACACGGACGACAATGACGGCAATAGCAATCCACATGGCTGAACCGAGTATTAGCGCGATAACCCAACCGCGTCCTACTTCCGTGTGGTCTGTTTCCATATCTTTTTCATGTTGGCTCATGATACAACAACTCCCCAAAGCGTGATGGTATTCACAGTTTGGGGAGAAAAAAGTTTAATTTATACCTTTTTCGTACAAGTATTTTAGTAGGCATTTTTATTAATAAATCCGTTCATAATTGTCTTCCAAATAATTTTAATATCAAATAATAAAGACCAGTTTTCAATATAGAATATATCGTAACGAATCCGTTCCTCAATTGAAGTGTCTCCGCGTAAGCCGTTGCTCTGAGCCCAGCCAGTAATGCCCGGGCGGACATGGTGCTTCACCATATATTTCGGAATTTCCTCTTTGAATTGTTCCACAAAATACGGACGCTCCGGTCTTGGACCAACTACGCTCATATGTCCGAAAAGCACATTGAAGAACTGAGGAAGTTCATCCAAGCTGGTCTTTCGTAAGAAAGAGCCAAACTTCGTACGACGCGGATCATTTTCCGTTGTCCACACCGTGTCTGATGTATTCTGCTTACTCACCTTCATTGAACGGAACTTGTACATCATAAAGTGACGCCGGTTCAATCCAACCCGCTCCTGCCTAAATATGATTGGACCCGGGGAGGTTAACTTTAGCCCTATCGTAATAACAAGCATAACTGGCAGCGTTATGATGATGGCCACTAATGAAAACGCAATATCAAAGGCTCGCTTGAGCACCCTGTTTCGCAGTACATCGAGCGGAATGTCACGCACGTTAATCATTGGCATACCCGCAAAGTTATCAAAGTATGGTCGTGAAGGCAGATAGTCGAAGAAGTCTGGAATGATAAGTGTGCGCACTCCTGCTTTTTCACATGTCTCGATAATGTCCGGGAATTTATGATGTGCGTCTAACGGGAGAGCAATAATGACTTCGTCGATCAACTTGTCATTCAGCACCTGCTCTAACTCATTCAAAGTCCCTAGGATTGGTTCATACCGTTTCTCTTCAATGGAATCCCACTCTGCCCGATCATCTAAAAATCCAATAACCTCATAACCCATTTCCGGGTAATTCCGCAAATTCTCATAAAAGCGTTTCCCCAGAGTCCCTGCCCCCAGGATAATAATGAATTGCTTGTTATACCCTTTGTGGCGCAAGGAGCGCAGCATAACTTTAACCGTATATCGATAGACGGTAGTTCCCGCTGTTGCAGTCCCTACGAAGACAGCCAGGAATTCACGGGATATATGGATTTGTTTGAAAAAGAACAACAAACTAAGCAACACGAACAAGCTAATCGCATGCGTTTGAATGATGCGAACAAGCTGATCCGAGAACCGCTTTTTCCGATGGAAATGATATAGCGAAGACATGGTGCCAACAACTATAACGGTTGCCGCGTATACCACTCCCCAACCCATATAAGTCCTATAAGACAATGAGCCATCGTTATCCAACCAGCCGCTATCGAATTTTACCCACCAAGCCAATCCGAATGCGATCGCGATGACGAGAATATCGAAAATCATATATATTTTCGACAAAAACTTCTGATTTTTGCGAATCATGTATAAGAACCTCATTTTACCGTATTTGATTAAGACCATTATACTAGAGATTCATACTGTAAGGGAATGGTTGTTATTTATTTGTTTGCGGTCTCCGAAAAATGGCCAAGCCTTTCGCTATCGCGTTCAATGTCAAAGCTGCAGCCAACTTTGCACCCATACCGGCATACATCAGCGCGTTCACCCAAAACGGATATTGCTTTTTGAAATGTTTATTGTAAAGGACATATATCGCTCTATGAAATTCATACGTGATTTTAAAAGGTTTATTCCGGCTGCTTGCCCGCTTATAGTGAACAATTTTCGTCTTTGGATAGTAATAGTTGACCCAGCCCGCCTGCTTTATGCGGTAACACCAATCAACATCTTCCCCATACATAAAAAAGTCTTCATCCAGCATTCCGACCTGCTCGATAGCCTCACGTCTCACCATCATGAAGGCTCCAATCAGACAATCAATCGGATAAGCCTCATCAGGATCTAAATCTTCACGGTGGTACGCATTGATTCGTGGATTCTTGGGGAACAGTTTAGATAATCGAGACACATAGAAGAAGGTTGCAGACGGTGTTGGAAATCCGCGTCGGCAGGCTTTGTCCAAAGAGCCATCAGGAAGGACGACCTTACACCCTGAAGCCCCCACCTCAGGATGCTCATCCATAAAGCGTATCATGATGTCGAGCGTATCCGGTTGAATAACCGTATCGGAGTTGAGAAGTAGAACATAACGCCCCTCCGCTACACGCATGCCTTGGTTGTTGGCTTTGGAAAAGCCAAGGTTGTCTTCATTGGCGATGAGTTTTACTTGAGGGTATTGCTCTCCAATGACTTGTACTGAATCATCGCGTGAAGCGTTGTCGATTAGGATGACTTCAGATTGAAAGTCCGTTACCGACTGGTAGACGGACTCAAGGCAGTTCAAAGTCAACTGCTTCGTATTATAATTGACAATGATAACGGATAGATCAATCATTTAAGTATGTCTCCTCTAATCATCATAAGACGGAGTACGAGATTGTCCAACGTAGACTGGCGGTATAGAGGTGTTGATAAGACATATTTCGTTCTTTTCAAAAATCCTCTATCAGGAAGCAGAAACCGGTGTAACTCTACTTTTAACTCGGGAGGGAGACGTTCTCCCCAGCAACACTCAAACTCTCTGGCTTGGTTCCACAATACTTTTTGAGCTCGATGCTTCTTGTAGCTGCTCCATTTTTTTACCCACTTATCAACAAAACCTTGTTGTCCACCAACAACATTATTTTGGTGCTGCCGGTAGTATATACTTGGATTTTCATCATAAATGACTTTACCAAATGCAGAAACGACTAAATATACCCACCAGTCATGCATGACGATGTTTTGAGGACATGGAACTTTATGCCTCATCATATCAATTGCTGGACGATTTATCATAAGCGTGGCACCAACTGCGATATTTTCTATCAAAGCATTTAAAAAAGAGGGCCCTCGCTGTGGAGCAGGGGGCCAACAATTGAGCGGTTGCAACGTTTCATCCACCATTAGGGTAGGAGTTAGGTGCATCAATGGTATATCGCCAGAAAACTCACTTAAAGAACATAAGCCCCTCTCCAACTTATCCGGCATCCACACATCATCCTGGTCACAGAAACATACGTAATCCGTATCATCATGGGTATAACCAGATAGGAGCTCAAAAAAACTCGCGATAACTCCAATGTTCTTTTCATAAAGGGCTTCAATTTTATTCGGATAGTTAGTTACATATTCATAAATGATTGCCGTTGTACTGTCAGATGAGCCATCATCTCGTATAGTAATAAAGAAATGAGAATGAGTCTGTTCCAGTAGGCTATCAAGCTGCTCCGCCAAGTACTTTTCCCCATTATAGGTCGAAACAAGAATCTGAACTTTGCCATGCTGCTCCCCCATACTCATTCACTTCCAATTCTAATGTTGGTTCATATAATCTTTCAGTGCCTCTCTCCAATGACGAATTGGTGCGAGGCCATTGACTCGTATTGCCATTGGTTCCATAGCTGAATAACGAGGCCGTGGTGCTGGACGTGGAAATTGTTCCGTCGTACATGGCTCAACCTTGACAGGCATTTTTGCCTCTTCAAAAATGGCTTGGGCAAATTCATACCATGTGCATATTCCGGTGTTAGAAGCATGATATATACCATACTTTTCAGTCATTACTAGTTCCTCTAAAAACAATGTCAAATCACACGTGTAAGTTGGCGAACCCCATTGATCATTTACTACTTGCAATGAGTCGCGTTCCTCGCCTATTTTCAACATCGTCTTGACGAAGTTGTTACCTGAAGCTCCGTACACCCAGGACGTTCTTACAATAAACCAACGAGAACATAAGGATTGTACCAATTGTTCCCCTGCCCGTTTCGATTTTCCGTACACGGTCAATGGATTGGTATTGTCATATTCATAATAGGGACTAGAGGACGTGCCGTCAAATACATAGTCTGTGCTAATGTAACACATTTTGGCCTTTATACGTTCTGCAGCAACGGCGATGTTTCTAGTTCCAATAGCATTAACTAAGTAGGCATTATCTTGATCCGTCTCCGCATTGTCGACCGCTGTATAGGCTGCACAGTGAATAACTGCGTCGGGTTGTATTTCATCAATTACATTGTTGCACATTATCGCGTTTGTGATGTCTAATTGTACTCTTCCTAGTCCAACTACATGGTGTCCTTTTTCAGAAAAAAGGCGGACTACGTCCGCCCCTAATTGCCCATTAGCGCCTGTTACGAGTATGTTCATTCTTACTCCCCCAGCCGTTTCCCATATTGTTGTTCATAATACGTCTGGTATGCTCCCGACTGTATTCTCTCCCACCATGTCCGGTTATTTAAGTACCAATCAATTGTTTCATTAATCCCCGTCTCAAAAGTATGCTTAGGCTTCCAGCCGAGTTCGGTCGTTATCTTGGTCGCGTCAATTCCATAACGACGATCATGTCCGAGTCGGTCTTCAACGTATTTGATTAAGGATTCTGGCTTACCCAGTTGTTCAAGAATCGTTTTAACAATGTGAACGTTACTTCGCTCATTATTTCCGCCAATATTATATACTTCACCAGTAACGCCCTCATGAATAACCAAATCGATTGCACTACAGTGATCTTCTACGTGCAACCAATCCCTAATCTGTAAACCATCCCCATATAATGGTAATGGTTTGTCGCATAACGCATTCGCTATCATTAATGGTATTAACTTTTCTGGAAACTGATAAGATCCATAATTATTAGAACAACGGGTAATATTCACTGGTAATCCGAATGTTTCGTGATAGGCCCGAACTAATAAATCACCACTTGCTTTACTAGCAGAGTATGGACTGTTTGGAGCAAGTGGAGTTTCCTCTGTAAATAACCCTGTCTCGCCAAGAGTTCCATACACTTCATCTGTCGAAACTTGAATAAATTTCTTCACGCCACTTCTTTTTGCGGCATTGAGAAGTACCTGTGTTCCTAATACGTTGGTTCGGACAAACGCTTCTGGTTCAAGAATAGAACGATCCACATGCGATTCTGCTGCGAAGTTTACTACAACATCAACGCCTTGTTCAAATACGGTATCCATTACATCTTTGTCTGTAATATCAGCCTTTACAAAGGTGTAGTTTGGATGATTCTCGACAGAAGTTAGGCTTTCCAAATTTCCTGCATAGGTTAAGGCATCAACGTTAACAATCCGATAACCTGGATATTTGTTTAGCATATATATGATAAAATTACTGCCGATAAACCCCGCACCACCAGTAATAAGCAACTTCATATTCACATTCTCCCATACTCAAAAGTTCAATTCTGCCTCTGTCAATAAGGGATGATTCTTATCTTTATCCGATAGGACAGGGTGTGTCACAGGCCATACAATACCTAGAGTAGGATCATTCCATAAGATGCCCCGATCATGTTCAGGAGAATAATATTCATCAACTTTATAGAGCACCTGTGTATTGGGAACTAATGTACAAAATCCATGTGCGAACCCATTGGGCACCAATAACTGATGTTTATTGTATTCGGTTAGTATTATCGCTTCCCATTTACCGAATGTAGGCGATTCCCGACGAATATCCACAATCACATCATATATGGCCCCAGACAGCACACGAACCAACTTAGCCTGTGCCATAGGATTCAACTGATAATGCAATCCCCTTAAGACACCTGGCTCTGTAGACAAGGAGTGATTATCTTGTATAAACTCATTTGTTATTCCTACTGAATAATATTTATTTTCATTATAACTCTCCATAAAAAAACCACGGTGGTCACCATGGACCACCGGTTCAATTCGCAATGCACCCTTTAAGGATAGTGGAGTGACCTTCACTATTACTCTACCTCCTCATAGCTTTAATTTTCCAAATTCTTCACCAAAGACAACATTTTTAGCTAATTCATTAGCTCGCGACAAAGAAGCATGTGTGCCCGCATCTGTCCACCAGCCCTGCAAAATATCATAGGTTAACTCATTACGTTGAATATAGGCATTATTAACATCGGTTATTTCTAGTTCACCACGTGCTGAAGGCTGCAAAGATTTAATGATGTCAAATACGGTATGATCATACATATAAATTCCTGTAACAGCCAAGTTGCTCTTGGGATCTTTGGGCTTTTCTTCTATAGACTTGATATGATCACCCAATAATTCCGCTACTCCAAAACGCTGAGGATCATGTACTTTTTGCAGCAGAATTTTAGCACCTGATGACTGTTCTCTAAAGTTTTGAACGTACTCTCCAATAGTGTCTTCAAATACATTATCCCCGAGAATGACAAGCATCTGATCGCGCCCGACAAACTGTTCGGCTAAACCTAATGCTTGAGCAATCCCCCCTGCTTCGTCCTGAACTTTATAGGTAAAGGAAACTCCCATTTCTGTTCCGCTACCTAAGAGGTTTACGACTTCCCCCATATGTTCCTTACCAGTTACAACAAGGATATCGTGTATACCTGCACTCATGAGCTTGTAAACAGAGTGAAATATCATAGGATATCTGCCAACAGGAAGCAAATGCTTGTTAGTAACTTTTGTTAGGGGAAAAAGTCGAGAACCCGTTCCACCTGCAAGTATGATTCCTTTCATTGATGATCACCACCCTTAATCTTAATTTTAAAATGCACCTAACATATTAAGCACTCATTTACTAACTATTCTATCAGTTATAGATTCAATTTGTTTATATATACTTTTATAATAATCATCAGTATAATGACAAGGACTGAGGCTCCAAATGTGTGCTTGATCTGCCAACCCTTCGTGAGATACTACATGTATTCCAGAGGCATGGGCTTTAATAAATGTATGGTATCTATTGAACATATTATTAACATTTTTAATCATCGCCAATTGATTGTTAGGAAATTCTATTATCTCGTAGTTACTTACATACTTCATTGACCAATAAGCTTCACATAAAATAATTTTATGGGGAGGAACAACTTTTAGAGGTTCTTGGAAAAATGACTTACATGGTCTCTCCCACAATAAATGTGTTGATTCTATAAACCTCTTAACATGTTCACAACCTTAAATTGGGTTATTAAGTCAGATTTTAACAACTCCACAGATCTCGTTATATATGATTCATCAATACGGAATAAGTCAAAACGTTCGTCAGTAAAATCCAACAATATGTCGTCAAAATCCTCGGCTTAATCTGCAAAGTTTCTTTAAATACTTGTAGTCTAGATCCATAAAAAAAGGTATATGGATATCTGCCTCAAGCATGATGGAACATGGCCTCATAGAACGATTAATCTCAAATGGCTCCCCAGCCTCAAAGCTTCAAGGCAATACTCTTCACTTTGTTTACTATCATATCTATTATATATGCCGCGATAATGAATATGAACGGCATGATATAAGCGCTATATCTAGGATGGGCCAAATAGAATGAATTTAGATAAACAAAATATATAACGATTAATAAAATCAAAAATATAGAAAAAAACATACTATTCTTTCTGAATTTATATAATCCAACTGATACTCCGATTGCTGAAAATAAAACTAATAATAACTGCATCCCTTTGACTATCGACCTATTTATGTCAAATATTTTAATGTCATAAAATGGTTCGCTCAGAATTTTAATTGGTTTATAAATTAAATAGCTATAAAAAAATCCTTTAGGATTATTATTAAACCATTCTTTTATCCTAGCATCAGCAATTTCACCTTTCTCCTTAAACTGAAAGTATCTATGCTTATATTCTCCCATGCTACTCTTATTATTTAAGTATTTCGCAATATCATCCATCTTAGGTTCATTGGGATAACCTATTCCTTGATATGTTCCAAGTAATTTTGTATCTCCTTGATTCCCGGTAAACGGCAGGAATTCACCTACTATTTGGTAATTCCTTACCCACCATGGTGTCATAAAAAGAACAACTATCACAACTGCAAATAATCCTCTACTTACAATTAACTTAATAGGCAGCTTTTTGTGTAAATAGTATGGAATAAAAGCAATTGGCAATAAGCCAATTGTAGGTTTGAATATTATTCCTATCAAGTATAGTGACAACAAAATTAAAAAATCATTATTTTTTTTACTATCGCAAAACCTTATAGAATAATATACAAAATAAATCGTAATACAAATAAATGGTGACTCTGTTAAAAACATATTATCTAAGGACACATGAGGAAATGATAATGCTAATAAAAATGCTGCAATGTATCCTGTGTGTTTATTAAAGATCCTATTACAAATCAAATACAGTCCAAATATCGACAATAGTCCTATAAATATAAACGGTAGTCTTGCCATTAATAAACCTAATTCAGTATATCCTGTAATACTAAAAATTAGGCTCAGTAAGAAAGCTAAGCCCGGCATCATAAATACAGTAGATTCTGTATTCCCATCATACATTATACGGCCTGTTTTCAAAAACTCTATTCCAGATATTACGTATCTAGAATCATCGCTAAAAAGAGTCATGTTATTCTGGTAATTAATCAAAACAAATAATCTTATTAAAAAACCAACTGTTAAAATTAATAGAATTGACTTGTTTTTAGACATATAACCTAGCAATTTATTTAACATATGAGCTTTTCACCTGTCTTATTATTTGAAAATGATATCCAAATCTTCCATTCTAAAAAAACCTTTCCCACTTTTTTCGGGATTTAGCTTTATTGCAATTTTAAAATACTTATATTTCGGTAATATATTAGATTTAAAAGAAAACGATTCTATTTTGTTTGTGTGGCTCTTATCTTTGTTACGTGGATTCCTTAACTGGATGGTTTTAACGCCATTCTTTAATCTGGTGTTATCATTATAAAACATAAGAAACACATTCGCGTCAGTCCCATATGTGCCTGCAAGTTTAACATCCACTTGAATAGCTTTAGCACTATCAGGAATACTAGCAGGGGAATAATATTTACTACTGGGCGGAGAACCAAAAGCATTGTCGAATAACTGGATGTAAAAAGGGACTTGACCATTTTCCCATTCAACAATATACGTTTTTTCACTAGTTTTTTCAAAAATATTTTTATCTAAAGAAGAAAATTTATATTTCAAAAAAGATTCATATACACTTGACAGATCAATTTTTTCTTGTGCTTTAGAGTATGTATATAACGAAAAAGACCCACTAAACATCAAAATAACTATCGCAAAGATTATCAAAGCCCTGTTCTTTTTAATAAAATGACTCATTCTCTTCCTCCTATCTCTGCTTATTTTGATTTCCATTACACTCTATTTTTTTTTCTAACAGAGCTATTGCTTGACTAAGTTCCTTTATTTTTTTAGACTTTCTTGATTCTGCAACAGTTAGTTGGAAGTTTATAATTAGGCTTGAAACCAGGCCCCAAAAGAATAACGCATTAATTGGTGTTATTATTCCCATCAAATTTGCCATCGCATTTATACTGTTTGGAAAAACACATAAAAATATAATACTTATACAAATAAATATCCACAGCAATGAGTACTTCAATTCTAATTTTTCTTTTCTAATCATATTAATAATGAAAACAAGAGTAGTGAGACAGCCAAGAAGTAGTAACATTTGAAGTTTAGCTTCCATGTAATAACTCCTTTTTTTTTCTGTTTCTTGTTTTTAAATAGTCGATAATGATAGCCAAGCTTACCTTTACCATATAATATATGGATCTAGAAGGGCTAATCGAGGATTTACCTTCAATTCTTTCATTCATTATTACAGGGACTTCACCAACCTTATATCCCATTCTGCATAAACTTACTATACTCTCTGGCTCAGGATAATCCATAGGATAGTACTTGCACAGACAATTTATTACTTGCTTATTAATAATTCGAAAACCTGAAGTAGGATCAGAAATATTAGTTTTAGTGATGCTTTTAATTAGTTCGCTCAAAAATTTTATTCCGATCCTTCGAACTGTTGAAGATTGAAAGCCTACATTATTAATAAATCTTGATCCTATTACCATGTCATATTCTTTTTCGAGCATAACACTACAAAGGGTCTCTATGTATTTCGCATTATGCTGACCATCTCCATCGAATTGGATGGCTATATCATAACCATTATCTCTAGCATACTTATAGCCTGCTTGTACACAACCACCTATTCCTAGGTTAGTTGGAAGGTTTAATACATTAAACCCTTTCTCTTTACATAAGTTAATTGTATCATCGGTTGAACAATCATTAACAATGATGTAATCAAACCCATTAACATTGTTCAAAATATCCTCAATTACTCTTACAATATTTTTTTCTTCATTATATGCAGGAATAATAATAAGCTTCTTCATGCTCGTAACTCCTATCCCCTTATATTAATTATAAATATACCTATAACGATCACTATAAAACCAATAACCTTTTGTAGTGTTATTACTTCATTAAAAATAACAGTACCTACAATGAATGTCATGATTGCTACTAATCCATTTAATATCGGGTAAATATAACTCAATTCATTCTTTTGTATTATTATCATAAATATGCTAAAACTAGCGATATAACAGAACATTCCAACAATAGTTAAGAAACCTATA
Organism: Paenibacillus profundus; assembly: GCF_021369635.1. Classification (GTDB taxonomy): domain Bacteria; phylum Bacillota; class Bacilli; order Paenibacillales; family Paenibacillaceae; genus Paenibacillus_B; species Paenibacillus_B profundus. Next base: position 302,695 of record NZ_JAJNBZ010000004.1, on the reverse strand, counting down.
CCCAAATGTATACCTGTGTTTTTTATATCAAATAGCAAGCTATTTTTGTCCAACTTAACTAATGACAATCCTAATACAGTTAGTATTAAATACAGCACATATAGAAGCAAAGTATCTTTACTCCTTCACTTTAATATTTTTAACCAAATTATCGGTCCAGCCCCTTAATTTTGGACACTTCAGGAGATAAAAAGGACTTCTCTTACTAAAGCGCCAGTTTAAATGCTCTCACTTCGTTTTTTTCGAGTTTCGCAAGAAATTCCGTAGGAGAATAGCCGTACAAACTCATGTGGATTCTCCGGTTGTTGTAAAAATCCATAAACCGATCCACTGCGGCAAAGGCTTCCTCGAAGCTCATAAACATATGGCGCTTAAAGCATTCACGTTCTAAAATGCTGTGAAAGGACTCTACATACGCTTTTTTGTTCGGAGTTCGATTAGGTGTACGTTCATGGATCAGTCCGTCTATACCTTCGAAAAACTCTCTAAATTTGTTGCTTTTAAACTGTGGCCCATTATCCGTTCGGACGACTAGCGGCGTCTCTTGTACGAAGATGTTCCGACTCAACGCTTTCTGGACGGTGGCCAGGATATCCTTGGTGGTACAGTCTTTTCCACAGTGGTATCCTACAATCCTGCGATCATAAACATCGATCATATTCGCTGTGTAGAAGTAGCGCTGCAGGCCAGCCACGTAACCGTATTTCACGTCCAATTGCCACAATTGATTTGGCCCGGTTACCTCCATGTTGTTAGCTAGGCGGTGCGGACGGATTGCTTTCGGGGTTCTAGGCTTGTCTAGGATCCCCATCTCTTTACACAGACGGCATACCTTTTTCTTGTTAATCTGAATGTGATGCTCACGACGTAATCGTATCGTTATCTTATGGTAGCCGTAGGAAGACTCTTCGCCTTCCAGTATAGCTTCTTAATCCGCCAGTCGAGCACCTTGCTTCCTTTAAACGTAAAGGAGTATCCAGGTACTGGACGCCCCCCGCTAGAGGAACGCTTTTGCTTCGGGCCAGTCTTACGCTGATGGTAGTAAGTCGAACGAGAAAGGTTACAGACTCTCAGCACCTTCTGTACCGGATAACCTAATGCGATCCATCTTCGGGCCACTTCCATTGGATGTGCGGATGCTTTTTTTTTACAAGTTCCCGAAGAATGGCGATCTCCATTTCCTTCTCGCCCAGCAATTTGGCAGCCTGATCGTACTTTTCTTTCCACTCTTCTGTCGTCTGTGGTGGACTTAGGTTATCTATCTTTTTCTTTTTGCTCATGGTCATCTCCACCTCATCCCGATATTGCTTCACCCATTTGTAAAGCGAGTAAGGGGAGATGCCACGCTTACGTGCCGTTAGTGCCACGTTTCCCCTATCCAGCGCCTCTTCAACCACCTGAATTCGGAGTTCGTCGAATTTGCTGTGTTGGACTCTCATACTCGTAACCTCCAGCTAAGTTTATTGTACAGCGCTTAGTCCGGAAGTGTCCAAGGGGATTAGGGGGCTTAATAGTTATAAAAAGAAAGTGAATAACCCAAAAATAATCTTGTTTATGAGCTACTCACTTCTAGTAAACCTATCTAGACCTTAATTAAATCTATTTCGTTTAGTATAGTAGATTGATAGCCGCTCTGATTTTTAACACGATTTGCTGCTTTCATAGATAGTTTCAAAAAAAGTTCTGGTTCCATGTATAGCAATTTAATGCTTTCTGCCAAACCGACATAATCTTCTTCTTCAACTAGCAACCCGCACTGTTCATCAACAAATTCTGGGATAGCTGCTACTCGATTCGTTACAGGTACCAGGCCAGAAGACATTGCTTCATCACGAGAAACTCCTTGTGAGTCCATTCTTGTTGGAACCATGAATACTCCGTATTGTTTATGAATTTCCGCAATCTCTTCTTGCCTCAAAAACTTCTCTTCTATGGATACATTTTTATATCTCATTAGCGGCTTAAGTGTGGATTGGAACAACTCCCCTTGTCCAATAATCTTAAACTCCAACTCTTTGAAAAATGATTCTTTAGCTAACAATTGGATAGCTTTTACTGTTAAATCATTTGCATATTTACGGTTAGCAAAGGGTCTAATGGATAGTATTTTTTTTCTTAACTCTGGATCCTTCTCAGAATAACTAAATAGTCTATTATCGATATAATTATGAATAACACTGTACTTTTCTTTAGGCAGAACTATATTAATATCCTCGAATACTTCATGTGCAAAGTAGTTTGAAACAAACACAAAGTGGAATGAATATTGGCCACTCAAAGCAAGTTTGAATATATCTTTCCAAAATGCTAGGCGCTTTTCCGATTCAGCTTTAGCCTTATTTAATTGTTGGTCAGAGCTGTAATTATACTTTCTTCTCCACCATGGTTGAATTTCTGAACCATGAATCCATACAATTATTTTCTTGTCCACTACACTATTTTTAATACATCCCCAAATATTATCATTCAAAAAATGTATTAGAACTGTATCGTATGAAGCATAAAAAAGATTATTTCGCAATTCTTCGAAATAACCGCTTGCGACATCAATGCCTCCAAACTCCGAATATCCTTTGTTGTATTTTTCATTAAGTTTAAACACATCTACTAGTTGGCCTTGATTCTTGTACTCTATCAAGCGTGAATGGATAAAGGCATAACGATATAAATCTTGATAGTCAGGATAATTATCAGCTATCAACAATACATTCGATTTGTTTAGATAACAACCTGTATCTACATTAAATTGACCAATGATTAACTGTTTGATATAACACTTTCCTGCTTCTGCTACCCTAAACCCGAACTTCACGTATTTAACAGCAGAATCTATTGATACAGAAATTTTACGATTGCAAGGTTTAATAATATTCCTTAATTTATTTTTTTTATGGTCATAAAATACAGCGACTATATCTAAGGAAAAACGTGATTGGAAATCAACATCCAAATACATGTCCATCATAGAATCAAAATTGAATTCTTCTATAAAAAAGTAATTATCCATATATATATATTGATGCCCAGTAACTAATTCTGATTGAATTGCCACTGAATTGTTTTCTAAATTAAGGGATATCTTTTTAGACTTTCCAACCACTTTCACTATGTCATAAGGTGAAAGAATTGTGTTAGCAGATAGAAATTCACTCCCCTTAATATTACTTACGACCTCTTCAACGGCTGAGATGCTCGCACCTTTATCTAAGATATAAATGTCATCTACAATCACACATTCATCATTTATTTCATTCATGCAATAATTATATTCATCTACAGATAATGCTACTTTTTCTAAGATTGCATCATCAATAGAGTCAATAAAGGTAACTAAGCGATCTTCAGATAAGAGATTAGACTGAATAAGTGATTTTCTAACACTTGCTTGATCTATCTGCCGATACTGGTGTCCTTCATTCTGCTTCTTTATACCACTTTCTTTATTAGAATAGTAAGTTCCTTTCGTAATAACGGAATTATCCGAGTATTTTAACGCAAGAAGTAGGTCTGTAATATAGTTTTCCCCATAGTAGTCTATATTAGAAAAGAATGAGACATAGTCATAATTCTCTTGAATTCCAGCAAACTCCTTGGATAAATTTTCCCCAACAAAACTAATAGCCGAAGTATTGGAATAATCATCTATCCGTTTCGTGACGATAAATAAATGCTTTGATTCGTATTGTTGTCTTTCAAACTGCTTAATGGCGCGTGCAATTTCCTCGTCGGTAATTGCTGATACAAATATCGCTACATGAGGTTGTACTATTTCCAAAGCATTTGTATAGACTTTATTAACAAGATAATTCAACCTCTCTTGATAGGTATGATCCTGTAAAACTTTTCTAAGGCCCTGTAATCTGAACTTTTGATAGTATTCTATATCATCAAACTTTTTAATTTCATCTTTCAGACGCTTCCCATCATCCGTACAAATTACTAAATCACCGAAGAAATTACGGACAGCTTTTGAATAATTGCTTACTGTCACAGTGTTAGATGCAAGCAATTCAAAAACTCGACGTGCACACATGCTTTGAGATTGCTTTACTGAATTCATGTTGATATTATAACGATATCCTTTATATGCTTTATCAATTTCATCAGGCTTTAAATTGCCAACTATATAACGCTTATATGATTTTGGGAATGAATAATTAGAATCATTATTATAATAATTTCGGTCATAAATATCTATTACGTTGTTCTCGGTAATTGCGTCAATAAAAGTCTCTAGATCACGTATTCTTTCAGGGTAGCGCTTGTAATATGCTCCAGCGAAACAGTACTTGTCCTGACGATCATAATATTCCAACGGATTATGGAACTTGGTTTGCGCAGCAAACGGTAATAAATACACACGTTCATGTTTTAATATTGATTTATATTTTTTGATGCAATCAATATCAGTTGTAAACACAAAGTCTGCATATTTAGCAGTCGCAAGAAATGTATTGTAGTGCACAGGGTCTTCCTTATTCCAAAAAACGATTGGAACATCATTACTTCTTAAATAATTCAGCAGCTCAATTAACTCATCACTAATATGTGCAACCTGTGTGTTCCAAAGCCCCTTCATCCCTTTCCAAGCTGATTCTAGAAAGAAGAGATCTGGTTTAAATTCCTTAATCTCAGATAACCAATTATTTGGTGTCACTTGCATTAGTTTGCATTGCGGATCATAGGAATGAAAAGTAAAATCATCCATAATACATGCAATTTTCATATCTTGTAAATTTTCAAAGTTACGTTTATATTTTTTTGTTACGAATGTCATACCGTTGTTGTAATATCCGCCATCATCCCAGTCAATATCCATTTCCTTCATAATCTTGGTTTTAAGATTATGTAATTCTTTAAGTTTACGTTCTATATACCCAAGATCCATTGTACAGCCTCCGCATTTTGTTTCAGAAATCATTTGGAATTCTCTTTTTGTACTTCCAATAGTTCAAAGTTAATTTCCCTAACTTAGCCTTACTAAGCAGATCATACTTTTTAGATACGTTAGCGTATCTCGCCTCCAATTGATTGTATTGGAATATCGAATCTTTATACTTGGATAAGGTTTCTTCTTCGCTCTTAATCCGTCTCATAATAGTTTGATTTTTTTCCATTATGATACCTTTAGACTTAGATAAACTTAATGTAAGCTCTTCAATTTTCTGATTCAAACTAGCAATGTCATTATCCTTATGATCTTTAGGCAATTCGGTAGATTTTATCTCTAGCGTCTCGATTTGTTTTTTTAACGCAGTATTTTCTCGCTTTAGTTCTTCGAGTGTAGACATTACTTCTCTATATTGTGTATTTAGTTTAACTAATTTATTGGATTTCTCAGAAAGATTATCAACCAAACTTCTTTCAATAGCATAAAATTGTTTTTCTAGTTCCCTCACCATAATATCATTATCTACCGATGGCCTTTTCCTAGGACATTTTTCAGCTACTACCCCGATCCACTTTCCAAAAAACTTTACCTCAAAGACTGAAAAGTATGGAGCTAGGTCGTCTAGCAAGTTGAATAGATAATAAGTTTTCTTATGATCAATATAATCATTTATTCCAAATGGTACTGTTATGATCAGTGTGCCGTCTTGTTTCAAGAATCCAGATATTCGCTCTAACAAGGACTCCGATGAAGAAAAATGCTCTAACACTTCTGAAAGAATAACCGTATCAAACTGGTGCTCTGAATTGTAATCAAATATACTGGATGCTTCATAGGTTACATTTGCCTGAACAGATTCAGATTGGTTGCTTAATGAAGCCTTCGCATATTCAATTGCTTCAGGTTCTATATCGATCCCGACCGCCTTTTTTCCTTCTCGCGCTAAAATAATCTCAGTTATCCCTTGCGAACAGCCTATATCCAGGACATCCTGTCCTTTTGCTTGAGAGCATATCCAATGGATCCCCTCTCTTGTTTTTCTGGCGAAAACTTCTCCTTTACTACCATGATACGCCTCAGTTACTTCATCTAATAACTTCATAGATTTCTCCTTTACTGCTGCGTTTATATTGATAGATGTTTCCGTAATTGATCACTTCTAGGCCGGATCTTAACTGTGACTTTACTATATTCTTCGTATCTAATAACATTGGGGTTCGCATTCGCTTTGCTATCTTATTATGGTTTAATTCCATAAATTCATTGTGATCTGTTAGTACTAATATTAGATCCGCAGCTGTAACAGCTGTTTCTTCATCTACAAATTCTATATGGGAGACATGGGGATCATATATTGAGACCTGATATCCTCTTGCTTTAAGCAACTCAATGATTTCTAATGCAGGGGATTCACGCATATCATCAACGTTTCCTTTATAAGTCACACCAAATACAGCAACCTTCGGGCGATCGATCCCCTGTAACAATTCACTAGATAGTTTAACAACAAATTCCGGCATGCTGTTGTTTGTATCTCTAGCAAGTTTAATAATGTTTGCATAATCAGGTGACTTTGCATAAATAAAATAAGGATCTACCGCTAAACAATGTCCTCCAACACCAGGCCCCGGGCTATGGATATTAACCCTCGGATGTTTGTTAGCCATGTTAATGACTTCCAACGCATTTATATCTAGATCGTAACAAATCTTCACCAATTCATTCGCTAAAGCGATATTTACATCTCGAAAGGTATTTTCCATGCATTTAGACATTTCTGCTGTCTTCGCTTCCGTCCTAATAATCTCCCCTTGTACGAATGCTGAATAAACTTCCGCTGCAGCTTGTATACATTTCCCAGTAATGCCACCCACAATTCGATTATTATGGATTAATTCTTTCAGGATTTGTCCAGGGAGTACCCGTTCAGGGCAATGCGCAAGATAGATATCCTCCCCTGCCGTAAAACCATTATCTTCAAACAACACTTTAACATAGTCGTCCATAGATCTCGGAGAAATGGTAGATTCCACGATGATAATATTCCCTTTTTCCAAGTATGGGATAATGGATTGACAAGCGTTTAATACAAATGACAAATCACAGCTCATATAAGAATCATCATTATTATTTGGAGTAGGAACTGCAATAATAAACACGTCAGCCTTTTCAGGATGTAAGGAAGCCTTAAACATCTGAGAATGAACAGCATCTTTGATCAATTCTGAAAGCCCTGGCTCTTCAATATGTATGGAGCCATTGTTTAATGTCTCAACAATGCTCGCATTTACATCCACTCCAATAACTTCATGTCCATGACTAGAGAACATTGCTGCAGTTGGCAAGCCAATATAACCAAGACCTAGCACACAAATTTTCATCAGTATTCCCCCTACATTCAAGCCTTTGCTTTTATGATGTTTTTTAGAAATTCCAGATATTCTGACGACCTTTTGACCCAAGAATTATCGTATATAAAGGTTCGATTAACTTCAGTATGCTCATTCGATTGAGATAATTGTATAATAGCCCTCTCAAATTCTTGGTACTGGGAGTAAAACTTCAACCGATTATGTTTGAATTTATCAATTTCTTTCCAGTATGAACTTACAACTGGTTTATTTAACGAAATATATTCATATAATTTCACTGGATCAACGGCCTTTATAAGTTCATTTACCTGAAACGGTAATAACATTATATTTCCTGAATAGATATAGTCTAAAACCTCTTGGTGTGGTATGGCTCCTAACAATATGATGTTATCTGACAACTGATCAGGTTTATATTCACATGGGCCAATTAAATAGATCGAGTATTCAGGATGCTGCTCAGAAAAAAAAATAATGGTCTCCCAATCGAGCCAATGACTAATTGTTCCTATATAAACTAAGTTAGGTTCAGATAGAACCTTTTTTTGAGGTAATTTATTAAACGTAGCCTCATCCACTGCATTTGGAATGTTTGTAGCGGGCAAACAGCAATCTGGATTTCTCCGTTTCAATTCAAGCAATAATTGATGAGAGCTTGTAATAACTGCATCTACTTGATTCAGAGTAATACTTTCTTCTTTAATCATTCTATCTCGAAGTTTATCTATATAAAAAAAGGGCATGTTATCCATACATTCGTATATAAGAACAGCATTTTCTTTCATACTTTTTGAAATGTATCGATGCTGCAAGGGAGCTGTTAGCACAATGACATCGTATTCACGATGCTTTAACACCTTTTTAATATATCTAATATTTATAATTTCAATAACCTTCAGCTTCAGCGAAAAGGGTACTACATATGAATCTATAATATTTAGATTTCCTTTCTTCACCTTATGAACAATGCCCTTGCCAAACGGTGTTAATGAAAGATAATCGACCTCAACATTTTGTAAAGATAAATACTCTGCTATAAAATGAGGCCTCTGCTTAATCCATTTCCAATTAACAGTAGAGAAATATAGAATTCTCATCTTTCACCTCCTTGCAACACCAAACGCCATCAACATTTCATACACTTTCACTTACTCTTTGATGCCTCCTGGTATTCTTTAATCACCTTTTCAGATGCTCCAATCCTCATTACTTGTCCGTGTTCCATCCAAAGTACACGATCACATAAACTTTCCACTTGTCCTAATGAGTGTGATACAAATAACACTGTGGTCCCACCCTCCATCATGGAGCGAATCTTCTTTTCTGATTTTTCTTTAAAGTTTATATCCCCAACTGCCAACACTTCATCCACAATTAGAATCTCAGGTTGTACCACTGTAGCAATCGAGAAACCTAATTTAGCCTTCATGCCAGAAGAGTAATTTTTCAATGGGGTGTGTATGAATTTACCTAGATCAGAGAATTCAACAATTTCGTCTAGCTTTTCATTAATGAATTTTTTGGAGTATCCCAGTAACAATCCATTAAGTTTAATATTTTCAATACCTGTTAATTCACCATTAAAACCTGCGCCTAGTTCTATTAAGGGTGCTATACTCCCCTTTCTAGTAATCGCCCCGGTAGTAGGTTTTAAAACACCGGCAATAATTTTAAGAAGCGTACTCTTTCCAGCACCATTATTACCAATGATTCCAAATACTTCTCCTTTATTAACGGAAAAGCTCACATCACGAAGTGCAAAGAAATTTTCATATCTAATTTCTCTCTTTATCTTTTTAACAAAGAAATGTTTTAACGAATCAACTCGCTCTGTTGCAAGTCGATATCTCATCGTTATATTAGATACCTCTATAACTGTTTCATTCATAGTATACCTCTGTCTTATAAATGATAAATAAAACGATCCTGTGTCTTATAGAAAACAAACAAACCTAGAACGCCATATATAAGCATATATGCAATACAAATTAAATGCGACATAAAGTCAGGAACTACACCATACATCATAACGTCTCGAAACATATTTACGATTGTATACAAGGGATTTAACATTATTAACGGCATATACTTTTCAGGAATAATAGATGCTGGATAAAAAATTGGTGTCATATACATAACAACCATTAATATTATGGAATAAAAATGCTTCATATCTTTAAAAAACACATTAATTGCGGCTAGGATCAATCCAATACCGGCTGATATGATTAACAAATAAAACATAGGGAAAAGGAACATTAGGTTAACCCATCGAAATGAGAGTCCGGTAACTAGCATTACTGCCCCAAGCGGAACTAATGCCACAAATGTTGTAATAAATGACGAGCACACACGCGACAACGGGAAGAAGTACTTTGGAACATATACTTTCTTTATTAATTGACCGTTCGCATAAATAGAGTCCATTGCAAAATTTGTAGACTCAGAGAAGAATTGATAAACAATTCGACCAATCAGTACATAAACGGCGAAATGCGGAATCTCATGTTTAAATAATGTTGCAAACACAATACTTAACACGACCATCATCAATAGAGGATTTAACATGCTCCACAAAATCCCCAATACGGAGTTACGGTATTTTAGCTTTATATCTTTTCTAACCAACTCGAAGAACAGATCTTTATATTTAAATAGATTACTTAGATATTGATTCATTTTATCTCCCTTAGCTATATTTTATAGTATCGTTTTTCATCGAATAAGTACTGAGTTAGAGTACAAGCATATGAAACTAGAAAAGGAAGTAGAAAATTGTCGACTTATGGATACAACGGCTCCAAAGCCAAAAAAACGCCAAAGGCTCCAAAGCGCCTTGGTTGCTGCTTGGAGTCATTATCTTGTTCTTACTTTGGTCCACATTTAAAGTTGCACTATATTATCGGACGAATATCAGACTATGAGCAACCAATATGTAGCAGCACTTTTCTCAGCTAGTATTCACAGCCATCGTAGTTAGCTTGGAAACGATTCAATTGGTCTAGTCACAAAGATACATTGTCCCTACTAGAATTCTTATTACCCGCTAGTTTCACGTTATCAATGATAATAGCAGCATCGATAGTATTTGGCAGTGAATATGCTGCTTATCATGTTGATGTATGGCATATTTCTTGTCGCTTCATCCATTATAGCGCAAGATGATGTCGTAAATCGAACATTAAATCTAGCAGGTCATGATAATTTCTTTCATCTTTGTGTTATTTTAGATAATTCTATTGGTTAGGGGATGGGCCAACTGTTACACTGTTTGTAAAGTGGCTTGGTGTCACAACGACAGAGTCAGGAGGTGCTTAAATGCTGTTATGAGTGACACTAATGCTGAACATCTTACATCTGTCTTCCAATATGCGAATACATACGCCGGATTTCTTTGGCGAATCTCCGCCACGGTGCAATGTTAATGACATCGGATTTCAACCACTTCCATAGCCTTTCGACGCATATTAAGTTCAGGGCTATAAGGTGGTAGAAGCACCCTCGTAAGTCTTCCGTTCATTTCACTCCAAAATGGTTCCAGCATCTTTGCACGATGGGTTCTCAGCTTTCCTTTTTCAAACCACCGTATGCTGCTCGAATCACATTTCGTCTTCACACAAAATGTGATCAATTTCGCCGTTTTCGTATTTTTAAGCTTGGAAACGTGGTTTCGACAGACTCATTTTTGATATACCCGGAATAGAATACTCTTGCCCGAACTCACGGTTGATGTACGCTCCGATGATCTCCAGCGTCCAGTTACACTTGGCGGTGAACACGACCTTATGAGGCAACGAGTCAACAATGGTCTGCTTCAACTAGGTCTGTTGTTCCTCCGTTAATCGTTTTGGCGCTCCAGTTGAGAATTTCATGATTAAACCGCCAATTCCGTGTTTTCAGTTAGTGCGGATATACTCTTGAATCGTATCCACCCTTACACCACAGTGACATTAAAAAAAGAATTGGCAACAGCATGAAGCCACGCATCGCTCGCATCTGAACCAATTCCCTTGTCCGATTTTAAAGGTTTTCTGGAAATTCATAGAATCTAAATATGCTCGAAGTATGGCTATTAGGAAAGATCCAGTTGCATTTCAGTGAAATGGAAGTTTTCGACTACCTATGCTATTATTATTATCGTAATTTAATGCAAAGGAGAATAGAACTTTGTCTACATATGGCTATGGGGCTTCAAAGCCTAAGCAAAGAAACGACAAAAACGACAAATTCCCTCTTATTCATTGGGGAATGTTAATTACTCTTATTTTGTTCTTGTTCTGGTCCCCATTTCAGTTTGCTTTGTTTAACGGACAATTGACGTACTTTGAAAAACCAATATACTGGTCAGTCCTTATCGCTTCTATTCTATCATTCTTGGCGGCAGGATTCCTGCTTCAATTCAAAAAAAGAAATAATGAATCCGACATACTTACAACTATCGTATTCTTACTACCTATAACCTATGGAGTTTCGTCATTTTTTGCAGCTTCCAGTTATTTGGCGGTAAATGCTGTTTTGATCATGTTTACGTATGCCGTTTTCTTCACCCTTACCTATTTTATGTCTGGGGAAGGAAGATTAAATCGTATCATCCAAATCACATTAACGGGCACCGCCTATGCAATCGTCTGGTTCGGTCTGTTGAATTGGCTTGGAAACGGTAAATTTGCCGCTGCATTCATTGGATGGTTTTCAAGGCTTAATGCGGACGGTTTATATCAGCAAGCGATATGGATAGACGCAAACGGTCCGCGTCTTACCTCTGTGTTCCAGTACCCAAACACTTATGCGGCCTATCTAATGGCATTCTTATTTGTCGCTGTGTTCTATTTGACCTCAACCCGAAAGGCTGTAAGTCAGGTGGTTCATGGCTTTATGCTGGTACCTATTATCTTATCCATCTTTCTGACGCTCTCCCGCGGTGGCTTGGTTCTGCTGCCAGTCGTGTTTATCATTGTGTTGTTATTTGTAAAGCCAGCACGGCAGCTGCTATGGATTTTACATTTGGCGATAAGCGGTGTGGCAACGTTTATAGTATTGAATCCCGTTTCGGAAATCGGTATTCAAGCTCAACTGAACCCAACGGAGACTTCCTCCTTGAAAGGCTGGATGTACATCCTTGGAGCATCCGCTGTGTCTGCTGCACTGAGTTGGGTCATTCAGAGGTTTGTTGCTCCTTGGCTGGAGGGTAAGCTAGAGAACTTCTCGGCCAAGAAATGGGCGAATGCTCTCATTCCTGTCGGCGGCACTGTTGCAGTAGCCTTGCTTTTATTCATTTTCATCGGGACTAGCGCGAAAAATATGTTGCCAGAAAGCATTTCTTCCCGTTTAGGCTCAATTAATTTTCAACAGCACAGTGTCTTAGAACGTATAACTTTTTACAAAGACTCGTTGAAGTTGGTGGCTGATTATCCGCTGCTTGGCGCCGGTGGCGGCGCATGGAGCGCGCTCTATGAGAAGTATCAAAACAACCCTTACGAATCAGCGCAGGCACACAGTTATTATATGCAATATCTTGTCGAAGTCGGAATTATTGGTTTTGTCGTTTTAATCGCATTTTTGGCATTCGTATATTGGAAATACATTCGATCTTTCATTACGGCAAATGAAGAAAAACGCAACAGTTACTTTATGTACTTCATTCTAGCTACTAGTATCTTGATACATAGCGTTATGGATTTTAATATGAGCTATGTATACATTGGCATCCTCGTCTTCATGAGTCTTGGAGGTATGACAGCCTCGGTAGAATCGAAACCGTTTGAGAAACTCAAACCTAAATCGTTCCGGATAGCCATGACAAGTATCCTTGGCGTCGTTGGGCTTGGACTGTTTATTACGTCGCTACTATTCTTGCAAGCTTCCAGTTCCTTTACAAAAGCACAAGAAACTGTGTCTCTAACGAACGATTTTAATAAAACAATGGTCCATTTGGAAAAAACGATGAACATCCGGCCCACGGTTCCGGAATACGCCGATTTTAAAGCTTATCTGTTCCAACAGATGTATCAACTACAACAAGACGAAAAGTTTTTCACTATTGCAGAACAGACCTTAAAAGAAGCTCTGAAAAAGGAACCCTATAACAAACAATCTCTGCTTAAACGTCTTATTGACGGTTACGAAATGAAGGGTATGGAAACGGAGTTATATGAGGTTTATTCTGAACATGCGTCTAGCTTCCCGTGGGATATGGTATGGTACGATAAATATATGGAGGCTGCCCTGCGTCAAGGTGTAATTGCAAATAATGAGGCACCTGATAAGAAAAATGAATATATGGATGAAATCATTGCCGCATTTGAACATGTCAAAGCAGGAGTCGAGCATTTGAAGACGCTCCCTGAGGGGCAATTGCAAGGTAACGAGTTCTATGTCACTTCTCGCATGGCAATGAATGCAGGTCGGGCTTACATCATGAAGGGCGACCCAGGGCAAGCTGCAGAAGCGATGAAACCTTATTTGCAGGAAGACTTAAACGACGCCAATAATAAGGAGCTTGCACGCTGGTACGTTGCGGCAACCATGCAGCAAGGACAGGTCGACCAAGCATGGTATGATAAGCTCGTAGCTGCTGATCCTTCTGAGAAAGAACAAATCGAGCAAGCAGCGGCGATGCGCTTTAATGCAGAATAGCTCTTAAACCGAAAGACCCTAATCTCGATGAAAATTGAGATTAGGGTCTTCTTCATTCACATTCTGCACCAAAATCACTCGTTGGTCACTTCATTAGTACGACAGGTACGGCTGGCCGATGCTAAGATGATCGTTCACTGTTACAGGTGCAGATGTACTGTCATATCACAATTTATTCCGTTCCCTCATACTGCCCAATCATCCGTTTCATATAGACCAACAAATCACTTTGCAACTCCGGACGTTGTAACGCATAATGCAGCGTCGTCTCAATAAAGCCAAGCTTCTCCCCTACGTCATGACGATGTCCATCAAAGTGATACGCCAATACGGTTTCTTCCCGCCCTAATTGGGCAATCGCATCGGTAAGCTGGATTTCTCCGTTCACTCCTGCCTCCTGCTGCTCCAACAATCCAAATATGCGCGGTGTCAGCACATACCGCCCCATGATGGCCCAGTTCGACGGGGCCTTCTCTTGCGCTGGCTTCTCAATGAGTTGCTCCGCTTTGAGAATGCGTTCATGAATAAGCGATCCGGCAACCACACCATAGCGGTATACCTGTTCCCACGGCACCGGTTGGACACCAACGATGGACGATTCGTATTGCTCATACACTTCAAGCATTTGCTTCAAGCATGGCGTATCCGCTTGGACGATGTCATCGCCCAGCAGCACCGCGAACGGCTCATTGCCGATAAACTTGCGGGCGCACCAAATGGCATGCCCCAGTCCGCGCGGCTCCTTTTGACGAATGTAGTGAATGTCCGCCAGCTCTGACGGCTTTCGCACCTCTTCCAACAGCGAGAGCTTATCCTTCTCGCGCAGCATGTGTTCGAGTTCAAACACGTTGTCGAAATGGTCTTCAATCGCCCGCTTGCCCTTACCGGTGACGATAATGATATCTTCGATACCCGATGCAACGGCCTCTTCCACAATATATTGAATAGTCGGTTTATCCACTATTGGCAGCATCTCTTTCGGCATCGCCTTCGTCGCTGGGAGGAAGCGTGTGCCGAGTCCCGCCGCAGGAATGATCGCTTTCCTGATTTTCATGTTTACCTCCATATCCATCAGTAATCCGTTCCAAGCACTCCCTGTAAGTATACATGAATCTAAAGACTATCTGCACATCGATCTTATGCATCTCTTCCGAATTGTATGTAGCAACAAGCCGGAGTTATTACATTCAAAAAAAAGCAGAGCTCCGACGTCCGGAGCCCTGTTTCACCACTCTATACGTTTACAAGCTACTGATTTCCATACAGCCAAAACATCAAAGTTTCTACATTACTTAAAACCACCTGCTTGTTCGTCCTCCTTCCCTACTATTTATCACTCTCTATATCACTTCCCCGTCTTCTTCCTCCACTCATCCAGCTGGCGCTGAATTTCGCCCAGCACCTTGTCGATACCCGCCTGCTTGCGCTTGTCGATGTACTCCTGCAAGTGCTGCACTGGGTCGACCGTGCCCGTATCTAGGCCAGGGCCGTATTGGTCGTTCACAGCTTGAATGTTGGCCATTTCCGTCAAGACGGGCTGCGGGTCGAACGTGAAGCCGAGAATCGGCGAAGGGCGGGCGCTCTCGTTCTCCTTGATCGTCTGATCGCGCACCTCCTGCGACTGCCCTTCACGCAAGAACGCTTTAAACGTGTTGCCGAACACCCACGTCTGGTTCGGGTCATACCCGCCGCCTTCAATTGGCTTGACGGTGTGCTCGTTCACTTTTTCGTAGTGCTTGCCCTCCACCCCGAACGAGATAAGGTTGATAAGCCGCTCGTCCTTGTTCAGCAACTCGAGGAACATGAGCGCCCGTTCCGGATTTTTCGAATTTTTGCTAATCGCCTGCATCGATTGGATAATCGTATTCGTGCCGACATACGGCTCCGTCAGATGGACAAGCGCAATGTCTTTGCCGCCGAAAGAGGCCTTCTCTTCGATATCCCGTCCCGGCTTCAAAACATTATGGAAGACAGACGCGATCTTGCCGACCTTCTTCAAATCATTCACACTCTTCAGGTTCGCCGCATCCTGGTTAATAATCCCTTTTTTGAACCAACCGTGCATCAATTCGGTATATTCCTTATACTCCGGCGTCTGAATGATGTCGACCGCCTTCAATTCCTTGTCATCCTGATAAATACCGATAATGGCATGATTGTTAATGAACTCCAAGCGATTGAAGGAGTTTTTCATAACCTCGAAGGAACCGCCGCGTGTCAGCGCGAACGGGATGATGCCGGGTTCCCCGGTTCTCACATCCGTCAAAAACGGCTCCATGTCTTTGACTTGCTTAATAGAGGCCGGATCGAGCTTGTACTTGTCCGCATACTGCTTCTGTACGATGAATCCTTCCCGGTTCGTAATCGTCTGGTAGTTCAATATGCCGTACGTCTTCCCATCCACCTTCAGCGCTTCCCAGACGACGCCTGGCAGCGTCTTCTTCAATTCGGGCATATGAGTGTCGATTAAGCCGTCCAGATCCAGAAAAGCCCCTTTGCGCGCGTTCTGCGCATAGTCGAACATCCAGAACGAAGTCCAGGCGATGTCAAAGCTCTCGTTCGACGCGACCATCGTGTTCAGCTTCTGCGCGTAGCTGCTGTTCTCGATTGGCTTCAGCCGAATCGTCGCTTGAATTTCCTTCGTCGTTATGTCGTTGATCGCTTGCTCGACTGTCTTCAAGTCCCGCTGCGTGTTCCACTGCGGATAGTACCAAGTCAACTCGACTGGCTCCAACCCGCCACTGCCGGCCGATCCAGAAGATGTCTCGCTGGACGTCCCCTTGGCGTCACCTTTATCAGAAGTAGCTCCACCTCCGCCGCACGCATTCAACAGCAGCGTAAAGAGAAGCAGCATAACACTCCATATCCTCCATTTTCCGCGTACATGTTTCCCGTCTTGCCTCTGCATGTTCATTCCCCCATATCATTAACGTTCTATACTTTTAGAGGTCGTTCAAAAAGCCATTTTGATCACGAACTTTTAATCTCATTAACCCTTCATGCCATTAACACTTAACATAAGGAACGAATCCAGCCTTCACCTTATTCCTTCAAGGAACCAATTGTAAGCCCCGCCACGAAGAAGCGGCGGAACAGCGGGAAAATAAACATCATCGGTCCCGCACCCACAATCGCCAAGGCCATGCGCGCCGACATGCTCGGGAACTTCGACAGATCAACGAGGCCGTCGACGTATTGCGCATTGTTCGCGATAAATTCAATCGAGCTCATCGTGCGGTACAACAGCAGCTGCAGCGGCACCCATTGCTCGTTGTCGATGAACAGCAGCCCGAGCCACCAATCGTTCCAATACGCGAACGAGATGAACAAGCTGACCGTCGCCAATGCTGGCGCCGACAAAGGAAGGATGAGCTGAAAGAACATGCGCCACTCCCCGGCCCCGTCCATTTTTCCGGATTCAATCATCTCGTGCGGCAGCTTATCCATGAACCCTTTCATAATGAGCACATAGAACGGGTTCAACAAATAAGGAATAATGAGCGCCCAGACCGTATCCTTTATGTGCAAATATTTCGTCACCAGCATATAGAACGGAACCAACCCGCTGCTAAATATCATCGTAAAAAAGACGTAGAACGTCAGCATGCGCCGATACCGGAAGTCTTTGCGCGCCAGCACATAGCCCGTCATCGCCGTCAGCAAAATGCTGGCCAGCGTGCCTGCTATCGTCACCAGAATCGTCACGCCATAGGCGCGGATCAGATCGACCGGATATTGTAATATGACCTCATACCCTTGCATGCTGAACTCCTGCGGAAAGAATGAGTAGCCTGATAAAATAAGCTCCTCCTCTGCCGTGAACGAGGCGGACACTACCAGCCACATCGGCGCGATAATCGCGATGCTAAGCACAAGAAAGATCCCGTGTATTACACCTCTTGACCAACTCCATTTCCGTTCCATCCTGCCCTCCCTTTCCGCGCATCGAAAATCAAAATCCGAAATTTAAAAACCGCCATTCATACTGCCTGCAATCGTCACCTTACTTACCACATTGAGTTATCCCGATTAATCCTCCGCACGAGCGCGTTTGCGGAAATAACCAAAACAAATCCGACAACCGACTGATACAATCCCACCGCAGCCGTCATGCCGATGTCGCTAATGTTTTTCAAGGAGCGATACACATATGTGTCGATGACATCCGTCGTCGAATAGAGGAAGCTGGAATCGTTCGGAATGAAATAGAACAACCCGAAGTCCGCGCGGAAGATTCCGCCTACCGCCACAAGGAACAAAATAACGACGAGCGGCATCAGCATCGGTATCGTAATCTTGGTGGCCAGCTGCCATTTGGAAGCGCCATCAATTTGCGCCGCCTCATAGTAGCTCGGGTGAATCCCCAATATGCCTGTAAAATAAATAAGAGCGGACAAACCGACCGATTTCCATATATGGAACAAAGGCAAAATGAGCGGCCACCATTTCGGTTCCTGGTACCAGGCGACGGGTTGTTCGCCCATAGAGAGCGCCAGCTGATGCAGCAGCCCTTTGCCCGGTTCAAAGATGGCTAGCGCGATGTAGCCTACCACAACCCATGACAGCAGGTGCGGCAAAAAGAGCACGGTCTGGTACATCTGGATCCGCCGTCCCATAATCTCTCGCAGCAGGATGGCAAGCAGCAGCGCGCAGACCGTTGTAAGCAGGATGAAGGCGCCATTGTACAGCACCGTGTTGCGGGTAATGATCCATGCTGTCTGTGAAGTAAAGAAGAAGGTAAAGTTGTTGAATCCATTCCAATCACTCCCGAAAATACCTAAATCGTATCGATAGCTCTTAAAAGCAATGACCAATCCAATTAAAGGGAGATAGCTGAAGATGAGCTTGAACAAAATAGCCGGAGCGCTCATGACGAGGAGCGAGCGCTGCCGTTTCATCATTTTCCATTCATGCTTCCATTTTGAAAATCGTTTCGCAGGCTGCATCACATTCAACATTCCTCCTTTTTCGGCGTTCACGCCAAGCTAAAGCCTCATCTCCAATGTAAAAAAGCGGGCTAGGCCCGCTCAACCGTTCATATTAAACTCGACTCCTCAACCATACTGCTCTATTCGAACTGAACTGCTCAATTCAGCTTCGAGGGTATAAAAAGCATCGTCACCGCGCCTTACAAAGCATCTGAATCACTCAAGGCTTGAATCGCTTGGCGGGTGCGGCACTGCTTAGGCGTACCGCCGAACTTTTGCTTGAATCGCTTGAAAAAGTGACTCTCCGTCCGGTAGCCGACCTTCTCCATCACTTCTGCAATCGTCAAGCTGTCGTTCATAAGCAGCTCCATCGCCCGCTGCAGGCGAACATCATGCAAATAATCCAAGTAGCTTATACCTGTGCCCTGGCGGTAGACACGGCTAATATAAGCAGTGCTCAATTGCAGCGCATCCGCCACCGCAGCCAACCCGAAATCGGGGTTCGCCAGCTCCACCCGTGCCAATTCCTGCATGGCAGCGACGATCGCTTGTCTGCACCGTTCCTCCTCCTCTTCTGAAATAGGTCGGCTTTGCTCCAACCAATGTGCCAGCACACTACGGGCTTGCTCTAGATCTTCAGCCTGCTGCACCTCTGTTTTCAAATTACGCCATTGTATAAATCCCGACTCCGACTCTTTGCCGTAGCTAGGCCGTTCCTGCCAGACCGTGAACAGCTCCAAGGCAAGCAGCAGCAGCGCCGAGCGAACCATATCCGGCACACAGCCCCGGGCCGTATCGAACCAATCCGCCAGCGCATCGTCCAGCTGCGCCTGCCGGTTCATCCGCATTGCCTCGCATGCTTTCGTCGTGCATCGCGTGAGATCACGCTCCTTCACCTGCATCGTGAAGCTGCTCGTCGCATGATGACGCAGCAGCCCGGAATGGATGACGACACCCGGTCCGTAGACGAACCGGTACGTCCAACGTTCATCCACCTGTTGCTTGGCGTCAGGCACCTCCTCAATACTGCCGACGACATCACTGATCGCCACGGTGACCAAGACCTCTTTAAAGCGCCCATCAGACGCCGCCTGGCTCTGTTCTGCTGCCGACACAAGCTGCCGCTCTGCCTCAAGCTCCGTTCCAATAGCCGCTGCGGGAAAGGAGAACCAGAGCAGCTCCTCGCCGCTCCGTTCCGGCACCGAAGTCATGCGCCAACTGTCAGGCAGCCTCCGGACAATCTCTTCCTTCACCATCTCCAAGAGATCTTCATCCTCGACCGCTGCTTCATGTGTGTCAGCATCCGGCTTCGTGACCGAAATGCGCGCGAACAGATAAGGACCATCTGCAATTTCATGACATTCACGCTTCTCCAGCCACTGTTGAAAGTCGGCCGCATCGCCGCGAATATCTCCGGCAATCCACTTCCTCAGCTCTGCCTGTACGGCCAGTGGCCGATCCTGCTCGACGCGGTTATGCAAATGCTCCAGTCGGGACATCATACCGCGGTACATCTGCTGCAGCCTGGAGAACTCATCTTGGGTCTGCGAACCTCCTCGAGGAGACAGATTCCATTGTTGCACGAGGCGGGATAACGGACGATATAGCTTCAACGCAAACAAATAAGAAATGACAACCGAAGCGAGCAAGGTTCCCCCGCCCACGGCCACGAAAGTAAAGGCCAACCGATCCATGCGCGCAACAATTTGCCGATACGGCTGCATTTGATACAACGTCCAGCCGTAAAATTCCGTCGGCGCATAGCGAATAACCATCTTCCCCTGATCAGAAGAATGGACGAAGGAACCGGATTGGCCTGGATTATGGTGGACGTCCTCGTACGCAAGTGCAAAGGCTTCGTCCGTTCCGTCACGCAACCCCTTCCGATCGCGGTCCAGCCTTCGTCCGTCTTGATCGAACACGATGCCGTCCGGGGTGCCGACGAAAAATTGAGAGCTTTTAGAAAAAGGCCCGCTGTTGACAGACAACTGCTGAAACAACCAGCTAGGGCGGATAAACAGTAAGATGGAGCCAGGCTCTGGGTGCGTGGTATTTCGGTAGGCAACAGAAAAATCAAATAATCCATACAGCAAGCTATCGATTTGTTCAGTTGTGCCGGAGGCATTCGGAACCGAGAAAGGCATCAGCTTGAAGGAGGCGGGATCGGACAGGGTCAATTGCTGCAGAACAGCGTCCCTTTCACCGCGGGCGTTTTGTTGAATGACGGCGCTCGTGGAGAATAACTGCTCAGACGGCCCGTTATATATCGCAATCGATTCCAAATACCCCGTAGCGTTCGCGATTTGTTCCACCTTGCGCATCTTGGAGGCAATTTCGATAATAGATAGCTCTTCCCCATGCATCAGCGTGTACACTTCCGGGTCAACGTATAAACTCATAATTAAATTTTTAAGCGTGTCCCCCATGAACGTGAGCTGCGCATTGAACTGCTCCCTTTCCTGCACATATGCTTCCTGCTGCATGTCCAGCGCAGAGGAGTGAGCGACGATATATAGAGAAATGGTCGTAAACACCAAGGCGCATGTGACCAGGACGACCAGCGTGCGAATGAGACGATGCTGATATAGACTGCGACCTTTTGTAATCGCTTTCAATTTATGAGGGAAATTCCATCTCTTCACCACACACAACTCCTTATCTCTAATTGCTCCTATCATCCCCTTTGAAGTCTACTCTTGTTGATTGCTGTCACGTATTGCTGAAAAGAACCAAATATTCATGTAGTCTCATTTTACACTCCGATCGAGATCCAGTCTACGGTATCCTGCACCGCTTTCCTTCACTGCAACCTCAACCCTGTTCCCATTCCGAGGCGCTAACGCTTCTTATTATGGGGATGATATTGCCGGTATTCGCAGTTCGATGCTATTCATCCCTCTTTCTCCTCTGCTAAGAGAAAACGAAGAGCCGAATAACGGGTTCTATCTCCGGAGCCCCCTTGACTACCCCCGCATTGGATTTCGTACAGTCAAACAGCCACATAAACCTCCTAACGGCGGGTTCCATTGGAATTCATACAGTGGTTTGGCACCCATTCCGCAGCAATCACTGAAAAGCAGCCAGATCCGCTGGACAAACTACAGTCCAAGCGCCATTTAGCCGTCTCTTCCTTATATTCCACTGTACATTTTCCAATAGGATTCACTTCTGTCGCATAAACAATGTAACTCACCCTATCTAGTTTAGTCCGTTGTTAACGAAAGCACACAGCCTTGCCAAGACTCACAGCAATCGACTTGAGACATTCCATCTGTCAATAAGCAAAGCATTGATTCTTCAAACGAAATGTTCTGCTCGTGCAATAGCTCGTTCAGGCTGAAGGGGATTCGCTCCATCCGCCTCTTTGCTTCATTCTCCCCTTCCATCAGGAGACGGCACGCCCGCCCAATGACTCCTCTGGTTCCACTGCCATCACAAGCGGCCGCTTCATGACTTGATATACGAAACGACACGTGCCTTATCCTCAACGTTATCCCTCCTGACTGTAGGGGAGAACGGACATAAGGGCCATTGCACGAAAGCCAACAACGTATTCTCGTTTGAAAAAGAAAGGGCGGCTTCCATTCTGAATAAAGGGGAGAGTGAGGCAAAGGATGGAACAGGCATACCTTTTCCGGGAAGGGTAACGAGAGGAAATGAAATTCGTTTTGTCGCTTTACAGAACTTAAACATTCCTTAATGGCACAACAAGAACCCGAATGAATGTGCAGTCTCACTCATTGCACTTCCATTCGGGCTCCCATTTTCGCATTCTATTTACTCATGCTGCGCTATTCTTACTTCACCAATTGCCCGCGGGTCACGCCGAGCTGATTCGTTGCTTTCAGCTTGCGCCACACTTCAGTGCCGTTAATCTCGCCGCGCAGCGCACGTCCGTACAGGTCAATGACCTCGTGCACCTGTTCTGTCGTCTCTTCCAGGAATTCAACGCGGTATGAACCAACGCCAAGCTCAAGGAAATGCGTCAAATATTCCGCACCAGACTGCTCGATCGCGTTGTAGACCGTGTTGCGGCAGCCTTCATCCACCCGGACCGGGTGGGACATGCCGATGCGGTCGCGCAAGGAGACGCGGTGCTCTTCGCATGGACGGCCGCAGTTCGTGTAATCCGTTCCTTCGCTCAGGAACGTGCAGTATACGCAATGCTCCGTATGGAACATCGGCATATGCTGGTGAATGACGATTTCTAGCTTCGCTGTATCTGCATGCTGCAGCATATCCACCATCTGCTGAATGTTCAAGTCATAGGAAGGCGTGATGGTATCCAATCCTGATTGAGCGAACAGCTCCACGGCCTTATGATTGGCCACGTTCAAGGAGAAGTCGCCAATCAGCGTTGGGAACGGCTCGCCCTTGGCGGCCGCTTCCTCCTTCGCCTGCACGTAGAAGTGCAGCGCTCCCGTGTTCCGAATGAGCACAGCATCCGGCTTCAATTTCAAAATATTCCGGTGGTAGCCGTTCTCGTTCGGCATATGAATGCGCGGCGTCACGAGCGCAATTGGCTTGCCTGCAGCACGGCATGCTTCGACAGCTGCCGGGAACTGCTTGATGAACTCGAAGTCCGCATAGATTAACGCGGCTTCCGTCTTCACCGCAGCCTCCACCTGCTCAAGCGAGCGGCACAACGCCGTTAGCTGCGCGCCGCCAAACGGCACGGCGACATGCTCGTTCACGGCATCGCCGTACACTTCGGTGTCGCGCTTCACGTATACCGGCGGCTTCGGACGCTCGCCAGCCAACTGATCGACCGCGTCGCGGCGAATCGCGTTCAGCTCGCGCATCGGTACGATGACGTCGCCCTCAAGCGCCGCCTCCAGCCGCTCCAGCTGGTACACCGTTCCGCCCAAGCGGCCGAACTGCTCCTCCAGCAGCGCCGAATCCATCGGACGCTTCTGCGCCACGTCGAGCTCCAGCTCGGAATCGACCTGCACGGTCGTTCCCTTCTGTACGTCGGTCCACCATGTGCGCAGCGGCTCGCCAGCGCGGCCTTCCACGCGCACATGCACCGGGAACACCCGATACGGCTTCTCCGTCTCGAATGTCGCGCGCATGCGCTTCTCCAATGCCGGGTCGCTCGTCTTCCAGATGCGATCGCCGACGTGAACCCGGCGCAAGTCCACATCCTGCCGCCCCGGCACGATGTCGACGAGCCAGCCTTCTTCCGCCTCGCCTTCCACCTTCACGCCTTTGCGGCGCACGTCATATACGCGTCCGCCTTCTTCCTTCTTCGTCGGATCGCCCGCATCGAAGCCGATGCCGTCGCCACGCTTCAGCGGAGCTTCCAGCTTGCAGACGACACCATCGCGCAGCACCTGCTGCACCGTGCCGAGATAGACGCCGCGGCTCTTCGGGAATGTCCCGTCCACGAGCTGCTTGTTGTTCGTCCCCTTCAGGAAGCCGTGCGTAAAGCCGCGCGAGAAGCTCTGCTGCAGCTCGCGCACGTCTTCCTTCGTCGGCCCCGTCCAGCGCCCGTCGAAATAATCGTCGATCGCCTTGCGGTACTTGCTCACCACGTTCGCCACGTATTCGGGCTGCTTCATGCGGCCTTCGATTTTGAACGACGTTACGCCCGCTTCAATCAGCTCCGGCACGATGTCGATCGCCGCCAGATCCTTCGGCGACAGCAGATACGTCACATCTCCCATCGGGTGATGCTCCCCATCCACCATCATGTCATAAGGCAGGCGGCAGGCCTGCGCGCATTCCCCGCGGTTGGCGGAACGTCCGCCCCACATCTCCGAGGTCAGACACTGTCCGGAATACGATACGCATAGCGCCCCGTGCACGAACACTTCCATCGGCAGCTGCGCCTGCTCGCCAATCTTCTGAATCTGCTTCAAATTGTTCTCCCGGCCGAGCACGACACGCTCCATCCCATAAGGCTTCGTGAACTCCGCCGCCTCGGGAGACGTAATCGTCATCTGCGTCGAGCCATGAATCGGGAAATCAGGCGAAATATCGCGAATCATTTTGACCAGACCAAGATCCTGCACAATGACCGCATCCACACCCGCATCGACGCAAGCCTCAATCAACTCTTTCGCGTCCTCCAGCTCATTTTCGAACACCAAAATATTAAACGTCAAAAACCCTTTGACCCCATAGCTGTGCAAATAAGCCATAATGTCAGGCAAATCATCCATGCGAAAGTTATTGGCGCGCGCCCGGGCATTAAATTTCTCTACCCCAAAAAATATCGCATCCGCGCCGTTCGCCACCGCCGCCCGCATACAATCCCAATCGCCGGCCGGCGCCAACAGCTCTATATCTCCACGCGTTATCCCCTGCTTTATTGTAGTCATGCTCATCCTCCAAGCTAAATTCCTCAGCGCCGCAGCATGAGCTGCGTATCTATCTCTTTTTTTCTGCTGAAGATGCATAAATTAGTATAGCGATCTTTGCGCCGAAACTCCAGTAAAGGCTAGAACTTCCTGATGCTCTCCTGAAGCGGGCCAGCGGGCGATCAACAAAGCGCCCTATCGGACAGCCACTCAAGCCTTCCGAAGCGGGCGCTTCCTCTCTTTATTCCGTTTCAATGATTGCCCAATGCTGTAAATAGGCTGTTTCTTATTTGAAAGTAAAGGACTTGGTTGCCTGCTTCAAACTGTCCATCAGTTCAGTTGTCATAGACGCATCATAAACCGTATACAGAACTGTATACACGTGACCGTTATCGGCGACTAATTGCATGCGGGTCGTATACGGTGCGTTAATGTCCACGTCTCTGCCCGTCAACTCGACCAGATAGGCCGACTTCCCCTGCAGCGTCGTCTTTTCCTTTTTCACAAAGTGAACCGCATCATCTTCTAACAGTACTTCTTCCCAACGAGCCAACGCTTCATCTACCGTTCGCGCCTCTTCGATATAGATGAAGAAATTGCTGTTCGGCAACGAGTAGCTGGCAATTGTGCCTTCGTCGAGCTTTTCCTCATAGCCTTCCATAACATAATAGTTGGCGTCGTGCAGCCACCATTCAGGTATTTGCACAGTAAAGCCGAATGGCTTCCCGTCACGCTGCACAGACTTCTCCCAAGACATCAGCCAATTTTCCCCCGAAGGGAGCGCGTTCAAGTCGTCCTGCTTCTCCTTCATCTTGCCGTCCACACGCACCGAGGCGAGAATGCGGTCACCGACTTTTCTATCTTCCGCATTATCCTGTCCATAGAAAGACACCATATATTGAACGCCCTCATCCATCGCGATGAGATGCATGCTCAAGCTCCAATCCTGCTCATTATAGCGGTGCTTATATACGTTCAGTTTGGCTAAAGTCCCGTCTGCCAAGGAGATGTCCTTGGTTTCGACCAACTTCACATATTCCGGCTTGTACAGCTTCTTCAAGTAAGCTTCATGCCGCTTCACCAAGCCGTCCGGCGTCATTCCCTGTTCCGCCGTTCCATAGTAATATTCTACACTTTTCCAGTCTCCAGCACCCGCTAACACGCGCGGTATCCCATACTCTTTGTACCAGTCCACTGGAAAATCAACAGACAATCCTTCTCCCCACAGCTTCATATGACGATAGCCATCCTTAACCGTGCTCACATTCGTAATCATACCCTGTCCTGCTGCATAGCTCGGACGGAATGTATTCAAGAAAGGCTCATATTGAAGCAGCTGCTTCGGCTGTTTTGCCGCATCATCGAAAATCCGCACGACGTACCGTTTGCCATTCGCGCTAAGCACCCGCGCCAGATACATCTCATCTCCGCCATCAGAGACGCCTTGGGCATAAGCCACCCCTTCCAGCTTCCCGGTGCGCTGATATACTAGATCTCCTGCATAAATCACTTCCGTCTGCAAATGTTCCATTAACTGCTTCTCGGTCGCCACGCCTTGGAACGCACTCGTCAGATGTTCCAACTCGCCTGAATTCCAGTCCGTCACTTCCACTTGCGCCACGACAGAACTGGATTCATTGCCGAGCACGACCACACTCTCTGTTGGCGATGTCACCTCATAGCTCCAACCTTGCGGGAGCACCATGGACCACAGGTAATAGGAGTCTCCGATACGCGGCGCCGTTGCGTTCACATGAATCGAAGCGGCAGCCAACGGCTCAGGTCGCTTCCAGCTCAGCACCATCGTCTGGTCTGAATCCGTCTTGCAGGTTGCCCCGAATGCTTCCGCTATCTGCTTAAGCGGCACCATCGTCGTTCCATTCACCAATTCAGGCGCGACCAGAAGCGTTGTCAGCTTCCCGTTCAGCATAGCCTGCTTCTGACCGATTCTCATGCGGATGGAAGAGTGGTCATTGGTTAACGTTACCACATCGCCCGTTTCCAGCTTAAGCGACGCATCGAACGCGCGTGTAAAAATGCTCAGCGGCACCATCGTCGTGCCTTGCTTCACATAAGGCTTCACGATCGTGATCGCTTCTCCGTTCAGCGATGCATTGGTGCTGCCCGTCTTAAAGCGCAGTTGATCCTGAATCGCCGCCGTTGCAGCAGCTGCCGACACCGGAGATGCCGTCAGCCCCACTCCTCCCGTTACCATCGCTATCAGCGTCAGAGCCACAATGGCTGAGCGGATGCATTGACGCGGCCTTTCTTCGCGGAACGTCGTCGGCTCCATAAAAACACTCCCCCTAGAATAATTCCAGTTATAAAAAGTGTTGTATTTACCTGTCTTATTAGCGATTCTTTTTATTTCTACGCTTTTTGGCAATTCCCTGCTCAATCCGCGACTTCTTTGCTCTGTTGCTCCTCAGACTTCTTCACGGGCTTTTCTTCCGTCAACGTTACCGTCCGAGCGACGAGGTCGCCGCCCGACTGCATCATTAGCTTCACCTGCTGGCCCGGAAGCTTCAGCTTCAGCGCTTCATGCACATCCACGATCGTCTTTACAGACTTGCCGTTAATGGAATACAATACGTCACCAGCTGCTATGCCAGCCTTCTTCGCCGATGCGCTCTGCACGGTCGTCACCTTAATTGGATCATCCGATGGCAGCCCGACATACGCAGCCCAGCTTTCCTCCATTTCTACACCGAGTGAAGCCCGCTTTATCTTCCCGAATTTGAAAAAGTGCTGTACAGCCATCTTCACGGTGTCGGCAGGGATGGCAAAGCCCATATTTTCAATGCCAACCGCAGCGAACTTCATACTATTAATGCCGACGACCTCGCCTTTCATGTTCACAAGCGGGCCGCCGCTATTGCCCGGATTTATGGCTGCATCCGTCTGAATCAGCTTATAGCTGGATTCTACTGCACGATCGGTTCCGCTAATAATGCCCGTCGTCGCCGAATTGCGCAGCGTGAAGGACACCGGCGTGCCCAATGCTACGACCGATTCCCCTACCTGCAATGCCGCATCAGGCTGTACGAAAGAGACCGGCTGCAAGCCCGTTACAGCAATCTTCGCGATCGCCAGATCGCTTTCTTCGTCGGCGAACCATTTTGTGACCGGATATGATTTTCCGTTCGGCGTCACGACCAGCGGATGCACCAGCTCCGAGATGACGTGCGCATTCGTAACAATCCACCCATCTTGACGCACTACGACGCCAGTGCCGTGAGCCAGCCAATTGTCCGAATTATCCTCCGCATCCCGGTGCTTTCCAATGATGGAGACGACCGATGGACTGACCTTTTTTACGATGGCTGGAATATCATTTGGCGCGTAACGGTATGTCTTCGTCTTGGCATCATACATCCCTTTGCTCCCCGTCATTTGCTCGAACGCATCCGCCTCGATGTATACCTTGTCTTTCACCTTCGTTGCTTTCATCGTAACTGAATTTGACGCTTGCCCGGACACACTCGTGACCCCCAGCGTCAGTCCCAGCACGATACTGATCCCCACGCGCCACGTCCGCCGTCCGATGCTGTTCTTACGCCGCTCTCCCATTTGTTTGCTCCTTCCTTGCTCTGCAGCCTCTACTGCTCTACATACCAATATTGATGATATTCCCCTATTACGCAAGCGAAAAAAAGGCTCTTTGATGAATTCCCACCAAAGAGCCTGCCTGTTCTGAACTTTCTTATGTATCGCGCAACTTGACCATGCCATCTTATCCCGCGATGTAATAATGCATGTTTAAACTAAACTACCTCTAAATATAGAATCGTGGAGGGATGCCCCTACCAACCCTGAATCATGATCCAGTCTGCAAACAAGAACACAAGCAAACTGACTACGGCAAAGCCGAGTGCTAATAAATTACGTTGGCGCTGCTTCACTTGACGAATAACCGCCCACACCAGGATGATCGTAAACACGATCATGAATATGTCGAACAATTGAAATAAACTTTCAGTTTGTTGTGCTCCCTCGGCCAGAAACATGGTGCGACCTCCCTCTACACGCGCATTTTACCTATCTGAGTCTATGTTATATTTACCCAGCTTCAGATGCAAGTCAAAATCATTATATTTAACAAGATTGTCACCAATTTTTCACGTTTTATGCTTGATGCAGCCTGAATTCGATGACTGATGTCATAGATAAAGGGATAACGCTTACTTTCAGCCATTTCATAAGCAATTTCGCGATCATTTATTAGAAAGAGTAATACCTTTTTTTACCTTACCTTATTGTGGGCCTTCTGTAAATATGCTACGATGAGCTAAAGCTTAATTCATACTATTTATATCGGAATTAATCAGATTAGAATTTAGATGAGGAAGCGAGGGATTACCTATGGCGTATGAGCCGGTGTGGATGCAGGACCCTTCGAAGTTGAATAAGTTTGAGTTTGTCAAAATGGAAAAGGACGGACTGGATGTCATCCGCGACATTATTGAGACGTATGCGCTGCGAGGCTACGAATCCATTCCCGAAGACGACAAAGGCCGTTTTAAATGGGCGGGCGTCTACGAACAAAAGCCAAAGGATGGCTATTTCATGATGCGCATCCGCATTAATTCAGGAATTATGAACGTGGCCCAAGCTAGAGCGTTGGCGGATATTGCCCAACTGTATGGGCGCAGTCTGATGGATGTGACGACGCGGCAAGCGATTCAATATCATTGGCTGCGCGTGGAGGACCTCCCAGATATTTTCAAGCGGCTGGAAGACGTCGGCTTATATTCCTATGAAGCCTGCGGCGACTGCCCTCGCACGATTGTTGGTAATCCCCTTGCTGGCATCGATCCAAATGAGTTAATGGATACGACCGCGCTCGTGAACGAAGTAAACGACTTTTTCCTATTGAATCGTGACTTCTCCAACCTTCCCCGCAAATACAAAATGTCCATCTCCGCCAACCTTTACAACAATGCGCACGCGGAAATTAACGACCTCGCCTTCACTCCAGCCGTAAAAGAGATCGACGGCGAGCAGGTGCTCGGCTTCCACGCCCATGTGGGCGGCGGGTTATCAGCGAAGCCGTTCTTGGCCAAGCCGCTCGATATGTTTATTCGTCCTGAGGAAGTGCTCAAGGTGGCAATCGGCGTAACGACGTTGTTCCGTGATAACGGCTTCCGGGAGAAGCGCCATCAGGCGCGGCTCAAGTTCTTAATCGCTGCCTGGGGCGTCGAGAAATTCCAAGCGCAATTGGAAGAACTGATCGGGAAGTTCCCGGCACGTGGCGACGATAAAACGCTTGGCTGGCAGGCTGCCTATTTCGATGGCGTTCATCCGCAGCATCAAGCGGGGCTGCATTACGTAGGACTTAATGTGCCTATCGGGCGCCTGAACGCGGAGGAGTTCCATCAGTTAGCTGATCTGGCTGAGAAGTACGGTGACGGCACCCTGCGAACGACCATGTCGCAAAATATAATAATAACAGGGATTCAGGAGAAGCATCTGGATACCGTGCTGTCGGCTCCCGTGCTGCAGCGGCTCACCCCGTTCCCGAAGCCGTTCATGAGCCGCACCGTGTCCTGCACGGGCAACGAGTTCTGCAACCTGGCCATCGTCGAAACGAAAGAGCGCGCCCGCCGCGTTGCCGAGTATTTGGATGCGCGCGTGCCAGAGTTGAACGAGTTCATCCGCATCCACTTTATCGGCTGTCCGAATGCTTGCGGGCAGAAGCACGTGGCAGACATCGGCCTGCAAGGAGCGCTGGTAAAGACAGAGCAAGGCATGATCGACGCCTTCGATATCGCCGTGGGCGGTATTCTCGGTCCGAATGCCCGCTTCAATACGACACTGAAAGGCCGCGTGAAGGGAGACGACGTCCCGCATGTGTTGGAGCAGCTGCTGCTCTACTATAAGCAGGAACGCCATGCGGGCGAATCGTTCCATACCTTCTTCCTGCGTGTCGGAGCAGATTCCTTCCAAGCGAAATTAACGGAGGTGCTGACCGCAACGGCCTCGGCGTCTTAGTCAATTCGTGACAACTGAAACCGTATATTACAATCATCACCTTTCAATGCATCCTTATTTATGGTATTATTTCTATAGAAATTCGTTTTATTATAGTCATACATGAATAAACTAATAAAGACCGCAGATGCTGGAACATCTACGGTCTTGCAATAGATTGCCCTTAGGGCAGTCGACTAAGATTGACAGAAAGTAGACCTCCTGGCCATCTAAGCTCAAGGGAGGTCTACTTCTTGTTATGGAAGGACAGCAGAGCAATCACTAACAATCCGAATGCGATCATCAGACTGAGTGATTCATACACTGTCATGGCAGCACCCCCTTTCTGGGAGATGTGCCGACCACCCTTGAGAGCCTATTCTATTGCATCCATATTATACCACACGCATCTATCGATATGGGAACGTATTTTCCTATTCCTCTGTATATAAAACTAATAAATTCTTTCAATAGCAAAAAACCCCTCTTATCCGACTAGCTATCGGATAAGAGGGGTTTTTTCATGCTCTATTATTATAGCGTCAGCTCGATTTCATCATACGCGCGAATCATGACATCTGCCTTAGTCGGCTTGGTATCGAATTGGCGCTCCTCATCGATGAACACCTGCAACACCGAGCCCGCGCTGTGGCCCATCTCCATATCGCCGACGGAATCGCCGATAACGGCCACTTCATGCGGCTGCAAGCCGAGCTCCCGGCAAGCGAGCTCCACCATATCCGGATACGGCTTGCCATGCTCCACGCAATCGTCGCCAATAACAGCAGCGAAATAGTGGCGGATACCCATCTTTTCCAGATGCTGCTCTGACGGACGCTTGTCGTCCGCTGTCACTACGGCCATAGGCAGACCGAGCTCGCGGCAACGTTCTAAGAACGGCACGACGCCGGATATCGGCACGATGTTCGCACGCTCCAGCACTTGATCGTTCGCATACTCGAACACTTCCGTCACACGCTGAACCGCTTCGTTCCATGGCACGCCTTCCTTATACAGCAGGTATGTGGCAATGCCTATCATTTGCGAAGGCGAGCCCATCGCGAGCGGCCCTTGGCGATCATGCTTGCGCACGGAGCCGTCCTCTTCAATGTACACGCCCAATATATAACCCGGCTGATCCGGTAATTCGCCGCCTTCTTTCTTCAGCTCCCGTTCCAATCCCGAAAGCACCGTCTCTGCCCACCAACCCCACAGGCTAATAAATTGCAGCAGCGTCCCGTCCTTATCGAACAGAATGCCGCGCACCTGTGCGCTGCAGCCGCCGACGTTCATCTGTACCATCCACATCTCCCTTTCCCCGGTTGATGGTATCATAGTTCGGCGCACGGAGCATATTTCCTGCTTTCCCGTACAAGATTATTCGTTATATTTTTAGGCGTCCAACCGCTCCGTCCGTGTATACGCGGCGGCTGACACCATCCACTTGGCATATGTCTCTTGCTGAACCGTCACTAGATAATCATCCAATTGCTGGCTCAGCATGACGATCTCATCATCCGTGAAGCTCTTCTTCTCGTTCACCGCCTGCACCAATTCACGTCGAATTCGTTCAATTGTCTGCATCAACGCTTCTTGCGTGCGTTTCCCCGATAAATGAGCGATATTCATTAGCTAGGTCACCCTTTCCGGCTGGAAACGGTCTGACGACAATTCGTTATCCAGATTCTGTATTCTGACCTAGTATAACCCATGTTTCTCGAAACCTCGCTTTTGGATTCTCTAGAAAACTCAATAATTATACTAATCTGTAAAATAAAAGAACACCCTTCCTGAAGGGCGTTCCATGGAAAATTTCCGCTACGGTATAACGAAATGTTTTACCACTCCACTACTCCGCCGCCGGCGCCCGCGAACGCTTTAAATACGTCAGACTGCACAACCGTCTCGAACAGAGGATAGACAAATACGGCAACACCCAGTGCCATAACTGATAAATTGCTCCACATTTTTTTCATTGTAAAACCTCCTGATGGATATTTTTCAGCGCATGAAACGCTGCTCTTACCTTCTGCAGTAAACCGTATAGCTGTTCGATGTTTTCATTCTTTGCTCTGATCTCGCCTAATAGCCGATCAAACAGCAGTTCAAAACAACTATGAGCGTTATTTTTCCTATCTATCTTAAAAAACAAGGTCGCGCTTTTTAGCAAACAATCAACGGATTCTTCTTTCCTGTTCAGCCTATAATAGTAGTCGCTTTTTAACTTGTAATAAAAAGCTTGATCGGAAATAACGAGGGGATTTAACCGAGTAAGCTCGATATAATCCTTTTCATTTGCAATAAGCCGATCGATCGCTTTAAAGTTGTTCTGATGAAGATACAAATCGATGAGCTCGCATATGATGTATATTTTTCCGGGGTTTCTCATCAGACAGCCTTGCAACTGGTTAGTAGCCAAAGCAAGCCTTCCTTTTTTTGCATTCAGTTTTCCCCGCATGAACTGTACATTTTCTAAAACAGCAGGAAACGAGTAGGTTTCATATTTATTGATATTCGCTTCAGCCATATCGTAATTGCCGATAAAAAAGCAACAAAAGCTGACCAAGAGAACAGCATCCGCTTTTAATTTGCTTTCCGTAACGTCCAGCTTTTCGACATAATGGAGCGACTCTATCGCCTCTTCGTATTTATTCAGGTGGTAGGCATGAACGCCCAACTTGTAATAAAGCTTAATTTGTTCTTCGATCGTCAAGAATTGAACATAATTCAAAATACTTTTTCCGGTGTGATATGTAGTTTGCAATTCTTCATACTTATCTCGTTGAATCAGGTATTCCTGCAGCAGCGCCTTAGCGTAGTATGTTTGGATGCCATGTGAACGCGTATAATCAATGATAAGCTTGTACAAGGCTAATCTAATGGCTAGATTGTCTTTGACCGTTCCAACAAAGGTGTATAACTCTTCTACCAAATCGTAGCTGTCTTTTCGCTCGTCTAGTAAATAGCGGGAGGCAATGCGGGTACATAATGAGGGCGCGCTGGTGACGGATTGTCTTAAGATGGACATAAGCACGTCGGCTCTTTGTTCCACGGAGAGATATAACTCCACAATGTCTGCATAAGGAAAGTCAAGGGCGCTCGCGAGGGCCTGCATCGTTTTGAAATCTGGACGCTTCGTTTCCCCGTTCTCAATCTTGGAAATAATCCCTTTTCCTACGCCAGATCTCTCTTCCAGCACGGTTAAAGTTAAATTGGCTTCCTGTCGGCGTGTTCTGATGAGGTCGCCAATAGATGTGAACTCTAGCGACTCCGTTCTCATTCCCTCACCCTTCCAAATAACACTTATCGACTTTCCATTACATTTTACCACATATTCCCTAATAAGTGAATAACCATTGCTTAATAACTTGCAAGTTTCCACCCATCTCCATACGACTGTGCAGGCCTTCCAACTGTTCAACGATAATCTGTTCCTTAAAGAAAGTGCCCCCGTGAATCATGAAGATCACAAGGGCACCTATGCTTTTAGCTCGCCAAGCTCGTTAACTCAAGCGCTTCCGGCAATACTTTTTTGGCGGCATCCAGCCACGTGCGCGCCTCAGGTCCAATGCGGAATACACGGTTAGAAGGATTGTTCACAATTCGAGATAACTCAGAATAGATAGGGTAATCCTCCTCTAAGGCACTATATACACTATGGCGTGCCGGCAGGAGATATTGCGGATATTGGCCGTCAGCATGAGGCCGCAGGGCTTGTTCCACCGTATCCGAAGCGGCCACGACATTCGCTAGCTCTTTGGCTAGTTCGGGATGGGATGTCTGAGAGTTCACACCAACAGCATCACTGTAGAAGAGCGGAATGTCTTGTGCGGCCGATGACGAAATCGGTTTAAACCTTACCTGATCTGCGTAAGAACCCATCCGCATCATCGATTCGCTGTAGCCGATAAAGGCTCTGCCGCTGCCCTGCGCGAACCAGGAGGCTCTTGCATATGCGTCGCCATCCTCCGGATAATATTGCGACTGATCTACACCTGCCATATCGATTAGCAGCCTCAAGCCGCGAATGGCCTTCTCATTCAGATGGTCCAGCGGCGGAAGAACGTCATATTTTGTATAACGGTTGGTTACATCGATAAGCGCTTCCAAATACATGCTCGCCTTGGTCGTGCCTCCAGACATGTCGATCAGCAGCCCCTTATTTGCCGGAGGCGGGATTTGATCGGAATGATTGGTGCCGACTTGCTTGTATAGATCATAAATATTATTTACTTGCGCCATTTTCAGATCATCTTTCCGGTAAAAGAGCAGGTTCGTGCATAAAATTTGCGGAAGAGCATACACTTTCCCGTTTCGTTTCGCGCCCTGCAGCGCAAAGTGCACAAAATCATCCGCCTGGTCGATTTCATTGCTGCTGAAAGGGAGCAAATACCCTGCATCCACGAAATGGCTGAGGAAAATCGAATCTAACACGAACACGTCCAGATCCTCAGGCGGTTCCGTTGAATAGGAATCCCAAGCCACAAACTCCAGCTTGACGTCTGGCTCCTTCCGCTCCCACTGTTCGAGAACGGCCGCTTCAAACCGGGAAGAATCAGGCACGTAGGGATACACCGCTACCTTCAACGTAATATTCGCAGGTACGTTGAGATGGTCCGCTCCAGCCCCTGCCGGACTGACGACAACAAGCAACAATGCCAGCATAATCATCATATTTCTGTAAATGATTCCTTTAAAACTTTTCATGCCGCTATCACCCGCCTCTATTAAAATGCAAATCACCATTTAACTTGATAGATTTCGAGTCAACGGAAAAAAGAGATAGATTCATCCGCCAGGGCGTCCGCGATCCACCGGGGATGCATCGTCAACATATTATCCGGCAGCGCATCCAATTCAAAATATTGCACATCCAAGGTTTCGTCCCCTTCTCTGACCAGCGTTCCTCCCACCACCTCACAACGAAAGTACGTCGTCACAAAATGGCTGACCTTCCCGTTGGGATACGAAAAAACTTGGGAATCAGGGTTCGAATATACCCCGATCAACCGCGTCACTTTTACGTTCAGGCCGGTTTCCTCGGCGATTTCCCGAACGATCGCTTCCTCTACGGTTTCTCCCAGCTCGACATGACCCGACGGAATCCCCCAGCACCCATTATCTGCACGCTTCATCAGGAGAACCCTGCGGCGTTCATCCATAATCATGCCCGCCACCCCCGGCTTGATGTCATCCGGCCAAGGAAAAGCCGGGGCCGTCCAAGGCTCCAAGCGCACCTCTTGATCCCATAAGCTGCGCAAATCGGGAATGATAGCATCGGGTTTGCGAAAATCCCGCGCAGATGGAAACTCGGAACGTGGAGCGCTTGATACGAGAATTGCCGATATGCCCATCCGGTGTGCGCCAACAATGTCCGTATCGGGAGTGTCACCTATCATGACTGCGCGGGACAAGTCCTCCACATATTCAAGCGCCTGCTGGAACATATAAGGAAATGGCTTGCCCACAACGTCCGGGATTATTCCCGCAGACATCTTGATAGCTTCAACAACCGTTCCGACCGCCATCATAGGCCCTTCTGGACCCGGGAATATCCTGTCCGCATTGGTGGCAATGCATTTTGCGCCCTTAACAATTCGCGTCACGGCTCCCTGTATCTCCCGGAGTGTAAGTTCATCACTCCAGCCGACGACAATAGCTTCGGCGCTGCTCACATCAACAAGCTCAAGGCCTGCCTGACGGCATTCCCATTCCAAATGCTCGTCCCCCAGCACATATACAGAATGGACTTGCTGCTCACTTAAATAACGCGCTGTTGCCCATCCCGATGTGACGACTTCACCAACGTTCGCTTCAATCCCGAGGCCGTTCAACTTAGCCGCGACTTGCTCGCGCGTCATGCAGGGATTGTTGGTCAGAAACCGAACCGTCTTGCGTTCGGTCCGAAGGCGTTCGAGCGCTTGAACTGCACCCGGCAGGGCCTCGGACCCAATATAGATCACGCCATCCAAATCAAACAAGAACACATCAAATCTATCCAGCAACACGTCATTCCTCCTTACGTTCACTCTGCCGGTTTGCCATGAGGTTATCTCCCGACTCTGATCGGGAAATCGGTGCTCACGCGTCTTTGACTGCCCGATAAATGAGGAAGGGAGGATAATCCCGCTCCATTTTCCATTGTTCAAACTGACTCGCTTGCTCTATTTCTCTTAATTCATCCGGAGGGATATGCCGTAAAGTAGGCTCCAAACATTCAATATTTTTGAAACCAACCTCCTGCAGGAGCTCGTGATACATCTCTTTAGGCCAGTGGAAATCATGAAGAATCATATCCTCCCGATCCGGAAGATGGAGCCATTCTTGCCGCGCTTCACCATGTTTATATTTTCTTCCCGGCTCCCCATTGCGGAACGTCGAAAATTCGATGCCCGTCGAATCCGGATGCGTGTCCAAAATCGCGTAGGGTGCGCCCGGGGCCAATACCCGGTGAATCTCCCTCATAATTCGCTGGATTCGATCTTGGCTGCTTGTATTGATGAACACATAGCAGGTCATGGCGCCATATACCGAATTATCCTCCAGAAATACTAATTGATCATTTTCGATTCGGTGGTAGTCCACCTGAGGGTGGGAACGTTTTTGAACGGCAATATCAAGCATATTGCTTGATTCATCCACGGCAATGACATTCAAATCCATGCTCTCTGCCAGCCGGTAGGCTACTTTTCCGGGTCCGCACCCATAATCCAGCACCCGCTTCCCTCCGGGAACGGAGCTTAAAATATCAAACACAAATCGAAACCCCAAAGTCTGCTCCAGAATGTCATTGTAAGCCTCGAACTGATTAGCTACGACCTCTTGCTTCCACGACGTCTGCATCCAATTGCCCCCTTATCACTGCTGGATATGCTGCATATTTGATATAGACAGATTAGGCCACTTGTTTTGCAACAGCCTCTGATAGACCGGCCACAAAGCATGGAACACGGAAGCATCCACCGGTCTCTTATAAGCTACAGATTGGTAGAAGCTGAACAGCAGCAATACCTGCCGCCAGTAAGCAGGCATGTCCAGCGTCTCAATATCCGGGCCTGATAAGGTGATTTGGTCTTCTCTCAGCAACGATTCATACTCCAGTATGGTCTGAATATAAGGCCACTGGCTTCCCGAAGGCATTGCGGGAAAAGTGTCAACGCTCTGATTGTCATGCGTCTCAGAATGAGCCTCTTTCAGCACCTTCTCCACGACATGATTATCCGGCTGATATATATGTACCGAACCGACCACATGATAATAATCGCCCAACTCCAGCTGAAGCTCCCTGGCAAGCAGCTCCTGCATGAACGTGAATGAAAAAACATCACTGACCATGCCTCGAAACGCATCGTTCGCACGCATGTAGGCGACAGTATACAACTTCCGCTCCCGCACAAAAAATTGGAGCCCAATCGTACAGGAAACATCGATGTTTGCTGATTCCAGCGATTCATTGGCATCGAAAATCTGGATAAAAGCCCGCTTGGAATCCGGGTCATCTTGACCCAGTAAATGCGCGATTCGTTTCCATTGATTCACCTTGTCAGATCCGAAACGAAAAATTTTGGGGCCGTAAGCCGTTCCTGTAAGCGTGCGGCCATTCATAGAATAATCGTTCATTTTCCGATTGTAGTAGCCGATATAATCCAGATCGTCCCTGCCCGACAGATACCACAATGCTTCGGCAAAATTGAATATGATATTCGTGCGGCGGCTCGATAAATAACAGACGCGCTCCACGGGATTCGCGAGGGCAAATTGATAATTCAGCCTCTCGCGGCTCTGATGACCGCGCGGCGCATTAGAGAACTGCGGTTTGTTATAAATTTCGTCTAACGTAGCTATATAAGAATCGTGAAAATGGTCGAAGCGCACCAACCTCTCCTCCTTCTATTCCGCAATGCTAAACATTTGTTCGAGCTTGGACAGGTAATCTTTTTCTTCTTGATAGGAAATGAACGTCACATCGGCGACTTTACTGAGCCCCCTGATTAAGAATGCATAATCCTTGTTCTCCTCTAGCAGCAGAATGATAGGCTTGCCAAAGGCAGAAGCCCAGCCGATTTCAATATGCGTGCCTGGAGAAGCGGGCGATCCGGGAAATGCAACGAACAGATCGCAGGCGCGGATTTCCTCGAAGTCAATGGCCGTACATTGTTCAGGCGTCATGAAATCTTTGCCCCAGCCTTCGCGCTTATGCGCATTATGAACAGCATAATTTCTCGCTTCAAAAAAAGAGATCAGCTGGATCAGTCTTTGCTGCTCGCTTTCTTGCATGCAGCCTGTTTCGGCATCCACCAAACTTTTGAATGGTCCCGCTAAAAACAACTTCTTGATACCCGATTTGTTCACGATACTCATCTCGCAGCTTCCACCTTTCAAATTTGGCTATACATTGACGGCCAATGATTGATTTATCGTCCCCTAGCTGTTCATTTACGGCTCTAGCCGGCGTATTCTAGCCGCCGATTCACGAATGTCATTCCCCCCGGTTATCTCCGAAATGACGGCTACGCCATCCGCGCCCGCTTGCATGACCGCCGCGGCGTTCGCAGAAGTAATCCCGCCGATTCCGGCGAGAGGCACATCGATTCCCGCTGCGCGCATCTGCCGAATGATGGACACGCCCTGCACTTTATGCGCATCGTCCTTGGAGCGGGTAGGGTATATTGGCCCGATTCCCAAATAATCCGCTCCTTGTTCCACGGCGAGCCGCGCCTCCGCAACCGTATGCGCCGATACTCCGAGGATTTTATCGCCGATCTTCGACCTAACACGATCTGCCTGTTCATCATCCTGACCAATATGGATGCCATCCGCGCCGAGCTCGAGCGCAAGTTCGATATCATCATTGACGATAAATGGAACGCCGATCCTGCGGCAGAGGGCTTGAATCTCCAATCCCAATTGCCTTTTCCTGTCTCCGGTCAGCGCGCCCGCTCCCTTTTCGCGATATTGAAACAGCGACACGCCTCCCGCTAGCGCTTCTCGCACTACATATAACGGATCCAGCCGGCAATTGACGCTTCCCATCACCATGTAGAGCCGCAAGTATGAGCGCATCCGTTCCGCTGGAATTCGGCTCACGACCGCACCGCCCTTCTGCGGCCGTAAGCCCAGTGGTTGGTCGGACCATGACCTTGGCCGATGCCAAGCGTATCTTCAAGCGCCGCCTGAATGAACGCGCGGGCTGTCCCTACGGCATCAACGACAGACGAGCCTTTGGCCAGCTCTGCCGTCAGGACTGAAGAGAAGGTGCATCCCGTTCCATGCGTATGCCGGGTATGAACCCGCTTACCATCCAGCTCGGTGAAGTGTTGTCCGTCATATAGCAGGTCCGTCACCTGCTTATCCTCCTCGCTATGACCGCCCTTAATGACGATATAGCGGGGACCGTAAGCACCGATCCGCTTAGCGGCTTCACGCCGATCTGCCATTGTTCGGATGGACATGCCGGTTATGGCCCCGGCCTCGGGAATATTCGGCGTCACGACGAGAGCAAGCGGCAACAGACGCTCTTTCAATGCTTCCACCGCCGCCTGCTGCAGCAACTCGGAGCCCCCTTTGGCGATCATCACCGGATCGACCACGACCGCTTTCCAGCCGAAGTGCTCAATCCGATCTGCCACGGCCGCAATAATATCCTTGCTAAAAAGCATGCCTGTCTTGACCGCATCAGGCGCAAGATCGGACCCGATCGCGTCCATTTGACCGGTCACAGCTGCGGTAGGAAGCGGGTACACGGCCTGAACGCCCAGCGTATTCTGCACCGTAATGGCCGTAATCGCGGACATCCCGAACACGTCCAGCTCTTGGAACGTTTTGATATCCGCCTGGATCCCCGCGCCGCCTCCACTGTCCGAACCGGCAATCGTCAGAGCTTTATATACGTTCATTGCGCTTCACCTTCCTTTACGGAGGACGGCAGGAATTCCCGCACTTCCGTATTTGCCGTCAGAGAATCCCTGTTCAGCCTAGATAGTTCGTCGATAAGGGCGATTTGGAAGCTCCCCGGTCCCGCAGCTTCCGTTCGCTCTGCAGCCCGGTAGGCGGCAGCTCCGTAAAAAGCAAGCCCTGCAGTTCCTGCCAGCAGCAAATCCCGTTCCACAGCGGCAAATGCCCCCAGCACCGATGTCAATAAACATCCGGCACCCGTCACCTGCATCAACAGACGATGGCCACCCTTCACGATGCAACCGGTCTGTCCGTCAGTAATGACGTCTTCCGGTCCCGTTACAGCGACGACCGTACGTAGCTTTCTGGCAGCTCGGGCGGCTAATTCCACTCTCTCGTCACCCGCTGATTGTCCGGCATCCACCCCTTTAATGGCTCGGTTTTCTCCATTCAGGTGCGCTACTTCGGCAGCGTTGCCCCGGAGCAAGGACACCTCCACCTCGCGTAGGATACGCAAGGCAGACGCCGTCCGAAACGGTGTCGCTCCCGCCCCTACCGGATCGAGCAGCACTGGGACCCCGTGTGAGTTGGCAGATTGCCCAGCAATAATCATCGCTTCTACCAGCTCCTCAGAGAGAGTGCCAAGATTCAACACCAGCGCTCCAGCTATCTTGGCCATATCGGCCACTTCCTCGCGCGCATACGCCATCACCGGCGAAGCGCCCAGCGCCAGCAATCCGTTGGCCGTAAAATTCGTCACCACCACATTCGTCATATTGTGTATGAGCGGCTGTTCCTTGTGAAGTTTATCAATGAGAACGGATACTTGGTGTAAGGACATGATCAATCCAACCTTCCTTTAGGGCCGGGAGCCTGCAGAGGCCAGATGATAGTCATGAGATTCATAGACTGCTAGCGTTTTCCTAACCTTTATAGTGGTTGTTCAACAAGCCTCCTTTTGATCACGCGCTTATGAAAATGATAGACGGATTATGATTGACTGAGTTTACAACTAGATTGAACGATTGCAGGAAGGAAACAGAGCACAACGCAACATAAGCAAGCATTTTCCAGACTCCGATAGACTTGTGGCACAAGAAAGCTTGTTATAGCAAGGGGAAGTAAATAGTATTTTTACAACAAAAAACACATGCGAACAGCATGCGTCGTACATTTACATGTTCGCTTCCTACGCTGGCATTACCCAACAGGTTCAATCGGTCTACAACAGACTAGTTGTACTCTCAGCTTGCTTCAGCAGGCTCCCGCTAGTTATTTTTGTTAATTTTCTACTTTTGTTCTTTCTTATTTCATATTATAGGTTAAATTTGTAAAATGCAATGACATATTTGGAAAGGAATGCGATCAGAGTCTCCTTATTGGAAAATACACTATTTTTATTGCACAAAATACAGTGGATGAGACTAAGGATGATAGGAGTTATTGTGCATTCGTGGCCCCTCAATCCTATATCGATTCCTCCTTTGGTTCACTCTCCCAATGATTCAGATTGTTCCAATGAATAGCTCTGCAGGGATTGACTCATACATGCAATGAATGGGGCTAGTGGGCAGAAGAGTTTCCTGGACGAGAAAGATCGACTTCGCACGATTGTTGGATCAAGCCAAGCATTGAGAGATGCATTCGTAAATGGACGGTCTGAACAAGGCTCTTCTCCCCTTCATTCAGAATGGCAGCCCCCTTTCCTTTTCAAACAAGAATGGGTTGTCGGACTACTCGGCAAATGGGCCTTATGCCCATTCTCCCATACCGTCAGGAAGGATGACGACGGGGAAGAGATACATGCCAATTTGAATATACCCTGCCATAACCCAGCCGCTCATGATGGCAGATAACCAGAGTCGTCCCTGGCCGTGGCGCCTCCTGAAGGATGGGGAGAATGAAGCAAAGGGGCCGATGAAGCATAGCACCGTCAGTCTGAACGCGCCATGACACGAGCGGAACATTTCGTTCATGATGAAGAATCAATGAAAGTATAACCCCCTCAGCAAAAAAACCGTCGCCTGCCCACTCGGCAGACGACGGTTCATCGTCAAGCTGTGCTCAATTGCATGTTACGCGTCCTTTGTTGCTGCGACGAGCGACTTCTCTGTCCGCTCGCGGTCGCGTTCAAGGACAGGCTTCAAGTAGCGTCCGGTGTAAGAGGCATCTACCTTCACGACGTCTTCCGGCGTGCCTTGGGCAACGAGCGTTCCACCGCCGTTGCCGCCTTCCGGACCTAAATCGATGATATAATCCGCCGTCTTGATGACATCGAGATTATGCTCGATGACGAGCACGCTCTCACCGGAGTCAACGAGGCGGTGCAGCACCTGCAGCAAGCGGTCGATATCAGCTACGTGCAGACCGGTCGTCGGCTCGTCCAAAATATAGAACGTCTTGCCAGTGCTGCGGCGGTACAGCTCAGCTGCGAGCTTCACCCGCTGCGCCTCGCCGCCGGACAACGTCGTCGCCGGCTGGCCAAGCTTCATATAGCCAAGGCCGACATCCAAGATCGTCTGCACCTTGCGGTGAATGCGCGGCACGTTCTGGAAGAACTCTACTCCATCCTCTACCGTCATTTCAAGCACATCGGCAATGTTCTTGCCTTTATACTTCACTTCCAGCGTTTCACGATTGTATCGTTTGCCTTTGCATATCTCGCACGGCACATATACATCCGGCAGGAAGTGCATCTCAATCTTAATAATCCCGTCTCCGCGACAAGCCTCACAGCGGCCGCCCTTCACGTTGAAGCTGAACCGGCCCTTCTTGTAGCCGCGAATCTTCGCTTCATTCGTCTGTGCGAACAGATCGCGAATATCATCGAACACGCCGGTATAGGTGGCCGGGTTGGAACGCGGTGTCCGCCCTATAGGCGATTGGTCAATTTCGATTACTTTATCGATATGCTCCAACCCGCGAATTTCACGGTGCTCGCCTGGACGAACCTTGGCTCTGTTCAGATCGCGCGCCAATGTCTTGTACAGAATCTCGTTCACCAGTGTCGATTTCCCCGATCCAGAGACGCCCGTGACTGCCGTGAATACGCCAAGTGGAATTTTCGCATTGACGCCACGCAAATTATTCTCCTTGGCTCCGCGCACTTCGATCCATCTTCCGTCCAACGCCCGGCGCTCCAGCGGAACCGGAATGAACTTGCGCCCGCTTAAGTATTGGCCGGTGAGCGATGCCTGATCCGCCATAATTTCCTTCGGCGTGCCTTCAGCAAC
The DNA here is from genome assembly GCF_021369635.1 of Paenibacillus profundus. Classification (GTDB taxonomy): domain Bacteria; phylum Bacillota; class Bacilli; order Paenibacillales; family Paenibacillaceae; genus Paenibacillus_B; species Paenibacillus_B profundus. Next base: position 258,469 of record NZ_JAJNBZ010000004.1, on the reverse strand, counting down.
GACCTTGCCGCCATGTATTCCGGCTCCCGGACCGATATCAATAATATAGTCAGCCGCAAGCATCGTATCCTCGTCGTGCTCTACGACAATCAGCGTATTGCCCAGATTGCGCATATGCTCCAACGTCTCAATGAGGCGGTCGTTATCGCGTTGATGCAGTCCAATGCTTGGCTCGTCCAATATATACAATACGCCCATCAAGCTGGACCCAATCTGCGTCGCGAGACGAATCCGCTGTGCCTCGCCGCCGGACAGCGTTCCTGCCGCACGGTTCAGCGTCAAATATTCAAGTCCGACATTCACGAGAAATCCGAGGCGCGAATTAATCTCTTTCAAGATGAGATTGGCAATCATCTGCTCCTTCTCGCTCAGCTCCAGACCAGAGAAGAAACGCTGTGCTTCCCCGATCGACAGCGATGTGACATAGGCCATGTTCTTATCATTCACGGTCACCGCCAATATTTCCTTGCGCAAGCGATGACCTTTGCATACGCTACACGGCTTCGCGCTCATAAACCCTTCGATGTACTCGCGGATGCCTTCCGAGGCCGTCTCACGATAGCGACGTTCCAGGTTGTGAATTACGCCTTCGAACACAACGTGAGCTTCCTTCGAATGTCCGAAATCATTCTCGTAACGGAACTTCACCTTCTCGCTGCCCGTGCCATGCAGCAGCTTCGTCATCTGATCCGGCTCGAGCTGCGCTATCGGAATATCGGTCGGAATGCCGTAATGGTCGCAGACCGACTTCAGGAACTGCGGATAGTAGTTCGAAGTGCTCCCGGCCCATGCTTCGAACGCTCCGTCATCAATGGTCTTCTCCTGATTAGGAATCAACATCTCGGGATCGACAATCATCTTCATGCCAAGTCCGTCGCATTCCGGACAAGCGCCGAACGGACTATTGAACGAGAACATCCGCGGAGATAATTCATCCATGCTGAAGCCGCAAGTCGGACAAGCCAGATTCGAGCTGAATATGAGTTCTTCTTCGCCGATAATATCGACGAGCAGCTTGCCGCCTGACATCTGCAGCGCCGTCTCGATCGAATCTGCCAAGCGAGCTTGAACATCATCCTTGACGACGATCCGGTCAACGACGACTTCGATGCTATGTTTGCGGTTCTTGTCGAGCTCAATGCTCTCCGATACTTCGCGAATCTCGCCATCTACGCGTACGCGCACGAAGCCCTGCTTCTGGATGTCGGCGAGCACCGTCTTATGCTCGCCTTTGCGTCCGGAGATGACTGGCGCCAAGAGCTGCAGCTTGGTCCGTTCTGGATAAGACATGATGCGGTCCACCATCTGCTCGACCGTCTGCGACGTAATCTCAATCCCGTGCTCCGGGCAATGTGGATGCCCGATGCGGGCGAACAGCAAGCGCAAGTAATCGTAAATTTCCGTGACTGTTCCAACGGTGGAACGCGGGTTGCGGCTTGTCGTCTTCTGGTCGATCGAAATGGCTGGAGATAAGCCGTCTATCGAATCGACGTCCGGCTTCTCCATCTGTCCTAGAAATTGGCGTGCGTAGGCAGAGAGCGACTCCACGTAACGCCGTTGGCCTTCCGCATAAATGGTATCAAACGCTAAAGACGATTTTCCCGAGCCGCTTAAGCCCGTCAGAACGACGAACTTATCACGAGGAATCGTCACATCTATATTTTTCAGATTATGGGCACGCGCCCCTTTAATCACTATATGTTCACTCGCCAATGGGTTACCCTCCTTTTCGGGTTCACTCGAACCTCATGAAGCCTTCCGAATTGTTATTCCATCGCCCGTAGTTCAAGCAGAGCGTCACGCAGCTCGGCCGCGCGTTCGAACTGCAAGTTCTTGGCTGCATCTTTCATTTCTTTCTCCAAACGCTGAATCAGTGATTGGCGGTCTTTCTTAGACAGCTTCTCCACGGACTTGCCAATATCATACTCACCCTTCGATTCAGCTGTCTTCGTCGCTTCAATGACGTCGCGAATCTTCTTGCGAATCGTCTGCGGCGTAATGCCGTGCTTCTCATTGTGCGCAATCTGTATGCTGCGGCGGCGTTCCGTCTCCTTGATCGCCTTCGTCATAGAGTCGGTCATCTTGTCAGCATACATAATGACGTATCCATCCGAGTTGCGCGCCGCACGTCCGATCGTCTGAATGAGCGATCGGTCCGAACGCAAGAAGCCTTCCTTATCGGCATCCAGTATCGCAACTAACGACACCTCCGGCAAGTCCAATCCTTCCCGCAGCAGGTTAATGCCTATCAGCACATCGAATACGCCCAGGCGCAGATCGCGAAGCAGCATCATGCGCTCCAGCGTCTTAATATCAGAGTGCAGATAGCGTACTTTAATACCGATTTCCTTCAAGTAATCGGTTAAGTCCTCTGACATCTTCTTCGTCAGCGTCGTCACGAGCACCCGTTCATCTTTCGCCAAGCGAATGCGGATCTGCTCGATCAGGTCATCGATCTGTCCTTTCGTCGGACGCACCTCAATGACAGGGTCAAGCAGTCCAGTCGGACGAATAATCTGTTCGATCATTTCCGGACAGTGCTCTATTTCGTATGGTCCCGGCGTTGCCGATACGAAAATGGATTGACCCATCTTCTGTTCGAATTCCTCGAACTTAAGCGGCCGGTTATCCAGCGCAGACGGCAGACGGAAGCCATGCTCCACGAGCACTTCCTTCCGGGCGCGGTCTCCGTTGTACATCCCGCGAATCTGCGGCAGTGTTACATGCGACTCGTCAACAACAATCAGGAAATCATCTGGGAAATAATCAAGCAGCGTATACGGAGTCGCTCCGGGTTCCCGGAACGTTAGCGGACCCGAGTAGTTCTCGATCCCGGAACAGAAGCCCATCTCCTGCATCATCTCGATATCATACCGCGTCCGCTGTTCTAGACGCTGCGCCTCCAGCAGCTTGCCCTGATCACGCAGCACTTCCAGCCGTTCTTCCAATTCACGCTCGATATTAACGAGCGCCACCTTCATCGTCTCTTCAGCCGTAACAAAGTGAGAAGCCGGAAAGATAGCGATATGGTCGCGTTCACCGATAATTTCTCCCGTTAATACATCAATTTCCGTAATGCGCTCAATCTCGTCCCCGAATAGCTCGATGCGCACCGCATGCTCACTCTTCGAGGCCGGGAAGATTTCTACAACATCCCCGCGCACGCGGAACGTCCCGCGGACAAAGTTCATATCATTGCGCTGATACTGAATGTCTACCAGCTTCGACAATATGACGTTGCGCGGCTTCTCCATTCCGGTACGTAGAGACAACACAAGATTTCCGTACTCAATCGGAGAACCTAAGCCATATATGCAGGATACACTCGCTACGATAATGACGTCCCGCCGCTCGAACAGCGAACTCGTCGCAGAGTGGCGCAGCTTATCAATCTCTTCATTGATGCTCGAGTCCTTCTCGATATACGTATCCGAAGAGGGAATGTACGCCTCCGGCTGATAATAATCGTAATAACTTACAAAGTAATCTACCGAGTTATTCGGGAAAAACTCTTTGAACTCGCTGCATAACTGCGCCGCGAGCGTCTTGTTATGCGCAATAACGAGCGTCGGCCGGTTCACACGGGCAATCATCTGGGCAATCGTAAACGTCTTCCCTGTTCCCGTGGCACCGAGCAGAGTCTGAACCTTCTTTCCTTGATACACACCCTCTACCAACTGTTCAATAGCTTGGGGCTGATCTCCTTGAGGCGCAAATTCCGATTCTAGCTCGAACGTCTTCGTGCTGATTTCCAAATCTGCCATCACTTCACCGCACTTTCCGTATTCAGTTCTTACTTCTATTATTACCATCTTGCGAATGGTTCCTTAATCCTGATTTCACCTGAAGGGTATTCATTCATCTAGGTCCCCCGACTCAAAACGCATGCAAAACATGACGGGGTGGATCCCTCCCTAAACTTTACCCAATCTTCACCCGATAAAAATAGGAGACAGCGCAAAAATTAGAGAAGCGGATGCGCCATCCAAAATGACCGCTTCTTCAGTTCTTTTTATACGTGGATAAGGACGGTTGCGCTCCTGTCTAGCCCAAGTCCTTAATACGTTCAAAATAGGAATGTTTGTTCCCTTTTCATTATACTCCTTTCATGGATTGGATGCAAATGGGAAATGTATGTTTAACGGGAGAGGATTAACTTATGGATAAAACGACGGTAATTGGCATTATCGCAGGATTAGCCGCATTAATCGGCGGCTTTTTGTGGGAAGGAGGCCAGATCAGCGGTTTATGGGAGAAGACCGCTGCACTCATCGTATTTGGGGGCACGATTGCAGCGGTTGTCGTCAGCTTTCCGGGCAAACGTCTGCGCAACATCCCAAGCGCACTCAAAATGGCTTTCCGGCGCAACCCGACAGACGCGCAGAAGCTGATTGACGACATCGTGGCGATGAGCAATATTGCCCGCCGTGAAGGAGTTCTGGCCTTGGAGGGCCATGCGCAGAAGCATGAGAACGGATACTTGCGCGATGGCATGATGATGGTGGTGGACGGCACAGATCCAGAGCTAATCAAGCAGATGCTTGAGCTTGAAATGGATGGCGTCGAAGAGAAGCATGACGGCTATGCCAAAATATTCGAAGCTGCCGGCGGCTATGCGCCTACTATGGGAATTATCGGAACGGTCATGGGGCTGATTCACGTGCTTAGCAATCTCTCCGATCCTTCAGCGCTCGGTCCTTCCATTGCAGTCGCTTTCACGGCTACTCTGTACGGGGTCGCAACGGCCAATGTCATCTATCTTCCGATCGCGAGCAAGATCAAATCGCGCAGCGAGGGAGAAATTCGCTTAATGGAAATGATGGAGTACGGCATATTGTCTGTCCAAGCGGGAGAGAACCCGCAAATTGTGCGCAAAAAGCTTGGCTCGTTCCTGCTCGCCGAAGATTCGTTACAACCGCTGAAGATGGTTCCGGACGCAAAGCGAGGGATGATTCATGAGACGCAGAAATAGAAAGGGCGCCGCCAAGACGGAGAGTCACGAGCGCTGGCTTATCACCTATGCCGACTTGATTACGCTGCTCATGATTTTTTTCGTCATCATGTACGCCATGAGCCAAGTGGATGCGGATAAGTATGAATCACTTTCCGAGACGCTTCAGCTCTCCTTCCGCAATGCCGATTCCGCCCTGCCGAAGGGGTCTGGCATCCTGGACGGCGGTTATCTGAAGACCGGAGAGACCGGCGCCCTCGACACCGCTCAAGACGGTGGTTCGGGTGACATGAAGGAAGAGCATGCAGTTGCGATTGGAACGATAACGAACAAAGATTTAGCATTTCGCAAGCAGGAAGAGGAATTGAAAAACTTCATGAACGTCATTCAGCAATATGTGGATGACAACAAGCTCGGCGAGCAAATTGAAGTGTCGGATATTCCGAAAGGGATTGCAATCCGTATGAGCGACAAGCTGCTGTTCGACTTGAGCCGGGCCGATCTGAAGCAGAAAGCGATGCCGACGATGGACAAGCTCGCCAGCTTGTTCCCACAGCTGAATACGACCATCAGTATTGAAGGGCATACAGATAATCTTGCCTTCGCGCCAGGCGGACGATACAAGGACAACTGGGAATTGTCCGCAGCACGCGCGTTGTCTGTGCTTCGTTTCCTAGTGGACGAGAAGAAGCTGGATCCTGAACAGTTCCAAATTGCCGGATATGGTGAAACCCGCCCCGTTGTGGATAACAAAACGGAAGAGCACCGCCAGCAGAACCGAAGAGTCGAAATTATCGTTCTACGCAATATGGTGCAGTAATTCAGATTATTACGCCATCAGTCCTATCAATCACATAATGTCTGGAAATACACAGTTTATGCACAATGTTAACAGAGTTATCCACGTTATGCACTGATATATCAACAGTTTGTTAACAACTTCTGGACAATTCAGACTGTTTCGTAATCAGTTATCCACAATTCACAGCAATTATCTATATTTTGATATAAAAAGCTCACATCCTGCGTTGGATGTGAGCTTTTTTCATTTATATCGAGGTGTCCGTCGTTGCAGTCGGCCGGTGAGCTTCTTCATGTTTATCCGCCCTATCGTTCCCTGTGGATATTCCTTGCTCATCTTGCTTCGGGCCGAACCCCTGCTTCAGCTTCGCCCATGGTGCAGCGAGCAGCGCGAAAAAGGAAGGCTGCCTCGTTACTGCAACAAAGCTGACGCTATTGTCCGGTGCCAGCAGCACGCCCAGCTGATGATGCTCTCCCGCATACAGCGCACGCTGCAGGAAGCGGACTTCTCCGTTCGCATCGTACACTTCAAGCTTGCAAAATGCCGCATTTGACCGCAGCGCCTGATGCAGCTGTTCCTTCGTGCGCACGGAAATGCCATTTGCCTTCGCGATGACCTCGCCGATGCGGATGCCGAGCTCCTGCGCCGGGCTGCCCGGCAGTACCGCCAGCACGCGCAGACCGCGCGCATCCTGTGTGAAGACAGGGCTGCGTTCACTTTCCTCGCGGCGGCTGTACCAGATGAGCGCTTCGTGCAGCACGAGCGCGGCGATAGCAGCAACCGGCACGAGCGGCGACCACCATGTCGCTGCCAAGCCGAGCGCGAGCAGCACCGCCGCGTAGGCGAACAGGCGCGAAGCGCTGACCGCCGCCTTCTCTTGCGGCAAGCGTGTGAACGTCAGCTCGGAGAAGCCGATCATGACTGGAAATGCAATAAGCGTCCAGCCCTGCAGCCAGATATCACCGCCGAAGAGCGGCGTCCAAGGCAGCGGCGTTCCCGCTGTCGCTGTCGGAAAGAGCAGCATGAGCGGCACCGGCCAGAGGCTCTGCATCTGATATGCGCCGACGATGCGGCCGCGCTTGCTCTCCATGAACAGCGGCCCGGCCATCCTTGCTGCTTGCTTGCGAATGAGCCAAGCTTCCGCGGCATGCAGCAGCGCAACGAGCACCAGCAGGCCAGCCGCATCCATGTCACGGATCGCTGCGATCATCGTTCCGCCCCATCCGTCCACCGTCCAGTCTGGCGCAAATACGCGCAATCCGAACTGCAGCAAGGCAAGCACACTGGCAGAATAAGCGAGACATAAGAAGCGCACACGCACAAGCAGCAGCAGCAAAGCGACAATCCACAGCGCAATAACAACCTCGCGGGTTACGGTAATTCCGAGCCCGATGGCGGCCGCCGATACGATGAGGCCCGCTATGAGACCACCAAGCCACGCATGCCATGTTTGCTCCGCCCAACTATGCATCTTGACGGAGAACAGCCTTCGTTCCAGCGTCACCTGTCTCCGATAGTACATCGCAATGAGGATGATTGCCAACCAATAAAATGGCGACAGCAGCCATTGCAGCAATCCTTCTGCCAAATGAACACCGATTTCCGCTAGGAGGTCCACTTCACCCGCTCCTTTCCACAACCCAACCTGTCTTACTCTCATGTATATCAACGTTATGTTTCAGCACTATGCAACAAGGAAACAAAAAAAAGGAAGGTACAAGCCGAAGCTTGCGACCTTCCTTATATTCGACAGACTTTACCGAATTTCCTTCTGCAATGTGTCTACCGCTTTATGCAATTGCGCATCGTTCTTCGGATCACGCATTGCCTTCATAATCGCTTGCTCGAGTTGTTCTCCTGTCTTAGCGTCCACCGAGCCGGTGACCCCCAGCTTGTGATCGCGCTGGAATGCCTTGATCGCCGTTTCCGTCTCCTTCGAGAAGTAGCCGTCCTTGCGTCCAGGCTTATAGCCGAGGCCATCCAGCATAATTTGAACGTTTTTCACGTCCGCATCATTCATGTCGAACTTCAGCGTCCTATCTTTAGAAATCGGAGCCACGTAATAGAAATCAGGCTGCTGCACCGAAATATCCGGTTCGATGCCTTTCTGGTGAATCCAGTTGCCGTTTGGCGTCAGCCATTTGGCAATCGTAATCTTAATCAATCCGCCATCACCGGAATCGTAGCTCGTCTGAACTGTGCCTTTACCGAACGTATGCTCACCGACCAGCTTAGCGCCTGCCGATTCCTTGAGCGCACTGGCCATAATCTCTGAAGCGCTGGCGCTGCCTTTATTCGTTAGCACCGTCACTGGATAAGATTTCACTCCAGCTGCGCCTTGGGAATTGTAACGATCGCGCTCTTTGTTGCGATTTTCAATCTGGACGATCGGTTTGCCCTTCGGCACGAACAACTCCGTCATCTTCTGCACGATATCCAGCACCCCGCCCGGATTGTTGCGCACATCAATGACGAGTCCCTTCATGCCCTGCTTCTCCAGCTTCTCCAGTTCCTCTTTAAATCGCTCGAATGTGTTCAGAGAGAACTGGCGAATCTCGATATAGCCGATTTTGTCTTCCAGCATCTTCGGATAGACCGTCTCCATATCCACTTCGTCCCGCACGACGAAAAGCTCTATCGGCTTGGATTGGCCGGCGCGCTTAATCGTAATCTTCGCCTTCGATCCTTTTGGGCCGCGAATTTTCGCTACGGCCTCGTTCAAGTTCTTGCCTTCCAGACTCTCGCCATTCACCGACAGCAGGACGTCCTTCGGCATAACTCCCGCCTTCTCAGCTGGAGATCCTTTAATCGGCGACACCACCGTCACTTCGCCATTCTCCATCGTAACTTCCGCGCCAATTCCGGTAAAGGCGCCTTCAATACTGTGATTGAACTGCTCCGCTTCCTCTTTCTCCATGAACGTAGAATAAGGATCGCCGAGGGAAGTAATCATGCCGTGTACAGCTCCATTAACCAGCTTATCGCGATCGACCGACGTAAAGAACTTGTTCTCGATAATTCCCAATGCTGAATTAAGCTTCTGCATTTCTTGCGTCGATAGGCCACTGCCCGTCGCGGCAGCTTGTCCTCCGCTTGCAAATATCGGCAAATCCACAGCGGTCAGCGTTAACGCGCTGCTTACCAGCATCGCCGCTCCCACAAGCAGAGCGACGGTACGCCCTTTGAACGACATATAAATCACCGCCTTCGTCTTGTCCGTATGCATAAGCTCGGGGCCATTCAACCTTCGGTTTATACAACCGGTACCTTATAAAGCATCTTGGTGCAAATGGAATCAGAAAATATTGCTTTCACATCATGCAGGTGCTGATTCATCACCCAGAAACCGTACGCCCTCAGACGAGGACGGCACAGCCGTTTCCACGTGACACTCACTATTATATGTCAAATATTCCGCAATTATTTTAAATAATCCTCTGGGTCAACACGTTCACCGTTCAAGCGAACTTCAAAATGAAGGTGATTGCCTGTGGCGCGCCCAGTCGCCCCGACTTCCGCGATTTTGTCACCACGCTTGACCGTATCGCCCTTCTTAACCTTGATTCCACCGTTCTTGATATGACCGTATAAAGACCAAAGCCCGTTCCCATGGTCAATAATAACACAGTTTCCGTAGCCACTCCACCATTCTGCCAGTATGACGGCTCCGTTTTCTGCGGCATAAATCGGCGTTCCACCCGCTACGGCCATGTCGATACCGCTATGGAACGCGCCGCTTTTGCCATTAATCGGATCTGTACGAGAACCAAATTTCGATGAAATGTAATAATCGGCAGCGAGCGGCACCCCGAGCTTACCGCCAGTATACGTATATACTCGCTGCGGACTCTTCTGCGTCGGCTTCGGCTTGTTCAAGCTATTCTTCTTCCGGATTAAATCCGCGCGCTTCTGCGCGAATTCCATCAGCAAGCGTTCCTGCTCCTCGCTCGCCTCATCCGATTCATCAATCTGTTCATTGTAGCTCGCAATCATGACTTCTTTTTCTTTTTCCTTCAACATCAGGTCTTTCTTGGCGCTGTCCAGCTTGGCATATAACAGCTTGACCCGCTTCAATTCCGTCTCGATTTCCTGCTTCTTCTGTACGACGAGCTGCTTATCACGCTTATGCTCGGCCAATATTTCCTTATCCTGCGCCGCAATTGATTGCAAAGAATCGATTCGGTCGAGGAAATCGGAGAAGCTCGTAGCACTGAACAAAACATCTATGTAGGATACGAATCCGTTCGTATACATAAGCCTTACGCGTGTATCGAGCAGCTTCCCCCGGTCTTCAATACGGTGGTTAACCTCTTGAAGCTCATGCGCCGTAGTTTCCAGGTTCGATTCCGACGTATCGATTTGCGTGGCGACGGAAACCATCTCATTTGCTTTCTTATCGATTTCGCTCAGCAGCATATTCATATCCTTTGTGGTCTTGACGACCATCTTCTGCGCTTCTGCCTTCGTCGATTTTGCTTCCTGCTGCTTCAGCTCCGCTGCGCGCATCTCGCTCTGCAGCTGCTTCAGTTCCTTATTAACCTTATCCAATTCGGACGCTTGTCCAGTGGATGGCGGCACCATCGAGAAAAGAATTGCAAAGCTTGCAAGCAGTGCTATCCATCTTTTTTTCCCGTACTCTTGTTTCAACGCGGCTCCTCCTCGAACTTAGACTTTCAAAAATTTACGGATGGAGATCGTGCTTCCCCACATGCCGATGACAATTCCCAAGCCAAGCAAGGTGCCGCCGATAAGAAGCCATACGTCCTGCAGCGGGACCAGCTTAATCATTAATAAACCGAACTCGAAATGCGTGATCAATTGCTGATATCCGTAGAACAACAGTCCGAGTGTAACGGCCGAACCGAGAATGCCCAAGAGCGCTCCTTCTATAAAAAACGGTCCGCGGATAAACATATTCGTCGCCCCTACCAGCTTCATAATGCTTATCTCGCGCTGCCGCGCCATAATCGTAACTTTAATTGTGTTCGAAATGAGGAACATGGCCGTAACCGCCAAGCCTGCTACGACGATTAACCCGAAGTTGCGTACTGTCTGCGTAACTTTAAAGAGCGATTCTACCGTACCCTTGCCGTATTGCACTTTCCAGATTGGTTTCGCGCTGTTCGTCTCATTAATGGCATTAATCTTCTTCGCTACCATAGCGATCGCCGTCGGCTCGTACACTTCTACCGTAAATGAATCCGGCAGCGGATTCGTTTCCTTCGTATAGCCGCTCAACAGATCCTTGCCATCTTCGCCCAAGCTTTCCTGCAGCAGCTTCATGCCTTCTTCTTTGGGCACGGGAATGACCTTGCTCACTTCGGACATGTTGCCGATGTCCGTCTCCACCAGCTGTCTCTGTTCCTCTGTAGTATCCAGCTTCATAAACACACGAATTTGCACCTGATTGTCTATTTGGTTCGTAATGGTGTTCACATTAATAGATAAGAACATGAACACGCCGAGAATGAACAAAGAGATGACGATAGAAATGACGGAAGCGAATGACATCCAGCCGTTGCGAAAAACACTCTTGCTTCCCTCTCTGAAGTGGCGGGCCAAGTTGTTAAAAATCATAGCCGTATTCCCCCCGCGCTTCATCTCGAACGATATGACCATGCTCAATAGCGATGACGCGTTTGCGCATCGAGTTCACGATATCTTTGTTATGCGTCGCCATGACGATGGTCGTGCCGCGAAAATTGATTTCCTCCAGCAGCTTCATAATTCCCCACGATGTCTCCGGGTCCAAGTTCCCCGTCGGCTCATCCGCTACGATGACAGATGGATTGTTCACGATTGCTCGGGCAATCGCGATCCGCTGTTGTTCCCCGCCCGACAGTTGAGCCGGGAGACTCGCTGCCTTATGCTTCAGACCTACCAGTTCAAGCACTTCCGGTACGCGGCGCTTAATGACCTTCTTCGGCGCCTCGATGACCTCCATTGCAAAAGCTACATTCTCATATGCCGTCAGCTTCGGCAGCAGCCGGAAATCTTGGAACACAACCCCGATATTGCGTCGGACAAACGGAATTTTGCGATGCTTCAGCTTGCCGATATTAAACCCGCTGACGAAAATTTGCCCCTTGGTCGGAACTTCTTCTCTATAGATTATTTTCATAAAGGTCGACTTCCCTGCTCCCGAGGGACCAACCAAATAAACGAATTCATCCTTTTCGATACATACAGATATCCCACGCAAAGCATGCGAGCCATCCTGATACGTCTTCCATACATCTTGCATTTCTATCAAATTATCACACCCTATGTTTTAAAGATTAGCCTCTATATATTCGACACCCGCTCAACAATTCCTTTAAAAGAAAGCGAATTTCAACATCTTTTTACTCTCTGCACCAAGTTCGACATGGTCATATTACGGAAAATGTCGATCGAACCATAAATGAATCCTTCAGGTTTATTACGATTTTTAATGGTCATTCTAGTTATGTTACAATCTCAATACTTGCATTAGCGGGATCAACTAACAAACTAAATAGTAGTAGTAACAACTAGAAAGGAAAGGTTGATTCGAATGAAAAAAAAGAACTAGCAAAGTCTATGGATATTCACCCTCACATCGATAAAAAACAGCTAAAAGGAGTTCTTTTATACTGTGGAGTTTTTAACATGGATAGAATGATTAATCCTCCGTCGTCTGCAATACTGAAGATTGGGATTCAGACGGTATTTTGGTCATATACAGGAGTGAAGGATTTCGCCTCTTTCTCTAGATTGGATGAGATGTCTACGGTCAAACAGATAACACCTGATTACCCTCCTACCTTTTTGACAGTTGGGGATGTCGATCCTCTGGCGCCACATTCAGCAGATCTGATAGATGTTCTAACAAAGAATAATGTGGAGGTGGAAAGTGTTTTATTTGACGGGACCAATCCCGAATTAGGACATGAGTATCAATTTGATTTTACTTCCCCGCATGCTGAACAAACGTTAGGGAAAACAGTTGAGTTTTTAAAAAAACACAGCAGATAAGTATAGTTTATGAGTACAAAATCAAGGGTGAAAAAGCCGTCTTGTCCACCCCGGTGAGCATCCCGATCGCTTTCCAAGTAAAGTTTGCCTAACCCCGCGCATATAGTGAAAAAAGATTGATTTTTCACTTTTTTAATGCAGGAGGCATTGCTTTGAAAAAAATACATGCACTGTTTATCATCCTCGCCTCGCTTCTGTTAGCCGTTACCGCACTGTGGGGATGGGGGCATAGCTACGCCTCACAGGCTACGATACCGCCTCAGGTACGAATTTCATCATGGGATGTCAGTGGACAATCTATTGAAGGATTCCGTCAGGAGCTGAGCGAGCGTATCCAACAGCTGGAGCGTACTCCGTTCATTTTTACATTTGGGAGCTCTGGCGTGAACCCAGTCAAGACGACACTATCTGAACTCGGGGTTCAATACGACGCCGGCGAAATCCTGATCGCATTGCAGCGACTACAGGAAGGCTCTCTCCTAGATCGTATCAAAGCAAGATGGAAATTCCCTAAGGAATGGACGCTTCGCTTTCACTGGAAGGAAAATGTATGGAAGGAACGCTTGACGCCAGGGTGGGAAACGAAGTCGTTCGGGAAACCCGTCAATGCCGTGCGGAAAATTGCAGATGGCGATCAGGTTCAGTATACGCCTGAGAAAACGGTATATCGCATTGATCGCATGCAGATGGAACAGCTTATACGAGCTGCTATCCCGCATACTTGGCATGAAGGGCAAACGATTGCGATTGAAGTTCCGCTTGTCGTGAGCGAGCCGCCGGTGACGATGGCATCATTAAAGGCAGAAGGCATTGAACGGAAAATCGTCGAGTTCTCGACTAGCTTCGTGCAAGCGGAAGACGGGCGGACGCACAACGTCATGTCAGCGGCGAAGACGATTGATGACATGGTGTTGAAGCCAGGAGACGTGTTCGACTACGACAAAGTTATCGCGGAAACGGAGAAGAAGTACGGCTTCAAGGAAGCTCCCGTCATTTATAACGGCAAGCTCGTTCCGGGAATCGGGGGCGGCATCTGCCAAGTGTCGAGCACGCTATACAACGCTGTGCTGCGCACCGGACTCGAAATTGTCGAACGGCGCAATCATTCCCTGCCGGTATCGTATTTGCCGATTGGACTCGATGCGACCTTCTCGCAAGGATATATTAATTTCAAATTTAAAAATACGACCGGCAAGCATCTGCTCATCCGTACCACTGCTGAAAATAATCGTCTCTCGATTAAATTTTTCGGCACGATGGATTCAAATGTATCTTACAAAATGGAGACCAAGACGGTGAAGGTGTTGGAGCCTGCGATTAAATATGTGAAAAATGCGGATCTGCCGGTCGGCGGGCACGAAACGTTGCAGCGGGGCAAGAAAGGATATGTCGTCGAATCATACCGCATTAAGCTTATGAACGGCAAACAAGTCGAACGCCAGCGTATCGCAGTGGATACGTATAGACCGCAGCCGACGCTCGTTGCCGTCAATACGGGAACTTCGGACCCGCCGGCCAATCCTAAGCAAGAACAAGGCCCGATTTTGGAGGATGGCGTCAACGGACCTGATTTCCAGTAACCATTAGAATAACCCCTTGCTTTTTCCGAACCTTGTACTATATTTTTAGAAATATATTGATAAGGGGTGTTCCTATGCAGCCTGTTCTGGAAACGGAAAGACTAACATTGCGGCCGTTCGAGCTTCGCGATGCCCATCACGTGCAGCAATTGGCCGGACATATTGATATTGCGAAGACCACACTCTCCATTCCCCATCCCTATCCAGACGGCGCCGCCGAAGACTGGATTGAATCCAGACAAGAGGCGGCCCGACTGGGCAGCGGTTATGCGTTTGCCATTATCCACAAAGACAATGATTCGTTAATGGGGTGCATGGGCATCAACATCGCCAGCCATCATCGGCGGGGGGAATTGGCCTATTTTGTCGGAAAGCCATACTGGGGGCAGGGCTTTGCTACGGAGGCGGCACAGCGTGTTATGGCATTCGGCTTCGGGTCCTTGGAGCTCCACAAAATGTGGGCTGCGTCAATGACCAGCAATCCGGCCTCAGCCAAAGTGATCGAAAAGCTCGGTATGAAGCAGGAAGGAATGTTCCGTGAGCACGTCCTGAAATGGGATCGCTTCGAGGATTTAGTGTATTACGGCATGCTTAAATCGGAATACGAAGCTTTGGAAAGATAGTTTACGCTCGGCTCATTAAAGAGGATATTTGTTGATCCGTATGTGTCTCATTAACTTCTGCGTTACATATTTGCTGCATACTCCTCACAGACATTGTCTTTTACCAAAATAATTGAATGAACGCTTAACTGCTCATACCTGTTTTGAATCCCTGAGTCGCGGGGAGAGTGAAACAAAGGCGCTCAACGGGACTTGCACATCAGCTGTATAACCGGATACTAGGACAAGCTAAAATGCAAAAACATGCTGCGACACGGCATCGTGTCCGCGTAATGCAAAAAACTCTACGATATCGAGTCTTGTCCGCGCAACACAAAAAGCCCTGCGGTATTACGGCCATGAACGGCCAATAATCCGAAGGGCTTTTCGCTGCCGACGTTGAACCAATCGGCATTTATTCGTCGTGCTTTGCAGAATTTCTGGTGACTGCCACTTCTACCGTAAAGAGCTGGGCATCATCTTCGATGTAGGCTGCAATCTTCCGAAGAAGATTGGCGGCGTCGGAACCATTCAACGAGAGGTTATACTTGAAGCTGACGGTATCGGCACTGGCGTTCACCTGTGCTTGCAGACCGGATTCCACAGTCTTCTCGTTCCGATGCATGTCCATAAATCTCTCTTGTCGGTACATGTCCATTGCCCGCTCTTGCTGATACTTTTCCATGGTTCGTTCTGGCGTTGGCAGTTCGGCCTTATGCAGCTCTCTTTTGCCGCACAGCTCTTCATAGATGTCTTGTTTTTTTAGCCACGCATAGTAGGAAGATGAATTGTTGAATCCGAAATTGTGCGCCATCTCAACAATGCGATAATGAAGGCGCAATGCTTTAATCGTCTCGATTCGCTGCTCCTTGGACAGCAGTTCGAAATCTTGACGAGACGGAAATTCCATTGGATCACCCGCCCCTATCTCCTAGTATATTCTACAACGCCGCTGAAGCTGTATGCACGCGGCTTTACAGATATATTACATCCTGCAGCGCAAACTGAAAAGCACATAATTTCACCGTGTATTTCTTTCAGTTGGTCAGATGCGAGTTAAAAACAAGAGAATGGCTGATACGCCATCCTCTTGTGGGTCACGCCCTACGCCGTCCTCGTGCTCAGAAGCTGCGGAAATACGTCGTCATCTCCCAATCGTGCACTTCCGCCGCATAACTGTCGTACTCCCGGTATTTTTCCGAGACATACTCTTGCATCGCTTCCTTGCCCATCACATCCCGGACAAGCGCATCTTGCTCCATATGCTGCAGCGCTTCGTACAGATCGCGTGGATATGCAGCCCAATTGGAACGCTCTTGCTCTGCCAGCACGTGAAGATCTCCCTTCGCTTCCTCCGGCGGAGCTTCCCGATTCCGAATGCCTTCCAAGCCTGACTTCAACATGATGGCGAACAGCAGATACGGATTGGCCGTTGGATCCGGCGGACGATATTCCACCCGCGTCCCGGCACCGCGTGCCGCTGGAATGCGGATTAGAGCGGTGCGATTGCTGCCCGACCATGTGATGTGCGTCGGCGCTTCATATCCCGGTAGCAGCCGCTTGTAAGAATTGACGATCGGATTCGAAATTGCAGCCATCCCCTTCGCATGGTTCAGCAAGCCGGCGACAAAATGCAAAGCCGTATCGCTAAGTTCAGTCCGCGACTCCGGGTCATGGAACGCGTTGCCGCCCCCCTTCTGCTGCAACGATTGATTGCAATGCAGCGCGTTGCCATTATGACCGCTCATCGGCTTCGGCATAAAGGTCGCATGCAGCCCATTGCGCATCGCCACTTGCTTCGTCAGCTGCTTGAACGTCTGCCAACGGTCAGCAATCATGAGCGCTTCACCAAAGCGGAAGTTAATCTCGTGCTGACCGGGAGCCACTTCGTGATGCGAGGCTTCCAATTGAAAGCCCTGCTTCCTCATCTCTTGCAGCAGTTCCAGCTTCGCTTCTTCTCCGCGATCCAGGGGAAAAGGGTCGAAATAACCTCCCTGGTCATGCGTCTCCGGCATCGGTACACCTTGTTCATCCAGCGGATAGAGGAAAAATTCGCCCTCTACGCCGATATGATAAGAATAGCCCATCTGTTTCGCTTCACTTATCACTTCACGGAGCATGCTGCGTGTACACCCCGGCGCACGATCTCCGTCTACGGTCCGTACGTCGCAATATACCGACGCAATGCGTGTGGCCTTCACGTGCCACGTCTCCACATGGAATGAAGTTGGATCCGGATGCAAGGCGAGATCAGAGCGATCTACGCCGCCGTACCCTTTGACCGATGAACCGTCAAACAACACTTTTCCCTCCAAAGCCGCTTTTGCCTCGTCACGATGCACGATGAGCTGCTTCATGGCACCGAACATGTCGGTAAATTGCAGACGAAGGTATTCTACAGCGTTGCGCTGCATTTCTTGAAAGACCCCGTCTGCATTAATAATGGGGGGCGCCTCTTCTTCCGAGCCTTGCTCCGGGGAGGCGTTAGGTGCTGCCGCTTGGCTTACCGGCGGTACAGAACGTTGCATTACGCATCCCTCCTCGTTCGCCGCTGTGGCATATCAGGAAGCGCGTTCACTGAAACGATGTCCTCCGATTTTTTTTGCGGTGGCGTCCAATACTGCTCATTGCCCGGCATATCGTCGAACCAGGCGGCATCAGCGGGGCAGTCGAGCACCATGAACTTACCGTAATTCCCATCACGGGATTGGTGATACTTCAGATACGCTTTCCCATCCTCTATCGCCAAGATTTCAATTTTGCCCGACGTGTGGCTCATGGATAACCGTACTCTTTTGCCTAATCCAGACGTCTTGGACTTCGCTTCCTCCACGAGACGGTATACGTCTTGAAGAGGCAACACGAACTCGCTGTTTCCCGCCACCGGACGGTTAATAAAGAAATAGTAGGGGGTCACGCCAGCCCAGGACAGCTTATCGAGCAGCTCGCCGAGCACGTCGGCATTGTCGTTAATTCCGCGCAGCACCGGCGTCTGGTTGACGACGATCGCGCCCGCTTGATGGAGCGCCTCGAAGCCGCGCTTGGCTTCCGGAGTAATCTCTCTGGGATGATTAATATGCGCCATAACATAAATGCGATTATCAGGGGTAGAAAATTCTCGAATCGTCTCTAGCAATTGCTCGTCTTCATAGATTCGCATCGGATTAAATACAGGCAGCTTGGAGCCTAGGCGAATAACCTTCACATGTGGAATGGCACGTAAGTGTTCAAAAATCATGCGCAGCTTGGGGGTGGCAAGAATTAAGCTGTCTCCACCGGTTAACAGGACATTGTTGATTTCGGGGTGTTCGGCAATGTAAGCTAGGCCCGGATTCACATCGGACATTGCTTCTTTGACATCGTTGCGGAATAAACGTTTGCGGAAGCAGTATCGGCAGTAGGCGCCGCATACTTCTGACACGATAAGCAGTGCGGTCGTGCCATACTTGTGCTGGCAGCCGGGAACGACGTAGTTCGTGTCCTCGTCTGAGGCATCCCAGCGACCGTACTCTTGAAGCTCGCCCGTATTCGGTATAACCAGCTTCCGTATCGGGTCATCGGGGTCGTTCCAATCAATTAAGTTCAAATAATAGTCGTTAACGCGGAATACAAATTTCTCTGTGATCTCCTTAAGCCGTTTCCTTTCCGTCTCGGGCAACTGAGTAATCTTGTCGATGTCGGTGACGTACTTCGGTTGAGGCATGGACATCCCTCCTTATGAAATTGGGTAAAAGCGCAAGCGCTTTAGTTAATTATACACAAGTTTACATATGTAGGCAAATGATGGAATTGTGAAAAGTGCGGAATACAAAAAGAGCAAACGCGTCAGCGCCTCACAGGACGCTATTAACGCGCATGCTCTTTTTCGTGCAGCAGGTTTCGATTCGATTCAACCGCTCTACTGGGAACGAGTTTTATTTCAGCGAATTCGCTGCTTCCTTCTCTTTCAGCCATGCGTTCGACTGCACTATCGCCTGTTCCGCCCGGCGAATAGCCGCTTCCACTTGAACCGAGGCGGTTCCGCCGAAGACGTTGCGTGCATTGACGACATTTTCGGGCTGAAGCACCTCGTAAATGACTTCGTCGAACAGCGGAGAGAACTGCTGGAACTCGTCTAGCGACAGGTCGAGCAAGTATTTGTTCTGCTCGATGCAATAGAGAACTGTCTTGCCAATGACCTCGTGCGCCTGACGGAACGGCATGCCCTTGTTCACGAGGAAGTCCGCAATGTCCGTCGCATTGGAGAAGTCTTGACGCACCGCTTGACGCATCCGGTCGCGGTTCACTTTCATTGTCTCTACCATCGGGGCGAACAGACGCAATGCGCCATCCAGCGTCTCCACTGTATCGAGCATGCCTTCCTTGTCTTCCTGCATATCTTTATTGTAGGCAAGCGGGAGCGCCTTCAGCACGGTCAGCATGCCGACGAGATGGCCGTACACGCGTCCGGTTTTGCCGCGGACGAGCTCCGCCACGTCCGGGTTTTTCTTCTGCGGCATAATGCTCGAACCGGTGCAGAATGCATCGTCGAGCTCGATGAATTGGAACTCGGTGCTCGACCAGAGTACCAACTCCTCGCACAAGCGGGACAAGTGCATCATGATAAGCGAGGCATTCGACAGGAATTCCACAATAAAATCCCGGTCGCTCACCGCATCCAAGCTGTTCTCGTAGACCCGCTCGAAGCCGAGCTCTTCCGCCACGAAATGGCGGTCGATGGCAAAGGTCGTGCCCGCGAGAGCTCCTGCGCCAAGCGGCAGCGTATTGATGCGCTTGTAGCTGTCCGTCAGACGCTCGATGTCCCGCTCGAACATGGACACATACGCCATCAGATGATGGGCGAACAGAATCGGCTGCGCCCGCTGCAAATGCGTATAGCCAGGCACAATCGTATCCAGATTGGCCTTTGCCTGCTTCAAAAGCGCTTCCTGCAGCTGTACCAGCAAGCCGGCGAACGTGACGACCCGCTTGCGCAAATACAAGTGCATGTCGGTCGCCACCTGATCGTTGCGGCTGCGGCCCGTATGGAGCTTGCCCCCGACCGGACCGATCAGGTCGATCAGCGTCTTCTCGATATTCATATGGATATCTTCATCGGAGACGGAATAATTCATGTCCCCGCTCTGGATCCGATTCATCACCTGATGCAAGCCTTCTTTAATCGTTTCGACATCATCCTGCGGCAAAATGCCGCACTTGCCTAACATCGTCACGTGGGCAAGGCTGCCTTGAATGTCTTCTTCCGCCATCGCTTTATCAAAAGTGATGGACGCCGTATACTGCTCCACCAACTGGTCCGTCTGCTTCGTGAACCGGCCGCCCCACAATTTGCTCACGTCGTTTCCTCCTCACCATGCGCGGCCCGCTGCCTTCCAATGAAGGCGACGGGATTGGGATTGTCGCTTAAGGAATAGCCTCCCGCGCATGTCTGTATGTCTTTCCGTTACACTTCCACTTTCACTTGCTCCAGCTTCGCTCCATGAACGCTCGTGCCGTGAACGCCGGAAGCTACCTTCAGGCGCAACGCGTGCAGATGGATGAAGCCGGTAGCGTCATTCTGATCATACGCTTGCGATGGATCTGCCTCCATCGTGGCGATATCCGGATTGTATAAGCTAAGCGGACTCTGTACACCCGCTCCAATGATGTTGCCTTTGTACAGCTTGAGACGCACTGTACCCGTCACATGCTTCTGGCTCTCGGCGACGAGCGCTTGAATGGCAAGCCGCTCCGGCGCGAACCAGAAGCCGTTGTATACAATCGAGCTGTACTGCGGAATGAGCGAATCGCGCAGGTGCATGACCTCGCGGTCCATTGTCAACGACTCCATCTTGCGGTGAGCCGTGAACAAGATCGTGCCGCCCGGTGTCTCATACACGCCGCGACTCTTCATGCCGACGAAGCGGTTCTCCACCATGTCGATGCGGCCGATGCCGTGCTTGCCGCCAAGCTCGTTCAACGTCTCCATCACCTGCAGCGGCGACATCTGCTCGCCGTTGATGGCAACGCAATCGCCCTGCTCGAACGCAAGCTCCACCATTTCCGCCTCGTTCGGGGCATCCTCCGGCGATACGCTCAGCACATACATATCCTTGCTCGCATCTGCGCTAGCATCGAACCATGGGTCCTCTAGCACTCCGCTCTCGAAGCTGATGTGCAGCAAATTGCGGTCCATCGAATAAGATTTCGCGGCGGAAGCCTGCACCGGGATGCCATGCTTCTCGGCATAGGCGATCATTTCCGCGCGGCCCGGGAACTGCGCACGGAATTCCTCCGAACGCCACGGCGCGATCACTTGAATATCCGGCGCAAGCGATGCCGCCGTCAATTCGAAGCGAACTTGGTCGTTGCCCTTGCCAGTGGCGCCATGGGCAATCGCGATCGCCCCTTCTTTGCGGGCAATGTCAACCATGCGCTTTGCGATAAGCGGACGCGCGATACTCGTGCCAAGCAGATATTGCCCTTCGTAGAGCGCCCCCGCCTGGAACATCGGATAGATGAAATCGCGCGCAAATTCGTCACGCAAATCATCGATATATACTTTAGAGGCACCGGTCGCAATCGCCTTTTCCTCCAAGCCGTCCAACTCTTCTTTCTGACCGATATCCGCTGTGAAGGTGATGATTTCTGCATCATATGTTTCTTTGAGCCAAGTCAAAATGACCGATGTATCAAGCCCGCCCGAGTAGGCCAGCACA
Source organism: Paenibacillus profundus (assembly GCF_021369635.1). Lineage (GTDB taxonomy): Bacteria > Bacillota > Bacilli > Paenibacillales > Paenibacillaceae > Paenibacillus_B > Paenibacillus_B profundus. The sequence continues at coordinate 236,840 of NZ_JAJNBZ010000004.1, read as the reverse complement.
ATTTTGTTCTTCACTATCGTATTTCCCCCGTTCGCTGTTCGCAATTCTCATCCTGCTAGATTCATATCTCATCCCTGTTAACCCATCAGCGCGGCCATAATCGCCTTTTGCGCATGCAGTCGATTTTCTGCTTGGTCGAAAATAACGGAATGCTTGCCATCGATGACGCCTTCGCTCACTTCCTCGCCGCGGTGCGCAGGCAAGCAGTGCAAGAAGAGGTAATCTGGCTTCGCATAGCGCGTCAGCTCTTCGTTCACCTGAAAATGGCGGAACGCCATCTCGCGATGCTGCTGCTCCGATTCGAAGCCCATGCTCGCCCAGACATCCGTGTATACGACATCGGCATCCGCGATCGCTTCCTTCGGATCCTGCGTCACGAGAACATCGGAACCGAATGCTCCGGCCTGCTCCTTGCTTTGCTTCACAATGCCCTCATCTGGCGTATACCCTTCCGGCGAAGCGACCGCAATGTTCACGCCAAGCTTGCTTGCGCCCAGCATGAGCGAGTGTGCCATATTGTTGCCGTCTCCGATATAAGCGAGCTTCAGCCCTTGCAGCTTGCCCTTCTTCTCGAGCACGGTCTGGTAATCGGCCAGCGCTTGACACGGATGGTTCATATCCGTCAAACCGTTAATGACCGGAATCGTCGCGCCACGTGCCAAATCGATGACCGTGCGATGCGCGTACGTGCGAATCATAATGCCGTCCAAGTAGCGCGACATCGTCTGCGCCGTATCCCATACCGTTTCGCCGCGACCAAGCTGGAGGTCGTTCTTGCTGAGGAACAGAGCGTGCCCTCCGAGCTGGTACATGCCTACTTCGAACGAAACGCGAGTGCGGGTGGATGATTTTTCAAAAATCATTCCCAACGTCTTGCCCTTCAGCGGTTGATAGGTCTCGCCCGCCTTCTGCTTCCGCTTCAGTTCAATGGCGTAGTCAAGCAAATATTGGATTTCTTCTGTCGTATAGTCAGCCAACGCGATAAAGTCGCGCCCGCGCAAATTAATCTTAGTTTGTGTTGTCGTCATAATCCCACCTCCGGGGTTGTTCAAGCTTGAGTATCTATTTAGGTGAAGCTTCGAATGATGTCCGATAGTTTAAGGTCCGGCCTGATATCTATGAGAACGAGGCTACAGCAGCAGATCGCTTCGCCAAAACCGTGTGAATGATATCGACGGCTTCATCCATATCTTCCTCGGTCACAAGCAAGTTCGGCAGCAAGCGGATGACGTTCGGTCCGGCACTGATGAACAGCAGTCCGGCTCCCTGCGCTTCCGAAATGAGGTCGCTCACCGGCTCATGACACTCGATGCCAATCAGAAGTCCAATTCCGCGAATATCCTTGACACCGGGCACATCGCTCAGCTTCACGCGCAGCGCGTTCAACAGATAGGTCCCTTTTTCCGCCGCACGCACCGCGACCTTGTCTTCCAGCATCGTCTCCAATGTGCCGAGCACTGCCGACATCGCCAGCGGGTTGCCGCCGAATGTCGAGCCGTGGCTTCCCGGACCGAACGCTTCGCGCAGATGCTCCTGTGCCAGCATCGCTCCTACGGGGAAGCCGCTGCCAAGCCCTTTGGCCACCGTGAAAATGTCCGGCTTCAAGCCGTAATGCTCATGCGCGAACAGCGCCCCCGTGCGGCCCATGCCCGTCTGCACCTCGTCCACGATAAGCAGGATGCCATTCGCTTCGCAGAGCTGCGCGACTTCTGCCGCGAACGCCGCTTTAATCGGCAGCACGCCGCCCTCGCCTTGCACGATTTCCAGCATGATGGCCGCCGTCTGCTCGTTCACGGCATCCTTCAGCGCCGCGATATCGTTGAACGGCACGGACCGGAATCCAGCAGGCAGCGGCGCAAAGCCGTCCTTCACCTTATCCTGCCCCGTTGCCGTCAGCGTCGCCAGCGTGCGGCCGTGGAACGACTGCTCGAAGGTGATGATTTCGCTGCGTCCGGACTGCGCCACCTTCGCATGGTAACGGCGGGCCAGCTTAATAGCTGCCTCGTTCGCCTCCGCGCCGCTGTTGCAGAAGAAGACTGCATCTGCGCACGTATTTGCCGTCAGCAGCTCGGCTGCCTGCTCCTGCTGCGGAATGCGGAACAGGTTCGACACGTGCCACAGCGTATCCAGCTGCTGCTGCACTCGCACCTTGACCCGCTCCGGCGCATGCCCCAGGTTCGTGACGGCAATGCCGCTCATAAAGTCCAAATACATGTTGCCTTGGTCATCCCACAATCGGCTTCCCTCTCCCTTGACGAGCGTCATCGGGAAGCGCGCATAGGTTGGCAGCAAAGCATTTGTTACGGTATCATTTGGCTTTAACACCACTATCACCCCTTTATCATTCTTGTAGCAATTGTTCAAAAAGCCCTCTTTTGCTCACACTTATACGATTCTCGTGCCGATGGCTTCTCCTGCCATAATGCGCCGCAGCACATTCGGCTCGGCTCCGTCTGCGATAACGACTTCCTTCACGCCGCCTTCCATGCATTGCATAGCCGCGCGCACCTTCGGAATCATTCCGCCATATATTTCACCGTTTGCAATCATCTCTTCTATTTCAGATGTCGTGACGACAGGCAGGACAGCCTTGACGCCCTGTTCCGTCTTCATAATGCCCGGTACATCCGTAATGACCAGCAGTTGCTCTACACCGAGATAAGCGGCCACCGCACCGGCTGCCGTGTCGGCATTGATGTTGTAGCGCTGTCCGTTGTTATCGAGCCCGATGGGTGCGATAACTGGCATATATTGCAGCGCCATCACCCCTTCAATCAGTCCAGCGTCGACCTGCGTCACATCGCCCACATAACCGACCTCCGCAGCATTCGCTACCGGCCGTGCTTGAATCAAACCGCCGTCTGTGCCGGATAAGCCTATAGATGCAGCACCTATACCGTTCAGCCGCCGCACGATTTGCTTGTTAATCTGGCCCGCCAACACCATCTCGACGACATCCAGCACGGCCTCATCTGTCTTACGGAGACCTCCGATAAACTCAGACTCGATGCCTAGCTTATCCAGCATGCTTGATATTGCCGGACCGCCTCCATGCACGATAACTGGCATCGTGCCTTCTGCCTGCAGTTGTTGTAATTGTCCATAGAAGGAATCCGGCAATGCCGCGAGCGTGCTGCCGCCGCATTTCATGACGAACCGCCTCGTCTGGACGGACAGCGCCGATGATTTATCCTGTTCCGATACAGTACGCATCGTTCCGTCCCCCTCCTCACCTTTCATCACGAAGCATCTCACGATGTCATTCAACATCGAATCTTGCACTCGCCTGAGCCCTCAGGCTTTATGTCCGATAAGCCGCATTAATGCGGACGTAGTCATATGTTAAGTCACAGCCCCAAGCTGTCGCTGCACCCGTACCCATATGGAGGTTAACGTGAAACATGACCGTATCCCCCTTCAAGTAAGCAAGCGCCTCTTCTTCATCAAAAGCTACCGGCGTCGATTGGCTCAGCACCGCAATCGGTCCAACCTGAATGTCGACGGTGTCCACATTTACCTGCTGTCCGGAATATCCAATGGCCGCAATAACGCGGCCCCAGTTCGCATCCGCTCCGAATACGGCCGATTTGACTAAGCTGGAACCGACGATCGACTTCGCAATCGCGCTCGCCGCCTCATTCGAAGCCGCGCCAGCGATGCGCACTTCAATGAGCTTCGTCGCGCCTTCCCCGTCGCGCGCAATCGCCTTGGCCAGCTGCTCGCAAACGTATTGGAACGCTTCAGCGAACGCGCTCCAATCGGAATGGCTCTCCTGCAGCGTCTCATGTCCGGCAAGTCCGCTCGCCATCGCGAGCAGCATGTCGTTCGTGCTCGTATCGCCATCGACGGTAATCATGTTGAAGGTCGCATCGGTCGTGCGCTTCAACAGCGCCGCCAACACTTCCTGCTCAATGACGGCGTCCGTCGTGACGAAGCCGAGCATCGTCGCCATATTCGGGTGAATCATCCCCGAACCTTTCGCCGATCCGGCAATCGTTACCGGCTTGCCGTCAATGGTGACGACCGCGCACGCTTCCTTCTTCACCAGGTCCGTCGTCAATATCGCCTGCGCGAACTGCTCCGCGCCCTCACCAACTGCCGTCAAGCCTGCCGGAAGCTCTGCGATGCCCCGCTCGATGCAATCCATCTTGAGCGGCTCGCCAATGACGCCGGTTGACGCGACCGCAACGTAGTGCGGCGCAACCCCGAGCTGCTCCGCGAAGGCGCTGCGCATGCGGTTAGCGTCCGCTTCCCCCTGCTTGCCCGTGCATGCGTTGGCATTGCCGCTGTTCACCAGCACCGCTCGCAGCTTGCCTTCCGCAGCCAAGCTCGCTCTCGTCACTGCAAGCGGCGCCGCTTGGAACGCATTCGTCGTATATACCGCCGCCGCGACAGCCGGCACATCGCATACAATCGCGCCGATGTCGTTGCGCGACGTCTTCTTCAAACCGCAATGCAGACCGCTTGCCCGGAATCCTTGCGGAGTCGTGACCGATCCTTCTATAATCTCGAACTGGCGTTCCATAGTCATTGTTGCGTGTTTATGTTTTTCCATAAGACATCGACCTTCTTTTTTCAAAATGGTATAGGTTGGGTTACTCATGTTATCGCCATATGTCTCACTACAATTAAAATTAAGGATATACCGGCGTCAACTGCAGCCCCAGCGCTTCGTCCCAGCCCATCATCAGGTTCAGGTTCTGAATCGCCTGCCCAGCCGCTCCCTTCACCACGTTATCGATGACGGAAATGACCGTTACCCGCTTCGTGCGCTCATCCACCGCGAATCCGATATCGCAGTAGTTCGAGCCGAACACTTCCTTCGTCGCCGGCCATTGGCCTTGCGGTCGGATACGTACAAAGCGCCGCCCCGCATAATGCTCTTTATATAATGAAATAAAGTCCTGTTCTGAATAATTTCCGGTTAATGAAGCGTACATCGTGCACATAATACCGCGCGTCATCGGCATCAAATGCGTCGTGAACGTTACGGTGACTGGAGTCCCCGCCACTTCGCTCAACGTCTGTTCGATTTCTGGTATATGTTGATGCTTATTTACTTTGTACGCTTTGAAATTTTCGTTTAATTCTGCATAATGCACGCCTAAGTTTACGCCACGGCCCGCTCCCGATACGCCAGACTTAGCATCAATGATCAGACTCGCTGGATCAATCCAACCCGCCTTCACGGCAGGGGCCAGACCCAACAGCGTCGCCGTCGGATAACAGCCTGGATTGGAGATAATACGCTGGCCCTGTGCATACCCGCTATCTGCATACAGCTCACATAAGCCGTATGGCGCTTCCTCCAGCAGCTCGGCTTGCGGAGCTTCATGCTTATACCATGCCGTGTATACTGCTCCGTCCTTGATGCGGAAATCACCGGACAAATCAATAACAGTCAGCCCTGCATCGAGAAGCTCAGGCACAAGCTTGCCGCTAACACCAGAAGGGGTGGCCGTGAACACCACATCCGCTTTCCTTCGTATCTCCTCCGCATTCACGCCATCCAACGTATCGCACATAATTTCGTTCAAATGCGGGAATCCGTCCGCAATCGGCGCGCCCGCGCTTGAAGCGGAAATGACCGAAGCAATATTCACGTTCGGATGATTCAACAACAGCCGTATCAACTCCACACCACCATAGCCCGTCGAGCCGACGATAGCCACGTTCACCTTCTGTTCGTTTCCCATGCCGCTCTCTCCATTCCCTTTAGAGGTTGTTTAAAAAGTCCGATTTTGATCACGAAGTATCCCAGGATGTCATGCGGCATCGAATCTTGCATTCACTCTCGAAGAGCTTATGCTTCTGAAGTATGTTTCCTTCGGAAACATTTCAGGTGCTCATGTAGTCCCGCCTACACTCCGCTCCTCCTTCTTCGAGTTCGTGCAATCTTCTCGGTGCTGAAAAGCCTTCTTTTTAAACTCGTTTATCTTTTCTGAAAAATATACGCTCCAACTGAATAATTATGTATCATTATACGTCTCAACTTATATAAATACAATACTTTTTATATTTTTTTAAATCTCCTATTGCGACCTTTTGAAAATACGTCACTTTTCCACAACCTTGCTAATGGCACTTTCAGATTGACGGTGTTCCGCTTCATCCGCCCCTTTGCTTCATTCTCCCCATCCTTCAGGAGGCCGCGCGCCCAAGGATGACTCTAGTTATCTCAATATGAGCGACCGCTGCATGACATGATATATACGAATTGGCAGATATCTCATTCCCGTCGTCATCCTTCCTGACGGTATGGGAGAATGGATATAGGCAAAATTTGCAGAGTGGCACATGATTCAGAAAAATGCGAACCCCATCGAATCACCGTTTGGCAAAGTTAAATCGCTCTTCCCTGATGGGATTAGACCCTTCTTCACGTTTACAGAATCCACTCTACTCTGTAAACATTGTCCTTCTTTTCACAATTGAATCACTACTTGCAGCGCACTAGTCATTCATTGCATGTCTGAGTCAATCCCTACAGTACTGTGCCATTCATTGCGTAATCTGAATCATTGGGAGAGTGAACATAAGAGGAATTTGAAACAGGGTTGAGGGACCACGAATGCTAGTTTTGATATGCACAAACCGAAGAGGGAAACCGCATCATTCAGGTCCACACCAATTGAGCAAGCGACTTTTTGGCACAAATAGTCTTATCTGTGAATAAAAAAACGTGACCAGCGGCACACGTTATGTGTTGCCAACTGATCACGTTTAAGCCCGGTGTTAGGTTGTTAGGCTTGTATTTGAAAGCCCTCTCCCAGCACTTCGTTCGTATCACTTATAATGACAAACGCTTGCGGGTCAACAGAGCGGACGATCGACTTCAACTTGTAGACCTCCGTCTGCCCGACGACAACCATGAGCACGGTGCGCCCCTCGCCTGTATACCCGCCTTCCCCCTTCAGCTTCGTCAAGCCGCGGTCCAGGTCATGGAGAATCGCTTCTGCCAACTGATCCGCCTCTTCACTAATAATGAACGCCACCTTCGTATAGCCCAAGCCAACCTGAACGATATCGATCATCTTGCTGGTCACAAATAAGCCAATCAGCGCATACATGGCGCTTTCGAAGGACAACAGCACGCCTGCCAAAATAATGATGACTCCATCACAGATCGCAACCGCCAGGGACAGGTTAATCTTCCCGAACGTATGCAGAAGCTGCGCCGAAATCGCATTTCCTCCCGTTGAGCCGCGTCCGCGGAACACAATCCCGAGTCCTAGACCAAGACCGATGCCGCCAAAGATAGCCGCCAGCAGCGGATTGTCTGTCGCCGGCTCGATATGCGCAGTTAAGAATATAAACGTCGGGAGTGCAACCGAGCCTATGAAGGTGCGCGCACCGAATTGCTTACCCAAGAAGAATACACCAATGATAAACAATGGAATATTGAATGCATATTGCGTTATGGCCGGATTCCAACCGAATTGTTTCTGAAAAATAATGGATAACCCAGAGATTCCCCCAGATGCAATCTGATTCGGGAGCAGCAAGGCGTTAAAAGTTAAAGCCATAATGAAGGCGCCCACGAGTAGCAGCACATAGTCGAGCGCGGTGCGCATCGGATGCTCGTAAGGTATGAGCACGCCACCGAGCCGAGATTTCTTGGATGAATGGGAAGATGATTTCGATGAGTTGGACATGGTTTCTCTCCTTTATCGGCAATACCTCTCTATACAATAGATATGCTTGTATGTGTGGGCATTACCCTGCACCTATTCCAATGGACAACATTGGCTGAACCGATATGTATAGTATGCGCAGCCTTTGTTAAGTTAAAGCGATCAAGCGCAGCAAAAAACCTGCCCCGATTGAAATCGGCGCAGGTTTGTGTCGGTGTACTGCATGTTAATTTTCTGACGATGGTTGTATTAAAGTTCGTAAATAGGCTTCAATGAACGCATCCAAATCGCCGTCCATGACAGCGCCGACATTCCCCGTCTCCACCTGCGTCCGGTGGTCCTTCACCATGCTGTACGGATGGAACACATAGGAGCGAATCTGGCTGCCCCATGCAATATCCATCTGCTCGCCACGGATCTCAGCAAGCTGCTGCCGTTGTTCTTCAATCTTGCGTTCGTACAATTTCGAACGCAGCAAGGTCATCGCGCGATCGCGGTTCTTAATCTGCGACCGTTCCGACTGGCATGTCACGACGATACCCGACGGGATGTGCGTAATCCGCACGGCGGAATCAGTAGTGTTAATATGCTGACCGCCCGCGCCGCTGGCACGATACGTATCAATCTTCAAATCTTCCGTACGAATCTCAATGTCGGCATCGTCCGTAATTTCTGGTACAACATCACAAGAGACGAACGAAGTATGGCGGCGGCCAGAAGAATCAAATGGGGAAATCCGCACAAGACGGTGTACCCCTTTCTCCGTCTTCAAATAGCCGTACGCGTTATAGCCCTTAATAAGCAGCGTCACGCTCTTGATACCCGCTTCATCGCCTGGCAAATAGTCCAGCACCTCGACCTTGAAGCCGCGCTTCTCCGCCCAACGCGTGTACATGCGCAGCAGCATTTGGCCCCAGTCCTGCGACTCGGTGCCGCCCGCTCCCGGATGGAGCTCCAAAATCGCGTTGAACTTGTCATACGTCTCGCTTAACAAGAGCTGCAATTCGAAATTCTCCACGCGGGTGAGAATCTGTTCCACATTCGCCGTTAGTTCGTTTGCCAAGGACTCATCGTCCTCTTCATCCGCCAGCTCGATCATCATCTGCGCGTCTTCATAATCCTGCATCAGCTTCTGATATTCTTCCACACTGCCTTTGACGGCGTTTAATTCGGAAATAATGCCCTGCGCCCGCTCATTATCGTCCCAGAAGTCGGGAGCCGACATTTTTTCCTCATAGTTGGAAATCATCTCTTGCTTCAGATCGAGGTCAAAGAGACCCCCTAAGGTTTGTAAGTTTCGCGGCGATGTCTCGCAAATTATGGCGTACGGATGCGTCGATCATCGTAATTCACCTCGGTCCATAGTGTCTCCCCAAATAACGGGCGGCAAAGGCCGCCCGTCGCTGGAGTTGTATGAGTCGTGACGGATATGCTCCGTCAATTGGCTAGCTAGTATTCGCTTAAGGCTTCGCAGCCTTATCCTTGCTTGCCATGGCACTGCTTATATTTCTTGCCGCTGCCGCACGGACAAGGATCATTGCGGCCGACGGATTCTTCCTTCGTCACCGGGCGCTTCTCCCCAGGCTCCGCATTCGTCGACATTTTGCTCTCGTCTACGACCGCTTGACGTTCCACATTTTGCTCAACTTGCGCCTTCATGATGTAGGTGGACACTTCCTCTTGAATCGAAGCGACCATGCTGTTGAACATTTCATAGCCTTCAAACTGGTACTCGCGCAGTGGGTCAGTACCACCGTAGGCGCGCAAGTGAATCCCTTGACGCAGGTGATCCATCGCATCGATGTGGTCCATCCACTTGGAGTCAACGGCACGGAGAACGACGACTTTCTCGAACTCGCGTACTAGTTCAGGTCCGATGCGCTCCTCACGATCCGTATATTTAGCCATCACTTTGTCAAAGAGGAACTCGATAATCTCATCCTTCTCTTTGCCCCACAGGTCATCCTTCGTGATGGTCCCTTCATCCAACATATTGCGGTGCATGTTATCAACGACTTCTTGCAATTCCCAGTTCTCTGGAATATCGTCTTCGTTACAATGCACACTGACTACGCGTTCCACGCACGGCTTAATCATATCCATAACAATTTGACGGATATTTTCTGCTTCCAGCACTTCACGGCGCTGGCGATAAATGATTTCGCGTTGCTGGTTCATAACATCATCATATTGCAGGACGACTTTACGCAGGTCGAAGTTGTTGCCTTCGACGCGCTTCTGAGCGGACTCTACAGCACGCGTGATGAGCTTCGATTCAATTGGTTGATCCTCTTCGAATCCAAGGCGTTCCATCATGCCAAGTACGTTATCCGCACCAAAGCGGCGCATCAGTTCATCTTCGAGCGACAGATAGAACTGCGAAGAGCCTGGGTCACCCTGACGACCGGCACGGCCACGCAGCTGGTTATCGATACGACGGCTCTCATGACGCTCCGTACCGACGATATGAAGACCACCGACATCGGATACGCCCTCGCCCAAAATAATGTCTGTACCGCGACCAGCCATGTTTGTCGCAATCGTAACCTGATTCGGTTCACCCGCGCTCGAAATGATTTCCGCTTCTTCTCGGTGGTACTTCGCATTCAAGACTTGGTGCTTAATGCCTTTCTTGCGCAGCTTGTCGGACAACAGCTCAGAGTTCTCAATCGATACCGTACCGACGAGCACCGGCTGTTGCTTCTGATGGCGCTGCACAATCTCTTCTACGACCGCGTTGAATTTCGCGTTCGCCGTCTTGTAGACGACATCCGGGAAGTCTTTCCGCTGGTTTGGCTTATTTGTAGGGATTTGGATAACTTCCAGCCCGTAAATGCTCTTGAATTCTTCTTCCTCTGTCTTCGCCGTACCGGTCATCCCGGCCAGCTTGCGGTACATGCGGAAGTAGTTCTGGAACGTAATCGTCGCTAGCGTCATGCTCTCGTTCTGTACTTCGAGCTGTTCCTTCGCTTCGATTGCTTGGTGCAATCCATCGCTGTAACGACGTCCCGCCATCATACGGCCCGTAAATTCGTCGACGATGACGATCTCGCCTTCGTTCACGACATAATCAACGTCACGGCGCATAATCGAATGTGCTTTCAGCGCCTGCTGAATGTGATGGTTCATCGTAACATTCTTCACATCGAACAAGTTCTCGATGCCGAGCGCCTTCTCCGCCTTCGATACACCCACTTCCGTCAACGCGACTTGGCGCGTCTTCACGTCGATGGTGTAGTCTTCTTCATGCTTCAATTTGCTAACGAAGCGATCCGCAATGAAGTAAAGATCCGTCGATTTCGCCGCTTGTCCTGAAATGATGAGCGGTGTACGCGCTTCGTCAACAAGAATGGAGTCCACTTCATCAATAATCGCGAAGTTGAGCGGACGTTGCACCATCTGCTCTTTGTACAGCACCATATTATCGCGCAGATAGTCGAAGCCATACTCGTTGTTTGTCCCGTACGTAATGTCGCAGGCATATGCCTCTTGCTTCATCGCATGGTCCATACCGGATAAGTTCAAGCCGACAGTCATCCCCAAAAAGTTGTACACTTGGGCCATCATTTCACTGTCACGCGTAGCCAAATAATCGTTGACTGTAACGACGTGTACGCCTTTACTTGACAACGCGTTCAAATAAACAGGAAGCGTTCCGACGAGCGTCTTCCCTTCACCGGTCTTCATCTCTGCAATCTTACCTTCATGAAGCACCATACCGCCCAGGAGCTGCACGTCATAGTGACGCATGCCTAGCGTACGCTTCGATGCTTCACGTACCGTTGCAAACGCCTCTGGCAGCAATTCATCGAGCATGTCGCCCTTCTCCAAGCGCTCACGGAATTCATCTGTCTTCGCGCGCAGTTGATCATCAGACAACTTTTCAAATTCCGGTTCCATACCACTGATAAGCTCCACGGTCTTCATTAACCGCTTCACTTCGCGTTCATTGGCATCGCCGAATATCTTCTTCACAATTCCTAGCATGGTTAACCCCTTTCACGCAAATCCAATCGTGATTTTATGGCCGCTCCCCCTCAGGTCGATCTGTAGAGAAAGAACGGTGACAATGACTTGTTTTGCAATAAATTGTAACAGTTTCAACAAGGTCCCGCAACCGCCGCCAGGCAAGTTTTCATACGTTTTGCGTACATTTTCATGCCGATACAGCAATATGGTGGGAGTCTGACTGATTTCGTAAGTGATATGAAGCTTCCATAATACTATATTAATTACGTTCAAAGGAGCAATGACTACCTCTATTATACGCGAAAAGAGCCCATTCCGTTGTGGAATTAGGCTCAGTCCTTTTTTGGTATCAGGTGCAGTCTCTGCTAATTCTCAATTCCAGATTCGCTGTCCCGTTCTTAGCCTTGTTCTATTAGCCCATAGCGGCCGTCGTTCCGACGGTACACCACGTTCACTTCTTTACTCTCCGAATTGGAGAACACGAAGAAATTATGTCCGATCATATTCATCTGCAGGATAGCTTCTTCCACGTCCATCGGCTTCAGCGTAAATCGCTTCGTCCGCACAACTTCGAGCATATCCTCTTCACCCGCAGGGAGCTGTGTCACTTCGTCGCTGAACAGATGGTCCGCGCTTCCCGATTGGCGGAATTTCCGGTTCACCTTCGTCTTATGCTTGCGAATTTGGCGCTCCAGCTTATCCACAACGGAATCAATAGAAGAATACATATCCTTACTGCGGTGTTCCGCCCGGAGAAGCAAGCCTGTTAATGGAATGGTTACTTCAACAATGTGTAGATCACGAATCACGCTCAACGTCACGTTAACGTCTGAAGTAGGGGGAGCTTCAAAATACCGTTCCAGTCGACTTAATTTCTTCTCGACATAGTCAAGTAGCGCGTCTGTAACTTCAATGTTCTGACCTCGAACTTTATAATTCATAGGACACTCCTCCTTTGATGTCTATATTATAACATATATTTCGGCACGGAACGAAAAAAACGGTTACAATTCGTTTACAATTCCGTATACTTTTATACCCTTGTCCGGAGGGGGTGAAACATCATCAAGTCAATTATGAATTAGACAAAATTAAGGCAGAGAACTGAAGTAAGTCAGTGTCGTAATTTAGTTCAAAACGATGTTCGTTAGTTTGTAAGAAAAAAGTCTGTAAGTTTAGTTCATTTTTCCTTTCAAGATCATCATGATGAACTAGGGTATGATTAAACAAATATATGAAGTCGGCACCTAGGCCGTGAGCAGTTGATTTAAACATTAATCCATCAATCTTATCGGCAGTTATTAATTCAAAATGACATTGATGAATATTTTGGCAGAACTTTGCTTTTGAATCCCATGGTACCATTGGATCATCCGAGCCGTTATAGCTTACTATTTTACACTGATTTTTAAACTTGGAGTATAAGACCGGTAAATAAAATATTTCGTTTTCTTTAGGATAGTCAGCAGCAATATAATGAAAATTCGATACCTTGTTCCCCACTTGAAGATTTCTATTTGATAATAAGTATATAGGATATAGGTAAGATGAATTATCTATTAACATGGTAAATAAATCTGGGGCAAACGCGTTGCATAAATAAGATAAATATGCACCATGAGATTGACCGTATAAAATGACTTTCCCATAGTTTATTGTTAGACTTTGCTTTTTTAATATAGAGACCACAAACAATACGGCATTGATATTATCTATTGCCTGCATAAAAGACATATCGTTAAAATTTTCAATATTTTCTTCTAATACTTCTTGTTGCATAAATTCTTGCCCAAAATAATCGCATTGTACACAAACAAGGTTATGCTCGTCGGCAAATTGAGTCCTCATTTTACGATAAATGTTAGAATTTGAATGTCCACCATAACCGGGTATTAATAATAAAATTCCTGTATACTCGTTTACGCCTGCCGACGGAGTTGAAAAATAAATATTATATTTTCTTGGATTGTTAGTGTAGATATTATGGTGCCCCGATATTTCGAATTCATAATGATTTTCCATTTTTAGTCCCTCATCTATATATTAAAGTGAATAAATCAGCTTAATTTAGTTCAATTTGATGTACTTTTACAAAAAATAAACCCCGGGCTATTCAGCCAGGGGTGTGGAGCTAATCGGAATCATATATAATTCGGCTCACACCGGAATGATTACAATTTGATTACGTTAGCCGCTTGTGGACCGCGAGCGCCTTCCACGATATCGAATTCTACTGCTTGACCTTCTTCCAAAGTTTTGAAACCATCTGTTTGGATTGCGGAGAAGTGAACGAATACGTCGTTTCCTTCTGCAGTTTCGATAAAGCCATAACCCTTCTCAGCGTTAAACCATTTTACTTTACCTTGCATGTCGATAACATTCCCTTCATCTTCAAATGCCGTGAAGATTTGTTCTTCACAAGTTTGACTATATCACTGGATGGAAGCGTTGTCAATCGAAATAATCCATTAATTCCTTTTTACTTATCATGTATTTAACTACCCGTTCCGCACCCAATCCATCCAACGTCCTCCACGAGTGTTCCATCTTTTTAAATAGAACTTCGCTTTTATCAATTATTCTTTCAAACGCATCATTTACTCGCTCGGGTGCCCCTAAATTTTCAATATAATTGTAGTCATGAAGTTTTCTTACGTACGGAGCCATATAGGACCATTCAATAGCACAAACTGGTGTTCCAATATACATGGCTTCATAAGTTGTAAGTCCGCCCAAAGTGATTACAAGGTCATGATTTAATATTTCATGTACCATATTGGGGCATTTGAGAATCACAGCCCTATCATTTATACAAATTAGCTTTCCTACCCTAGAATTGGAAAAAGAAGGGCCAAGAGCAAACGTAAAATGTATTTCGGAATATTTATTATTTAGTGCAATATTTTCGTAAAACCATTCTGTATAAAATGCAGGATCAGCCCCGCCAAAGCATACAAACACACTCTGTATAGGCTGTTTTTCTGGCAAACTACTTTTCTTATGTTCAAGTAAGTCATCCCGCATGATATGGTACTTAGAACCTGAAATAATTTCGATAGGAAAATCGTAAGAATATTTTTTTGGAAATATATCTGTATCAATGAAAAAGTCAGGCTGGAATACATCTACGTTATTGTCAGTCAGAAATATAAACTTGTCAATTCCATACGAAGTGAGCAATTTCCTGTCAGCATATGATAAATTAGGCGCATCAACTATAAACAAGCATTTTTTTTGTGAACTCATTATTAGTGAATGAATCAGTTTAAACGATTCCGATTTATCTCTCGTCGCAGTAACTCTTGGCAATGCATCGAGTTGAAATTGTTTCAACACATCAGGAGAAGCCTCACATACAAAATGAATATCTTTTACATGAACTAAATTATTTTTCAAAAATTCTTTAAATAAAGAGGATGATCTGCTTACATTTCCAATTCCAATCTTTGAATTGCCAACGGAATAAACAATTATCACTTAAAATGCTCCCATGTTAATACGGTATTTTTGCTTAAGGATCTGGTGACGTGTAGACCTACAACTTTTTCAACATCAAATGGTGAAATTCCAGTACCCGGACGCACCATTTTCAAATGCTCTTCACTAAGTACTTCACCTTCCTTAATTTCTTTCGCGAGAACTAAGGAGCGCACCGATGTTCTTCGCTCTGATTTTTCACAAGATAGAATTCTTTTTCTTGGATGTCCCATTGCAGCTTCTAAATTCCGAATTTCTTGAACTAACGACTCCATTTCTTTCGGATCCATGCTGAACCAATGATCCGGTCCGCTTAGGCTTTTATCTAAGGTAAAATGCTTTTCGATGACCCTTGCACCTAATGCTACGGCTCCTAGCGCAGCGGTGATTCCTAAAGAATGATCTGAAAAACCAATAACACACTCAGGATAGAGGGTTTTCAAACTCTCAATGACTTTTAAGTTCATTTCCTCCATGGGAGAAGGATACTGTGCTACACAGTGCATAACAACCAGTTCTTTCGTCCCGTTTTCAAATAACATCTCAATGGCCATGTCAGCTTCTGAAAGCGTACATTTCCCAAGAGATAACATAACAGGTTTACCTGTTTTTCCGACATTTTGAAGCAACTCCGTATAATTCACATCAGATGCAGCAATTTTAATACATGGAGTATGTAATGTTTCGTTTAAAAAATTCAAACCTTCTACGCTGAAAGGCGTTGAAAACGCAATGAGGCCTTTTTCTTTTACATATCCAAACACTTCCTCATGCCATTCCCTCGGTAAGGACAACTTTCTGAACATTTCGGAAATCGGTTCCGTCACCTCTGAACCTTTAGGTCCCCAAGTAATAATACGATCCACATCAGCTAATAATTCTTCGGGAGTATAGGTCTGGAACTTGACTGCGTCCACTCCGCATAGGGCGGCAGCATCAATCGTTTGTCTAATCAAATCCATATCCAGATTATGATTTGCACCTATTTCAGCAACAATGAAGCTTGAATAGGAATTTCCAATTTCTCTGTCACCAATCTTTATAGATTTCACTTGTTTCACCTCAGTCTTTTCTTACCGTGAAAATCCACCAACTATTTTTCTCTTTAAGATTGTTCTTATAGTAATCTTCTCGTTCTATATTCTCAATAACAAACCCGGCTTCCTCAAGCATTTGTTGAGCATCTTCCAAATCTATAAATGTATAAAGGATGTTTTGATATGCTCCTGCTCTTTCATCTAGTAAAAACGAGTCCTTTTCAATTTCTTGCCCCAGTCCATAAAACCAACTTTCTTTATTTCTAAAATTGATTAGCATTTTTCCTTTTGAATTCAGAACATTATACATTTGCTTTAAATCTTCAAGTATACCTGTTTTAACTTTATAAAAACAAACTCCATAGCATATGATAGTATCCATCTTGGCATCAAATACATACTCAGAACATTCTGAGTTGATCAACTCAATTAAGTTAGGGAAATTAGGCAGATTACGCATTGCTATTTCAACGCATTCACGACTATAATCTATCCCATAAGTACGAAAGCCATACTCTAACAATGTTTTGAGGTGCCGTCCTGATCCAAAACCAACATCTAGAGCGTTTTTTTGTTTATTTTCTTCATAATTGTTGAAATTTTTTGCTAAAAACGCCACTACTCTTTCGCTTGGATATAGCATAACATTTCTCTTTATTTCTTGACTCCAGCTTTCCAAATTCAAATTATTATTTTCATTCAATAGTCGTCACCCTTTTTTGATAGAAAATTGATTAATTAACGATTGGGCCGTATCAAACATTTCATTAATACTTCGCCCCGTTGTAGCAAAATATCCTCTATTTATCAATTCACTTCCGTCCTTGATCTCATTTAGAAAATCCCCCACTATTATTGAACATTGATAGTCTAGGACATAATTGTTTTTTAATATATCTTCCTTCCGTGGTACAAATGTCACATGACCGATTTGCGAAAAAGAAAAAAATCCCAAATACATTTTTTTATAATCTTCAAATGAATTGATTATTAATTCATTATTGTTATCTACTAAATACTTAATTTGCTCATCGATATAATTTTTACTTGTCACGTATGGAACCATAAATTGACTAATATGAAGACCAGCTGGCCTTCCTGAAAATTCAATCCATTTAATGACATCATTTTCAATGATTATATCTGCATTAAACAAACAGTCTGTCAATCCGACTGCATTACAAACTTTCTGGGCACTACTTTTTATTTTTTTTAATAGCTCATTAGAAATAGGAGCAGGAGCTATATATCCTATTTCTTGTCGATAGGGAAAATCCGTCAATACCTTTTCTCTAACCAGTATAATATGGAATACCCCATCTCTAATAATTCCATCCAAACCATATTCTTTTCCTGTCATTAGTTCTTCTATCAAAATGCCCTCCGCATAATGTGAGAGCAATTCCTCGTTATTCCGGACAACCCTTACTCCTTTACTTCCTGCTCCATATCTCGGTTTGATTATAAGGGGATAATCAATACCTTCTAGTATGTTCTCTACTGATGTTTCTGCACTGGCATAAAACTGTTTAGCCGCATAAATTCCATGTTCTGCAAGAACCTCATGAGTCTTCATTTTATCTGTGCAGCTAATAGCTGCCATTTTACCGATCCCTTTTAATCCCAAATAATCATTTACCGCCCCTACAGTTGTTAAATACCGACCAATTGGAGTAGGAAGAACTGCTCCAACTTTTTCTTTTTCGGCAATTTTAATGACTTCGGTTTCATTCCTAATGTCCACAACGTAACTTTTATCTGCATAGATAAAACCGGGACTATCCTTGTTTCCATCAACTGCTATTACATGTAACCCCATATCCTTAGCCTGTTGAATAACATAGGCTTGTTCTCTCCCAGCACCAATCGCAAGAACTTTCATTCTTCCCCTCCCACTAACCTTAATATATTTAGTAACCTACATCATCATTCATGTCTTGATGGGTGATTTGTAAATTGATTGTAGACTTTTTTTACAGCTTGAATAACATCAGAAACATCAACCTCATTCATCTTAGGGTATATTGGAAGCGAAATTGCAGTGCTATAAAATTCCTCAGCCTTTTCACATAGTGAGGTGTACCCTAATTTTTCATAATATGGATGTTGATACACGGGGATATAATGAACTTGTACTCCAATCCCTTCGTTTCTCAATGCATCAAATAAAGTGCGTCTATCAACTTTAAAACTTCCAGATAACCACCGAGTAACATACAAGTGCCATGCAGATTCGGAATGAGATGTTTGATGTGGTGTTATAAGACCTTTTAGTCCGGCAAAGGCTTCTGTATATTTGTCTGCTATTTCTCTTCTTCTAGCCAAAAATTGATCTAACCGTTGTAATTGGGATATCCCCAGAGCTGCTTGCATATCAGTCATTCTGTAGTTATAGCCAAGATCATGCATCTCATAGTACCAAGAACCTTGGTTTCCTTCTAATAATTCAGGATTCTTTGTTATTCCGTGACTACGAAATAATAATAGTCTTTGATAATATTTTTCAGAATCAGTAACAATAACTCCACCCTCACCGGTTGTTATTGCTTTTACAGGATGAAAGCTGAACATTGTCATATCGGCCATTGAACCAACTTTCATTCCCCTATATGTGGCCCCAAGAGAATGTGCTGCATCTTGTATCAAGATAAGGTTATATTTCTCAGCAATTTCTTTAAATCGCTCCATTTCAGCGGGTTGGCCAGCGAAATCTACAGCAATAATAGCCTTTGTTCGTGTGGTAATCTTACTCTCCATCACATCAGGATCCAAGTTATATGTGGTTAAATTAATATCTGAAAAAATGGGGGTTCCCCCTTGATATAGCACACAGTTGCTACTCGCTGCAAAGGTTATTGGAGTCGTTATAACTTCATCACCTTCAGTAACTCCGGCAGCATAGCAAGCTCCATGTAAAGCTGCTGTGCCATTAGAAAATGCTACCGCGTACTTTGCATTTACTTTATTTGCGATGGACTGTTCAAATTCAAATATTTTAGGACCTTGTGTAATAAAGTCACTCTTTAGAACGTCTATAACTGCTTGGATATCTTCTTCATCCAACCACTGTTGTCCATATGGCAACATATTATTTCGAATTGGATTATTCAGAAGTGTCTTTGAGTTCACGATGTTCATCTCCTGTAACAGCTTGTTTAAATCATTCCTGAGTGTTTAATCCATTCCTCTGTTCGACGAATTCCCTCTTCTAACGTTACTAGAGGTTTCCAACTGAGTAATTCATCTGCTTTTTTGTTATTACACAACAATTTTTGTATCTCACTTTGCGGATGGATATGCGGCACATGATTAATTCGTGTTGCATCACCAACAATGAGCAATGCTAAGTTATTTATTGCAATATCACGACCAAGCCCCGCATTAATGATATGTCCATTAACCCGTCTACTATATCCTGCTTCTGCTACGAAGCGTGCACAATCTTCAACGTACAATAAATCTCGGGTTTGTGTGCCTGGGCCATATATACTTAAGTCCTTGCCTTCAAGCTTGTTTTTGATAAAGATTGCTACAACACCGCCTTCACCACCCGTCTTTTGGAACGGACCATACGTATTAAAAGGCCTTACAACAACGGCAGGTAGACCATATGTATAGTAATAAGATAGAACCATGTTTTCTGCCGAAATTTTAGAGCCCGCGTATGGAGAAGCTGGTTTTATAGGATGTTGTTCTGTTATTCCACTATCATCCGCACAGGCATCATATACCATACATGTACTCATGAATAGAATTTTAGTTTTATATTTTCTGCATTGCTCCAACACATAAAATGTGCCCACCATATCGTTATTGAAGGTCGTTCTTGGATCATCTATCGAATCTTGGACATTTATAGACGCCCCTAAATGGTAACATATATCAAAAATGTGTTGTTCAAATAGTTCGCTTAATAGCTGTTCATCCATTATTGAGCCTTTAATAAAACCCATAAAACAAGTATTGCTTCGAAAATCATCTAAATTGCTTTCTCTACCATTAGATAAGTCATCCAACACCCAAACGTAGTGCCCGTCCTCTAAAAGCCGCTTGGTAACCCACCTACCGATAAAACCTGCTCCGCCCGTTACTAAGATTTTCATTATTAGTTCCCTTCCCTACTTAAATTACTTGTTTTTGTTCGATATGCGCATTAATAGAGGCAACTTCAGGATGATTCAGTAAAAATGTTATGACATCTTGTGAAGATACAAGCAAATCATCTTTAAATTGATTTGCTATTGATGTGCATAAATCATAATCTTCGCTCGTGTCTAGAGTCACTCTTAAATGTGGATGCTGTAACCTTATATCAGCTTGAAAATGTCCTATTCTAAAATATTCAGGATACTCATATGCATAATAAGTTACATGCTCCCGGTGACGTTCTTCCAGACCATG
Source organism: Paenibacillus profundus (assembly GCF_021369635.1). Classification (GTDB taxonomy): domain Bacteria; phylum Bacillota; class Bacilli; order Paenibacillales; family Paenibacillaceae; genus Paenibacillus_B; species Paenibacillus_B profundus. The sequence goes on along the minus strand of NZ_JAJNBZ010000004.1, from coordinate 216,322 downwards.
TTTATTCATATATTCTAACGTCTCAAATGAAAATAGTTCAGCAACCAAACCTCTTGGTAAGTCACCTTCAACTTTTATGATGTCATACTGATCCTGTTGCATGTAATTTACTATATCTGTCGCCATTTCATAATCTACAAACGGACAATCGGATGTAACTCTAAAAACATAATCAACTTCCTGTTCTTTAGCACATTTGTAATATCTTGATAAAACATCGTCTTGTGAGCCGCGTGAGCAAAGAATCTGATGTTCATTACACCACTGCTCAATTTCATCATCTGCTTTTTCCGTTGATGTGGCCACTATGACTTCATTGACGCCCTTTATTTGCTTGCATCGGCTTACAACATAGTCTAGAACTATCGTCTCCCCTAATGTCAGCAAAACCTTACCAGGCAGTCTAGTTGAGCCCATTCTTGCTTGTATAATGGTTACGATTTTCACAAAGCACGCACCACCTTTTTGACTTTCCTCTATACCGTTAATAAGCTTTCAATAACTCTTCAACCGTTTCGCCTTGGAATAATAACTGTTCCAGTTCTTCAGTATTGACAGGCTCAACATCACCTGAACTATAACTTCGAATTTGAGCCGGTCTTGCTCCTGCATATTGATGTGACTTCATGAATGCATTAGGAATAATGAACATATCTTCCGTTTCCAGAGCATGCTTTGCCTCTTCCACTGTCATAAGTTCTTCGTACATTTTTTCCCCGGGGCGTAGACCGATCTCCGCTATTACGATTAACTTAGAAGAAATGCTTAATTTATTAGCCTCATGCCTAATTATATACTCAGCAAGATCCTGAAGGCAGACAACCGGCATTTTGAGAACAAACACTTCGCCGCCGTTCGCTAACATCATCGCCTTCATTGTTAATTGCGTTGCCTGTTTTTTTGTCATCATAAAGCGGGTCATTTCTTTACATGTGACGGTAATTTTGCGACTCTCGGCAATTTGCTGCTTGAACAAAGGTATGACGGAACCTCTGGAGCCCATTACATTTCCAAAACGGACAGCAGCGAACACTGTTTTTTTCGTACCGGCTTGGTATTGGGCAGCCGAAATAAGTCTCTCCGCCATTAACTTCGATGCTCCATATGTATTTGTAGGAGCTATTGCTTTATCTGTACTTGTAAAAATCACCTTTGAAACACCACATTCCAATGAAGCTTGGATAACATTTTGTGTACCAATTATATTGGTTTGTACAGCCTCAAAAGGATTATATTCACATGAAGGAACATGCTTCATAGCTGCCACATGAAATACATAGTCGATGTCTTCCATGGCTCGAATGACACGTTGATAATCCCTTACATCTCCGATAAGATAACGAATATTACTATATTCTCTATATTGCTGTTGTAATTTGAATTGTTTATACTCATCTCTGCTAAAAATTCGAATTACAGCCGGATTGCAGGATAACAGATGGTTTAATAGACCTGTGCCTATAGTTCCCGTTCCGCCGATAATCAAGATTTTTTTGCCGCAAAAAAAATTATGCATACGATGTCTCTGCTCCATTCGCAATCTTATCTACACGACTAAGCCCTTCTTCTATGCATTCCTCTGCAAACGGAATAAATTCCGAAATACTTGCAGTGAATTTCCCCAAATGCTCGACAATTAATTTAGACTTTTTATATTCATTTGTTTCATTAACAATGTCGGGCACATAACGCATATATTGAGATAAAGGAGTTTCCAATGCAAATGAGATATATGACTTAAAACTGCCGCTGCCAGTCACTTGGCCCCATTGTTTATTTACTTTCATTAATAATTTACTGCACTTTTCTTTTTGATTGGGGTTTAAATGTTCAAGTTCGGAGATTAGTTTGATGATACTGCTTGTCTTTTTATTTAACACATTTAGTGCCTGCAGCTCACTTTTCAATTTTGCTCCAACTTTGCTAATCATTTGTTCACTATAAGCAGGAATTTCATCAATAAGTTGTTTAAACCAATCTTTCTCTCGATCAGATAAAATCAATAAATCCTCTTCGCATTCTTTCATTGGTCTGAAAACTGTGTGCTTAATAGCTGCTCCCTTGCTCGATGTATTAATAAACTCAATATCCGTATATATTGACATTAATATCTCTAAATCTCTTAAAGTTATCAGCATTTTATCTGTCGTACGGTTCTTCCCGCCATGAACATTTTCTATCCATTCAGCGGCGGCTTCAATCGTATTCTTCTTTGCTTCCTCGGTAATATGTTTAATGCCTTCCGAATAATATTCATCATTAGGATAAGACAAATCTTGACCCGCCAAATAAATCTTCTTACAGCCTATGAAAGCTGCGAATTGAATGCAAGTTCCTGTTACTGATCCGGTTGAAATAAAAGAAGGTTCTCCTTCGCTGTTTGAGAATAAATATGGAGTTATTTCTTCAAGGTTTAATCTTGTAGATAATCTCCATTTATGGTTTTGCTCAACTATTCCATGATGAATCGTCGTTGCGAATAACAACGGGATATGGGTTGTATCTACATTTTGAAATACCTTTAAGTTGGGTTCTCCTCCATCCATTGAAATGACAAGGTGAGGTTCAATATTATGATGCAGTAGAGCTTGCACACTTGACCCTGCTGCTATGATTAAAACCTTGGAGCCGATTCGCCTTATGTATTCAATATCATCTTTTAATGAAGGACCCGAACCAACAATAATGGCAGGTAAATCGCCGCAAGCTTTTTCAAGTGAAGCTATCGATTTAGATGTTAACACTTTATCAATATTGTAAATAATATTTTGAAACCAGGCCTTTTCAAAATAATATTGTGTTATATAGTTGGCACGATACTGTAATAAGATTTGCTTCGATATGGTATGAAGCTTGTTAATGGTTTCACCATATAATTGCTTATAGATGGGGATAATAACTTCTTCGAACCTATCTGTCACTAGACTTGAAATAGATTGAAGAAGTTGCGTCAATACATGTTCCTCTTCTCCCACGGCCAAAGTCATGACGCTGGGATGATTTAATATGCCAGTCAAATCACGAAGCGATAGCGCCGAATGCAACAGTTGGATATCCGGCTCATAAATATAATATTTCTTCGTCGGATATTTTTTTACTAGATGCTGCAAATGATATCCAAGCCCTAATCCAATAACCAATACATGGCCAGATTCTTCTATTCTAGCACCAATAGACTTAAACCAAGCTTCAGCTTCCCTGTCTGGATAATATAAACTGTGTAAGGCGACAATCCGTTCATTCTTATGGATTTCAATATTGGGACTGCCATCGCGAGAAGTAATTTTACGATATACGGCATCATCTACCTTGTTTACTTTCAATAATTCAGCGACTTGAGGGAAATATTTATTTAAAACCTTAGTATTTGACAATAGATAATCCAATATCGCTCACTCCTTAAGCAACGTCTATAATCCACTCTTCCAGTACCGGAACAAGCTCGTATTGAAGAAGATCAGATGCGCCAACGTAATTGCTCCAACTTAGTTGTTCATGAAATTTCTCTACAAAAGCTTCTACGTTTCTGTACAATTGTTCAAAAGAGTGTCTCGTTCTGCATTCGTCATTCATTCCTTCGCTTATCGCATAAGCGAACTCCAAAGCGCTAACAATCCATTGTAAGGATTCAATAATGGGTGTTATTAATGTTTTTAAATCATCAATTTCTTCTGCGTACAATCTCTCTGCAACTGCAGGAATTTCATTAACAACTCGCGGGAGATAGGCTTTCAAATCTTCAAGTGTAATTGTAAAACACTCGGCTTTTGTTTGTGTAACTATCTTTATTTCGTTAATACTTTGATAATTCTCTAATATTACGGATTCATAACCGTTATAATATCTCTCTTCGCCGATTTCAACATAATAAATTAGACGATCGGCCTGTAAGATAGGCATCGTTCTTGACATCCAAAAATCATTGACTTCTTCTGCGGAATGAAACTCTCTTTCTTCCCAAGCGCCATCAATACATATCTTCAAAAAAATCACACCCTTGTGTTTATAACTACTATGCTTTATATCGGTCATTCCCCCAAATAATTAAATAGGCACCCTATTGGTTCCTTAGCTCTATTTAAACAGAAAAAAACCTCGTTTATTATAAACGAGGTTTTCAAGCAAAAAAAAGAATTAGCCCAACAATTTCAGTACGCTTTGCGGCGCGGAGTTCGCTTGTGCCAACATAGCCGTACCTGCTTGCACCAAGATTTGGTTGCGCGTGAAATCTGTCATTTCTTTAGCCATATCAGCGTTGCGGATACGGGACTCGGAAGCGGACAAGTTTTCAGCAGTAACACCCAGGTTGTTGATCGTATGTTCCAGACGGTTTTGAACCGCACCAAAATCTGCACGTTGAGTAGAAACCAGGTTAATTGCACTAGCGATTTTCGACAGTGCAGCTGAAGCAGTGGCTTGAGATGAAATACTTAAGCCGCTAATTCCCAAAGCTTTAGTTCCCATTGCAGCCAACTTCGCAGTAAGAACGTTGTCTTTATCCACACCGATTTGGAATTTGACGCTGCCGGCAGCGCTCAGCAACTTCGTGCCATTGAAGTTTGTGGAAGTTGCAATGTTGTCAATCTCACTAAGCAACGCTGCCACTTCTTTTTGCGTGTTCTTACGATCTTTATCATCATAAGTACCCGTAGCGGATTGGTTAGCCAACGTGTTCAAACGTTGCAGCATGGAGTGTACTTCTGTCAAAGCACCCTCAGCCGTTTGAATCAGGGAGACACCGTCTTGCGCATTGCGCATTGCTTGGTTCATACCGCCAATTTGGAAACGCATTTTTTCAGAGATAGCAAGACCTGCTGCGTCGTCTGCCGCGCGGTTGATGCGGAATCCGGAAGACAATTTTTCCATTGTCTTACCCATTGCTGTGTTGTTCATGCCCAAGTTACGGTGAGCATTGATTGCGCCTACGTTCGTGTTAATAAACATCGACATTCTTAATCATCCTCCATGATATCTATTATTAAGCCACATCCTTGCGGCCTATTATATTTATCGAATATTACCTATACATTTTTTATACCAAGAATAAAAAAAATAATCGTGCAGCAAAGAGATCGTAAAAAGAAGGTCATTGCCCAGCGTGATTGAACAACCATCACCAATGAGGGATTAGATCTTCCGCCTCCCCAATTAAGGAGGCTTTGCTATTTTTAAGGGGGTTCTCATTCCCGGTCGGGCTTTTCTAATCTCGATAAAAAATTTTCCAGCCAATATAGGCTGGAAATGAAATAAGTATAAGTATTATCCCAGAAGTTTCAGGACGCTTTGTGGTGCGGAGTTCGCTTGCGCTAGCATAGCCGTGCCTGCTTGCACCAAGATTTGGTTGCGAGTGAAGTCTGTCATTTCTTTTGCCATATCAGCATTACGGATACGGGACTCGGAAGCGGACAGGTTCTCTGCGGTTACACCCAAGTTATTGATAGTGTGTTCCAGACGGTTTTGAACTGCACCGAAGGACGCGCGTTGCTCAGATACCGTATTAATAGCAGCTTCAATTTTTGCTAAGGCTGTACCTGCATCAGCTTGAGTTTTAATTTCAAGATCTTTGAGATCAAGCGCCTCGGAACCCATCTTCTTCAAGTCAGCTTCGAGAACATTATCTTTTGAAACACCAATTTGGAAACTCACTTTTCCGGTGTTATTTAGTAAGCTGATGCCGTTAAATTCAGTTGAATTTGTAATATTATCGATTTCTGCAAGCAACGCATCCACTTCTTTTTGTGTGTTATCACGGTCTTTATTGTCATAAGTACCCGTAGCGGATTGGTTAGCCAGCGTGTTCAAACGTTGCAGCATGGAGTGGACTTCTGTCAAGGCGCCCTCAGCCGTTTGAATCAGGGAGATACCATCTTGCGCATTGCGCATAGCCTGGTTCATACCGCCAATTTGGAAACGCATTTTTTCAGAGATAGCAAGACCTGCTGCATCGTCTGCAGCACGGTTGATACGGAAACCGGAAGACAATTTTTCCATTGTCTTACCCATTGCAGCGTTGTTCATGCCCAGGTTACGATGAGCATTGATTGCGCCTACGTTCGTGTTAATAAACATCGACATTCTTCATCATCCTCCATGATATCTTTATTGGGCCACATCCTTGCGACCTATTATAATTATCGAATAATGCTTATGCATTTTTTATAACGAAAATAAAAAAATAAATTGGAAATGTAAGTGTTAAAGAGAAAGCTATTATCCCAAAAGCTTCAGAACGCTTTGTGGAGCAGAGTTAGCTTGCGCCAGCATAGCTGTGCCTGCTTGAACCAGGATTTGGTTGCGAGTGAAGTCTGTCATTTCTTTTGCCATATCTGCATTGCGGATACGGGACTCGGAAGCGGACAGGTTCTCTGCGGTTACGCCCAAGTTATTGATTGTGTGTTCCAGACGGTTTTGAATTGCACCGAAGGATGCGCGTTGCTCAGATACCGTATTAATAGCTTTTTCAATTTTTTCTAAAGCGTCACTTGCTTCAGTCTGTTTTCCGATCTTAAGACCATTGATTTCAAGCTTAGTTACATCCATATTCTTTAAGTCAGCTTCGAGAACATTATCTTTTGAAACACCAATTTGGAAAGTAACTTTATTGTCAGCACTTAGCAAGCTAATACCGTTGAATTTTGTGGATTTTGCGATATTATCAATTTCTGAAAGCAACGCATCCACTTCTTTTTGTGTGTTCGCACGGTCTGTATCATCATAAGTACCCGTAGCGGATTGGTTAGCCAGCGTGTTCAAACGTTGCAGCATGGAGTGTACTTCTGTCAAAGCACCCTCAGCCGTTTGAATCAGGGAGATACCATCTTGCGCGTTGCGCATTGCTTGGTTCATACCGCCGATTTGGAAACGCATTTTTTCAGAAATAGCAAGACCTGCTGCATCGTCTGCCGCACGGTTGATGCGGAAACCGGAAGACAATTTTTCCATTGTCTTACCCATTGCAGTGTTGTTCATGCCCAAGTTGCGGTGAGCATTGATTGCGCCTACGTTCGTGTTAATAAACATCGACATTCTTAATCATCCTCCATGATATTATTATTGGGCCACATCCTTGCGGCCTATTATATATATCGAATAATGCTCATACATTTTTTATAGCTGGCACACAAGAATATTTATTTTTTTTCATCAAAATAATAAGCAACCTGATCTGTTCTTCCCATACCTTGATAAGCATTCATGATCGTCTTGCTTTGGCGGACGCCTTGAACTTGGGAGGTCAGTTGGCTGAACTGTCTTTCCATGCGATCGATAATGGACTGATAAAGAACCCGCAGCGTGTGACAACGGGCAACTTCCTGTTCCCTCTCTTCCCTGCTGAGCGCTCCTGTCTCTTCAGACGGCAAGCGTCTTTTTAACTCATCCCAATTCTTCTCGAAAAGCTGAAACGCTGCATCCCGCCACTCCGTACCATCTTTCATCTCTAGCAAATATCGCTGACACAAGTCAATCATTTCATCATAGACAGCAAGCCTGCTCTGAGCATCATGCATAATTTTGACCTGCCGTAACTTCTTTGCCGATCGTTTCCCAGGCGTCTTTGATGGATTGAATGACTGCTTTTGCCTCGGCTAATGGCTGTGCTGATTTCTGAACATTGGCTTGCACTAATTGCTCGATGACATACAAATACAAATTTTTAAGGTTTTGCGCAATTTCGCCGCCTTCCCGTTCGTTCACACAAGAGATCAACTCATAGATGATATCCTGGGCTTTCAAAATATGCTGGTGAGCCAACAAAGGATTGCCCTCCGAAAGCGCAGCTTCCGCCTGATTCGTGTACTTTAGCGCCCCATAATACAGCATCAAGATTAATTTATGAGGGGAAGCCGTTTCATATTTATTTTTTTGGTATGCTTGATAACCGGCGCTCATATTCGTGTACATCTATTCATCCCCTTAACCCGCTAGCTGCTTTGACGAGATAAACTGTTAATTTGGCTGGTCATCCAAGATTGTTCGTTTTTCAATTTGCTCAGCGCCACTTCCATAGCTGTAAATTGTCTCTTTAATTGCTGCTCTTTCAACGTCAGACGGTCTTCCATTTTGCTCATCGATTCTGTAATAAAAGAAATCTCAGAGTCGTAGCCATTGACGCGGGATTGTAAAATGCCGTTAGCCTTGCTCGTCCAGGTTGGAAGCTCTTCACTAAGAATGGTTGCGATCCCTTGCTTTTTGTTTCCTTTCGCATCTGTCTCATCCATATTAAACATGGATATCACTTTATCAGGGTCCCGTTCCAGAGCTTCTTTGAATTTTTTCTCATCAAAGACGATTTGCCCCGTCATGTCAGCCCCTTTTTTATCCTTGTCAATTTCGATGCCAAGTTCTGACAATGTGCCCAAGCCTGCAATATTGCTTGACATCCAACTGCCCAATTCCATATCCAACTGCCGCAATGTTGAGTCCCCTTGCAGCGTTGTTTTCCGGTAAGCCGTCTTGTCATCTTTTGGTTTTTCTTCTGGCTTCGCCATGCCTTCCCGAATGAGCTTGCGGACTTCATTAAATGCATCCACGAATCCTTTAACCTTCTCAATGACCTTTTCGGAATCTTGTCCTACCGTAATCATTGCCGAAGAAGACTCTTTTTGCAGTTGTAATGTGACACCGTCAATGACGCCTTTAACCTCGTTAGAGGAACTTTTAACGGTCAAACCATTGACTTTCAATTCTGCATCCCGTGCCGCCTGAACCTCTTGGAAATTGCCGCCGGACACTATGCCAAGATCGTTCAAGATGCTGCCACTGCCAGTGATACCGATTCCGGAGGATCCTCCGCTGCCTGGATGGAACTTATTTTCAACCCCCGTTTTGACCGAAGTGAGGACCAAGGTTTTGTTTCCCGGAGATGTCTCTACCAAGGATGCGGAGACTGTTTTGCTATTTTTATTGATATCGTTTTTAAGATTCTCCAGCATTTCCCCATACGTCTTCCCTTTCAGCGTAACGTCAACCTTACTCCCATCTGGCTGAGTAAGGGAAATCGTCTCGTTTTCGAGTGCGCTGGAATCGCCCTTTTCACTGAATTCATTTGCTTTAATAACATGCGACTTCGCCAACTTATCTACCGTAACCTGATAGTTACCGGTTACGGCATTATCGGAACCGACCGCTTTCACGGCTTGCTCATCCGAGCTTTTGGTCGATGTCAGCTTAAAGCTGGCGTTAAACGTTAGATCGGAAGCTTTATCACGCAGCGTAGACAGCTTGGTATTCAAATTCCGAAAATATGACTGAAAACCAGAGAAATCGCTTTTCTTCTGCTCCAGATTGTTATACGGGATTTTCTCCAACATCATTAATTTTTCAATCATCATGCCCGTATCCAGATTAGAAGCGAGACCACCAATACTAAATCCCATCGTTACTACCACCTTCCATTAGATTTTTTCATCCAAAAACATGCCTATGAGCTCTTTCATCTTTACAGACAATTCGATTAGAAACTCTGGAGGCAGGCTTGCTATGACTTCTTTTGTCGCCTTATCAACAACCTCGACATATAACTCTTTCGCATCATCATGATATTTAAAATGAATTTCTTTCCCCGAATTTGCGATTGATTCATTTAGTTCTTCCACTTTTTTCTGTAAATCCTGTTTTTCCTCAGGCCGCAAATGCTCGTAATCAAACTTTTCAGTCCCTTTTTGTAAGGCAACTTTTTCTTCTGGCAACTCTTTTATGAGCACATTCCTTACCGATTGTATCGTCGCACGATGTACTTGCAAGTCTAATCCGTTGGTGTCTGTACGATGAACATTTCCCATCCTAATCCACCTCGTAACATGTACATATTTACTTTTCGTTTGGTCAATCCTCTTAGTCCTTCTTTTTAAACTGCTTTAACATTTTCTCCATCTCTTTATCAGACAGAAGTGTTTGTCCAGCTGTAGCATTTTCCTCAGCAATGCTCTCGTACAGTTCTTTACGCATAATTTGAACGTTTTTTGGAGCGGAAAATCCCAGCTTTACGTATTCTCCTTCTACACCGAGAACACGAACTTCAATTTCATCGCCAATCATTACAGTTTCACCGATTTTACGTTTCAGAACAAGCATGCTACTCTCCCCTTCCCTGAATAAAGTGACGAACCGGAAGGTTAGAGTCTGTAATAATATACTGGCAGCCCTTCTTTGTCTTTGGCGAGAACAGAACTGGAGCCTGCAAATTTACGCTAATCGCGCCATCGATAATGTTAACCACAAGCATCGTCACAATATCTTCGGGTTGCCCGATTTCCAGAGCCTCCACTGTATCTTTGTCAATGGTAAAGCTGTAGTCCTGAACATGCTCGGCGGGCATTAATATGAAGCTTCGTTCCTCATCTAATGCGTGTAAAATATACAACACCGAATCTTCATAAGGCATCAGTGCATAAGAAACTATCGACTGAAAGCCGACCATGCCTTTGACAAACTCATAGATTTGATGAGGTTGAGGAAAAAGTTCTCCATAACTTGGACTATTAATCACCGTTGATATCACATGTTCATTCGACGATTTCAATCTCGGACAACACCTTTCGTTTGCACTTCAATTTCAGGTGGAAATATCCTCACATCTATGGATACTCCTTGGGAAGGTAAAGCGTAAATGCGAACTTCTTTCTGTCCCTTCTGCATGTATCGTTGAAAAGCAATCTGACCGAAGGTAACCTTCTGCTTCGCAATGTTGCCAAGGCTATCGCCTTCTTGGGCATACTGTGCGGTTGCACTCATAGCCGCTTGGCGTGAAGATTCGCTTATGTCTTGAGCAACTCCCGATGGTCGTAACAGCCCTAGCTCGTTCCACACCGAATCCCAATTCATGTCGATTTCGGCACTACGGTTCTGTATATGTAATTCTGCTGGTTCATAATGAAATGAATAAGACTGGACTTGACGAATGGTATCCGATATCCGCAATCTTCATCATCCTTCCGCGAGAACCTTTTATCGGATAAAGTCGATAAGCGATGTCTGCATAATGCGAGCACCAGTCGACAATGCCGCTTGCAATACATTTTCCTGTGTTTTCAATTCAATAATTCCAGCCGGCATATCTGTGTCCGCCACACCTTTGCGCTGTTCTTTCAAGCTCACTTTGTCATCTGCCAAACGATTTTCCATCAGTTCGAAGCGATTCATACGCGCGCCAATCTCTGACCACTGCGTATTGATTCGATCGGATGAAGCATCGATTCGATCTAAACTCGACAGCATTCCTTGAGTATCGTTGTTTTCTAACGATTTAATAATATCATCCATCGTCTGGAACACGTTATCATTGCTTTTATCGATCGGCTTCGTCGTATCAATCGCTCTGCCGAAAATCAACTCTCCTGTAATGCTAACCGGAACAGTAACTGAAGGACTCACGTTCAATTTATATATGCCTTGATCGGTTTGTTCCGTTGCCGAGCCATCGTTCGTGTAAGGAGATTGATCTGTCTTCTGTCCGTTAAACAAATATCGCCCATTGTAAGAGCTGTTCCCGATCATAACCAACTGTTCTTTGAGCTGCTTAATCTCAGCGAGAGTTGACTTGCGAGCATCATCAGGTGTGGTTCCAGTTGATGCTTGCTGCGTAAGTGTCCGCACCCGCTTGAGGACGTCGCTCGCTTGCTGCATGAGCGAGTCCATCGTTCGCAGCATTCCCGTCCCCATCTGGGCATTCGTCGTGAATTCATCGTTTCGATTCAACTCGCTGTCATAGCGCATCTGGTAACCGATACCGACAGGATCATCACCGGGTCTATGAATTTTCTGTCCAGTAGAAAGCTTGTTGTTCAAATCGGTCATGTTGCTGTTCATATACCGCAAATTGTGCAGCAACTGTGTATTTTGCATGGAACTCGTAACGCGCATTTCAAGTCCTCCTTGCTATTCATGGTAATAAATATTGTGTATCTTTAACGGCCAACTACGCCCATTTGGTTAATTACTTTGTCTAGCATTTCATCCACCGTCGTCATGTTGCGGGCTGCCGCATTATAAGCGTGTTGAAATCGAATCATGTCCGCCATTTCCTCGTCCAAGGATACACCACTTACTGATTGTCGGCGGAAGATGACTGAATCCACCATATCGTTTTGAACTTTCACATTGCGTTCTGCATTGGCTGCTCGTGTCCCCATGTCGCCCATCATAGCGCGATAGTAGTCGTCAATCGAGCCAGTGGACAACGAAGTCATGTCGCTTGGGTAAGTGAATGTTTTGTCACGCAAGGAAGCCAGAGCGTGGGCAATAACACTGTTCCCTTTGACCGTTACGTTTTGTCCGTTTACCGTATCGTATCGGCCCGAAGCCGCTATTTTGCTTACATCATTCGTTATTTCCGGATTCACTTGAATATTGGAGATGGAGAAGTTGCCACCATCAGTGGACGTAAAGAACGGAATTCCCGATTTGGCGGGATCTGATAGCGAATATCCCAAGGAATGCAGCCCATTGAAGCCGCTCACTTCAACCTGTGCGGCACTCTTCAGGCGCGCCCCTGCTGGAATGGTGCCTCCCGGCGGAATGGTCATGCCATTTTCCAGCTCGGCAGTGCTCTTCGCAACCAAGTTGGACGAGGCAACATATCCCGCAGCCAATTCCACCTGCACGTTGCCTGTAACCATCGTCTGCACCATCGCATTCATCTGATCGCGAACTTTCCCTACTTCTCCCAACGATAGGGCATAACCTTGCAGTTGACCGGCTGTGGCTGCAATATCGGCGGTAATCGGTGTCACTTCTGCATTCTCAACCACTGTGATGCCGCCCGCCAAAATCGTCATGTCGCCGTGCTCGCCTTCTGTCACTTGAACATCAACTATCGTTGAAAGCTTATCAATGAGAAGATCGCGCTGATCCCGGAAGTCGTTGGCATTATCCCCCGTGCCTTCCACACGCTTGATCATGTCAGTCAGGTTGGCTATGTTGTTGATGATGTCATTCGCTTCATTGACCTTGATGTTAATACTGGAATTGATGTCGTTCTCCAGCTTTGTCAACGATTCGTCGATATGCTTCATCATGTTCGTCATGTTCGTGGCCGCGCCAACTACTTCTACACGCGCGCTGAGCAAGGAAGGGTCCCGGTTAAGAACTTCCCAGGAGTTCCAGAACTTATCCATGACGCCGCGCATTCCATTTTCGGTAGGTTCATTGAAAAAGCCTTCAATGGAGCGAATGGTATCATCGACAATGCTCCAGGAGCCTAACGTTTGGTTCTCTCTGCGGAATTGGACGTCGAGGAAGCTGTCTCTGATGCGGGTAATGCTGTCATACTGAACGCCGGTCCCGAGCTGTCCCGGCGCCACGCTATTGAACATGCCAGGCATCGATAACGGGCGGGTTGCGGTAGCGTTGACGCGCTGGCGCGTATATCCGTCCGTTGATGCGTTCGCAATATTGTGCCCCAATGTCTGCATCATCGTCGATTGAACAAACAAGGAGCGCTTACTCGTTTCTAGCCCGTGAAAGGTTGATCTCATATTCACTTCGTTCCTTTCTGTATCTATCTAAGCACGTGTATCCAACATGCCAGGTCTGCTGTAGCTCGAGGCTGGTTGTTCAGGGCGATGATACAGCATGTCCTGTTCTGAATAATCTATAAAAAGATTCAATTGATACTCTACAAAATGCAATGATTGTTCAATTAACGTTTGGTTATGATCATTCACTTGCTTCAAACGCTGAAGTGTAGCGGCAATCCTCTCTTGCACCGCCATCATCTGAGTACGTTCTTGAGCATCAAATACGAGCTTCATAATCTCGGTCAAGGTGAGCTTCAATTTGGATTTAATTCCTTTACTTTGTAAAAAAGCGTATACAGCTTCTTCCCTTTCTTCTTCCAGAGCGGAAAGGCCTTTCAACCATTTTGACTCTTGATTCGACAGACGAACCAGCTCTTTAATATCATTTTGAATAATGACCTGCGTCTTCGCTTCTCCAATGCTTTCAAGCTGCTGATAGACCGTTTCCATTCGACTCAATACATCTATTAATGCTGATGCACTCACGTTTGGTCCTCCGCTCATTCGACGTCTTTTTTAAACAGGGGAAGTAGTTTTTCCGCAATCTTATCCGATTCTACATGGTACGTGCCAGTAGCTACTGCGTGCTTCAACTCCGCAAGTCGCTCGCTGCGCCCTGTATCCTGTACGCGATTTTGCGCATCCAGCATTTCCTTCGCTTCCGTGGAGATGATCAACTCATCCTTGCGGGAAGGCTTCTGCGAGGCACGGTTCATTGCCTGCTGCTTCTGATAAGTATTTATCGCTCCAAGACGCTGCGTCTCATTAATTTTCATCTCGATTCACCTCATTAAAAATCAAAAAGCCGATAACCATTACTAAGATTATCGGCTTATTGTCAAGATATATTAAGTATTATTTGAAAGAAGTTATACTATCTTTCCCGCTTCGTGTCAATGACTTTATAAGCCCGATTACCGGATGAAGGCTTCTCCACAGTTGCACTCGTCTCTTGTCGCGCTTCATTCATATCTCGGATTAACCTCGTTCTGCATACTTCGCACATGTGACCTTCCCGAATCGGGTTGCCGCATAATTCGCATTCATACGTCAAATTCGGTGCTTGATATACCGAGATGCGGCCTTCCTTAATGAACTGGGTAATCTGCCGCACGCTTACTTCCGTCTCTTCGCTCAGCTCCTGCATCGCGGCTTGACGCTTCTCACGCAAATAAGCAACGCAGCGTTCATATTCCTGTTCGATCTCCTTCAAGCAAGCCGGACAGAGGTCTCTGAACGCCTTCGCAAACAGTCTTCCGCAGCGCGGACAATTGCTCAATTCCATGTCTTTCGCCCCCTTCGATGCTTGCTGCATATGATCTCATCATATCCTATTCATCGACAGTTGACGAGCAGTTTTTTAGATACGTTCACGCTCGAGCCCAAGTATAGCTCGCGAGCGCAACGGGAATGCGAAATTTCTTGTTCCAGACGGCAATCTCCCGCGCGCATGCGCGAATCGTACTGCCTGTCGTATATACGTCGTCCACTAGCAACAAGCGCACCTCGTTAAGCGTCTTCCATCGTTCCACAGGAAGATCTCGCAGGGTGGCAATCAAGTCGTTCCGGGCCTGTTCCTTCATGACAAAAGCGTGCGCGATATTACTCGCCCTCCCGCCACGCGACTGCATGCTCTGCTTCTCGGATTCCTGTACCCGTGCAAGCAGTGGTAGGACCGGAATCTTCCAGGCTCGACCTAACTCTAGCGCCAACTGCTCCGCTTGATTGAACCCGCGTGTGCGCAGACGCGCCTCACTGGTGGGAACATAGGTGATGAGGTCCGGCAGTAGACTATCCCCCGCGTCCAGAAGCAGTCGTGGTCTCCGTACTCTCGAGCGCCTAGTCCACACCGATTCGAACAGCAGACTATACGACGATATCATCATATTCGCCATAACACGCTCATAACGGATGTCCCCTCTGAACTTGTATTCGGCGAGCCACTGCTTCATCTGCTCATCATATTGCACGACGCTGCGATTGGCGGATAACCCGTCCTTCGGAAGCGGATGCCGCATGCAGTCGGTGCAGCGAATGCTGCGTCCGCATGAAGGACAGCCGAGAGCCTGAATCCACGGGATTGTCGCAATGCATTTTAAGCACAGCAATTGCATCAGCCTGCTCGCGCGCGGTTCCATTGTAGTCGTAGAGGACGACGGACCGCTTATTTTGTTGTTGCAGACGAAACAAGCGCTCACTCGCGGCTGCAGCAATCTCCCATAGGCCTTCTCCATCCACTCGCCCCATTGCGGCAAGCTAACCAACCTGCTTCCTCCTCTCCTCATCAGGCAGCAAGTAACCATTTCGCCTTGCGATCCGGTTCATTTCACGAATCTGATACACGGCTTTCCGCTGCGCCTCATTCCATTGGGCCGAACCGAATACGACGCTGCCTGCGGGATCATCCTTCGATCGGCCTGCCCTGCCTGCCATCTGAACAAGCGAAGAGGCGTCGAAGAGGCGGTCATGCGCATCCAAAATATAAACGTCGCTCTTCGGCACCGTCACTCCCCGCTCCAAAATGGTCGTCGTCACTAACACGCGAATGTTCCGTTCCCGAAATCGCATCACCTTATCACTTCTCAGTTCATCCACCGCAGAAGTGCCGCCTACAGGGATTCCAGGCAACTGGTTGCTCAATAATCGGACCATCGGTTCAACCTGACGAATCCGGGCGACGAAGATGAACACTTGGGCTCCCCGCTCGACTGAATGCATCAATCGCTTCATCAACGGAGCAGGCAGCGAACGGCGAGTGAGGCACTGTTCGACAGCAGGCATCGTAATGTGAGCTGGCACAGGCAGCGGATGACGGTGGAATCGGACCGGAACCTTGGCATGAGCCATTCTCCCGCGCCTTACGTCCCGCTGCATCGATTCCGGAGGCGTGGCAGACAAATAGACGAACACGCCTCCTGGATGGCATACCCGATTCGCAGCCCGATGGAGCATGGGATCGTTGTGATACGGAAACGCATCGAGTTCATCAATAATGACGAGCTCAAAAGCTTCTGCGAAGCGAAGCAGCTGATGCGTAGTCGCAAGTGTGAGCATGCCTTCGTTCCAACGCTCAGGACTGCCGCCATAAAGGGTGACCACCTTCTGAACGGGAAATGCTTTCTCAATGCGGGGCTTCAACTCCAACACCACATCACGCCGTGGCGTAGCTACAAGCACTCGTCCGCCGTGCAGCAGCGTATCCTCGATCAGTGGAAATATCATTTCTGTCTTCCCCGCCCCTGTCACCGCCCACAGCAAGAACGCTCCTTTCCCCTGTAGTAACTTGTCTCTCCGATTACGCCGCACCTTCTCCCGGAGTGTCTGAATGTACTGCAAGGCCTGTGTGCTCGCCGCTGCTTGCGCCGGGGCCAAGCTCCATTTTTTTAGTCTCTCTTCGACAGGCTCTGCTTGCTGACAGCTGTTCGCTTCCTGCTGTAATACGCCTCTAATGAGCAGCGCGCAGGAGCGGCTGCGACCGAGATTCAAGCATTGTGTGCACGTCAGACATCGCTTGGAGCCGCACGATGCGCAGGAAGAAGCATTTAACCCATCTGTACTCCCACATCGACCGCAATAGGCTGCCGTGGATTTATCTTTGAACGGCCACAGTGATGATGTACTCAGCCACCATATCCCTTTCCTCCTCTTTCGCTCATGAGCATCACTTTCCCGACTCCATTGAATGCCGGAACGTACCTCCAACCATCCTTGCAGCCAACCAAATTGAATGAGCACATGTCTCATCGGAACGAGTCGCTCCCACCCTTTGTGACGAAGAAGCTGAACGATTTCCTCGTCCAACAGCAATCGCCCGCACATCACATCTGCAAATTGCCGCGCATCCGCATACAAAGAAAGAGGAGCGCGCTGCGCCCCTGTTCTTTCCTCTTGTTGGTGACTATGCACATCGGCGATGTTGCTTATAGCACGCTCTTCTTCTCCCATATAGATGGCCGCACGTTCGGCAACCAAGTATCCTTGATCTCGATGCTCCTTAACGTACGTGTTCGAGGTAGGCTCGGAATGCGGCGGCTCGACAATTAGCACATCCAGATGTTCTTCCGCCAGCAGCAGCTGCGCACTTTCTTCCAACGTCTCGCGATGCGGTATAAGCAATTCGGCAAAATATTGAGTCCATTTCCGCTTTCCCCATTCATCCATCTCTTCTACGAACAAGAACTGTTCGAGTACCGACAAGCCAACCTGAATCGAGACAGCCTGCTGCAGTATTACAAGCTTCGTTCCATTCGCCTTGCGCCCATCCTCTGACAACCAATAGCTTGCATCCACGCGCCAATCCAGAGTCATACCTGTGTTCCACCCGCACTCCGTTCGCACGGCATAGATTCTTACCTGCATCCTCTTTCTCTCCTTCATTCGCACGGCGCTTTCCTGAAGCATACAGTGGTGATGTCGGCCTGTTCACGTTGTCTGGTCCACGAGATCAAAAAAAGCACACCCCATCCGTTAATCGGAATGGCATGTGCTTCATGCTCAGCGCCTATCGTATTTGTATAAAATTGTATACGATTCCGCCCTTTCTGGCAACCCATTATTACAAAAATCTGCAAAAAGATGTCCTCGATGTATCCGTTCACAAGAATCGTGACTCATAGATACCCTTTGAAAACTAGACAGATGATGTGCAGGTGCGAACAGGACTCGCGATGTCTACATCGCACTGCCAGGCACAAAGGGAACTTTCGTCCAATCTTCTTTTCGACGCGGTTGAACGACAATCAATGTTTCCTCTGCTGCTTGCCGCTGCTGTAAATCCATAAGAACCGTTTCCAGCTCATCCTGACGAATGTACAGCCCCTGCCAGCTGACGCCGTGTCCTTGTGCCGCAAGCGCAGCAATATGGATTGTTGCATCCGTGGAACCACAATCGACAACGGTAAAGTGCAAACGACGCCCTTTCAGCCATGCATACCAACTATACGCCCGCATCAACCATTCCATATGGCGTTCATCATTTTCAGTCACGATAACGACATGCATCCATGGAGCCGGTGCGGCACCACGCAGCAGCTTCTGCCATTTATGCGCCAGATGAACGGCCGCTACCGCCAACCCGTAGCACCCAACAATCCATAATAGCATTGCGATCATGCGGCCACCTCCTTACTACCAAGTGTATGCCGCAAGGGGTGTCAGGGTGACGGACATGCGTCGCCTTTTATAGAGGTCGTTCAAAAAGTTAACTTTTTGAACATGCATTTTAATTTAGAATATGTTACAGCGTAACCCAGCCATTCTTAATGGAGTTAATAACCGCCTGCGTCCGGTCATCAACCTCCATCTTCTGCAAGATGCTGCTGACGTGGTTTTTCACCGTTTTCTCACTGATGAACAAATATTCGCCAATCATCTTATTGCTCTTGCCCTCCGCCATTAAACGGAGCACCTCGGCCTCCCGTCTCGTCAACGGGTTATCTTCCGCGGCAATAAATTTCACGCCCGAATCCCGGCCGGATTGGTTATTTACGATTCCACTGCCATCCAACAACGTCATGCGTCGCAGCTGTTGAATCAGCTTGCCCGTAACCTTGGGATGTATGTAAGCATACCCGCCAACGACTGATCGTATCGCATTAATAAGCGACTCCGCCTCCATATCCTTCAGCAGGTAACCTGAAGCCCCTTTGCGCAGAGTCTCGAATACATAGCTTTCATCATCATGTATGGATAGGATGATTACCTTCACGTCAGGGAAAATATCACGAAGTCGCTCAGTAGTCACCACCCCGTTCTCCACCGGCATGTTAATATCCATTAACACGACATCCGGTATCTCCTGATTGCAAAATTCGACGACTTGGATGCCGTCACCGCATTCCCCGATAACTTCCAAATCCTCTTCCATATTTAAAATTCGTTTTAATCCTTCACGAAAAAGCTGGTGATCGTCAGCAAGGAGTACTTTAATCTGTGATCTTCCCATATTACGATTCTCCATAGGTTTACTCCTCTCTCTTCTCCACATTCGTTGGAATTTGAATCACGATTCGAGTCCCGCGGTTCTCAGCTGAATGAATGTCCATATGACCTTCGAGCAATTCCACGCGTTCTTTCATGCCTAGCACTCCGAAGTGCATATGCTCTTTTGATTTCGTCTCCAGGGCTTCCACCTTGAATCCAAATCCATTATCTCGAATGACAAGTCGAACCTCGTTCTCGTCATAGGTCAATTCGCACGTCACATGAGATGGATGCCCATGCTTCGCTGCATTCGTGAACGCCTCCTGCACTAGTCGGTAAATGGCGGCTTCCATTTCCGATTTAAGACGCCGTTCCAGTCCTCTAATTTCGAAAGACGTCTTAATTCTGTGCTTCTCTTCGTAATCATGAATGAATTTGCGCACTGTCGGCACGAGCCCCAAATCATCCAAAGCCATCGGACGCAAGTTGAAAATAACTTTGCGTATTTCCTCCAGACCGAAACGAACCTGAGATTTCAAATCTACTATTTCGTTCTTCACCAGTTCAAAATCCTGCTTCAACAGCATTCTTTCTACAATTTCCGTCCTAAGCACTAGATGCGCCAGAGACTGGGCTGGTCCGTCGTGAATTTCTCTCGCGATGCGCTTCCGCTCTTCTTCTTGGGCCAAAATGATCTTCAAACCGAGCAGCTGCCGATTCTTGGCCGACTCTAAAATACGAGTGACCTGACTCAAATCTCCCGACAAGTATTCGAGGGCGACACTCATCTGAGATCCGATCGTTTCCGCCCGTTCAATTGAACCTTCAACGGATCGCATACGCTTTTGCAGATCATCTCTCCGTGTTTTGAGATAGCCCTCTTTCTCCCGATAAATCATAAGTTCCAACTGCAGCTGGGTCGCCTTCTCATAAGCCTGCTTAATATCGTCTTCCGTATAGCGTACGAAGTCACGGCTGACATCAGTCAAACGCAAACGAGCCAGACGATAGTTTCGTTCCAGCTCGTCCACTTTATCACATATTTCCGCCGTCTGGTCCATCACCTCTTGAAGCTCATTACACATGTTAATGGCTTCATGGCGTGACGAGTCCAAAATCTCATATATTTGATACTTGCTATCTTCCATTACTTTCACTGCATTTTTAATTACGCGGTCAATCACATCGACTTGATTCTCCACTTACATTCCGTCTCCTTGTCGTAAAGGATGAAAGGATATTCACCCTTTATCATAACACATCAACGTATGGTAATGGACTTCGTTTTTTGTTCCCATTTTACAGTTAGGCCTAATTGTTCCGATACGAGCCGCAGCGGGACTAAAGTTCGATTGTTGCGGACAACAGGTGCGACATCCGACGTAAGCCGTTTGCCATTCTGATTAAAAGTTTTCTGATTGACATTCATTTCTAGAAAGCGGTCCCCGCGCAGGATGGTGACCCTTTGGGAGGCTCCGTCCCATTTCGTTTCTCCACCGAACGCATCCAGGATGACGCGGACCGGCACGTATGTCGAGCTATTTAGGACCATAGGAGCAACGTCAAGACTCTTCGTCTCGCCGTTAATCTTCGCCGACTTGCTGTTCACCGTCAGATCCATCGCTGCATTGCTTAGTATCGAAGACGACCCAGCCGGCAGCTGCGCTCTCAAGTTGTCAATCGCGATCATCCCTTGCGGAGCGCGCTCATCCTGCCCATCGGCGAAATTCACGAGATAGAGACGCTTCAGCTTCGCCGGGTAAGCAATGTTCTCGGAAGAAAGGTTGACCTCTAGCGTCTTCCAGCCTTCCCAGTTGATTGATTCCTGCACATTGACATAATGAATTTTCTTGTTCGCATCATGGATTTCCATCCGCAGATTGTTAAAGCTCTTGTCGCCGTACACGTCGAGCTTCATGCCGCTCGTACCGCTCGGCAGCTCGATTCCTGTAGAGCCGTTCAATTCCGCATAGGCAAACTTGTTGCCCGTGCCTGACGTCATGTCGTACGTGAGCTTCAACGCTTTATCATTCGCCGATCGGTCTCCAATGCTTCCCTCAACAGCAACTTGTCCAGTCGTCGTCCCATTTGGCAATCCAGAGAAGGAGACAGGATAGTTAACGGCATTAAAGTCTTCAAACAGCTTCTCTGCCCCGACCGTCAGCGGAATCATCGTGCGCAACCCATCATAGCTTGCAATGGCATACCCAATCTTCGTGCCTTCCGGCACTGAATCGACGTGAAGGCTGCCCTCTTGCACCGTTCCTTGGAAGCCGCTCGTTTCCCATTTCACGGACGAGGCAGGCAACGTATAATTCCGGCCGTCCTGTAGCGTAATTTTCACAGGAAGCTTAATATTGGAGCCTTCGCTCAATGGAGCAGAAGACGTTGCGATGCGCATTTCAGCGATTTGATCGGCGCCGATTATCTCGACTTCCTCGGTCGCTTTCGCTCCGCCGGATGCTGCCACGACTTGTGTTTTTCCCGATTTATTGGCTACGAACGCATCTCCGTCCCACTTCAGCTTATCATCAGACGCGCTCCACTTTATATCCACGCCGGTAAAATCAACTACCGGGTTGTAGTATTCATCGTAGCCCTTCATGCTGAACGTAGCACGTTGCCCGATAAACAACGTTTTCTCTCCGCGCAGCGTCATGCCCTTCACTTGACCTTTAGGGGCCGTCGTATAGACGCCCAGGCCGTTCACGACGGAGCGGATGTTGTTGCCGCCTTCCTTCGTTTCATGAGTAAGCTTCGTTTCGGTCTCTCCGAGCGGCCGGTCGGCCATCGTCGTGGAGCCGCCGCCATCCAGATTCACCGCTTTCCATGCGCCCACCTGCAAGAGTGCTTGCTGGAACTCCTTCAGTGTGAGCCCTGAGCTTACGCTATTGGATTCCGCGGTTACAATATAGGCGTAGCGCCCATCCTTGGAATAGCCTACCGCCGTTCTCGCCGTCACCGAGCTGCCGCTAATCCCGCTCGTATCCCGTGTAAAGGCCGATGCCTTCCCATTCTCCACAAGCAGCGTATGACCGCTTATCATCATCTGGAAGGATGACGGATCGACAGCCTGTCCCGAAGACTGGGAGATAAGACGATAGTCGGACTGAACAGGTGCTCCTACCTGCATATGTTGCCGGATGAACTCAGCTGCCTTTCCATGAGCGCGTAAAATGTACCCATCCTCCGGCACGTCTATCGGAAGCGGCGCCATCTCGGATATTTGCTCTATGACTCCATCGCGGACCAATACCTCCGTAGGTGTCGATGTGGTGTCATTCGGCCGCTTTGTCCCTTTCCAAGCGCTTGTATAAATATACATCGCATTCGTATGGCTATGGACTTTGCCAGGCTCTTTGTCATACTTCATCTTGTTGATGCCAGAGAGTGGAAAGGTCTCGCCGTCGGAAGCAGTGATACTCCCCTCGAAGCGATATTGCCCGATGCTAGGCTTGCCATCCTTCGATACAGCAAACGCGTACATTCCTTGCAGCTCCGCCGGGCTTGTAATAAGGACCCCATTGGAAATGGAGCCTCCCATCGGAACGCGGTCCGAGCCCATCATCCAATAGTCCCCGTTCACCCCTGCGACAGCTCCGGTATCTTTCGTCATTTTCGTCACGGGCTGGCTTGCCGCCGTTTTCCCATTCTGGCCCGTCATAACATCTAGCTTCAAATATTGATTTTGCAAATCCGCTTCAATGACATTGATCAACGTTTTGTATGTCTTGCTGCCGCGCTTGGTCGCATATTGATATTTTACGAGTCTCGCGCCTGAAGTAATAATTTCTTCGCTCAGCTTCTGCAATTGATTGATAGATGCGTTGCTCACTGTCCCACTCGATCCATCTGCATAAACATAAGTTCCCCAACCCGCAAGCGGTTGAATCAGCAGCGCTCCCGACAGCACAACGACTGCCGCTTTCGTTCCCCAACGACCCTTAGGCATCCGTATGGCGGATGCAGGTGACTTCATCATATCCAACTCTCCCATTTCCCAGCTAATAGATGATGACTGATATGTATCGATTCCCCATTTATTCAACTCTTCTAATATATAGACTATTAAAATCGACAAAAAGTTGCGGTTTTGTTACCAATTCGTATATTTCCCGGGTCATAGAATGACAAAAAGCCCCATCCTTGTGTCAGATAGACAACGGATAGGGCTGAAATTAATAGTAAGAGAAATCTACTATATTGCTAAAAAATATTAGAACTCTAAAGTTATATAGTCAATTGTGCTTAAAAGACGTCTCAGCAGAACAGCCGCTTGCGCTCTCGTTGCCGATCCTTTTGGCTGGAACTTATCTTTCGATACACCTTGGATAAGACCAGCTTGTACGGCTTGAGCTACAGTCGGGGCGCCTAGGCTCGTAATTTGCTTGCTATCCTTGAACATGCTCAGCACGGTTGTCGAGGAGTTCGGCAGACGGTGACCGGCAGCTTGGGCAGCGCGCACCATCATGAGCGTAATCTGCTCACGAGTGATGCTATCGTCCGGCTTGAAGGTGCCATCTGGGAATCCGGTTATAATTCCGGCCTTCACAGCCGCTCCAACGTATGTTCCATCCAATGTCGAGCTGTTGATGTCCCGGAATCTCTTTGCCGACTCTTCACTCGGCTCCAATCCAAGTGCTCTTGAAATGGATACTGCAAATTCTTGACGTGTAATCGGCTTGTTTGGCTCGAACTTGGTGCTTCCTCGGCCATCCATAATCATTTTGGCGGTGAGCGCCGTCATATCGGCTTGTGCCCAATGCCCCGGAATATCAATATACACCTTGTTCCCAATCGCAAACACAGCCAGCATGCTCTGCTTCGCACGCACCTCAGCGACAGTGACTACACCGGAACGGGTTAGCTTCGTGGGTACATAGGACAATTGATTATCCTTTGCCTGATACTCCACAATGGCTGTTCTTCCCGCCGTCACAGAATCCGACGTTCTCATTTTAATAACTGCATCCATCTTCACTTCGGTCATACCGTTTAACTGGTTGCCGCCAGTATAACCGAATATCGTAAAGCGATGTCCTTGCACAAGGGCTGTCGATTGGGTACGGCCCAACGTATTTTGAATATTGGTCCCCTGCGACTGGGCAGGCTCTATTTCAATTAATAGCGATGAATTAGCAAGAGAGCCTTTAATGTTCTGCACCACTTGAATGATGCTGTCCCTGCTAATATTGATGCCGTACAAGGTATTCCCGTACTTGATTGCGAACATCACCGGATCTTTACTAATATAAGCCGAGTCGAACGCGCTCAACGGAACCGCCACGCGAGCTGCAGACTCGCTTGAAGGCACTTCGTACATCAACTGCTTATCAGTACCAGATGAGCTCGACAGGAACTGAAACGCCGTCTTCAGCTTGTTCTGGTCCAGTGTGTAGCGATTGACCACTTGACCGCTGCTCGTTCTATCCGAAGACTTCTGCGCCACGTCGTCTAATAACACGATCATGGAATCGATAAATGAAGTGTCCGTTGCCACTTTGACGAAGTTGGCGCCTGCCAACTCTTCCAGGCCGACTGAGACATTCATATTGCTGAACGTTTTAATTTCAACGCCCGATGTCGATTTTATCGGCTTAGAACTCGTATTGTAGGACACAGTCAGCGCGTCTGTCTGCGCTGGTGGATTCAAGAGCTCAATCGTAACCTTAGTGTCTTTTACCGTCACCTGTTTGACGGACAGCAGTTGATTCCCTGCTCGGACATAGAACTGACTGTAAGAGGACGCCTGCATGCTCTCCAGCTTCTTATTAAACGTTAACACGACAGAAGGTGAGCTCCATGTTGCCGACTGTACCACAGGCGTTTCACTGTCGGTGACGTTGCCAGCCTCAGCAAGGTTCACATTGGACGCCAAGTTGCCGTTCAAGTCGCGCAGCGCTGGGTATCCTCTTACATAGGACACGGTAACCGTATCACTCGTAGCCACGGCAGATTGCAATGTCAGCTCTACCCGGTTAGCTTTAATTTCCACCTTTGTTACATATCTAGGCTTATCGTTAACGAGAACTGAAAAATGGTTGTTCAGCGGAACGCTGTTCTTATCCAACGCTTTATTGTATATCAAGGTTAGCTTGTTGCTGATGACATTCGTTTCCGTCAACTCCGGCGGCTTCGTATCGTACGAGTTGCGTACGAATTCGCCTTCAAACGCTCCGATTTTGCTTCCGTTTCTATCCTCTAGCGGGTAGCTGCCCGGAGTGTAGCTTATTTTGACCACTTCACCATTTGATACCGTTCGGTTCATAGTCAGGTACAACACGTTGCCGCTGTTTGATATTTTATCGATACCGACCGAAGAGCCATCATACGTAACGGTAAATTGGCTGCCTGCATAAGAAGATACGTCTTTCAAATTATCAGTGAAGTAAATATACATTTTATCGCTATAGATCGATGCTTCACGGATTTTGGACAGGGACGAATCCACTTTATTTTCCACTACACGACTGCCGAACGAAGGCGCCGCATTGCCATACGTGTCGCGTACCATACGGAATCGTGCGGCATAACTGATTTTGACGTCCTGACCGACAGCGACCCCGCTTACGAGCGAAACGTATACGCTATTGCCCGATACTGAAGCGCTATTCACTTTCCGCTCCCCGTTGTTAACCGTAACCGTAAATTCACTAGACGATGGATTAACACTCGAATCCAGCGACTTGTTATAACGAATCTCAATCAGCGTGTTGCTATACATCTTGACACTTTCAACCGCCGGTGCAGTGCGGTCTGTGGCCGATGTTGAGAACGTCCAGTTAGACGCGCCTGCAAACTCATTGCCGGATGAATCTTTAACGGCCCCTCTGGCAATGTTGACCGTATAAACCATATTGTCCTGCAGTCTGGAAGCGGGTGTAATTCTCAGCTCTCTACCGGATGTAGAAACATTGATTTTTTCACTCGTCGTTTGATTTTGACGGCGAAGCTCCACACCCGTACCTGAATAGGCAATCGGTTTGTTGAATGTGGCAGTCAATGTCTTAGACGTAGATACCCCAGTACTGCCTACGTACGGATCATAAGATGAGATCGTCGGTGCTGATGTGTCTATAGTTTGAGCGCGGAAAGACCATGTATCTTCCTTCATTAAGTTGCCGGCCTGATCGCGGAATGCTCCCTCAGGCACGGTTACGGTATACGTGCGGTTCTGCTCAAAGGTGAGTGTGTTTACGGACTTGATTACTGCCGTGCCCCCGCCTACGATAGCTGACGTTACCGGAATACGCACATCCGGTTTGCCGTCTGACTTAACAAGAATGTCCCCTTTCCCTTGAAAGACAGGCTTATTAAATGTCATTTCTATCTTGGATTGCAACGGTGATACTGCATTTCGCTCAGGCACCCGGCTCTGAATAACAGGTGGTGTCGTATCCGCTCCGCGCTCCGTTTCGAAGTACCAACGGTCTGCCGACGTGAATCCTTCTACCGGAGTCCCTTCGGCATCTTTAAAAGATTCCGGATCAACCGTTACATAATAAGCAGTACCGGCCTCAAGAGACTCGTTCAACTGATAGCTGGCAACTAGACCTGTTGGATCAAGTGTGAAGCTCTTTGCCGGAATTGGGGTTAACGCGCTGTTATTACTATAACGAATAATACGAATGCTCCCCGTCCCAGCTTGTACCGGTTGCTTAAATGATATTTCCAGCTTTGGATTAACCGAAGCAACTCCCTGTTGGGGTAATACCCGTTCAATGCCAGGTTGCGGCTTTACGGTAAATGACCACTTCATGCCATTATAAAATTCGTTCGTGCCCTCACTGATGAAAAGCAGAGGATCTACCGATACTTCATAAGTGGCGCCTAGCTGCAAGGGCTGCAAGCCCTCTAATTGGTAGGTCTGCAAGTCGGTGGACACCACCTTGCCAATGCCGTTTCCTCCATCTTTATTGAATATTTGCTTGTTGCCCGTTCCTTGCTGCGTTACAGTCACATTTCCATTTACTATCTTTACATTTTGGTTAAATGTAAAACTGACAGCAGGGTTTGCCGAAACACCAGACTGTCCATTTGTCGGTGTCGTCGCGATAATTGCTAGTGCTGTATCATTTGCAGAAGTACTTGCTTCCGCAATGACTGGCCCCCATCCGAACGCTCCCAGGGTGAGAACGATTGCGAGCAGGGCGGAAAGCCATTTTTTCATGAAGAATGCTCCTTTCCTTCCGATAAGACAGTTCTACTCTATTTGTCGGCAAGAAGGGGCCGTTTTTTTAGAAGAGATAGTTTAATCGGATAAAAACAAAATAGACCTTTCCTCGCATACTACGAGAAAAGGTCCATCATTACGCTTTATTTTACTCCAGCTTGCTCACGCAGCGAATCTGCTTTATCCGTACGTTCCCAAGGCAAATCGAGATCGTTGCGGCCGAAATGTCCGTATGCTGCCGTCTGCTTGTATATCGGACGACGCAGGTCGAGCATTTTAATGATTCCTGTTGGACGCAGGTCGAAGTTATTTTGAATGAGTTCCACTAATTTATCTTGGTCCACCTTCTCTGTACCATACGTATCTACGCTGATGGATACCGGGTTTGCTACGCCAATTGCATAGGCCAATTGAATTTCGCATTTGTCGGCCAAGCCGGCAGCTACGATATTTTTCGCCACATAACGCGCTGCATAAGCTGCAGAACGGTCTACCTTCGTTGGATCCTTACCGGAGAATGCGCCGCCGCCGTGACGTGCATAACCGCCATAGGTATCCACGATGATTTTACGGCCTGTCAGACCGGCATCGCCTTGCGGTCCGCCGATAACGAAGCGTCCTGTCGGATTAATGAAATACTTCGTCTTCTCATCCAACCATTCACTTGGAACAACCGGTGTAATGACATGCTCTCTAATATCTTGTTGAATCTGTTCGAGCGAAGTATCTTCGGCATGTTGAGTAGATACTACAATTGTATCGACACGAACTGGTTTACCATCCATATATTCGATCGTCACTTGCGTCTTACCATCCGGACGGAGATAAGGCAATGTGCCGTCTTTACGCATTTCCGACAAGCGGCGCGCAATACGGTGAGACAGAGCAATCGGAAGCGGCATCAGTTCAGGTGTTTCATTTGTCGCAAAGCCGAACATTAAACCTTGGTCACCCGCGCCAATGTTTTCTGTCTCTTGCTTCATATCTTCTGTGCGCGTTTCAATGGCTGCATTAACCCCTTGCGCAATATCAGGAGACTGTTCGTTAAGCGAGGTCAACACCGCGCAGGTGTTATAGTCAAATCCATACTTCGCGCGCGTATACCCAATATCTTTAATGGTATTGCGTACGATAGACGGAATATCAACATAATCCGCTTTCGTGCTAATTTCTCCGATAACCAGAACCAAGCCTGTAGCTACGGATACTTCACACGCGACCCGAGCATACGGGTCATTGGCCAAAAAGGCGTCCAACACCGCGTCCGAAATTTGGTCGCATATTTTATCCGGGTGTCCTTCTGTAACGGACTCGGATGTGAACAAGTGGCGTCCTTTCAATGACATAGGACTCGACCTCCTAACCTTTAATATGGCTCTCCCGCGAGCAGCCTAAACAAAAAAGTAACCTTTTCCACAATGGAAAAGGTTGTATACCAGCCTTCGAAAAATCATATTACTGTATTTGTCCGGTCCTGTCAATGAATCAAATGGAAGTTGGACTTCCTATTTTTTCTGCAAAGCCTGCATGACCAAGCGTTTCGTAATTTCACCGCCAACGGAACCGGCATCACGTGACGTCAGATGCCCCCAATCATCATTGTTGGTCGTCTGTTGTACTGGCATGCTGCCCAACTCCCCTGCAAATTCGGTATTCATGCCAATGTGCACACCATGCTGAGCGACCGGCAAGCCTAACTCGGCCGCAATTTCATATTTAAGACGGTATAAGGCATCTTTGCTCGCTGGAACTAACGTTTTTTTACTCACGATAAAGCTCCTCCTTCAGGTTTGCGTTCTTTAGGTATAGTGTGCCGCCGTCAGCCGGAACGACCCGAAGGAAATGTTGTGCCCCTTACCAAAAACCCCCTCGTAGTGAGGGGGTTCGTGCGAACGCCGCGCTGACAATTAGTCTGCCGTACGCGCGTTTCTCATGTTATAGGCGCTGCCGTAGCTGGCAATCTTAACTTTCTCGCCTTTGAAAGAATCGTAGATGGAGACTTGATAACCCCCATTTTGAATTCGTTCAAAGAGCGCATCGGAGAAGCTTGTCGTATAACTCAAGTTTTTCCCGACTTTCAATCCGCTATCTTTATCAATTTCTAACTCTCTTTCGAATCTGCGGTTGCTCGCATCCGTAATTTCCAGCACGACTTTATGTTCATATTCGCCCATGTCATACTGCATATCCTTCTTCAACTCATAATTGAAGTCAATTTGCAGGGCAGAATTGTTGATCGTTGCATAGAAATCGTTAATCGTTAACGTATACGGGAAGAAGTCCAAATTATCGAAGTACCGTTTGAGCGATGGTTGACCGATTTCCAAGTTCATCGCTACCGCGTTAACGTAACCGTCCGATTCTTCCTTCGGCGCCGTCAATTTGTTTTCTTTAATGCCTTCACCCAATACGAGCTGCATATCTTTCGTATTGACAGAGCTTGGCAGCTTAGCCCAAGCCGTCACAACGTTCTTGCCTTCTGGACTGGTCGGCCGGTCGATCTGCGCGATAGTGGCTTTATAATAGCGCCCGTCTGATGTTCGATAGTAACCGACCATTTGCGACAACGTCGCTTGCAGCCCTTCGCGACTCTTCATTTCAAGATCCGTATAAACGATTTGATCGGAATTTCCAGCATACACCTTCGATTTCCGAGCCATAATCTCTGCCTTGCGGCCTTCCGTTTCAAGATTGAAGTAGGAACCATATTCAATTACAGGCAATTCTGGTAAACTACCAATATTAGTAAACTGGATAAGCTGTGCACTGTCGGACTCCCCAATTTTCTCAAGCAGAGCAATTTGAATCTGCGTGAAATCAAGGTTCGAAGGAAGCTTCGTAACAACGTACACATTTATCTCTTCTTTCGGACCGATGATAAGCGCACCATTAGAAGTCACGACTTGCGTTTTACCACCAGATTCTGCAGCATCAATTTTAAATACACCTTCAAGTGCAGGCAACTGGATTGATTTCGACTCTTTATTTCTAATTGTCATTTTGGCCGAAACGATATTTCCATCTGTCCAAGGCAAACGTTGGAGCGAATCAATCGTAATCCCTAAGTTTCCTTTGCTATGTTGAACGTTATACTCGCTGCCTGTTTTATTTTGCATGGACTGCAGAACAGGAACATTGTAAATACCTTCCGGATATTTAAAAGCATTTGGAACAGTATCTTTCGCGTCTTTTTCTCCCGTATCCCCAGGCCGATTCATATGCAATTTTAATTGATCCGTACCGATATCTGTGGAGATTGATGCATTCAACGTAATTGGCCGTTTCTCCATCGGTTTCAACGTCAAGCTTTCCAACGACTTTGTTGGAATCGGAGTTGAAAAGCCTTTCGGGCCATGGAGCTCAAATCCATATTTTGGCACGGTTACTGGTTTGTTGGATAAGTTCTCGAACATAAATGTCAATGTAATGTCGTTCTGGAAATAGCTTTGGTTTACCCAACCCGTCGTTATTTTCGTGCTCACTTTTGCATCATTAATCGTAATGACTTTGTCTTTGTTAGCAGGTACACCTGAGTTTCCATCACTCGCTTTCGGAAGCGCAAATGTGCCGACAGCTAAATTGACTTTACCCGCCTCATTTTCTTTGGCTGGCGCTTGTTCCTGAAGCACTTGAAGTTCAAGCTTGTCAACATTTACACTTTTCGGAATGGTCGTCATAAAGTTCAATGTTTTCTTCTCTTCAGGTTGAAGCTTATAGTCTTTGCTGCTTCCATCTGGAACTAAAATATAGCTGCTGCCGTTAGTCGTCTTCACTGCATATTTGTAAGCAGGGTTCTCCAGCATTTTAACACCGGCATTTAGCACATTGACAGCTACGTTAACATAGTGATATTCATCAGAAGGAAAAACATTAACCCGATCAACGCTAGTCTTAATCGGAACATCATTCATCCGTACCGTGCGAGTTCCTCCAGAAACGGTTGAAGTTGTTATACCGGTTGGAATTTGGAACGATCCTATACGATTTTCAAAATTAGATCGGCTAAAATCCCATTTAATGATGTCATAATTCAAATCGTGAACCGTTAAATGTTTAGCCACTTTTGCATAGTATGTAACACTTAGCTGTGATTGAGCCGGAATGACCTTCTTATCTTTGTCGGCATCTGTCAAATTGCTGGAGTAAACGGTGCCGCTCTTCGTTCGCACCTTCGTCCAGTAATCAATAAGGGGAATGCTGCGAGCTTCATTGTTTGTGTACGTCAACGTATAAGACAAGATATTGCTTTCATCCTGTCGATACATGTTGACATCGGTTAATTTTACGGAACTTTTGCCCGTAAGTTTGATTGAACTCAACTTGTCCAAAGTTTTCACGACTGGCGTCTTGGTAGCTATCTTTGTTTGAGTCTGCTTGTCGGAGGCCTTTGGAGCTGCCTGAACTTCTGGAGCTACGACTGTGAATGTGCCTAAGGCTAAAGACAGCGAAAGTACGGCCGCTATCGTTCTTTTCTTATTCAATCTGCTTCCTCCTATATCGAAAGTTTCTTCTATGTATTATAACGCTAGGGGGAAGCCGAAAGTTTCGCTTTTCGCGCGATTTGCTGGGTTACATTGTTGTAAGCTTTGTATAAAAAAAGAAAGCCCCGAAGGGCTTTCTTTAAGATATTACTTCTTCTCAGTGAATTGAGCTGTTGTAGCGAAACCTTTCATTGCCACTTGAGGAGCACTTGTAGGGACATTAGCGTCAACAATGTATTTATTTACATTGTTATCTTCGTCTCTCATCTTAACATTGACAAAGTCGTCCTTAGTCAGGCTAATAAGTTTACCAGGCTCATTCTTCATAGTGAATTCAATCACCAAGAGTTTGCTGTCTGAGCTAGAAACACTCACTTTAGTTACTCTGTCAACAGCTTTTAGTCCTTCATTAACTTCTACAGTGAAGATGCCTTCAGCAGGCTTATCAACTTTAACATCTCCAGTCACGCGAATGGTTGCTTTATAAGTTGCAGTAGTTGCTGTAGGAGTAACAGACAGTGAACTCAAAACTGCTTCTGGTCTTACATTGTCAAGATCAGTAAGAGGTGTTTCTCCTGCTTGAACACGAACATTCAGAATATCAGCAGTAGTTACGCTATCTCTGACCCATAATTTTCCTCCAGAAAGGCTAGTAGGTAACGTTTGATCTCCGTTGAATTTCAGAGTAAGAACTGTACCATCATTGCTTTGTTCATGCTCTGAAGGTGTATAGGAAGAACCAAGTGCTGTAACATAGAAATCATCTACATTTACATAGTTGAGTTTTCCAGCAAATTCAACCTTAATTTCATTACGAGAAACTACTTTTGCGTTCTTTACGGAGATGCTATTTGCAAATTCTTTGTTCAACTTACCGCTGTATGTCAACGTATACGAGTCACCATTTTTAATGTAATCGCCGTTGGCATTTTTCACTTGGCTTACGGACAAAGCAAAGTCTTTCGTCGTATCCGCAATTTCTGCTGCAGTAAGAAGTTTGTCAGCCTTAGAAGTGATGCGAACTGTGTCGCCACTTACCATATTGATTTCATGATCAGTGATGGATTTGTTGTTGAAGAGATATTTCTCTTTAACCAACACGCTTCCGTCGCCATCAGTTCTCATGTTGTCCTTGAATTGAACGTAAAGGTTTTGTTCGCCGTTACCTTGAGTGAACCAAGAACGAACGATTCCCGTTTTAGAAGTTTGCTTAGCTGTAAATGTTTGCGACCATGGTGCAATTGTGTTTTGCAATGCAGCCGTATCACGAACGCCAACTACTTCCAAGATGTAGTCTGTTTGGTTGGACAATTTACTATTCAAGTTAATTGTCACTTTGTTATCTTTTTCGTCGTAGGATGGCTTCATAATTGGATGTCCATCAGCGTCTACACCGTTGGAGTTTTTCAAGACTTTGCCGTCTCTATCTTTCAACGTATAGTTTACTGTATTAGTTGCAGAGTCTTTATCCAATTTCTTGTTGAACTCAAGCACCAATTTATGGTTGTTCAACGCACCAACTTCTTTAACTTCCAACTTCAAGATTTCTGGACGCGTAGTATCCAATGTAGGGTTAACTTTGATTTCGCGGTCAGCTTTATTGCCGCTGTAATCAGTTACACCTTTAACATAGACAGTGTTGTCTCCGTTGTACATTTGGTTGCTGAAGGTAACTTTCACTTTGTTATCCTTGTAAGTGATTTTACCTGTGTTGCCGGATACGTTGTGATAAAGTTTCTCGATCGATTTAACTGTTTCGTTAAATTCAATCTCGAGTTCTTTCAAATCGTTAGTCTTTGCAGACACGATTTCAGGAGCGGAAGTATCTTCTGCTACTGTGAATTCTTTGTCAGTAGGAATGCTCTTCAGACCAGAGAAGTCTGTAATGTTGCTGACGCTCAATTTGTGGTCGCCAACGGACAAATCTTTGTTCACGATTACTACATTTGGATACATGTAGTCAACGCTGCCCGCTACCATGTTGCCATCAACTTTGTAGTTGCTGGATGCAACTGCGTCACCACGTTTTACCGGCTCGGAGAAAACAACTTTGAATGCTTTCGTACCCAAACCAACAACTTCTTTAACTTCTGGTGTTTTTACATCAACTGGAGTGAATTTTTTCGTTTCGCTGAACGTTTTAGAACCGTCTTCGTTACGAACGTTTTTCACTTTCAGTTCTGTTTCTTTTTGGTTCTTCATGTCAGAACCGTTTTCTTCGAGCAAGATTGTAACGGAACGCTTGTCGGAAGACAATGTTACGCTGTCAATCTTCATATCTTTCACTTCGTAGTTGTTTTTGTTTTCAGCTGTCTTTTGCTCAAGAGAACCGTCAAATGTAACAACTACTTCTTTCACGTTATCAGCTGTAACGGACTCGATTTTTTGAGCCGATGTTACAACGCGAGTAACTTTGTGAGTGTACTCTTTGTTTTTGTGAGTGAATTTCACTTCAGTTTCTTTGTTGGATTCAAGAGCTTTTTCCAAAGTTACTTTAACAACTTCTTTGTCGCTCATTGTGAATTCAACAGTTTTGCTGTCGATTACTTTGTAGGACTCAACTTTTGGTCCTTTCAGAGCTTCGTCAGCTGCAAAAGATGCTTCTACCAATTGAGTGCGAGTTGCGTTCGCTTTAGGGTTTGCATCCTTGGAGATCAAACCAGCGTCAACAGCTGCTTGGAAATATTCTTTTGCCCATGCAGAAGCATTGTTTTGAGCGTCTTTAGGAAGTTCCAACTTCAACGCTTCAACCAATACTTTTGCTACTTCTTCAACAGTGATTTTACCGTTAAAGTCGAACAATTTCTTTTCCAGGTCTTTACCTTGCATCAGGTTTTCAGCAGTAACTGCTTCGATGTAAGGAGCTGCCCAGTTGGAAGCACCATAGTTCTTATCTTTGTAAGAGTACACACCGTGTACTTCTTTCAAGTCGAGCAATTTAACGATGACTTTAGCGAACTCGCCACGAGTCATTTCTTTGTCAAGACCAGCAGTTCCATCTGGATAGCCGTTAAATACACCTTGTTGTTTCAATGCGTCGAATTTTTCTTGTGTCGTCTTAGCTGCGTCAGCACCGAATGCTACGTTAGCGAACATGGAGAACGCCATAGCAACGGAAAGCAGCAGGGCCAATCTTTTCTTCATAACCTTTTTTTCTCCTCCTCTAAATTGCTTCGTTTGTTGAGAATATTGCGTAGAAGTTTGATAGCTCATTTCCCTCATTCGCCGATTCACCCCCTTCCCAGAGTAAGAGCGAAATGTATTCAAAAAAGAAGTCTGTAACACAAGGACATGCCACAGAAACTAGTAATCAAAATAAGAACAGATGAGAATAAATAGAAATACTCATACCACTCTAGACATTATACAATGACAAACGCCTAGCGTAAAGCATATTTTTGTGAAATACAGGGAACAATAAAGAATTTAACCACTGTTTTCGACTTCATCATATTAAACGCACCACTTCGCAAAAAGTTGCGCTCTCGGTGAAAAAATAAAATTATTTTTTCGCAGATTCCATCATAACCACAAAAACATTGCATGTACACAAGCATTTGCTTGCTTCTGCTATACATTTTGCTATACCATCGGACATCGTTTATGTATGCATCAGCGACTACGATCCATAGTATAGCTTCCCTGCTGTATTCCGTCACGCACTAATGTTTACCAGCCCGTTACAGTAAATCCACCATTATGGATTTCATACATCCCCTCTCAGTATTGGGAATGAGCAGGCGGCATGTGAAGAAGAGCCGAGTCACAGATCGGCTCTTCTCTTCAATACCCGCACCATACAAAAGTAAAACAAGCAAATCAACGATTTTTGATTATTTTTTCAATTTGGTAAGAATACGCTCACCCATCACTGCCGCATCCGCTCTCGTCAGAGGTGATCTCGGATCGAAGCGATAGGTCGGTTTCTTCTGACCTTCCTGCAGTTCATTCGGAATGCCGGCAATAATGCCTGCCTTCGATACCGCAGATACAGAACTTATACTATAGTAGTCAATCGTGTTGGCATCTGTGAATGACTTCTGCATCTTCGCCTGTTCTTTCTCTGTCTCGCCAAGCTTCAAGTTCATCGCACGGGCAATCATGGCTGCTGCCTCTTGTCTGGTCAACTCACCGTTCGGCATGAACAAGCGCGGAGCCAGTCCGCGAACTATCCCTTTGCGGGCTGCAGTCTCAATATAGCGATAATCCCACAGCAAATCTGGTATTTCATAGTTCAATACGTCATCGAACGTCAGGTTGTCCGCATCGTAGTCCAGCGGAATGTTCAGCATCTTCACGAGCATCGTTGCAAATTCACCACGCGTAATGTTGTCGTACACGCCGAATTCGTTCAAATTCTTCGCTTTCATAAAGCCGCGCGAGAGCATGAGCTCCAAGCTCGGACGAGCGTAACGGTGCGAAATGATGTCGTCATAGCTGAATCGCACACTGAATACTCCGTAATATCCGAATCCGTCAAACGGCGCGGTAATTGTCTTTTTCTTCGTATCCAGCTTGCCGCCAACATTCTCCCACAGCTTATTCGTGTTGTTCCAGCGCCAGATGCCTACATTGCGAGCTTGCTCATTTACAATGTTAGGGTCGTACTTCAAAGTAATTGTTCCACGATGCGTCGGCTCGAGCCACATCCGATCTCCACGCTCATAGAATTTTTTCGCTTCATCATAAGGATGTGTCGCGCTAGCCAGCTTATAGTCCTGATTCAGGACGCTGTCTTCTGAGTTGAAGTATCCTGCGTCAATCCAATACAATTGGGAACCAAGTCCAAAATGAGATTTAGGCAACAGCACGCTGCGTGCAAACTCATCTGGATCGATTCGTCTCATGACACCATCCAGGAACTCATCACTTCCACCGGTTATCGGTTTACGGACACCGACTTGGTTCTCGCGAGTGATCGTTCTGCCATCATCCGGATCAGAAATACCGAACAGCACGCTTTGCTTATCGAACAATTGTATTTCCTTCGGTGTTTGCCCTTGGCGCGGGTTCATGTCGCGCAGCATCGTGCCCTTAGGCAGCTGCAGCACCAAATTGCCTCCAAATACGGACAACTTCCCGTTTTTGCCGATGGACGTCTTGTATTGGGCACCAGGAAGTGCCGCATTGGCATAGTTCACTTCGAACTGGCCATTAATTTTCTGTTTGCCTTGCATTACCGTAAATTTAATCGTGTTTTTACCGTTCTTCAACGTCACTTCGCCACGGAAAATATCTTCCTCGCCTTTGACCAACTCTTGCTTCTTAATCAGCACCTTATCCGCGCCTTCCGCACGAATACTTACCTTCAGGAAGTTCTGATTCACGACGCTTTCTTCCGGAAGCTTCGGCGACAGCAACTCAAACGTATTTTGCTCACGTGTAATTTCCAACGTTTGACGTGCAGTAGTGACGCCTTTGCGTGCCTCGATCGTCACATTCTTCTTACCTGATTTAGGTAATTCCAATCCATGCATTAAGAACAGATAGGAGCCTGTTGTAACGTTTTGTTCTTTGAACAATATAGAAGGCTTCGTATTCGGACTGCCATTGATGAAATCCTTCTCTTCGAGCGTCGTTAAGAGCTTCCCGTCGATATAGATGTTCATGCCCGTCGCATTTTGCACTTCAAGCCATACATCAGCAGTGCGTTCTTTTGTGACATATTGGAAATCTTTTGTTAATTTGAATTTCTGTTCCGTGTCTTCCTTGTTCGGATTGGTCGGATCCGTCGCTTCTGGCACCGGATAGATCTTCACAATCGCAGGGACATCCTTCGAGAAGAAGAAAATCGTAATGGTGTAACTAATCGGAACTCCGTTGGCAACCCCATCGATCGTAATCTTGTTAGGTCCCGCAACAAGGTCTCCACCCAACGGATGGTCAAACTCCCCGTTACCTGCATTGATGCCTGACAACTTCTCTTTCTTTCCATTAAAGGTAATATACGTTTGATCCATTTCAGACGTGTTTTGAAGGTTGAAGTTAACTAAACGCCCTTGAATGTTCGGGAGACCCTTCGCATTATCGAATGTTTTGCCATCGAACACGTTGGTCAACTTAATGTAAGGACCTGGCGCGTAGTTCACCTTGATTTCGTATACTTCGCCACCCACTTCAATTTTAAAAGTCTGATCGCCAGCAGGCAAAGCATCGATGCGGATAACCGGCTCGCTGTTGATGGTCGTCAATCCAGTCACAGCCTGGAAGGTAGGGTTTTTAACTTCATTGCCGTTCTGCCAATCCGTTATCGTAATCGGTTGACTGCTATAATTGTTCAGCTGCAGCTTCAAATAGAGCGGCATTTCAAAGATTGTGCTATTTTGTGCGAACGTTGCTTCTGCTCCGAACGTCACTCCGCCTCCGCTTTCTTGCGGATTGAACAACTGCTTCACGTCCACGATTTCTGCAGCGCTGCTGTCTCTTATAATGAAGAAATTGTTGAATACATTCGTCTTGCCGTCAAACGTAACCGTCAGCTTGAGCGAATGTTTGCCCGTTGCAGAGGTGTTGACCGAGCCATTTGTTATATATTCATAAATGATATAGGACGAGCTCTCGTCAACTTTTGTAATCGTCGTACCGCTTTTTTCATCAAGCAGAGGATTAGGATCTCCCTCTTTCGTTACGAGGATTTCCATTGTCGGATCGTTCGGCGTTGTACTTTGCTGCGACTTAGGGACGATAAACTTTCCTTTAACGACACCGCCCACCGGACCCGTCACATAGTGATTCGACGTATGATCAATCGCTTTGTCCCCGATGAAGGTATCAAAGCCTGTCAAAATGCCGTTGAATGAAATTACCTGACGCGTAATCGTGTAGGTCAAGTTGCCGTTCGTCGCCACAATGATGATGTCATTCAAGCCTGGTTGAAGCTTAATGCCAGATGAGACGAAGACACCTGCACCACCATTGAACATCTGGCGGCCATTTACAGATACTTCAGAGGCATTTGGCGCCTTCAAGGACAGACCTGCCGTATCGCTCTTCACAATGAGCGGCGCGCCCGATTCCAGAGCACGTCCGTCAGACAGCTTAATATCGGAAATGGCCGGCACGTTGCTGAATTCAACGAAAGCGCTGGCTTCAACTGTATTACCGTTCGGCCCCAGCCCCGTAACCGTCACAATGTTTAATCCCGTCCGCAAAGGAACTGCGCGGAATACGAATGAATTGCCTGTAATAGTCGGCTTTACATCCGTTCCATACGTTGTATGAACAACCTTTCCGTCCACTTCTAATTCAACTTTGTAACCAATCGAGCTTGAAGATACTCCATTAAACGTACCTTTCACTTCAATATTTTCCGTGTTTACCTGAGTTGGATGGTCCTCTACTGTGCTCAGATTAGAAAAGTGAAAATATCTTGCTCCCTCTTGATCGTCTGCCGCCTTTACGATACCCAGCGGTATTCCCGTGGACATCAAGGCAACGACCAGCAACATGCAAAGGGGTTTTAACCACGCACGCATTGTATCGCCTCCATTATGCCTTATTCAACCAATATAATCATATAGACATGTTATCGGCTTTGAGCTGTCCAAATTTAAGAGATACGTCAATAATGGAAACAAAAAAAGCTTGCTCTCACATTAGGAGAACAAGCTTCATATAAAAGTTTTGTGTTACTTCGTGCGTGAATCCGCATGCGCCTTCACGCGCAGGCGATGAAGCATATTGAGCATCGGACGCTTCGTCTTGCTGACGATGCCGATGACTTCAGCTCCAAGCTGCAGTGAGATGAGCAGGATGCAGATGACGACGAAGGTGACCCAATTCGCATCATGCGATGCCGCGAACGATTGGATAATGGCGAGCATCCCGAAAAATGCGGCAATGCCGTAAATGATAAGCACCGTCTTCCGGTGGCTGAATCCTAGCTCGCGCAGACAATGATGCAAATGCCCCTTGTCTGGAGCGAAAATCGGCTTCTTCTGCAACCAACGGCGGATGATCGCGAAGAAGGTGTCCGATAAAGGCACGCCGATAATAAGAAGCGGCGTTATGAATGAGACGATCGCAATTTGCTTGAAGCCGAGCATGGACAATACCGCCAAGCTGAAGCCCAAAAATAGCGAGCCCGTATCACCCATAAAAATTTTGGCCGGATGAAAGTTAAAGAATAGAAATCCGACAATGCTGCCAAGCAGAATCGCACACAGTAGAATGACAGCCGGATTTCCCATAAAGACGGCCATGACCATAATCGTCGCAATCGAGATACCGGATACCCCAGCCGCCAATCCGTCGAGTCCGTCAATCAAATTGATGGCGTTCGTCACACCGACAATCCAGAAAATCGTCAACGGAATCGCAATCCACGATTCAATTGACCAATATTTATCACCAAAAGGCACATTTACGAAGTTCACAGTTAAATCAAATCCGAACACGACCACACATGCAGCGATAATCTGCCCGACCAGCTTCACCTTAGCCGATAATTCAAAGCGATCGTCCAACGCCCCCACGAGTACGATGATCGAACCCCCGGCGAGCAATGCTTTAACCAGATTGCCATCACGTGCAGAACCGAACAAGGTGTCAGGAATAAATGGCATAAGTGCAAGCAGCGTCAAAACAAAGGCCGCATAAATGCCAAGCCCGCCCATTCGCGGCATAATGCGTGTATGGACTTTACGCGCATTCGGAACGTCAACCGCTCCGACCTTA
The DNA here is from genome assembly GCF_021369635.1 of Paenibacillus profundus. Classification (GTDB taxonomy): domain Bacteria; phylum Bacillota; class Bacilli; order Paenibacillales; family Paenibacillaceae; genus Paenibacillus_B; species Paenibacillus_B profundus. The sequence goes on along the minus strand of NZ_JAJNBZ010000004.1, from coordinate 175,553 downwards.
ATCGCAAACTTCTTAACTAACGGCGTTAATCCGGTGGCCAACAGCAATGCTATCAATCCACCTACTACATATACGGTTATCATCGGTTGTTCTCAACCCCCATTTATGTTACCGGATTGAATTATACTCCGTTCATAATGGAAACACCAACGCTGTATCGATAAGGATTCTTACGAAAATGAAAGATTGGACGACATTTCAATGGGCTTTTGTCACCTTTTCTTTATCCCGCATCACTTTCCATGCAAATATCGGCAGGACCAGCATTCGTTTAAAACGCTTAGGCTCCGTCACCAAACGGTACAACCATTCGATGCGCAGCTTCTGCGTCCATTTAGGAGCGCGCTTTGTTCTGCCTGACAGGATATCAAAGCTTCCGCCCACGCCCATCATGAGGGGAACTCGAAGCTGATGGCGATATTTCGCAATCCAAGGCTCCTGCGTGTCCGCCCCGCGTGCGACGAACAATATATGCGGGTTCGCTTCCTGAACCTGACGGACGACATCCTCATCCTCCGCTTCACCGAAGAAACCGTCGCGAGCTCCGACAATCTCGACAGCCGGATATTGTTGATGTAACCGTTCCGCTGCGGCTTGAACCACTTCGGGCGCAGCCCCAAGCAAAAATACTTTCCAGCGACGGTCTTCTCCGAACTTCATTAATTCATGCAGCATGTCAAACCCTGTCACCCGTTCAGCCACCGGATTGCCTACGTAATTAGCAGCCCAGACTACGCCCGTTCCATCCGGCACGATCAAGTCGGCTTGCTTCATGATGCTCATGAACTTATCATTCTCCAACGCAGCCATGACCATGATGGGATTCGCTGTAATGACCTGCAGCGATTGCTGTCCGCTGTCTATTGAATCGGTTAACATTTGAACCGTGTCGCGCATATTTAATTTGGAAAAAGGGATGCCGTATATGGAGACGGTCGGCACATCCACCACTTTTTTCATGTCGCTACCACCTTATTTCTTATGACGCAGCCATGCTGCAACCTGTTGCGCGGGTTGTTCCGCCTCTTGCTTCAATGCGGAAATGGCCTGATGATGCGCAGTTTGCCATGCTTCCACATTTTCGAGTGAATGCAGTATCGCATCGGCTGCCGCAGAAGCATCTAATCTGGCTGTGGAGCCGATTGCTGTCAGATTAAGCCGATGAAGAAATTGGTCGATCTTTGGGTCATACGATATACCCAGTATCGGAATTTCCTGTGACGCGGCATAAATGAGCGAATGCAGACGCATGCCGACAAGCAAGCGGCATTGACTTACTTCGCGCAGCATCGCTTGCGGGTGCTCAAGAGCCGGACATAGGCTCATTACGGATGAACCAGTTACAGCAGATGCGGCAGAAGGAACTTCGTCCCCCATGTCACCTTCGACCGTATTCTCGTCGCAAGCGCCAGACATATCGCCATTCCATAGCTTTACCTTGTCCTTTAAGCTCTCCATCACGAAGCGTGAAGCTTCTTCATCCGCCTGTCCATGGAATGGCAGAAACCGCAGATGAACCGTTTGAGCGCGGCAAACCCGCTTCAACATATCCGCGATAGCCGTCATATCCGTACGGTCCTCATTCCAGAAGCGAAGCGATACGCCGACATACGGACGCCCGGCTTCATCAAATCCTTGTGCCGCACCAACAGGCAGCAAAGCATGAGCAGAAGCATCACCCGATTCCGCCTCGGCAAGACGAAGCCCCATAACCGGGTCCGGGACCACTTGCATGAGCTCCCTCTGCAGACCCATTCGAGTCAACAGCTCGGCCGACTCGTTATCGCGCACCGAGATATATGCGCTGCGGTTAAACACATGGCGGATATAAGGATAGAACGATTCCCGCTGAACAGGGCCGACGCCTTGCGCATAAATAAAAGTTGGCTTGCGGAACCATTGTGCCAGCTTCAGCACCGCCAAATAATACGGAATCGTCTTCGAGCTCGTCGCATCCTGAAGCAAGCTGCCGCCACCGCTAATCAAGCCGTCACAGCTGCGAATCGCCCCCAGCAGATCGCCTGGCTTCATACGGTGAACCGCGCGCACCCCATACAACCGGGTGGTGGTGGCCGGATCGCCAGAGAGCACAATCGGCTCAAGCTTCATGCCGGCTTGCTCTCCCGCACGCTCCAACGCGGTGAGGATGGACAGGAGCACTGCCTCATCCCCGCTGTTATTGAATCCGTAATAGCCGGATAAAGCTATCCTTGTAACTTCGGACGCCATGCATCCCAACACCTTTCAATGATAGTCCATACAAAGATGCCGATAATTCCAATGACAAGCCCAAGGCCGAGACCGAGCAGCGTCCGAATAGCTGAAATAACGACAGGCGTATGGATATGAGCAAACGTATCTACCATGGACAGCTGCCCCATCGCAGCCACGATGAACGCAAATACGGCGAACCGATAACGGAAAGCGACAAATGCCGCGACGATAAATAACGGGTGCGCCATCAAAAACTCTTTGTTCCGCGGGCGAACGCCGAATGTATTTTCCAGCAGCGATCGGAACGACAATTCAAAAGATGATACGTTGCCGGCGTTGCCTGTGCGGGACAGATAATACATCCCGACAACACCAACGACTCCCAAGGCAACAACCCATAACACGGTAATCGGCATTTTCAACCAACGGCCCGCTTCCTTGAATACGGAATCGCCACGGTATAAGAATACGTACAGTGCAGTAAGCGCTAGCGGCACGAAGTGCAGCAGACTGACTCCGCGGAATTGGTTCAGCACCAAGCTGTACGTAATATTGTTCAACAATGCAATCACTAATGGCACAGATATAAGTGATAGTACCGTCGTCCGTACAAACAGCGCGATTGATTTGTTAAATCGAGCGCCGAACGCTGTGACTGGAGGATTCAGATCAACCCGGCGAACGGCCAATATCATCGCAATCGTCGGTCCGCTAATCGATACGCCGAGCGCCAGCGCTTGCTCGAAAAATGTCGGCTTCAGGACAAATAAACCTGCACTTCCGACAAGACCGATAAGGAACACCGGAAGCATAATATACGGCACAAAGAAAGAGATCATCAGCGCAATAAGCGCAACCCCGCCCACAACAACAACCATCTTCGCATAGCGTTGCCATGAAGAGTCGACAATATCAAACGGCACCGCTTGTCCCATCGTGAAGCCGTTCGCTTCAATGGAAGCAATGGCTTTGTCTGGCTCCTTCAGCGTGTGGAGAATGTTGTCGATAGAGTGCACGATTTCCGCTTTGGTCGTTGCTTTTTTGACCGACGCGTTCAAGTAAATCATGCGGATGTTGCGGTCCTTCGTTGCAAGTGTAAACCGGTCCGCCAGCACTTCCGGTTCATTGAACGACTCCTGACCATTGATGGAATGCAAGCGCGCCACATTGTATTTGGTCAAATAAGCGAGCTTATTCATCCCTTTCTGCGGAGCTTTCAACCCTTCAATTGCAGCAAAGCCGATATCATATTTGTTCAACAGCTCAGCAAAGGCGGTCAGGCTCTTCTTCTCCGCGTCGTCATTGAATCCTTTGACGGATTCGCCGTCGAATACGATTCGTTTGACGCCAATCGCTGCATAACCACGCAGCAACTCGTCCATCTCCGCCTGATTGTATTCCGACGAGTCGGACAGGCGCGGGACGATATGGAAGCCCTTCGCTACCAGCTGTTCTACCGCGACAGGATCCTGCGGCATCATCTTTATCACCGCATTCTCAATCGGCGTCTCCAAGATTAAGCCGTTCTTCCCATCGAATTGCCATAGGCGAACCTGAATACCCAAATTCATGAACGTCTTCTCAATTATCGGTGATAACCGCTCTTCATTGGAAGTGGACGTGAATAACAGATATGTATAGTTCTCATCCCCAGTAAGGAGCTTGCCTTGCAGCATCGCGGCATCCTGGGAATTGTACAGCATCACGCGACGAGAAGATTTCAATTCCGTCAGCGTACTTTCGAACATGGCCATAGACTGCACGCCAGCCTCTTTCAACCGTTCCAATTGTTCGTCAATGAACGCTGCCGGATTCGGCTTGTAGGCGGAAATGTCCACTAAATCGCGATAGTTGAACACCATCTCGACTTGATTGGCCGTATGTTCGGTTTGCACACGCTGAACCACGACAGGCGTGGCAGCAACTAACCCAACGATGACAAGCAGCCACAGCCACTTCTTCATGCGCCGGTTCCAATTTTCCAACTGTTGAAGCAATTGTTTCCCTCCTTAAACCAATACGAATGCCATACGCAATGGCATGTTCTTCGAGCGCTTCCGAGTCTTTTCGACATCGACGGCGCATAGACCTCCCCCGTTATTCCACAAAAGAACGAATCACCTATAAGGCAATCTTCCTCTTTGCTGACGTCGTATCCTTTAGAATAACCGAACGAGGTCTTTTCTTTGCATACCTGTTCACAATGAATGGCAATCTATTTGCGATCTGATAACGCAAACATCAATTCGCCTTCGGCAACGACTTGTTCGCCAACTTTCGCAACGGCCTGTCCTTTGCCGATGCTTCCTTTAAGACGCGTAATTTCTACAGATAACGTCAACGTGTCTCCTGGCACAACTTGTCCGCGGAAACGGAAGTTGTCGATACCCGCGAAGAAGGCAAGTCTCCCTTGGTTCTGCTCCATCTTCAAAATGGCAACCGCTCCAACTTGAGCAAGGGCTTCAACGATTAGCACACCTGGCATCACCGGGTATCCCGGGAAATGGCCAGTGAAATGAGGCTCGTTCATCGTTACATTTTTGATCCCAACAGCCCGCTTGCCCTCCTCTACTTCAATAATGCGGTCGACAAGAAGAAACGGATAGCGATGTGGAATAATCTCTTGAATTTGTTCGATATTCAGCATAGTTCATTCTCCTTTCTTCTAATTCCTCTTAATTTTTCTCTAATTTGAATAAAATAGTACCGATGCGCCAACACTAAGAGCATCCTTCATGACTGCAGGCGTGAAGGTTGAGATAAGGAGCTTCCCAAGCGGCGAGGCGCTGGACGGGAAGCTCCTTTTGCCTATTCTCTATCGTCGTTCTCGCTTTGTCTCCCTTGGCGCAATGCTCAGGCTTCCATCTTTCGGTTCAAGCGGACGAACAGGGCGACGTACATCAACGAGGTCAGGAATGAAAAAATAATGACGGCCCACAGCAGCTCGATCGCATAAGGCCACTGAAAATATACGAATAATATTGCAATATAATAGAAGACCGTCGTTAGTTTGCCCATCCAGTTTGCAGGCACCGTCTTTTTCCCTTTAAAATGAAAAAGCGCAGATCCAATAATCATCCCTGCATCGCGTACTAGCATCGCAATAGCAGCCGTCCATGGCAAATCTCCTGCCCAGAGCAGAGACAGCATGACAGTCAACATCATCAACTTGTCCGCTAACGGATCCAGCATCATGCCGACAGTCGTCACCATATTGTGCTTGCGTGCAATATATCCGTCCAAAATGTCGGTCAATCCGGCCAACAGCCAGATGCCAAACGCGGCGTACCGCTCACCGAAGAAGAACAAAGCCACATAGACGGGGATTAGAAGAAATCGAACCATCGTCAGCATATTCGGTAAATTCAACCCTAAAACCCCCAGTAACCCCCATTTTCAATGTTCCTCCAACTCATTATACATGGCCCAAATAAAAAATAAAACTGTCGCCCCGTAACCTAAACACGAAATCTAAAGACGATGCGAAGCGCCTGCAACCTCATCCTCCATGAACTATCAAACAAAAAACCCCACCGAAGTGGGGATGATATCAGGCGAACACCAACTGGAACAGATGAGTCCACGTATTCAGATTTAATGCTTCACCAAGAGAGCCTTTCCCTAGAACCACATATCCGGTAACCATGCCTGCAAATAGCGTCAAGATGCATAGCATCGGAATAATGGCCAGGCGAACGAGCCATTTGACGCGTTTCGAACGCCGCGCCGGCATGTGCCCTTTCGCTTCTCTCTTGTTCTCTTTGTCCGTGCGTGCGGATTCCTTGCGCCGTTCCTTACGCCGCTCTTCCAGCACAGGCTTGCCAGAAGTTCCTGAAGCACGCACGCTGCCAGCGGCCGCCGCAAGAGGAGCTTCGTCAGCCGATTGTTCATCGCTATGTCGTGAGCGTGACAGCCGCGCCAACGATATGTCCTGTTGAAGCGGCTCAAAATCAGGCAGCTTTCTATCTTTATCACGGGTATCACTCATATTATCACCTACTTCATTTACGCGCGCAGACTATTCGCCAGTCCCCACATCGCGTCCCCTGAAGTCAACGCTCGTGCGGACAGTTGATAAGCACGCTGCGCTTGAATCAACTCATTCACCTCATCGATAAGCGACACGTTCGATTCTTCCAGCATCCCTTGTTGAACATAGATGGCAGGCTGATTCGGATCCGAGCGATCGCCATCGGCCAGATTCAGCACTTGAACGGCCGTGTTGCGGTCCAGATTCGGAGGCAATACATAATAATTGTTGTCCGTCTGTACAAGCTGTTCGGGCTTGATTGCCTTAACAAGCTTCAAGCTGCCCAGCGCTTCAGGCGCTTCACCGTTCTTAACGGCAAACATGCGCCCCTTCTCATCGATTTGCAGCTCTCTATCGGGTGCGATACGAATTTCCAAATCTTCGGCATTCAGCACCTGATCGCCATGCGCGGTTACGAGTATTTTCTCACCGCTTGCTCTGTCTATATTATATTGAAAGGCTCCTTCACGAATCCAAGCTGTTGCGCCATCGCGAGTCATTATTTCAAACATCGCGTCCCCTTGGAGCGCCAAATCAGTATCCACTCCTGTCTGAGTGAGAGAACCTTGGGTGAAATCACGATTCAACGACGTGAGATGCGAGCCATTGCCTATCGTATATCCCATTGGCGTTGCCCGTCCAGGCAGACGATAGTCTGGATCGTGCTGGCGCACCGTTGTAAGCACATCGGCGAAGTTTGCTGTCTTCCGTTTATATCCTTTTGTATTGACATTAGCCACATTGTCCGCAATCACATCCAGCTTGCGTTGGATGCCATTCATCGACACGGATGCGGCAATCATCGATTGATTCATGTCGTTCCTCCTAAAGTGTCATTAGACGCGGCCAACTTCGTTTACAGTCTTGTCCAACGATTTATCGTAGAACTGAACAATTTTTTGATTCGCTTCATAAGCTCGGTACGCCATCATCATGTCGATCGTGGACTGTGCCGCATCCACATTGGAACGTTCCAGATATCCCTGTTGAACTTGCACGTCACGGCCCAACGCAACTGGTGCGCCCGGCTGTCCGCCGTTCTGCAGACGGAAGCGTCCGTTGCCTGTTCGAATCAAATCATTCGGGTTGTCAATGCGGGTAATCAGCAGATCCGCCCCTGCTATTGCAGCACCAGTACGGGTGTTATACATTTGACCTGCTGCATTCAGCGTTACATCGTCAAGGGCTTGTACGTCCAGCACGATGGGTGCATTATTCCGGTTAAGAACCTGAGCACCGTCCGCCGTAACCAGCTCATTCTGCGCATTCACACGAAAGTGTCCGTCACGCGTATATCGAACTTCGTTGCCTTCCCGAACCGTAAAAAATGCTTCCGGCTTAAATACGACGTTGCCTTGAGCATCACGGCCTTTCCCGGACTCGTCAAATGCTACGCCTGCCACCTGCAGATCAGCAAGCAGCGCAAAATCGCCAGATTGGTTCGTCTGCATGAGATCTCCTTGGTTAAACAGCATGCGGCTCTCTTCCGCGAACACGCCGGTGTTCAGCCGTCCAATTTCCCTTCCGGAGGCCTTATCGCTGCCCTGCAACGAAAGCAGCATTTCCGGAAATGAGCGCGACACGCCCGTCACCGATTTAAAGCCTGGCGTATTCGCATTGGCAATGTTATTCGTTACCGTATCATGACGGCGCTGCTGCGTCATCATGCCGGAAGCAGCCGTATATAACCCTCTAATCATGTCCGATCCTCCCGATCCATTAATCTACACTATGTATATTATCGGACTAGATAAACTTTTTCTTTATGACCCTATCCAAATTATCAAGCATGATGCCGGTTCCCTTTACAACGCAATGCATCGGATCCTCTGCAATCAGGACCGGAACCTTCAGTTCCTCAGCAAGCAGCTCGTCCAATCCGTCAAGCAGCGCGCCGCCGCCCGTCAAGATGACACCGCGATCGATAATATCCGCCGACAATTCTGGCGGGGTCCGTTCCAACACCGATTTCGCAGCAACGACAATGGAGGATACCGGGTCCCACAGCGCTTCTCGAATCTCATTGGATGTAATCGTTACGGTATATGGCAAGCCGGATACCATGTCCCGTCCACGAATGTCCATTTCCCGCTCTCCGCCTGCCGGACGCACGGTACCGATGTTAATCTTAATGTCTTCTGAGGTGCGTTCTCCGATTAACAGTTTGTACTTCTGTTTAATATAACGCATGATGGAGCTATCGAACTTATCCCCTGCAATTTTAATAGAAGAGGCGGTGACGATATCCCCCATGGACAATACCGCCACGTCCGTCGTTCCGCCGCCGATGTCGACGACCATATTGCCGCTTGGCTGGAAAATATCCATGCCCGCGCCGATTGCCGCCGCTTTCGGTTCTTCTTCTAAATATACTTCCTTCGCTCCGCTTCGCTCAGCAGCTTCCCGAATCGCCTTCTGCTCCACTGAGGTGATGTTCGTCGGCGCGCAAATTAGAATACGCGGATGTGAGTACCATTTGCGGCCGCCGACGCGGTTAATAAAATGCTTCAACATCGCTTCCGTAATGTCAAAATCTGCAATAACCCCGTCACGCAACGGGCGGATCGGCACAATGTTGCCCGGTGTGCGCCCGACCATCTTGCGGGCATCTTCCCCGACAGCCAGAACGCGCTTCAAATCGCTCTCAATCGCCACGACCGCCGGTTCGTCCAATACGACCCCTTTCCCTTTGACATGAATCAGAACGTTCGCCGTTCCTAAGTCAATTCCGATATCCTTGCTTAACATAAGTTCGAGAGCCTCCACATTCTTTTTTCATATATTTCGATGAATTGCGACCGTTTCCTGCAAAATATTTACTCATCGTTTAACATATCATATTTAGAGCGCTAGGTTCAATGTGAATGAGGGGCAAAACCTGTCATTTCGGAATCGATTTTAGGCGTTATTTATCGAATAGGCAGCGGTTCCAACTTCAAGAAGGGTTACCTAAGACTTTCCTGCGGTCATCACCTCGCGTTTTTTCGAACTCGACTTCTTATATTTGATCTTGGTCGCTTCCCCTCCCCGAAGATGTCGTACGGACTTGTGGTATTCGAGAATGTGCTTCACCTGGTCCGCCAGATCAGGGTTAATTTCGGGCAGCCGTTCGGTTAAATCTTTGTGTACCGTGCTTTTGGACACACCGAACTCTTTGGCGATGGTGCGAACCGTATGCTTGGTCTCGACGATGCAGCGACCGATTTTGATGGTCCGTTCTTTGATGTAATCGTGCACGTTCCCGCCTCCCCTACTCGGTTTAATTGGTACATTATATGAGGGGTGCGGACACTTATGCGTTGTTACGAATCCTGACAAGCTTGGCTTAACCACTAAATTTGTCAAGGTTCTGCGGACAAATAGGAGGGAGTGATGGGAGAGGCTAAAGCTTGTCTGTCCCAAAAAAGCTCGCTGGATTAGGGAAAAATGTAGCAATAGCTTCCGAAGTGGGACAACCTTGGAGCGAATATCTGAGGCGAATAATTCAACCTGAAAAAAAATTTAGACAGGATGTCCAACTTCCCCCTTTCGAAGCGGAGCGCACATCACAATAAAGAAAAAGCGGCAAGCTCGCGCTCCCGCTTTTCCACTGGCGTCGTCAGATTGATTCTTCCAACGCAGGGTGTTATTAATTTTTGGCCAACAGCGTCGACGGATTGACTGGCTTGTTGTCATCATACACCTCGAAGTGTACGTGAACGCCCAGGTTCTTCTCCAGCTCGTTGCGTCCGGCTGTAGCAAGCGCTTCACCTTTTTTCACGGTGTCGCCTTTCTTCACCTTCAAGTCAACCAGACTCTGGTATACGGTCTTCAAGTTGTTTCCGTGGTCGATTTCCACTACGAAGCCTGTCTTCGGGTTTTGCTCGGCGCGAGTTACTTTGCCGCTCATCGCTGCGAGAACATCAAACGCTTTCTGATCCTTGCGAGCCAAATCGATACCTACGTTCGGAGTAAACGTCTGCTTGTATTCTACCATAGCAGCTGCTTGCTCCTCTTTGGAAGCTTTGTCATCATAGAAAGACATGACGACATCTACATCTTGCGCATCTGCTACTGGCCAACCCAACGTTTCATTGGATGCGACCACTTCAACCGCCTCATCATTCGTCTTGCCTTCCGCCAATGTACCGGAATCTACTTGTTGTTCTACCTGCGTCGCATCCTTATTTGGGTCTAGTGGCTGCTGGTTCATGTCTTGATAGACCCACACTAACGTTAGGATGATTGCTGCTGCGGCCATGTACAAAGCGGGAAAGACCCATTTCTTCGACAACAGCTTTCTCCACGCGGATGTTTGAACCGCTTGAGCTCCTTGCATCGATTTAGAAGCTTCAGGCGTATTCGTTGCACTCGTTGCCGATGAACTTGTTGTAGATTTGTTTTTTGAGTTTTGGTTTTGTTCACTCATTTGTGATCACCTCAGTAACCATTGTTACCGGGGCTATCACTTTTATACGTAGTGTTTTGCTAATTTTTAAGATTTAAAGTTAGTAACTTCGAAGCTTTGTCGAGCGAAACTCCTTTGTAATAGTAAGTTACAATCTTCTCCGCCGATGCGCCTTCTTTCGCCATGCCCTGAGCGCCGTATTGGCTCATGCCAACACCATGGCCGAATCCGAAGGTCGTAATGAGAACCTTGTCGCCTTCCATCTTCCATTCAAAAGCGCTGGAGCGCAAATCTAACTTTTCCCGAATCTCGCGGCCTGTAAACCGATGTGTACCAATCCGCACCTGCTCTACGCGTTCGCCCGGTGTATGTGAGAGAATTCGAATATCTTTCGAAAAGGCAGCAGCTGACAACTTACTGTCATGCTTTGAAGGTTCAGGGGGCGTGTGGTTCGTACCGTTCGAAGAGTCCAGTAAGCGAGATAGAGCCGGTACCGCATTGGCTGACAGGCCAAGCTTCGCCAGCACGGTGCTCACTTCCATTTCCACCTGTTCCGTATAACGCGGGGATATCGCTTGATCCCAAGGGCTCGATACACTCTTCAAATACGGAACGGGATTAGTCCAATAATCCTCCGCGTTCTCGGTATAGCCGTTGCTCGTCGAGAAGAAAGCGGCCATAATCGGCTCTCCTTTATAAGTGAGCACGATATCTTTTGTTTCGTTCACGGCGCGGTTCAGCTTCGCCACCGCGTCCTGCGGGCGCCGCTCCAGCTCTGCGAGCGGCACATAGGCTTGATGGGCGACGGTGTCGGTGACGTCAGCCCCCTCCGGTGCGCCGCTTGCGTCCTGCGCCAGCAGGCGGCGCACGATGTAAGTGCGGGCGGCAATCGCCTGCGCTTTGAGCGCTTCGAGCTCAAAGTCGCTTGGCATTTCTGCCGCGATAACGCCGCGCACGTATTGCTCCAGCGCGACGCGCTCTACCTGGCGCGTGCCGCTCAGGTACACGCGCACCTGCTCTGCCGCCCCGGCCTCGGGCGGCGCCACATCCGGCGCCACTGGCGCCGTGCGCTCGCTGCCGGGGCTTGCCGCCCGCTGCTGCGGGCGGGTTTCCACCAGCAGCAGCGGCATGAGCAGGGCGAGCACGGTGAGCGCGCCGGCCCACGCGGTGGCGCGCACTAGCGCCGGCCGGGGACGGGCTGCGCTCCTCCGGCTCCGTCGTCTCCCTCGACGCCGAAGCCCCCGGAAGCCCCCCCATAGGCGCGGTCGAAGGCGACTCGCCAGTCGCCGCGCCTCTTCAAGCAGCAGTCTCGGCTGCGTAGCCATAGGCTTCTCTCTCCTCTCCCGCAACACTCCCATTTCTCGAGGTTAATTTTCACGTTTCGAACGTGTTTCCTTTTGAAACTCGTACTCGTACTTCTAGCATCTCTCGAAAAGAACGAGTCTAACCTCTGCTTCTTCTAACCTATGCTTTTTTAAGAGAAGAAAGAACCGCGGAAACCAATAGAGCTGCGAAATGGAAATAGTCAAAAGTACGCCCTCATCCGGCCTATCTTGTGCACCCAGCCAACACACGCGCTTCTAACAGGATATCCTCTGCTCATCACGGCTCCTATCAATAGAAAAGGATGTCCCTGTTCAAGCACAAACTGCTTTAAGAGACATCCCTTCATTCAAATAGGCAGCAACCCTTGCCGCTCCGCCCTCTTCCTGCATGAAGCGCATACTCCCACCACGGAGCCGTGATTGCCTGCGTAAAACGTAAGCTTCTCTGCTTTCCTTTTGCAATACGAACACGGCTGTCCGGACACCGGCTTCTTCTTCGCATAGGACGCCATCGAGACAACCTTTTGCCTCTTCTTTCGATTTTTATAGAAAATGATGGTGCCTAACAGCAATACAAACACGACGGCCCCCAGTATAAACCAGAAATACAGCATGGCATCGCCTCCTTATTAAGGTGCAACGTCCTTACTATCAGGACAATGGATACGAGAAAACGTTTCTCTGTGGTGATGCAGTCAACCCGGCACAGGTGAGAGACTCGAAGTAATTCCTCTGCAATCCTCGGTAATCGAATAATCTACAATGGAATAATCTAAACAGGTTACGCTCCTACTTTTTTCTTTATTCCAATGTACCTCCTTGCGCCCCGTTCAGCAACAATGACCCACCATTCTTTCCTTTTCAGTCAAAAGGGTATTCAGAAGGTAACAAATATGAAGCACTGGTTCTAGCGTTTCCGTTTTTCATGTTTTGACGAGTTGATACAGCTGCTAAAAACATGGCCGAGCTCGGTGCTATGTTCTTCGCTTCTCTCCTTTGATGCACTCTCCCTTTAAGTCAGAAACTATGCATTCTGATTGCCCAAGAATAATATGCAGCAAAAAGTTCCCGAATTAGAGCAAGCGTTTGTTGCAATGAGTTACTCCTCATAACATCTGTTAAAATTCGCTTTAAGTGCGTGTTCAAAAAGGTCACTTTTCAGCACCGAGAAGGTTGCAAGAACTCGAAGAAGGAGGAGCGCAGTGAAGGTAAATCTACATGAGCACCTGAGATGTTTCCGCAGGAAACATACTTCGGAAGCATAAGCTCTTCGAGAGTGAATTCAAGATTCGATGTCGAATCACATTCTGGGATGCCTCGTGATCAAAAGAGGACTTGTTGAACAACCTCTTTAATACAACCAATGCAGCCTCTGAGTAGATGGCAGCCTATACCGGATGTAGTTCCTGAACGAAAGGGAGATTGGGTATAAGAACTGAGAGAGCCAGGTAATCTCCGGTAAATGACACTTTACTGAAATAACTGCTACTTTCTCGTAAGGCTGCCACTCCTGAACAGAGGGGTGATTGGACATAAGAACCGAGGGAAGAAACGCATAGCTGCCCTCATAAATCAAAGATTAGTTTCCATTGGATTTTGTGCATTGTTTTATAGTTCCAATTGCTATAAAGGGGTATTGTATTGGATTAGGTACAGTGGAATCAGCTCTTTAGCAACAATTCAGCGGGAATGACTCAATTTCACTGGACATTTTCCAGTGGATTGAACATTTTATTCTAAAAAGTTAATTTCTACTGTAAGTTTTCCAATGAAAGAGAAGTATAAAGTTATAGGTAGTGGACAGAACCGTTCAAAACGGCTAAGTTGTATCCACACCAGCACATACATATAGAAACAGCAATGCGCCTCATTCTAGTCTATGCGCATACTTGGGTGAACCCTGTAAGGGCTCGCAGTTTCTGAAAATATATCAGCACTGGGTTAAGGTGCAGCGCACAGCACGTTCCTGTCCATAGAAAAGCTCATTAATAAAGCCGCCCCTTACCGGGACGGCCTCATCTTCTGATTCAACTATATATGCTTCTCAACTGTCGAAACCTCCGTTGAGGGTCGTTCCGCAAACTGTAACCTGAACTTACGCCCAAGTCGGCTGTACGTTAAAGAGCTTCACTTCCTGCTCTTCCTTCACCTCAACCGGCTGCTCCTCCAGCGTCACGCGGTAGATGTCTGCGCCTAGAGAAGACAGCTTCTCTGCCAAGTTCACATATCCGCGATCGATATGATGAACGCCGCTGACTTCCGTCGTTCCTTCAGCAACCAATCCCGCACAGATGAGTGCAGCGCCTGCACGCAGGTCGGTAGCGCACACCTTGGCGCCCGCCAGCTTGACTCTACCGGTCACTACGGCCGTACGGCCTTCCACCTTAATATTGGCATTCATTAAATTAAATTCATCGACGTGCATAAAGCGGTTCTCAAACACTGTCTCCGTGACGACCGATGTCCCCTCCGCAACAAGCAGAAGCGCCATCATTTGTGACTGCATATCCGTCGGAAAGCCCGGATACGGCAGCGTCTTCACGTCTACAGCTTTGAGCGGCTTATCAGTGCGAACACGAATGCCGTTCTCATCAGGCTCGATAATTACGCCCATTTCTTCCATCTTAGCAATAACCGGACCCAGATGATCTGCAATCGCACCCTCGACATACACATCGCCGCCCGTCATTGCCGCGGCAACCATATACGTTCCCGCCTCAACACGGTCCGGTATGACCGTATGCTCGGCCCCATGCAACTGCTCTACACCTTCGATGCGAATGACACCCGTTCCGGCACCGCGCACCTTGGCTCCCATCTTGTTCAAATAGTTCGCCAAGTCAACGATTTCCGGCTCGCGAGCGGCATTCTCGATCGTCGTTGTCCCTTCGGCCAACGTCGCCGCCATCATAATATTTTCAGTCGCACCGACACTCGCAACGTCCAAATAAATCTTGGCGCCCTTGAGTCGGCCGTTTACTTTCGCTTCAATATACCCTTGACCAAGTCCGATTTCCGCACCCATCGCTTCAAAGCCTTTCAAATGCTGATCGATAGGCCGGGTTCCAATGGCACAGCCGCCTGGTAAGGAAATACGCGCCTGTCCCGCGCGGGCCAGTAATGGACCCATGACGAGGAACGATGCCCGCATCTTGCGTACGAGTTCATAAGGAGCTTCGAATGAATGAAGCTTCTCCGAATTAACACGAATGGTTTCATTGGAATATGTAAGGTTGGCTCCAAGCTTCTCCAACACATGGTGTATCGTCTTGACATCGTCGAGTGGAGGAGCATCGTAAATGATGCTTGCGCCCTTCTCTCCCAATAACGAAGCAGCGATGATCGGAAGCACTGAATTCTTTGCGCCACTTACGCGCACGGTGCCCGTCAGTCGTCTGCCTCCGCGGACGATAAATTTGCTCATCATGTTTCCCTCCGCGCTTTTTTTCGCCCCATCATCTATAAATCCGTAAAAAATGGCACGCTTTTTTTTCACCCAAACTCCATAATACCATTGTATTACAAGTAGGTACAAGCGATATTTTTCGACATACCCTTCCACATTTTACTTAGGGTTATCTACCATTGTTGACATCTTTATTCGATGTTATTCGACAAGTTCTGATTCTCTGTCGGGCGTAGCTTTGTTTGTGCGAATCATTGACAGCATTCCTGCAAGGGAACGCTGTCCTTTTTCCTCTTAACCATTCCGAATCGTTTCAAAACAAGAAGCGCAGCGATTGAGTCCATCCCCAATAATCTAAAAAAAACTGGGCAACCGCACGGCCCACAATAATCGCAAGGATAAGATGCAGCATTTTTCCTTGCGGACTTTGCGGATGTCGGATGAACAAGTCTATTTTCAGATGCTGCAGCGACCACCAAGCTATAGCAATGCATACAAGCGTAATAAGCATATGCGCCATGCCGCTCCATCCTACGGATGAAGTTACTTGAGACAACGAATCCTCCAACGCGAATTCCTCCCTTACTTCTCACTGTTCAGCACATTGACGAGCATCGCCACGAATTCGGCCCGTGTCGCGAAGCGCTCCGGTCCGAACCCTTCCTCCTGGTTGTTGGAGATCAGGCCCTGACGCTTCATTTCAGCAATCATGGGAGCAGCCCAATGTGTAGCGGCTACATCCTGAAATGGCGCCTCGGTTACCTTCGCCGGTGTAAGACCAAGCGCTTTGCCAAGCATGACGGCCATCTCGGCCCGCTTCACCATCCGGTTCGGACCAAAATGTTTTGGCCCCACCCCAGAGGTAATGCCTGCTTTGGCTACCCGGGCAACCGCAGCATGAGCCCAATGTGTAGAGGGCACATCCGTAAACGCAGGAGCCTGCCCGATATCGCGATTCAGCTTGAAGGCGTTCGCGATGACCGAAGCGGCCTCTGCCCTGGAAATATGCCGGTGCGGTTCGAACTTCGCGTCGCCGTATCCATTCATCCATCCGGACGTCACGGCTTCAACAATCGAATCCTCCGCCCAGTGGCCCTTTACGTCCCGAAATCCGGCGATAAGCGGCTCTGTGCTTACAGAGAGAAGATAATACTTCGTATCAAACTTCGCGTTTGTCGTCAGGCGTATATAATACGTTCCCGGATCCAACTTTGTTCCGGTTGCCACTTCGGTTTCCCCCGAAGCGTTGCTCCCAGATCCAAGAGGCTTCTGCTCCTTCGACATAACCGCCATTGAGACAATGCGGTTCGAAGGCAGCTGGCTCAGCTTGAACGTTGCATAGACTGGCTTCTTGACGATAAATTGAAACCAATCGACATCATCTTCTTCGTGAAAGACGCCTTTATATTCGGTGCCCTCGCTAATCGTAACCGCCTCGTACATCTTATCGTTCGGCTCATTCGGATCAGCAAGCTGAGTCATATAATCCACATGCAGCGTATACTCGCCGGCTACTGCTTCCGGACGTGCCGTTACTGCATTTTGCACCTGAATATAATACTTCCCAGGAGGCAGATCCTCCAGCAGGGCGATTTCGGACTGCCCTTCCTTCTGCTCATCAATCCAGCGAGTATCGATTTGCGAGCCTTTAATTTCAAGCGCCGGATCGATGCGGACCGTATCCGTACTTACCTTCAACCGCAGCGTTGCTTTGCTCGGCAGTTGAATCATGTACCAATCCGTGTCGCCCGCATGGCTGAACGTGCCAACGATATCTTGCGTTCGAGCCGGAATGGCATAAGCCTGGTACTGCTTGTCGTTCGGCTCGAACGGATCTTGATACACGATGAAGCGCGAGGCTAGTTTATAGGTTAACCCCACACTGCCAATGATGTCATCGGACGACAGACGCAGTACATTTTTCCCCCGTTTCACCGGAATAGCAGGCTGTTTGCTGCCAACGTCACTGTACGTTGTCCCAGAAACCTGTTCACCTGTAAAATGCGTAACATGTACTTTTCCCGACCCTTGAATACGTTGAAATTGAAGCTTTAACGTACCGTCATATGGCGCATCGACCACATACCAATGCTCTTCCTTTGTACGGAGAACCGCGCTTAGCGAAGTGTCGATTGGGAACACCCTCGCCTTATTGCGAGCCGTATTCGTCCCGAACGCATCTTCCTGAAACGGTACGGTCAATGCATCATCGGCACGGAGCAAACCGTAGCCGCTTTTACGGTTCCAGCCCTTCCCATCAATGTCCTTCGCCGTATAGCGTAAATGATGGCGAACCTGATAAGGCTTCAACTCGGGGTATTTGCTCCATAAGAGCGCAGCCACTCCCGCCGCTTGCGGCGCTGCCATCGATGTGCCTTCTTCTGCTTTGTATCCGCCGCCCAATGCGGTAGTGAACACGTGCCAAGGCGCAACCACGTCGATTTCCGGACCGGTATTCGTCCTCGGCTCCACCTTCATCTGCGGTGTAGTGCCGCCAACAGCGAAGACAGTAGGATAAGCGGCTGGATACTTGACAGCTACTTTATCCTGATATCGTCCCCCGTCATTCCCGGTTGCCGCAATGAGCAGGACGCCTTTTTTCTCTGCATAGTTTACAATGTCTTCCATATATTTCGAATAGCGATACAATCCGACGGACATGACGACGACCTTCGCGCCATGGTCAACTGCATACAATATGCCTGCGCCCAGCTTGTCCTCATCGCCGTAACCGCGTGAATCGAGCGCTTTAATCGGCATAATCTTAGCTGACCAGAGCAGACCGGTCGTACCTTTGTTGTTGTTGCCCACGGCGCCAACCACACCCGCTACACTGGTGCCGTGCCCATTGTCATCCTGGGGCAAGCCTGAATCTAGAAGGTTGATGCCTTTAACGATATTTTGCTTGAGATCCGGATGATTGAAATCAATGCCCGTATCTACCAGCGCTATAATAATGGACGAATTGCTCTTGGCTTGAGTCCATGCCGTATCCGCCCCGATTTGCCGTAAATAATGCTGCTGCGCATACAGCGTATCATTTGGTTTTACCCCAGATGCTAATGAATGTACCGTATGGTTCGGCTCGATGTATTCCACCTGTCGCGAGTGCTTCGCATCGTACAACCAATTTTCCGTCTCAGCTTCGTCTACAGGCCTAAGCACCGCAATATCAACGGCAGCCTGTTCGTTTATAATCTCACTTTTCTGCAGCAGTTTTGCATCCTTCTGCCCTTGCTTCCATTTGACAATCCAGGAGGTCGCGCACGCCTCAACTTCATCATTCGTAGTTGAATAAGCGGCTGTACGCTTTGTCACGTTCATGCTGCTCATGCCCTGCTGTTCTGTTTCCTCCGTCTTGTACCTTTGCTGCAATGTTTGATTCAACGGTACCGAAGCAATCGTCTCGCTTAACGTCAGAAAGGTAAGCGCAATGATCAAAGTCGATACGACGGCACGAGACAATCGTTTCATCATAAATCCCATCCAATTCGTACATCAAGGCCAGTTGAGTTTGAAGAATACAACACGTATTCGCCGTTCTTCCTGACCTCTAATCTAATTTGCTCTTCTTCTTGTTGGCATATGACCAATCAGGTCACAGCTTAGTTAAGCTTCGCCATGAAAGCAGCCATTCCTGTTACAAAACGTTAATTTAGGTCCTAAGACCTACCCTGAAACAAAAAGACCCAAAATCCTCCGATGGAGTAATTTCAGGTCTCTTTTAAGAAAATACATCGTTATAAGATTGACTAGGAAGTCCTACAGGTCACTGCTGGAACGTTGTCCTTGCATACACTTCCCTATAATCTTTTACGCGGGAAACATGTTTACCGTATTAATAAATCCGCCCCGAGGGAGAAGACCCGTTGAATAGCTCTCATCACCATGTTCGGGAACACGCCAAGCGAGATAACGGCCAACACGCATATCGCAATGACGAAGCCTTGCGTAAGCGATACACGGACTTGTGCTTCACTGCCGGCCCGCATATACATTTGGCGAATAAATCCGAAGTAGAAATAGAAGGACACGACGCCTGACACCATCATGAGAATGGCAATCCACACCGCTTGCGAGGCAACTGCGCCCAAAATAATGTACAGCTTTCCGAAGAAGCCAGCTGTAATCGGAATGCCCGCTAACGATAGTACGAACACCGTCATAGCGATCGCGATCCACGGGGAGCGGTAATACAGACCGGCATACCCGCTCATCTCATCATGTCCAGCGGAGCGTTCTATTACCATATGGACAGCAAAAGCCCCCGTCGTCATAAATAAGTAAGCAACCAAGTAATACATAAACTCCGAGAAGTTCGATGTATGCAAATGATTTCCCAGCGGATTCAATGCAATTGGAACGAGCAAAAAGCCAGCATTCGCAATTCCAGACAAAGCAAGCAGCCGCTTCACGTTCGCCTGTCGCAGTGCCATAGTCGTACCAATTACCATCGACAATGCCGCAACGACCAGCAGCATAATCGAGAAATCACGGTAGATGACCATTTCTGGTCCGCCAAGGCCTAGGAACAAGCTGTAAAAAACGCGGAACAGAATGGCCAGACCCGCTCCTTTGGATACGACGGCAAGAAACGCGGTAACCGGCGTCGGAGCTCCCTGATATACGTCTGGAGACCACGCATGAAACGGTGCAGCCGCAATTTTAAAGCCGAAGCCCACAAGCATCAAAATAAAGCTTACATAAATGATTGCCTCGAAGGAAGCGGAGTTCCCCGTCAATCCCTGCGCCATTTCTCCAAGCTGAGTGCTGCCAGTGATGCCGTACAGGAAAGACATTCCATATAAGATAAAGGCCGATGCCACGCTGCCGAGGACAGCGTACTTGAACGCGCCTTCCGTCGACTTCCGGTCGCTCTTCTTCATCGCCACCAAAATGTATGATGTGATGCTGAGCAGCTCCAGTCCGACATAGAGCGTAATCAAATCTCCGGAGGAGGCCATTATCATGCCGCCTAGCGCAGCAGGCAGCAACAAGTAATAGTACTCTCCCCGGTGCGGAATTTCTTCATCCCGCATATTGCCGATGCTCATGAGCAGAATGAATGCAGTTCCGACCAAAAACACAATTTTGAGCAGCAAAGCAAATTCATCGACACGATAGCTGTGATTCAGCAGTTGAACGGCATCTGATGATTGCTGCATACGCTCATAAAGCTTCCATAAGACGAACCCAAGCGAAACGAGCACGCCAAGTAACGACAGTCCCCCGATCAGATCTCGATTTACGCGGCGGGGGAGCACCAGATCGATGAGCGTGATGAGTATGGCTGCAATAACGAGCGTAAGCTCGGGTGCCAGCAATGCAAGATCGCCCACTTGCAGCAGTTGAACAGTTGGCGCATCCATCGGCCTACCCCCTCACCTTGAATAATTCAATGATGTGTTCCACACCAGTCTCAATCGGAGCCGTCACAAAGTACGGGAATAGGCCGATTAAGACAATGCACGCGGTTAATACCATAATCGGCATTGCTTCCACGAGTCTGGCGTCCTTTAAAGCTGTATACCGTTCGTTCAGCGGACCGTACGAGATGGCCAACACCCCGCGCAGAACATAGACCGCGCTCAAAATAATTCCTATGGCGCCGAGCACGGCTGCCCACTTCATCGTTCCGAACAATCCAAGCAACGATAGAAGTTCGGCCACGAATCCAGATAGGCCCGGCAAACCGAGCGATGCGAGTCCCGCAAGCAGCAGGATGCCGCATATAAACGGCATGCTCTTCGCCAAGCCGCCCAATTCATCGATTCGCGTCGTGCCCGTGCGTTCCAAGAGGCTGCCTACTAGCAGGAAGAAGAGCGCCGAGATGAATCCATGCGACACCATCTGCACGACTGCTCCTTGCAGACCGATATCGTTCATCGCCGCGATGCCGAGCAGCACGAAGCCCATATGGCTGATGCTGGAATAAGCAAGCACAAGCCGGAATTCCTTTTGCACGAAGGCCAGTATCGCGCCATACAGGATGTTAATTACGCCAAGGGCGGCAATGACGGTCGCCCATGACGCCGTCTGCTGCGGCAGAAGCGCCGTACCGAACTGAATGAGACCATAGGCGCCCATTTTCAAGAGCACGCCGGAGTGAAGCATGACGACCGGAGCAGGCGCCTCGGCATGAACACGCAGCATCCACGTATGAAACGGGAAGAGCGGCAGCTTAATTCCGAACGCGACGAGCAGCAGGACGAACACCAATGTGCGCATCCCTTCCGTAAGATAGAACGTGTTGCCTTCGACCGCCATGTTCACAAATGCCTCTGGGTTGCCCAAATTCTGCATAATGACGTTCAGGTTGCCACTGTATATATACTGGCTACCATCGCTCACTGCGGGATTCGGACCGAAGCCAGCGGTTACCGTCAAGATGACAAAAGCGACCAACAGAAGTGCGGAACCGAGACCGTTGTAGACGAGGAAGCGGTTCGCCGCCTTCTCGCGGTGCATGAAGCCCCATATGCCGATAAGGAAATACGTCGGAACGAGCGTCCATTCGAAAAACATAAAGAATAAGAACAAATCCCGCGCCATAAAGACACCGAGCATCCCAACTTCAAGCAGGAGGAACAGAATGAAATAGGTCTTCCAACGCTTCTTCAGGTAAAGTGAAGCAAAGGCTGCCATGGATGCCACGATGGTAGTCATAACGACGAGCGGCAACGATAAGCCGTCAATCGATAAATGGTACTGTATATCAAATGTCCAGGATTGAATGCCTCTCATTAATTCGATGTTGAGCGGTATTGAAATCCATGATGACTGCTCCGTAAGCGCCTTACCCTGTTCCAGCATGTCATAACCGCCATAAATAACGAGCGCAAGGAGCAGCGGCAAAATTGTCGTTCCAATGCCCACGATTTGGATGGCTCGCACGCGCCCTTTCGGGACGAGCAATAAAATAAGAACCCCGAGCAGCGGAGAGAAGGTGAGCAGCGTCAATATCGGCCAAGATGAAAGTTCACTCCACATTTACCAGAACCTCCTTCCGAGCGCCAATACAAGCACAACCAAACCTACAAATCCGAACAGCGATACCAAACCGTACGTTTGCATCTGACCGTTCTGCAGACGGGTCGAGGTCTTGCCAATGCCAACCATTATTCCAGCCACCAGACGAACAAGGCCGTCTATGACCCACTTGTCGATGGCCTTCAGCACTTGGCCTATACCCTGCAAGGAACGGACAAACACAATTTGATACAGCTCATCGATGTAATATTTATTTGCAAGCAGACGATATATTGGACCAGCCGAGTCTTGGAGTCCATCACGGCGACTGCGGCCAGGGCCATATATCATATACCCTATGCCAATTCCAAGCACGCCTACCAGAACGGAGACGACCATAACGATAGCGTTGGCATGCTCCCCTGCTTCTTCCCCCGTCAACCAAGTACCGAAGGAACCGGTCCACGGCGTGTACACAAATCCGGAAACCACGGCCAACACGCTTAAAATGATAAGCGGCACCGTCATAGATGAAGGCGACTCGTGCGCCTTGGACGCATCGGATTCATTCGACGGCTGACCGGTAAAGACAAGGAAGAACAGCCGCGCCATATAAAATGCAGTAAAAAATGCGGCGATTGCACCGACGACGAACAACAGCTTATTGTGCTCCCACGCTGCCGATAAGATGGAATCCTTGGACCAGAAGCCGGATAGCGGCGGTATGCCCGATAACGCCAATGCTCCGATGGCAAATGTCCATGTTGTAACTTTCATCCGGCGGCTAAGCCCGCCCATTTGGAATATATCCTGTGTATGTACCGCGTGTATGACACTGCCTGCGCCCAGGAACAGCAGAGCTTTAAAGAAAGCATGCGTGAACAGGTGGAACACCCCGGCGGTTACCGCGCCAAGTCCGAGCGCCAGCATCATGTAGCCAAGCTGGCTGATGGTCGAGTAAGCCAGAATACGCTTCATGTCGCGCTGCGCGATAGCGATCGTGGCCGCAAAGATGGCGGTAAAACCGCCTACACTCGCGACGATCGTCATCGCCGTCGGCGACACGTGGAAGATATCGAAGGTGCGCGCCACGAGATATACGCCGGCGGCAACCATCGTCGCGGCATGAATTAATGCCGATATCGGTGTCGGACCTTCCATCGCATCCGGCAGCCACGTATGCAGCGGGAATTGACCTGATTTCCCGACTGCGCCTATGAAGATCAGCGAGGCAATCCAGGTGGCGATGCCCGCTGAAATGCCATGCTGCGTAAGCGAGTCGGCACTGGCGAACACGTTGCTGATCATCGAGAAGTCGAGCGCATGGTTCGGCATGTGCCAGAACAGAAGCAGGATCGCAATCAAGAGCCCCACATCACCGATGCGCGTTATGATAAAAGCCTTTTTAGCCGCCGCACGCGCCGCCGGCCGTTCATACCAGAAGCCGACGAGCAAAAATGAGCATACGCCGACCAGCTCCCAAAATATGTAGAGCTGCAGCATATTCGGCGACAGCACGAGTCCGAGCATCGAGCAAGTAAACAGGGCGATATAGGCGTAGAACACCGTCAGCCGCTCGTCCCCTTGCATATACCCTTTGGAATAAATGTTAACTAACGTGCTCACAAGCGTGACGATAACGAGCATCAACGCATTCAAATTCGTCACGTCAAATCCGAATTCCAGACGAATAGCCCCAAAGCCCAACCATTCAAAGCTTCGGGTATAGTCATCCGGTGATCCCTGTACCCGTTCCCACAAAACAAGGACGGAAAGTGCAAACGCGGCGAACGAGCTGAAGACGCCGATCGCGACGGCCACGCCTTTCATCTGGCGGCCGAATGCCGTCAGCACGAGGAACGCGAGCAGCGGAATGACCGGAATGGCCCAAGCGTACTGCGAAAAGACGGATTCCATTGTCGTATCCTCCCTACCGATTATCTCTTCAAGTCGTCAAATTCGTCCACGTTGGCCGTCCCGCGGTTCCGGTACAACGCGATCAGAATGGCAATGCCGATAGCCGCTTCCGCAGCCGCGATAGCAATCGTAAAGAGCGAGAAGATTTGCCCCTTTAAGCTTGGCACTACACCGTATTTAGAAAATGCGATTAAATTCAAATTGGCTGCATTCAGCATTAGCTCGATCGATAGGAGCACGATAACGGCGTTGCGTTTCGTCAATACTCCGAACAGGCCGATACAGAATAAGATAGCGGCGAGAGTCAAGTAAGAAGCCAACATCGTGCTCATCTTAGTCCGCCTCCTTTTTCGCGATGACGATAGCCCCAATGAAGGACACCGTAAGCAGAACGGACAGCAGCTCGAACGGGATGACATGTTCCGTAAAAATTTGCTTCCCAAGATTCAGTGTATTGTCCTCTGCCAACGACACCTTGTCGTGCACAGGAAATTCGGCGCTTCGTATGGAAAAAAAGAGAACTCCGAACAGGGCCAGACAGCCAATTGCGGCCAACCCTTCCTTCCACGGACGCACGAGCTGTTCATCCTGCTTGTCGTGCCGGGTCATCATGATGCCGAATATCATTAAGATGGTGATCGCCCCCGTGTACACAAGCACTTGCACGAAAGCAACGAACTCCGCGTCGAGCAGCACATACATGCCGGCGAGCCCCAGAAAAGCGAACGCCAGCGAAACGACCATATGCACCACTTTCGTAAAGTTCAGCATCAAGACGGCACCAGAGATAATGCAAATGGACAGCACGAAGAAGGCAACCGTTTCCCCCGTCCATTCAATGGAGAAGTTAAACATTTTTCTTCGCGCCCCCTTTTGGCATGGCGGAATTGTTTTCTTGCCTGATCAGTTCGTTGTTGCCGTTCAGCCAATCCATATTTTTGAACAGATCATCCCGGCTGTAGGTCGAAAGTTCGAAATTGTTCGTCATGACAATCGCTTCGGTCGGACATACTTCCGTGCACAGATCGCACAGAATGCAAATCTCAAAGTTGATATCGTACGTATCGATCACTTTTCCTTTTTTCTCCGGGTCCGGATTCGGCTTGCCCGTCAGCGTAATGCAATCGGTAGGGCAAATTTTCGCACAAAGGTTGCACACGATGCACTTGTCCGGGTCGAAATGTTGAATCCCGCGAAACCGGTCGGGCATTTGCAGAGGCACATCCGGGTACTTATAGGTGACTTTTTTTGATGTCATCGCCTTCCAGGTGACGCCAAGACCTTTTATCAATCCCTTCACGGATTTCACCCCTAGCCTTTTTGAGGTTGTTCAAAAAATCCCCTTTTGATCACGATTCGGCATCGAATCTCCATTCACTCTCGCTGCTGAAAATGAGATTTTTTGAACATGAACTATTTGTTGAAAATTTCGATGTATACCGCCGTCAAAAATACGTTGATTAGGGCAAGCGGCAGCAGCACCTTCCACCCGAAGCTCATCAATTGATCCACGCGAATACGCGGCATCGTCGCACGCAGCCAAAAGAGGAAGAAGACGCAGAACGAGAATTTTAGCACGAACCACAACAGCCCCGGGATGAAATCGAGAAACGGAAGCGGTGGATGCCAGCCGCCAAGGAACAATACGGTCGTAAGTGCCGACAGCGCGAACACATACACGTATTCCGACAACATGAAAAAGGCGAAGCGGAAGCCGCTGTACTCGACATGATAGCCTGCCACGAGCTCTGACTCCGCTTCCGGCAAGTCGAACGGGGTGCGGTTCAGTTCGGACACCCCGGCAATAATAAAGACGACGAAGCCGATAATTTGCGGGAGAAAGTTCCACTCCCAGAAGTAGTTTCCTTGCCCTTCTACAATAGTACGCAAGCTGAGCGATCCGTTCAACATAATTACGCCGACGACGGAAATGACAAGCGGAATTTCATAGCTTACCATCTGCGCTGCAGAGCGCATTCCCCCCAAAAGAGAATATTTGTTGTTCGAAGCCCAACCACCTAAAATGATACCAATAGTTGAAATGCTGGACAATGCCGCATAGTATAACAGTCCTACATTTAAATCGGCAAACCCCAGGTTTGCACTATATGGGAGCGTCGCTAACACGGCAAACGACGGAACGTAAGTGATGACTGGAGCCAAGATGAACAGCGCTCTGTCTGCTTTGCGAGGAATAGTATCTTCTTTAAGCAAAAGCTTAAAAATATCGGCAACCGTCTGCAGCAATCCGAACGGTCCGACGCGTGTAGGTCCGTGACGAAGCTGCATCCAGCCGATAACTTTGCGTTCGAAGTAAATTGCATAGGTGACGAAGCCAAGAACGACGAATAGAAACACGACTCCCCATCCGAGAAAAATAAATCCGTTCTGCCACGTAAGTGTCTGCTTCAGTAGTTCGTCCATTAGCAATCCACCTCCCCAACGACGATATCGACCCCGCCCAATATGGTAATGAGGTTCGTCATCGTCTCACCAACGAGCAGCTTCGGCAGGATCTGCAAATTGACAAAAGATGGACGGCGGAACTTCAAGCGGTACGGCTCCGCTTTCCCTTTAGAAATAATATAGCATCCAATCTCACCGCGCGGAGATTCAATCCGTGCGTACATTTCTCCGGCCGGCGGCCGAATGACACGCGGCACTTTGCCCATCGTCTCTCCTTCGCTCGGGAACTGCTCCAATGCTTGCTCCAAAATACGCAGGCTCTGCCGTAACTCCTCCATACGAATTAGATAACGATCATAGCAGTCTCCGTTCACGCCGAGCGGCACATCGAATTCAAACCGGTCATACAAGCTGTATGGCTCATCCTTGCGCAAGTCCCAGTTCACGCCCGTACAGCGCAGGTTGGCCCCACTAAGGCCATATGCGATGGCTGTCTCGGCATCATAAGCGCCTACCCCTTTGATGCGGGCGAGAAAAATCTCATTCCCGCTGACTAGCTTGTCGTACTCGTTCAACCGCTTCCTCATATACGGGAGGAATTCACGCACCTTGTCAATCCATCCCGGAGGGGCATCCCATTTGACGCCGCCAACCCGCATGTAATTGTAGGTGAGACGCGCTCCGCACAGCTCGTTAAATAAATCGATAATAATTTCCCGGTCACGGAATGCGTACAGGAACGGACTCATCGCCCCTATATCAAGCAAATATGTCCCCCACCATACTAAATGGCTTGCAACACGCTGCAGTTCCATCACGATAAGACGCAGAAATTCAGCTCGTTCCGGAATTTCAATGCTCATCATTTTCTCAACTGCATGCACGAGCACGTAGTTGTTAGTCATGGCGGACACATAATCCATCCGGTCCGTATAAGGAATAATTTGCGTATAACTCAGACTCTCGGCCAGCTTCTCCGTTCCCCGGTGCAAGTAACCCATTACCGGAGTGGCTTCAGTGATAACCTCACCGTCCAGCTTGACGACGATACGGAATACTCCATGCGTGCTAGGGTGCTGCGGTCCGACGTTCAAAAGCAATTCTTCTGTGCGAATCACGGGTGGTTACACCTCCGAATCCAACGACTCGTAATCTTTGCGCAGCGGGTGTCCTACCCAATCATCCGGCATCATGATGCGGCGCAAATCGGGATGTCCCGTAAACTGAATGCCGAGCAAATCATAAGCTTCGCGCTCGTTCCAATCCGCCGTCGGCCAGATTGGCGTGACCGAGGCGACCGTCGGCGCTTCGCGATCAACCTTGACGTGAACCGCGACTTCTGCCTTCGTCGATAAATTAATCATATGGTAAACAACCTCGAGATGCGTTTCCTGATCCACGCCGGACAGGTTGCGTAAATACTCGCATGACCATTCCAAATGACCGCGCAGCTGATGCGCGCAGGATAGCCAATGCTCATTTTTAATCGTCACAGTGGGCAAATGATCGTTCTCATAGTTGATGACAGCATCCTCCACCGCATCCTCAGCCACATCCGCCTTCAGCATGGCGACCAGCCGGTCAAGAAGGGGCTGCTTCGGCGACGGTTCCTTCGGCTTCGGCGGCTCTTCATTCGCCTTGGCGCGCGGTGCGCGTGCCGGACGCTCCGGCTTCTCCTCGCCTGCCGCGTCGCCCTCCGCCTTATCGCGGGTACGCGCAGGCTTGTCTGCGGGTGCTTCTGCGCTTCCCTCGCCGCCTTCGGCAGCGGCTTTCGCACGAGCAGCGCGCGCTTCGGCTGCTGCTTGCACGCGAGCCGCCTTCTCCTCTTCAGTGAGCGGCGCCCGCATCGGCTTGTCTGCCCCCGTGGACGCAGGTGCATTCGCCGTTGGGGAGCTCCCCGTCTCGGCTTCTGCAGCCGTATCTGTTGGCACCTCAGTATCCGGCTTTACCGATTCTTCTGATTGTGGTTCTGACACGTTGTTCGTTCTCTCTAGTTTCGTTTCCTTATCCTTTTGTTCTTCACTCATGAGTTGGTCACCCGCTTCCCGGTCTTCGCCTCATAGCGGATCTTCTCTTGCAGCTTGTTAATGCCATAAATCAGCGCGGCGGGATTCGGCGGACAGCCCGGAATATAAATATCGACGGGCACAATCTGGTCTACACCCTTAATGACCGCATAGGATTTGACGTAAGGTCCGCCCGCAGTGGCGCAAGAGCCCATGGCAATAACCCACTTCGGTTCTGGCATCTGATCATACAGTCGCCTTAAGAGCGGCCCCATCTTCTTCGTGACGGTTCCCGCCACAATCATACAGTCCGACTGACGGGGGGACGTCCGGAAAATAACGCCAAAGCGGTCCAGATCGTAATGGGATGCTCCGGTCCCCATCATTTCGATGGCGCAGCATGCAAGCCCGAACGTTAAGGGCCATAGTGAATTGCTGCGCGCCCATGCCTTCAACTGCTCCAACGTGCCAAAAAACACGTTGCGGTCTAACTCTTGCCGTTCCTCCGGCGTGATTGACTCTAATGAGAGTTCCATTGAAGCACCTTCTTTTTCCAGGCATAAATTAATCCGACTAACAGCAATCCAACGAAAATCAACATCTCGACGAGCGCAAACAATCCCAATTGATTATACGCGACCGCCCACGGGTACAAGAAAACGGTTTCCACATCGAAAATGACAAACATAAGCGCAAACAAGTAGTACCGGATGTTAAACCGGACTTGTCCGACACCGACCGGATCGTTACCGCTTTCATAAGTCGTCTGCTTCATTTCTGTAGGCTTCTTCGGTCGCAATAATCGGCCAGCCGTCAGTGCGGCAACCGGCAGGAAAATACCCAGCCCGACAAAAATGGCCACAATGACGTAATTATTGATGTACTCCAAAGACATCCCCTCCGTCGCAGCAGCTAACATTTTGCAAGAAAACTGTGCAATTTGTAATAAACCCGCCACAATTATAACAAAACCTACCAACCCCGTCTATGCAATTCCTGCCACCTTTTACCTCTTTTTTCGGGAATGACATGGTTTATTCAATATATAACTATTCACATGCATCAGCGACTAGAAGTGCATGTGCAAAAAGTACACTTTTCAGCACCGAGAGGGTTGCAAGAAGCTGAAGAAGGAGGAGCCGAGCATTGGCGAGACTACATGAGCACTGGACTTGAAGGGGAATGCAAGATTCGATGTCGAAATGCTATCAGATAATCATCGTGATCAAAAGGGGTATTTTTACACAACCTGTAGAAAATGTTCCAATTGAACATTTTGTGACAACACAAAGCATTTCACAAAAAAAAGGAGCTGCGGACGTACCACAGCTCACGGAGGATGAGGAAACTACCTACAATTAACGAACCTACTGCAAAACAAAATAACCAAGAAGAAGGGATTTCGACACTGTTGTTTAATATGACCATCATCCATTTGAGAATGATTATCAATATTAACTGTCTTCATTATAAAAGCTTCTCCCATCACCGTCAAGCAATATTTTTCAATATTTTAACACGCTCCCGAATGGCTTCCTGCGCATCAAGTTCGATTGAATCCATCGGACATAGCAGTTATAGTTGATGACTTTATCCAATTGTCGGAAATGTGAAAAATGATTTTGAACTTACCTGTCTCTTCGGTTTACAATACTTAATAGTGCGTGTTCAAAAAGTTCACAGAAGGGGACCTTTTGAACAACCTCTTATACATTGGACTAACAACAAGGGGTTGAATGAAATGACACAACCGATGATTTGGATCGTCGGCGCAGGATGTGGTATCGGACTCGGCATTGCAAAGTCGTTCGGACAACGGGGATACCGTCCCATGCTTATTACACGCGAGGCACAGACGCTTTCGCAAATGCAGGATATTTTACGCGACATGAATATAGAAGCCGCCGGTTCGGTTGCCCATACGGGAGACGAGCAGGCGCTACGGGAAACGTTAGCACACTTGGACACAGAATGGGGCACACCTGATGTGCTCGTGTACAACGCTTCTGCTCACACACCCGGACTTCCTTCCGAAGTGGTGCCCGGACAAGTGACCGAGGACTTTAAAGTGAACGTGATTGGGGCGTTAACGGCCGCTCAATGCGTACTTCCCGGTATGAAAGCACGCGGCACGGGCTCCCTGCTGCTTACCGGTGGCGGACAGGCTTTGCATCCGACGGCGTCATTGGCATCGCTCGGCATCGGCAAATCCGCGCTGCGCAGTCTAGCGCTCAGTCTGCACGAGGAGTTCAAAGGATACGGACTGTATGCCGGCACATTAACGGTATGCGGGTTCGTTCAGCAGAATACACCGTTTGATCCGCAAACGATCGGGGATGCGTTCTATCAAATGCATATGAAAAAGGTCGAAGCTGAGGTTGTGCTTAAACCTTGATATTATTAATTTTTGAAGTCGTTAACTTTTAAATCCATTAATTCTTAAGGCCATCAATTCTTAATTCCCTTAATAAAACATATGGAGACCGTTTAGAACCGGAGAGGCACGCGTACGCTTACGTTGTCTCCCGGTTTTTTCTATATGCCGATAATTGTTTGTGTTCGATGTTACTATCTACATTAGATTTTGTGCAATGAAAACAACACGTAAATACAGTCCATATGCCGTTTAGCCGCCCAATCCGCACAGTTTACTGTATATTCTCCAATGGGGCTTACTTCGACTGCGAAAAACAATTTAGTCCAACTTATATATTGCTAGGTTTGCTCCCCCGCCGTAAGCATCTCTTCTGTCCGATCGCATAAGTTTTTCGTTTCTACTTCACACTAAATGCAATAGATGCGCTGAATGGATGTATTTATGACAAAGGAGTGGCGTAATTGGATGCACATAACACGAACGGAAGAAGGAAGCTCAATCGGTGGGTAATCTGGGTTACCTGTCTCCTCCTCACTTTCGTTTCCACACTTAATGGGTGCTCGACGTCTTCCCCGCAGCCGAAGCCGCATTCCGAATCAATCACCGGCGAGGAACAAGCACCCCGGCGATTTCATGTCAACGAAGCTGCTGATGCTTCTGTACCTGATCTGCTGCAGTCGCTTCGCGCCGCGGCCTGGCCGCAGCTGAACAACGTCTGGCCGCATGTTCCATGGTCAAATGTGGTACTCCTCTACGTGGATGGCGATCAGGTCTACGCCATCGAAGCGAAAAGCGTCCGGCTGCTGGCGGGGAGCGATCGTCAAGCCGCTCTGCCCTTGCCCGACTACGGGCAAGTGAGCGTGCGAACATGGCAAGGCAGCCATGCCGTAATCGTACGGAAGGCGGATAGCCGCCTGCAAGGACCCATCACGGAACCGGAAGCGGAACGAGCCTTCCGGCTTGCTACAGAGCAGCTGGTGCTTACGTTGGGCTTCCCTCGCGAAGGCAAACGACGCGCAACACGATACCCGCTGAGTGAAAAGCCGCGCGAATACCGGTTAGCACTTATCGATCGGTTGACCAGCGCCGTATTGGATGAGACTTACCGTAAGAATCGTCTGCAGGAAGCAAAATATTGGTGGGATACGTATCATCAATACGCCGCTGACGATTCACGTGCACGCATAAACGAAGAGATCCGCGAAGGAACGGCAGGGTATGTCAGTCACTATGCTCTGTACGCAGCTGCTCATCCTGATGCCAGCGATGTGGCGTCATGGAGACGTTCCCTGCGTGCGGAAGCTGCGCAATGGAAGCCGTCCGCGTTAACCTTCCTTGAGGAAGAAAGCCGTGCTGTCACACTGTGGGCAGCGTTGTTGGCGGATGAGGCCGGAATCGATTGGCGGGAAGCAGCCTATAACGGCACCGAGCCCGTAAGAACGCTCTTGTCGTCCCAGTCCGCTGAATGGCAGTCGTTGCCGACAGAGATCGCAGGCGAGGCCAAGGAGCTGACGAATAGACTGAACCAAATGGTGTCGGAACGCATGAGCCTGTTCATCAGCGGCTACGAAGATACGAAGAAGCCACTGCTCGTGCTTCCTGCTGGCGGAACCCGCAATGGTGCGCATTGGGAAGGATTTTACCAGAGCAGCGATATCCCGGGTACGATTCTTCATGCAGTTACCGGAAGCGTGGACGTGCTGACAGGCTCAGCTCAGCTGCGCAATAAGACTGTAGCTGTTCAGCCGAATCGCTTCAAGGCACAGCTCAAGGATGAAGAAGCGGTGCTGGTCATTCCGTTGTGGGAAAATGATTACACGTGGGAAGATCAGTCTATTCAACTCACCGAGCCGCTCTTGCAGGGCAAGTTCAACGCTGTATCTCAATTCGATATGTACGGGCGACGCTACTTCATCGCAGATGTAGCGAACCCTGCACTGCCAGGGGTAGGAATCGGACCGTACACTCCTCCGATCGCCGCCAATGAACCGCTAAGGGACATTCGCGGACACTGGGCTGAGAGCACGATCGCACAGCTCATCGCCGACCACGCGATGAGCGGCTATGAGGATGGAACGTTCCGGCCGAATCGCCGGGTAACACGAGCCGAATTCGCGCAAATGATCGTTGGCGCATACAACCTGAAGCCGCGTGCCGGTCGCGTCTACTCAGATACAGCCAAGCATTGGGCCAAGGACGCTATCGCGACGGCACAATCGTACGGTATCGTACAAGGCTATGATGAGAATACGTATGGATCGAATGATTGGATTACACGCGAACAGATGGCGGTTATGCTAGTCCAAGCTTCGCATTTGCCCAAGCGATCATTGGCTGAACCGTACAAACGGTATACAGATACGTATTTGCTGTCCGGATGGGCCGAACAAGATGTATACACTGCCATTTCCTACGGCGTGCTCAGCGGCTATGAAGGCCGAAAGCTAAAGCCTCTCCACCGGGCAACGCGTGCAGAAGCAGCCGTCATGCTGCACAATGCGCTCCAACTCAAGACAAGATAAACGGGTAACCATACAGACAAGAACCGGGTGGGCTCCGTACACGACATGACTCACCCGGTTCTTTGCGCTACGTGTTAATCCATGTTCAGAATGATTCCATGCTTAACAAAAAAGGGACTGTACCCGCAGCAGAGCTTCTGCTTGCGGGGACAATCCCTTATTAATGCCAAAGGCATTTTACCATTGTCTTTGCGATACTTTAATCCGCGTCACGGCACGATGGAGCGATAATTCCGCACGACGGAAATCGACGGAATCTTGCTTGCTCCGTTGAGCTATCGCCAGGCGCTGCTCCGCCCGGGCTTTCGCTGCTTTCGCGCGTTCAACGTCGATATCATCCGGTAATTCAGCGCTTTCCGCAAGCACGACGACTTTGTCTTTGCGCACTTCGACAAATCCACCGTGAACCGCAATCCAATGCTCTCTGCCGCCTTCTTTGATCTTCATCGGACCAATTTGAAGCGGAGTGACCAAAGGAATATGGTTCGCCAAAATACCTAGCTCACCTTCGACGCCCTTGACGCTAATCATGTCCACCTGCTGTTCGAACACTTTGCGCTCCGGTGTAACAATTTCCAACAAATAGGTGCTCAACTGCGGTTTCCTCCTTCCGTTCTGCCTGCCGCATTGGCTTAGGCAGCCCGTTTCACGTCAAGCCGCTTACAGCGTCTTTGCTTTCTCCACAGCTTCTTCGATTGTGCCGACAAACAAGAAAGCTGCTTCCGGAAGGTCATCGTACTTGCCATCCAGAATTTCTTTGAAGCTGCGCACCGTTTCTTTAACCGGTACGTACTTCCCTTTAATGTTCGTGAACGCCTCTGCCACGTGGAACGGTTGGGACAAGAAACGTTGGATTTTACGGGCACGTGCAACTGTCAGCTTGTCTTCCTCTGACAATTCATCCATACCGAGAATAGCGATAATGTCCTGCAGCTCTTTATAGCGCTGCAAAATCTTCTTAACGCCTTGTGCAACATCGTAGTGTTCTTCGCCCACGACTTCTGGAGTCAAAATACGGGAAGAAGAGGACAACGGATCAACAGCCGGGAAGATACCCATCTCGGAAATTTTCCGATCCAAGTTCGTCGTCGCGTCCAAGTGAGCAAACGTTGTTGCAGGAGCCGGGTCAGTATAGTCATCCGCAGGAACGTAGATCGCTTGAATCGACGTAACGGAACCTTTCTTCGTCGATGTAATCCGCTCTTGCAATTGACCCATTTCCGTAGCCAGCGTAGGCTGATAACCTACCGCGGAAGGCATTCGGCCGAGAAGCGCGGATACTTCGGAGCCCGCTTGCGTGAAGCGGAAAATGTTGTCGATAAAGAGAAGCACGTCCTTGCCTTCTTCATCACGGAAATATTCCGCCATTGTCAAACCAGTCAGGGCCACGCGCAGACGCGCTCCAGGCGGTTCGTTCATCTGACCGAACACCATCGCCGTCTTGTTGATAACGCCGGATTCTCTCATCTCATAATACAAGTCGTTACCTTCACGTGTACGCTCGCCTACACCAGCGAATACGGAGATACCGCCGTGCTCTTGTGCGATGTTGTTGATAAGCTCTTGAATCGTTACCGTCTTCCCTACGCCCGCACCGCCGAAGAGGCCGATTTTACCGCCCTTCGCATACGGAGCAAGCAAGTCGATAACTTTGATGCCTGTCTCCAAAATTTCCGCCTGCGTGGACAATTCATCGAAGCCAGGAGCCGGTTTATGAATCGGACTGACCATCTCACGGCTAACATCGCCTGCATTGTCAATCGTATTGCCGAGTACGTTAAATACGCGTCCCAGTGTAACAGAGCCCACAGGAACGGTAATTGGCGAACCCATATCTGTTGCTTCCATGCCACGCACCAGACCGTCTGTCGAAGACATCGCAACGCAGCGAACTACGTTGTCACCCAAGTGAACCGATGTTTCCAACGTCAAGTTGATGTCAGGTGCGCCAGGAGTCGTCGATTTCTGTTCAATCTTGATCGCGTTCAAAATCTCAGGCAGTTGTCCACGTTCGAACTCAACGTCGATAACCGGACCCGTAACGCTAATAACGCGTCCTTTATTCATCTCGTTCCCTCCTACTGAAAAGCTTGCGCTATCCCGTTATGCTTGAGCGTTCGCTCCAGCTACAATCTCCGAAATCTCTTGCGTAATCGCCGCTTGGCGCGCACGGTTGTATGTCAATGTCAGCGAATTAATCATCTTCGTCGCATTTTTCGTCGCACTGCCCATTGCCGTCATTTGCGCACCGAATTCACTTGCTTTCGCATCCAGCAGTGCGCTGTAAATGATCGTTTCCGCATATTTCGGCAATAGCTGCTCCAACACGCTCTCCGGAGATGGTTCATACTCGTAAGAAGCTGTTCCTCCGCTGAATGTGTTATCATCTAGCGGCAAAAGGCGCTTCTCAACCGGCGTTTGTGTGATCGCGTTAATGAATTGATTGTAGAACAAGTTCAATTCATCGTACTGCTCTTCCTCAAAAAACTTAACCGCCTTGTATGCAATCGACTTAATGTCGGCAAACGTTGGCGAGTCCGGCAATTCCGTCACGTCTTCCACAATCGGCATCCCTCTGCGGCGGAAATAATCCCGCCCTTTGCGTCCGATGACAAATAGCGCAAACTCATCATTGGACTGATGGCGTTCCTTGATCGTTTGTGACACTTTGCGGAGTACGTTGGCATTATAACCGCCCTTTAATCCCCGGTCTGAAGTGATGACAAGGTATCCCGTCTTCTTGACCGGACGCTTCTCGAGCATCGGATGCTGAATGCCTTGGGTGCCTGCCGCAATGCTGGACACTACTTCTTTAAGCTTTTCCGCATAAGGACGAGCTGCTTGCGCTTTCTCCTGTGCGCGGCGCAGCTTCGCTGCAGCAACCATCTCCATCGCCTTCGTGATTTGCTTCGTGCTCTGTACACTCTTAATCTGGCGTTTAATATCAAGCATTCCTATAGCCACTTACGTTTCACCTGCCTTTGGCACTTTGCGCGGGGCAAAGCGGACTTCTTCAGCATGCATGCCGGGGCGCCGCAGCGCGGCCCGGCTGCATATAATTCTGTATATTAAACCGAAACGGCAAAGCTTTTCTTAAACTTCGTCACGGCATTTACCAATGCTTCTTCATTCTCTTTCGACAAATCTTTCGTGTCGCGAATCGATTGGAAAATAGCCTCGTGATTGGATTCAAGGAATGCATGGAATTCATTTTCGAAGCGGCGGACATCTTTCACCGGAATTTCGTCTAGATGCCCTCTCGTTGCCACGTAAATGCTGACAACCTGCTTCTCAACCGGCAACGGTTGGTTAACACCCTGCTTCAAGATCTCCATCAGACGATCACCGCGGTTCAAACGGGATAACGTCGATTTGTCCAGATCAGAACCGAACTGGGAGAAAGCTTGCAGCTCGCGATATTGCGCAAGATCGAGCTTCAACGTACCAGCGACCTTCTTCATCGCTTTGATTTGCGCCGCTCCCCCTACGCGGGATACGGAAATACCTACGTTAACCGCAGGACGTTGACCCGAATAGAACAAGTCAGACTCCAAGAAAATCTGTCCGTCTGTTATGGAAATTACGTTGGTCGGGATATAAGCGGATACGTCGTTCGCTTGTGTCTCGATGAAAGGCAATGCGGTCAAAGAACCGCCACCGTTCTCGTCGCTAAGCTTCGCAGCGCGCTCCAACAAACGGGAATGCAAATAGAAGACATCCCCTGGATACGCCTCACGTCCTGGAGGACGGCGAAGGAGCAAGGACAGTTCGCGGTATGCCGCGGCTTGCTTCGACAAGTCATCGTAAACGACAAGCACGTGCTCGCCTTTGTACATGAAATATTCACCCATCGCACAGCCTGCGTATGGAGCCAAGAACAGAAGTGGAGCTGGCTCGGAAGCAGATGCCGTTACGACGATTGTATATTCAAGCGCACCGTGGCGGCGCAATGTCTCCACGACTTGCGCAACTGTGGATTGCTTTTGTCCAATTGCAACGTAAATACATTTTACGCCGTTGCCTTTTTGGTTAATGATCGTATCAATCGCGATCGTCGTCTTACCTGTTTGACGGTCGCCGATAATCAGCTCGCGCTGACCTCGTCCGATTGGAACCATCGAGTCAATCGCTTTAATACCAGTTTGCATCGGCTCATGAACCGATTTCCGGTCGATAACGCCCGGCGCATTCGCTTCTACCGGACGGAATTCTGTTGTCGCGATTGGTCCTTTCCCGTCGACCGGATGACCGAGCGGATTTACGACACGGCCTAGCATCGCTTCGCCGACAGGAACCTCCATGATGCGACCTGTGCGCTTCACTTGGTCTCCTTCGCGAATATCTGTATATGGTCCAAGAATAACGATACCTACGTTGTTCTCTTCCAGGTTGAGTGCCATCCCCATAACGCCATTGGAGAATTCGAGCAGCTCCCCGGACATACATTGCTCTAATCCGTGCACGCGAGCAATACCGTCACCGACATTAATGACAGTGCCGACTTCTGCCACTTCGATTTCCGATTTGTACTTCTCGATTTGACTTTTAATCAGCGTGCTGATTTCATCAGGTCTGATGCTCAATTCGCTTCACCCCATTCTACCGTGCTATATATGAAAACTACCGTGCTTGAGATTTCAATGTTTTGTTCATGCGATCCAACTTGCCGGACAAGCTGCCATCATACAGACGATCCCCAATGCGGACGAGCATGCCGCCAATGATGGATGCATCGACCACGTTATGAATGCGGATGGTCTTGCCCAGCTTGTGACCGAACTCTGCGGCAACCGCTTGCTTCTCCGCATCATTCAACGGATAAGCCGTCGTCACATAAGCATCCAACAGCCCGATCGCTTCACCCGCAATGCGAATATAACTGTTGACCACCTCATGCAAAATACTGATGCGGCCGCGCTCGATAAGCAGCTGCAGCGTATTGTATACAATGTCGGAGACTTGATCTTTGAGCGCAATGTCCAGCACCCCGATTTTGTCTGCCAACACAACATTTGGCGATGTCAACAAGATATACAGCTTCTCGTTGTCGGATACCACTGTCGCCACATCTTTCAGTTGCTGTTCGGTTTCCGAGACAGTCTTGCGCTCCTCGGCAAGCTCGAACAGCGCTCTGGCGTAACGCTTTGCAACTCCGATTTCTTGGCTCATTGTTTGTCCCCTACCTCTTTCAGGTATTGGCCAACCAATTGCTCTTGCTCCTTCTCATCCACTTGTTTCTCCAAGATTTTGGAAGCAATCGCAACGGACATGCTGCTTACTTCGTTGCGAAGCGCAGCCACCGCCTTGTTCTTCTCGCTCTCGATATCACGGGCCGCTTCTTCTTTCAAGCGAACCGATTCTTCTTTCGCGCCAGAAAGTATATCGTCTGCTTGTCGCGCGCTGGTCTGTCTCGCTTGCTCGATAATGTCGTACGCTTCCTTGCGCGCTGTAGCAAGAGCTTGCTTCTGTTCTTCCACAAACGTTTGTGCTTGCGTACGGCTGTTAGCCGCTTCATCCATTTGCTGCTGCACCAATGCCCGGCGTTTTTCCATGACGTCGAACAGAGGCCCAAAAGCATATTTTCTCAGTAATAGATAGAGAATTAAAAAAGCAATAATTGAAAAAACCATATTTTCCCAAACTAAGCTCACTACAGTCACTCCTTTCCGTTAAGCATGAAGTGGATTAACAAAACGAAGGCGCGGATGGCATCGGCCTTCCCCGCCAAACCGTGTTTATAATCATCATTAAGAGAAAAGGATCAAGAATGCGATAACTGTAGCCGCGAGCGGAACAACCTCTACGATACCGACCCCGATAAACATTGTCGTCTGCAATGGACCGCGTGCTTCTGGTTGACGAGCAATCGATTCTACCGTACGGCTGACGATCATACCATTACCAAGACCTGCGCCCAAAGCGCCTAAACCTACTGCAATTGCTGCTGCTAACATTTCCATTAGAAAATCCTCCTCGAATCTGTTTATTATTTTAGTGCTTTGTTTATATATCTCATCCGAAGTAACCCATAACGGGAAAGGGTTCGGGCAGAGTTTGTCAATACTCTTCGTGTATCGTCGTTTGCGCAATATACACCATTGTCAAAATAGTGAAGATAAAGGCTTGCAATGCGCCAATGAAAATACTGAATCCTTGCCACGCCGCGAGAAATGGAACCCCGAATACTCCCGCCTTAATAATGGTGGAAATGAGCACTTCACCCGCGAAAATATTCGCGAACAAACGAATCGCCAAAGCGATTGGCTTGGCCAAATTCTCAATAATGTTCAGAGGCAGGAAGAACCAGTATGGCTCCACATAATGTTTCAAGTAATGCTTCCGGTTATGTTTCAAACCTAAGTAGTTCATCAGGACAAAGACGATAATGGCAAGACCGAACGTAATGTTAATATCCGCTGTCGGTGATTTCCACCATAGCAGTTCGATATGCGGGTCTTTTCCCTCCGCAGCCAATTTGTCGAGTGCAACCTGACTTGTCGTCACGATTTCTTGACCGAAAATCGATACCGGATGGTGCGTTTCAGTCATGATGGCAAACGGCAAACCGAGCAGATTGGATACAA
This sequence comes from Paenibacillus profundus, assembly GCF_021369635.1. Lineage (GTDB taxonomy): Bacteria > Bacillota > Bacilli > Paenibacillales > Paenibacillaceae > Paenibacillus_B > Paenibacillus_B profundus. Next base: position 135,410 of record NZ_JAJNBZ010000004.1, on the reverse strand, counting down.
AGATAAACAAGATGAGCGTCAACCCTAAAGAAATGTAAGGCTTACCCTTCTTAAGATCCATGGCACTGCCGACAATACCTTGCACGAATTCGACAACCCATTCCATAAAATTTTGCAATTTGGAAGGATTTTCGACCGATAAGTTGCGCACGGCCAAGCGGCAAAGCACGAATACGACGATCATGCTCACTAGCAGCATGAATACTGCCGATAAGTCGATGTTTAAGCCCCCAAGTTGAATAATCGGTGCTGAATGCATGTAATGTGTTCACCCCTTTCCAAAATAAAGTTACTTATTTTGTCTTATTCCAAAAAAGATACTCACAGGAATGGTCAATAGCTGCGCGATGAACAATCCGACTATGGTTGACGGTAGCGATATTTTCACATGACCCAATTTCGCTGCGATCATGACGGCCAAGAATGCAATACACATTCTCGTAACCATTCCAAAATTGTACCGCTTCCTCTCCGCGCTTACGGCAAGGTCGACAAGTTGCCGGACCTTCATCGACAAATATCGAACGTTGATCAAGCCTATAGCCGTGCCCAGCGTCAAGCCTGCAGCTATTGGCCGGTATTCCGGTGCAAAAGCCCATACGAGAAGGAACACCGACAACAGGATGAACGTCACTCTGGTAACGGCATTGACAATGGAAGTCATATCATTCATCTTGTTCCCCCATGAACTTTCTAACAAAGTAGACGATGTTCGCGATACCGAGACACATCCCGGATATCGCACCTACGGCAAGCCAAAGCTTAGGTCCGTCCAATGCATGAGCTAACCACTTCCCCACGAAAAATCCAATGAGAATATATATGGCAAGCATAACGCCGGCTCCACCAATACTGAGAGCGACCAGCCACAGGTTATCATTGCGTTTAGTGGTCTTCATAGGCTATAATTCCCATTCATTTTACTTAACAATACGAGATTTTGTCAATTCATAAAAACCCTGTATTTATAAGGATGAAAACGATGTATTTTCGTTTTCCAAGCTGCAAAAAACCGCGTAAACCGTACAGTGTCACTGTATGCTGGAACGTTATGCTCTAGAAGACAGCACTGAATCAATTTGTGAACGTTGTGTGAAAGTTTTTCGGACGCTCCGCCTGCATGCCAAAATTGTGAAGAATCGCACTGACAATTCGTTGGGATGCTTTGCCATCCCCGTAAGGATTGGCGGCTTTGCTCATCCTTGCATAAGTTGATTCATCCGACAGCAATGCCTTTGTACGCTCGTACACCATCTCCTCTTCCGTACCGACCAGTTCCAATGTGCCTGCATCGATGCCTTCCGGTCGTTCGGTAGTTTCGCGAAGGACGATCACCGGTATGCCAAATGACGGTGCTTCCTCCTGGAGACCGCCCGAATCGGTAAGTATGAGATGCGTATGAGGATAAAAATTATGAAAGTCCACCACATCAAACGGGTCAATCAGCTTAATGCGCGGGTGATCCCCCAACATCTCATAGGCCGGTTCACGAACTGCCGGACTAAGATGGACCGGATACACGATGGCGATATCCTCGAACTCGTCCGCTATGCGGCGCACGGCGCGGAATATATTGCGGTGCGGTTCTCCCTGCGATTCACGGCGGTGAGCCGTCATCAGCACGAGCCGCTTGCCCTGTGCCCAATCGAGCACTTCATGCGTGTAATCGGATCGTACTGTATATTGAAACACATCTGTTACCGTGTTGCCTGTGACAAATATCGATGAATCTTTCTTGTTTTCGTGTCTCAAGTTATTTGCCGACCAATCGGTAGGCGCGAAATGCAGGTCTGCCAATACTCCGGTCAATTGCCGGTTCATTTCTTCCGGATAAGGCGACAATTTATTCCATGTGCGCAATCCGGCCTCGACATGTCCAACTTGGATCTGCTGCAAAAATGCCGCATAACTAGCCAAGAAGGTTGTAAGCGTATCTCCGTGCACAAGCACGATATCCGGCTTCGCCTCCTGCAGCACCGGCTCTAATCCTTGCAGCACCCGAATCGAAATGTCATTCAGCGTCTGGCTCGCCTGCATGATGTTCAAGTCGTAATCAGGCTTGATGCTGAATACATCGAGCACCTGGTCCAACATCTGACGATGTTGGCCCGTGACGCACACGATGGACTCGATTTGTTCCGGATGTTTCTGCAATTCCAGGATGAGCGGCGCCATCTTAATCGCTTCTGGACGTACACCGAACACCGTCATTACTTTCACTTTGGACATCTTCTAATCCTCCGTAGTCTAAACGTATTGTTATTTCGTGCCGAACAGACGATCCCCTGCGTCGCCCAATCCAGGCACGATATAACCGTGATCATCCAGACGCTCGTCCAATGCGGCAAGGTAAATATCCACATCCGGATGCGCCTCCTGCACTGCCTTGACACCTTCTGGCGCGGCGATTAGGCATGCTAACTTAATCTGTGTGCAATCGCGTTTCTTCAGCACATCGATTGCAGCAATGGCCGAGCCGCCTGTTGCGAGCATCGGATCAATGACGATAAGCGCGCGCTCGTGAACATCCTTAGGCAGCTTGGTATAGTATTCTACTGGTTTCAAGGTTTCCGGGTCGCGGAACAAACCGACATGTCCAATTTTGGCGCCGGGAATCAGCTTGACGATGCCTTCCACCATGCCTAACCCCGCACGAAGAATCGGGATGATACCGAGCATCCGCCCTGCAATGATTTTGCTTTCTGTCTCCGCTACCGGCGTCTCCACCGTGACGGTCTGCAGCGGCAGCTCGCGCGTAATCTCATACGCCATCAAGGTTGCCACTTCGTCCACCAGTTCCCGGAAATCTTTCGTATTCGTGCTCTTGTCACGAATTAATGTCACTTTGTGTTGAATCAAAGGATGATCGCAAATGACCAATTTGCCCATATAACATGTCCCTCCGCTTTTTACTCTCGTTGCCTTCAAGTTATCAGTTTACGCTAAACAGGCTCTATTATAACATTTGTATCCCGTCACTGCACAGTGTTCCCCATCACTTTTGTCAGCCTTTTTCCCGCTTCCCTGAACTTGGAAAAGAAAGAGTCACTGTACTATTAGTAAACATTCCTTGGATTGGTTATACATGCAAGCGAATATGCCATGGGAAAAAGGTAGTGCATCACTACATTCACACAGGTACATTGACCCATCTCCCACTACTGATGTCCTTAATGCTTAGCCATCTGCAGCACAAACAAAAACAGGCCGCGCATGCCTGTTCAAGGCATACACGGCCTGTGTCAGCGGGAACCCGCTGCCTTTACCATTAATATTTCAATGTCTCATACAACGGATATTGTGCCGTCAAGTCACGCACCATACCTCGCGCTTTATCTAATACCGCCGCATCTGCCGGATTTTTGAGCGTCATAGCGATGACCTGCCCGATAATGCGCATAGTCGCCTCATCCATGCCGCGCGAAGTTGCTGCCGGCGTCCCGATACGGATCCCGCTTGTAATGAATGGGCTCGTCGGATCGAACGGAATCGCATTCTTGTTCACGGTAATGCCAACGGAATCAAGAACTTTTTCCGCATCTTTACCAGTTATGTTGATGCCGCGCGTATCGATGAGCATGAGGTGATTGTCCGTACCACCGGATACGATCGTCAATCCTTCCGCCATAAGGGACTCTGCCAGCACTTGCGCATTTTTAATCACCTGCTCGGCATGCTCCTTGAAGGACGGCTGCAATGCTTCGCCCAGAGCAACTGCTTTGGATGCGATGACGTGCATGAGCGGACCGCCTTGCGTTCCCGGGAATACTGCCTTGTCAATCGCCTGCGCCCATGCTTGGCGGCACAGAATCATGCCTCCGCGCGGACCGCGCAACGTCTTATGCGTCGTCGTCGTTACAAAGTGGGCATGGGGAACTGGGCTCGGATGCAGTCCAGCCGCTACGAGGCCGGCAATGTGAGCCATGTCGACAAAGAACAGCGCGCCTACGTCGTTCGCAATTGAAGCCAATGCCTCAAAGTCGATAATACGCGGATAAGCGCTGGCACCGGCAACGAGCATTTTCGGGCGATGTTTGAAAGCTGCCTTGCGCACCTTGTCATAATCGATGCGGAACGTATCTTCTTCGACGCCATATGCAACGAAATTATACAACAGGCCCGATGCGTTGACAGGGCTGCCGTGCGTCAAGTGTCCACCGTGCGCCAAGTCCATCCCGAGTACCGTATCTCCCGGCTTCAATGCTGCCAAATATACAGCCATGTTCGCTTGCGCTCCGGAGTGCGGCTGCACATTAACATGCTCCGCTCCGAACAGTTCCTTCGCACGATCCCGCGCGATGTTCTCGACGATGTCGACATGCTCGCATCCGCCGTAGTAGCGTCTGCCCGGATAGCCTTCCGCATATTTGTTCGTGAGCACCGTACCCATCGCTTCCATCACCGCTTCGCTTACGATGTTCTCCGAAGCGATAAGTTCAATGTTGTTGCGCTGACGCTGCAGTTCCAGATCCATTGCTTTCAATACGTCCGGATCGGATTGTCTTAAATGATCTACCATTACCATAACCCTCCCATTGTTAAATTACCTTATTGCAATGTATGACAACGCATTCTGCGTTAAGGTTCCATGTGTTATCGTCATCCGGCAGCCTTCTTGCTCATCTTACTCACAGGAATCTGTGCCCGCGATATCCGGCAACTGGTAGACGGCTCTTTCCCCGCCGATAAGCTTCGGCCGCGTTGCCGCCATATTGACTCTTGCCTTGCCGATAGTGCGCACCTCAGTTCGGAGCGGCACGGCAACCCGGCGTATGTGCATGCCGATGAGCGTCTCTCCGATGTCGATTCCGGCATCAGCTGCGATCGTCTCCGCCAAGCAAGCAGCGGATAATCGCCGATACGCATAGGCAGCCATTGATCCGCCCGCTGTCGGAACAGGTACTGCAGCAACTTCCTCAAGCCCGAACCGTTCGAGCGTGTGCCGTTCTACGACGAGCGCGCGGTTAAGGTGCTCACAGCATTGAAATGCCGTGTAGAGCCCGAATTCCGTATGCAGCACATCCAGCCCGGCAAAAATCTCCTGGGCTACATCAAGCGTGCCCGACGTTCCTATCCGCGCCCCGGCTACCTCACTCGTGCTGCAGCCGATAACAACCAGCTGCCCGGGCTTCAAGCCCGCCGCTTGCACGAGGGCATACACAGCCGCTTCCGACTGCTCGCGAATATTATTACTCATAATAACTCCACCTCCGCTTCATTACGGTGCAGGGTGATATTTATGCTCCACATCGGTTACTTTGCCCAGACGCCCTACATGACGTTCGCCTCGGCTGAATTCCGTGCTCAGCCAGACGCGCACAATTTCCTCAGCAAGCCCAGGCCCGATGACACGCTCACCCATGGCCAGTACGTTCGTATCGTTATGTTCGCGGGTCGCTTTCGCAGAGAACAGATCGTGAACGAGCGCGCAACGCACACCCGGCACTTTGTTCGCGGCGATGGACATGCCGATGCCTGTGCCACAAATGAGCACGCCCCGGTCTGCTTCCCCGGAAGCAACCATCTCTGCAACCGGCACCGCGTAATCTGGATAGTCTACCGATTCCGTACAATTGCAGCCCAAGTCAACAACATCATGACCCATGTCCTTAATGACTGAAATAATTCCATCTTTCAACCGCACGCCGGCATGATCTGCACCTACGGCAATTTTCATTGTTATTCCCTCCATCCGTCGTCTTTCATTAAGGCGCATCCAACGTTGTTCATGAGACAAGCCATGGCTCTATTATAACGAATTTCCGGGAAGTTGGAGCAAACAAATTGCATTTTCTTCCCTCTCTCTTACCATCCCCCGAGACAAGCGCCTCATACGAATGCAGGATGCTCGCCCCGATGCAATATCCAAGAAATCACATCCATAACAACTCAGCACCATCTATACCATATATAGCATAATATAACATGAAAAAAAGAGCATAGCATGGCAATTACCATACACTGCTCTTTCGCCCAGGCGACCGGCCGTATTATTCGATGCTCCACCGTGGTTACCCACTTTCGTCGCCAGTTACATCGAACCTGCATTTTCTACCCCTGATGATAAAGGATACGGAAATGAAATGCAATCCCTATTTGTCCAGCTTGTCCAGCAGCAGATGAAGCGCCTCGCAGATTTCCGCAGCCGTCATTCGATACTGCTCTAACGTGCCTCCGAATGGATCCGCCACATCCATGCTCGGTGCGCGCCGCTGCAGTTCAAAGAGCTGCTTCCGTTCTTCTTCAGTCGGCTCTTCACCCAGCGCCAGCTTCAACTGCAGTTCCGCCGCCAGAGCAAGCAGTTGTTCCCGCTCATCCACCGCCGCCCCGTCCTGCTCTACATACTCTTTCAGCGCGAACGTCTTGTCCGCTGCATGAGGAAAGCGCTGCAGCACATGCTGCTTATGACCAAAGGTTAACGTCAAAATAATATCCGCCCACTGTATCCCTTCTTCGTTCAGGGCAGTGGACCGAAACGTCCGATGGCTCGTAATTTGCTGTTCGGCAAGCGCTTCAGCCGCATGCTCCGAAATAGGAGTGCCATCCCACGCCGCCACGCCGGCCGACTTCACCTCTAGGTCCAAAGACCGATCCTCCGCCAAATGTCTCAGCATCGCTTCTGCCATCGGACTGCGGCAAGTGTTGCCTGTGCACACAAACAAAATGCGTTTCATAATCACATTCCCCCTCTCGTGAAGTTCTCCTCTATCTATTGTACCCTAAGTCAAGAAGGGATCAAAAACAAGATGCCGAATACGAGTAATACAGCACCGCCCACCGCTTCGCCGTACTCACCGAGCCGCTGTCCCGCATGATGTCCAAGCAGCAGCCCGAGAATGGACATCGCCCCGCCGAACAGACCGAACGCAACGAGCGTAATCAGCAAATCAGAACGGAACATGCCAAGCGTTACTCCGACAGAGAACGAATCGACACTGACGCTCAGCGCAAACAAAATTGTACCCCAGAACGAAGCCGTGTCGATAAAGTGAGATGCTCCCCCTTTGAACGAGCTGTAAATCATATGTCCGCCGAGCATCACGAGAAGAGCGCCGGCAGCCATCGCCGTCACCTTCCCGAGCACAATGCTCATATATATGCCCGTTATGACGCCCATCAGCGGCATCAGTACATGAAAGAGCGCGATGACGACGCTGATGCGAAAGGCATCCATCCGCCGCACCCCTCTCATCCCGATGCCAAGACATAGGGAAAAGGCGTCCGAGCCAAGCGCCAGAGCCATAGCGAGAATCGTAATCCATTGACCTAGGGGTGCAGCCGTTTCCCACATCTGCCTCTCTCCTCGTCCGATCGTCTTTAATCAACGTATGCGGACAAGGCCTTAATCATGACAAGCTCTATTTTACCCATTTTCATATCTTTAACAGTGGATGATACGGTGACCCGCTGCTTTAATAAGCCGGTTCATGACGGCAAGTCCCATGCCTTCTGCCGGACAAGCCTCCGCCAGCATATAGGTGGCTCCCGCTTCATCGAAATGGCGCAGCGCATCATATAGATGATGGGCCGCCTCCTCCAACGCCTCCACGCTTCCAAGCGATGCGACGATGTCCGCCCGGTATTGCTCGGCATGCTCTCTGAATGCCAGTACACCGGTCGTCTCGCCGCGTCCTTTGGCTGCATCCAATTCCGCTTGGATGCAGCGGCTTACGCGGTACGCCGACGGCCCCTGCACGATAGAAAGTGTGCCTTGCGGCGCATAATGCGTATATTTCATTCCAGGCGAGCGCGGCGCAGGTTGTACCGAGAGCAGCTCACCTGAGCGTTCTGCCGCTTGCTCTGCCGTGTGGCCCGCTGCGCCTTCCTTCAATGGCGGTTCAGCTGCAAGTCCCGAAGCATGCTCTGCCATACGCTGCGACTCGATCGGTGCCGCCGAAGGAGAAGACGGCGGCAATGCTTTCGTCATGCCGCCGTTCGGGTCGACCGCTGGATCGACCGTCACCTCGGCCGCCACTTCACGCAGCATCGCTGTCGTAATTCCGCCCGGCCGCAGCACGTGCACACGGTCGCCCTGCACTTCAAGCACCGTGGACTCCAGGCCGACGCCTGCTGGGCCGCCGTCAACGATGCCGCCGATGAGGCCGTCCAGGTCCGCGCGCACATGCTCCGCGCGGGTTGGGCTCGGCCGTCCCGAGCGGTTCGCGCTTGGTGCCGCAATCGGGCAGCCCGCAGCGCGAATGAGCGCAAGCGCCGTATCGTGCGCCGGCATGCGCACGCCCACGGTGTCGAGCCCTGCGGTCACGCGGGAAGAGACCGCGTTCGGCCGGACCGGCAGCACAATGGTAAGCGGCCCCGGCCAGAAGCGTTCCATCAACCGCTGTGCGGTCTCTCCGTAGGGCAGCACCAGCGCATCCAACTGCGCCACATCCGCGATATGCACGATGAGCGGATTGTCTGATGGGCGTCCTTTGGCGATAAAAATGCGTTCCACAGCCTCACTGTCGCAAGCATTCGCCCCGAGGCCATATACCGTCTCCGTCGGGAAGGCAACCGTCTGTCCTGCTGCCAGCATGGCGGCGGCTTCCACAATGCACGCTTGTTCCTGTACCGAAATCGCCCCATCCACCGTCCACCACTTCGTGGCTTGAGGCCGGGCAGCGGCGTGGCTAATGGGTGCTCCTATGCGGTTTGCTTCGACTTTGCTATCATTTGATTTGTTCATGGCGTCAAGTCCTTACTGTTATTGAGGTTGTGTATTTTTTCCTACTGCTCTGATTGCTCGTTATAGATTACCTAGTATCTGCTGCTTGTTATTTGTTATTTGTTATTTGTTATTTGTTATTTGTTATTTTTCATCGTTTAGCGTTCATTGTTTAGCGTTTATTGGCCATTTACAAGTTGTTTGTTTGCCGCATTCTAGTTGCTGTTGAGCGTCTCACTCTGTTCCCATACTGTAAAGGTGCATCCCGTTCAAGCCTTTTTCTAAAAATAAACTCCAAACAAGGCGTCTTCAGTCGATAGTAAAAAACTGCAAGAAGGTAATGTTGTTGCATCGCAAGAAAAGATGCCGAAGGAGCTTCGACATCTTTTCGTTCACGTTCCTTTGCTTCTTCATTAGTTGTACCATAAGAGCCAGAGGATCGTCCAGTTATAGCATAATTACGCAGTTAGTTGCGTATATAGCGAAAACAACATATATCATATTCATAGCATGCAGTGTTCATATTAAGTTTTCATTAGAATGCACAACACACGTATACAGTGGTCAAAGGCATATCGTTTTCACATTAATAAAAAATAATTGCAGCAATTGATTACAAAATGTATATCAAACTATATAAGTTGAACTGCATTGTTTGCCCCGCTCGAAGTAAGTCCCATTGGAAAACATACAGTAGAAAGTACCAATTAGTCGGTTAAACCGCATTTAGGCTGTATTTCGTACAGTGGATCTGCTGTTTTTCAGCGTTTGCTGTGGAATGAGTGACAAAGCATTGGATGAACTCCAATGAAACCTGACCGTAAAAAGATATATGTGCTGTTCCGTTGGATAAAATCCAATGGAGGATTGGAAAAGGAGTACAGCCTAGCGTTCAGCCCTGGGCCGTATGAATATCATCGCACACAATCAATTACTCGGAAGGTTTATAGTTCAACTTATATAGATATCATCCAAAAATGAGCCGAGTGTATACACGAATGCACTATTGAAAATAATCTGAATAATTATTTTGAAAATATGATTGCACAAATAATTTGAATATATGAAAGGCATATCTTATCCGACTAGAGCAGTCCACACTTCAGAAATCCATTGAAGCAAAGTGACAAGCATATCCCATAAGAAAAATCGGACTTCGGTCGTATCCTCAGCGGCACTCGGATCGTCGTTTGCAGCGTCACTTGCAGCATCCCCCGCTACACCTGCTTGCTGCGCTTCGGCCGTTGTTCCCGCTTGCAGGTCGCCGCTTGCTGAACCTTGTGCCGTATCTCCATCAATAAAGCAGAGCGGCGGGAACAGCACGCACCACCAATTCTGCCCTTCGCCTGCCCCCAACGTCACGAGCAGCGCCTCATACATGCCGGCAGGATACACGTTGCCGCCGTACCATTTTGCCGGGAAAGACACTTCGCCTAGCTCCAGCTTCGCTTCGTAAGACATGTCTTGTTCGGCGAGCACGTCTGCCGCCGCCTGCGCCAGCTCATCCATATGCTTCGCAATGAGCGCCTGGGCCTCGTCCCGTGATTGCGGTGCAGCTTCATGCTGCAGCCAGCCGTTAATCTGCTCGACGATCGCATCGCGCACCATGCGCTTTACTTGCTGGTCCCGATCCGTATCGGAGTTCGCCAGCACCCGCAAGCGTATCGCATCCTCCGGAATCACGTCATCGGCATTCCGACCTGAAGCTTCTTGTAAGGCCTCATTTGCCTTCAATTCCTGAACTTCACCTATAGCCGCATCCACACGGCCAATTTCCCAACGCATCAAAGCTCCCGCTGCCATCGCGACAAGTGCGAGACCGAGTACGAACACACGAATCTTCATGTTCATTCTACTCCTTGTGAGGTTGGGCGCGCCTCTTGTCTATCATTATGTCCGGCAGTCAGGTGATTAAACCTAGCAATTTCGATTTTCATAGAAAAAAAGATAGAGTCTCTCCGATCCGGCAGCCATAAGGAAGGCGGCACAGACGCGAAAAAACTCTATCTCCGAAATAAATCGAATTATTCAATGCGCGTGCTGCGAATCATTGCACATTGCGCAGCTAACGCACGCCGATGACGTGGCGCTCAATGCCCGCCAAGTCAGGCACAATGACGAGCTTCGAGCTGTAGCCGGCGCTCTTCAGCAGCGCGGCTACGTCGTGGGCCTGTCCTTGGCCCACCTCGAAGCCAATCAGGCGCGGCGCCGCGCCAAGCAGCGGCAGCATGGCGACGAGACGGCGGTACGGGTCGAGCCCGTCCGCACCGCCGTCCAGCGCCGTGCGGGGCTCATAATCGCGCACCTCGCGCATGAGCCCCGCCAAGTCGCCGGCCGGAATGTACGGCGGGTTGGACACAAGGATGTCCAGCCCGCGGCCGGCGAACGGCGCCAGCAGGTCGCCCTGCAGCCACGACAGGCGCGCCGCCACGCCGAGGCGCTCCGCGTTACGCTCGGCTACCCGCAGCGCCGCCGGCGAAATGTCGCCGGCCGTGACGCGCCACGCCGGGCGCAGGTGCGCCAGCGTGCACGCAATGGCGCCGCTGCCCGTGCCGACGTCCGCCACCTCAAGCGGCGCATCCTCCGGCCAGAGGCGGCCCGCTTCCGCGATGACGGCCTCCACGAGCAGCTCCGTCTCCGGACGCGGAATCAGCACGTCCGGCGTCACCTCGAAGGGCAGGCCATAGAAATGCTGCCAGCCGATAATATATTGCGTCGGCTCGCCCGCAGCCCTCCGCGATATCGCCTCCTCGAAGCGGCCGATCACCGCTTCCGGCAGCGCATCCGGCAAGGCGACCAAATAAGCCGCACGCTCCATCTCCAGTTCATGCCGCAGCAGCAGCTCGGCATGATGCGCAGCATCGTCCACCCCGCTCGCCGCTAAAAAAGAAGAAGCCTGCACCCAGGCTTCTCGAATCGTCGCAGGCACAACGAGGTGAAAGCGCAGGGCCGGATTGCCGGTTCCCTGCGTCTGTCCTTCACTCATCGATCTGCTGTGCTCACTCATGCATGATTCTCCTTTTCAAGGAGCTCCGCTTGTTCCGTCAACGTCAACGTTTGAACAATTTCTTCCATATCCCCATTCATCACCTGGTCGAGCTTGTGCAGCGTCAACCCGATGCGATGGTCCGTCACGCGGCTTTGCGGGAAGTTGTACGTCCGAATCCGTTCACTGCGGTCACCTGTACCGACCTTGCTCTTCCGCTCGCCTGCGTATTTCGCTTCCTCTTCTTGCCGCTTAACGTCGAAAATACGCGCGCGCAGCACTTGCAGCGCCTTCGCTTTATTATCATTCTGTGATTTTCCGTCTTGGCACGTCGCTACGATTCCGGTCGGAATGTGCGTGACACGTACGGCTGACTTCGTCGTATTGACGGACTGTCCGCCCGCGCCAGAGGAACAGAATGTATCGACACGGATATCCTTATCGAAAATCTCCACTTCAAAGTCTTCGATTTCCGGCATGACCGCTACCGTCGACGTGGACGTGTGGATGCGGCCGCCCGATTCCGTAGATGGAATGCGCTGCACGCGATGCGCGCCGCTCTCATACTTCAGCTTGCTGTAGGCGCCTTTGCCGGATACCAAGAAGATGACCTCTTTGAAACCGCCCAAATCGCTGATGTTGGCTTCCATCAGCTCCGTACGCCAGCCTTTCGTATCCGCATAACGTGTATACATGCGGTACAAGTCGGCCGCGAACAACGCCGCTTCGTCGCCGCCGGCCGCGCCGCGAATTTCGACGATGACGTTCTTGTCGTCGTTCGGATCCTTGGGCAGAAGCAAGATGCGAATATTCTCATCCAACTCAGCTTGGCGCGCGCTCAGTTCTTCAATTTCCATCTTCACCATGTCACGCATTTCATCGTCCAGCTTCTCTTGCAGCATTACTTTCGCCGCCTCCAGCTCGCTCACAACGGACTTATATTCCATATAAGCCTCATAAGCTTGCTGCAAATCGGACTGTTCCTTCGAATATTCACGCAGCTTCTTCGGATCGTTCGCCACGTCCGGATCACACAACAATTCACTCAATTTATCATATCGATCCGCAAGGGATTGCAGACGGTCCAACATAATACGATCACCTCTCTCATGCTTCAATCTCCGGCTTTAACACCTATATTCATCAGCCTTGCAACTCGCGCAAGGCGTTCATCTAAACATTAAAGCGGAAGTGCATGACGTCACCGTCTTGCACGACATATTCTTTTCCTTCCAAACGAAGCTTGCCTTGCTCCTTCACCACGTTCATCGAGCCACCTGCAACCAGGTCATCATACGATACGACCTCGGCACGAATAAAGCCACGTTCGAAGTCAGTATGAATGACACCTGCCGCTTGCGGCGCCTTCATGCCTTTGCGAATCGTCCAAGCGCGCACCTCTTGCACACCCGCGGTGAAGTACGTATACAGACCGAGCAGGCGGTAAGCCGCCTTGATGAGGCGGTTCAAGCCCGATTCATCCAAGCCCAGCTCCTGCAGGAACATCTCTTTGTCCTCGCCTTCCAATTCGGCGATTTCCGCTTCCACCTTCGCACTGATAGGCACGACTTCCGCATTCTCAGCCACTGCGAATTCGCGCACCTGCTGCACATATGGATTGGATTCCGCATCTGCCACACCGTCTTCGCTTACATTCGCCGCATATAACACAGGCTTCATCGTCAGCAAGTGCAGATCGCGCACCAGCAGCTTCTCATCATCGCTCAAATCCATGCTGCGCGCAGGCTTATCATTATAGAGCGTGTCTTTCAAGCGCTCAAGCACTTCGGCTTCCTGCGCATACTTCTTATCGCCGCTCTTCAAATTCTTCTTCGTGCGATCAAGACGCTTTTCTACCGATTCGAGATCGGCCAACACGAGCTCCAGATTGATTGTTTGAATATCGCTTACTGGATCAACCTTGCCGTCCACATGCGTAATGTTCTCATCTTCAAAGCAGCGCACTACATGCACGATCGCGTCCACTTCACGAATATGCGCCAAGAACTTGTTGCCAAGCCCTTCGCCTTTGCTCGCGCCGCGCACAAGACCTGCGATGTCTACGAATTCGAACGCTGTCGGAACCGTACGGTTCGGCACGACTAATTCCGTCAATTTGTCCAGACGATCATCCGGCACTTCCACCACGCCGACGTTCGGGTCGATCGTACAGAACGGGTAGTTGGCAGATTCTGCGCCTGCTTGCGTAATTGCGTTAAACAATGTAGATTTGCCAACGTTCGGCAATCCGACGATACCAGCTTTCAGTGCCATTTATAATTACAACTCCTTAATATAGTTCTATTTCGATAATGATTTCGATAATGATTTCGATTATTTCGTTCGTTGCAATGCCGTTTCGATGCCTATAAATACGTGTAAAAATTCCTTAACCATTATAACCAACAACGCACAAAAAACCTAGTCATCGACTAGATTTTTTCCATATTGTCAACATTTTCTCGTGCTTGATTACAAAAAGCGTTTCGATTCTGTCACACGTTCACGGATAGCATCTGGATAGCATCTTTCTAATTTGCTAACAATAGGGCGGAGCATCCTGTATGAGATGGATGACATCTTACATCGAAAGAAGGTCAAATTCATCATGGAAAACAAGACACACCGAGGAAATTACACTGGCACCACCAACATGAAAGTGAAAAACCAAGATATGGCCTTTGTCAATGATACATTGGAAGGGGCCAAAACCGTTACCCCCTATCAGCACAAAAAGAAAAAGACGGACTAGTCCCGTCTCGGCATCATCAATATAGTCATTTCACGTTCCTGAATATCTCGCGGGTGTTCCTTCTCAGTTGAATGCTGGGCCAGGAATACCCTGCTTTACGTAATAAAACGATACAGCTGCCGTATGACACGACTTACGCCGTAACGCTCTGCGTTCGGCATCTCCACTTGATGCTGGAGACATAATTTGATTGCGCGCGAAACGTTCGACGGAAGAGATATTTCTTCCCCCTTTTCCGCAACAGGAACGCCATTCACAGGAAACAACGAGAGCAGCATGCCGTCCGCCACGAGCATCGGGCCGTTCCAATTCCATTGCAGCAACTCTTCATCCCACTGTACGGTCGACTCGCCAATCTCCCATATCACTTTGCGCGAGCGCAGCTGATGCGCATGAATACATTTTTCAAGCGCCTCCAACCAGAACACAGCTCGCTCTTCGATCGAAGTGCCGTCCTGAAATAGGTAACAGGCAGCCTGCGCGCATAGCGAGGATATTGCCCCATCTGCCCAAGGAAATTGGATTCGATCGAGCCGCGGCAGTGCACAACCTTGCAGCAGCTTAGCCGTTACCTGTAAAGACTGAGCTTCGGAAGTCGTTAACACTGCGCAGACAGCGCGTACCGTCTCATACAGATCGTCGTCGCGATGCTGACCGAACGCAATCGATGGATTGAATGGCTTACCTGAACGCCGGCGATGATCGGCAAGCGCGATGAGCGCGTTCAGACGAAGCCGGGAAGTCTCCCCATAAAAAGCGGCACGCAGCAGCTTATTTTCCACTTGAGGGTCATCCCATTGCAGCAGATGCAGCACATATACGACTTGAATTGCCGTTAATTCCTCTTCCTCTACTAATACAGACCATTCCGCATAACGGCCGCGCAGCGTATTGTGCCAGTGCCGCGCCACCGCTGCCGCCGCACCAGTCTCTTCCTCCACCCCATGACTATGGCTGCTGCAGTAACACAGCGGGGTGACACCGAAAGGGAGCGGATTCGACATAGCGCATCGCAGCACCTGCGCAATACCGTTCAGGATCGTTGCCTTGGCGACCGACTTGTGACGTATGGTCAAAATATCAAGCAGCGGATCAATCAGAGGAAAGGCTGCTTCATCCACATCGTTGTCCCGGCAAATCTGCTCAAATAAAGCTTGAGCCGCTTCCGCGGACTGTTCCTTTGATCCGTTCTCTATGACACAGAGTAATTCCGGCATATTGTCTTCCGAGCCGAATGCCTGAATCCATCCCGCTTCATTAGCCATGCCCATTTTCTCTACGCCTCCATAAGCCACCCCTATTATAGGGGCCGTGGTTTTAATTTCCATTATATCATTTCATGTCAACTATGGAACTGTTTTTATCGAAAAATGTCGAATAATCGTGAAATGAATAGGTATATTCTATTATTTTATGTCCGTTGTTTCAAACGGAAAGAATTCGGTGATTTTATAATAGCATGACATTCTCCCCCTTTTTCTTGAATAGACGATAACGGAGCAACCCTTTCGGCAACAGTGAGCTGCAGGGGTTGTTTCTTGTTTAACGACAAAAAAAGGTGCAGGGATACAATCCCTACACCGATATTTTCGTCTTCTCTTTTATTCTATTGCGGTTAGATGCGTCAGCGACCTTGCGAATGACAATTTCTCCAGTCTGCTCCCTAACTTCCATTTCAAACAAATCTCCGTATTCTGCTTTCAACTTCGACAAAATATCCTTTGTCAGGATAAGGCCGAAACTATTGCCAATACGCAGCAATTTGCGCCGCACAAAGCTTCACCACCCTCGTTTCGTTGTACAGTCGATTATTCATTTTATATACATTACCCAGCATCGGCTGCATGCAAACAGAGATACGAAGAAATGGTGATTGATGAAGTTAGTTCGCTACGACAATTTGGTAAGCATAGCTCTGCGGCGGCAACGACATCGTCATAATTTGAGCATGGAAGCCGATGATTTTCTGTCCAGCCTTCAAATCCTTGGCGTCAAGCTTCTCGCCGGATTGATTAACGATGACTGTATTCTCGTCCGTGGTCAACACAATGCCGCTCACTTGACCCCCATCAGCTTTCACATCGACAGCAACCGTTGTTTTCCCGTCATATTGATTCACTTTGCTAATCGTGCCTTCTTTGCGAACCGTTTCTTCCTTTACGACAATTGAGACGGCATGGCTGATTGGCGGCAGACTTCTCGTCATGACCGGGCTGTATTCCACTTCCACGCGTACGTCCTGCTTCAAGGCATCCTTCGTCAGCGTCTTGCCGGATTCATCCGTAATCTTTGTCTTATCGGTAATATTCAATATTATCGGATATTCCCCAATAATTGAGATGCGGTCTTTGCCCGCTTCTGTAATGACACCTGATGTCTTGAACTCTTCTGTCGCATCCGGACGATCGACGACAAATTTCTCCGCATTCACCTGAGGCGGGATGCTGCTCGTCATGGCGGAACCATAATAAGCCGTTACCGTCCAACCTTCATTAAGCGCCTGCAGCAGGTCCGCTTGCTTGCCGTTTTGATCGATCACTAGCGTTCCTTTGGCGAACACAAGCCGAAGTTCATCTATATTTTGCGTCTGCGCGGATTTTCCTTTCATCATCACATAAGCGCCGTTTTTCGTATACGTAATTTGATCGATGGTCCCTTTGGTCGAGAACGATTCCTGCTGCTCTGGCTTCTTCACGTCCGTTTTATGGATTGTGATGTCTGAACTCTGTTCCGCTGCCGGGCTCACTACCGTGCCCTGTACTTGGTCTGCCTTCGCTGCCGCTGTCAGCGGGAGCGCCGCCATAACCACTACACACGTCGTCAACAACATTTTCACCCAAGCTTGTCTCTTCATATCGAGTTCCTCCTGCATTCCAGTTCGTTTTTTATTGAATGTGGTGTTTCTCATCCCGGGATTTGTTTCTTTTTCAACCTCATAGACGGGACGACTTGCAAATATGTTGCATGAAAATGCATTTTTTTCTCGAAATATAAAAAAAAAGCCTCTCCCCTAAGACGGAGAAAGGCTCTCTTGCCGACGTTATACGAGGCCGACAGATGAAAGGAAAATCAAAATAATTAAGACAGGCGCGACAATACGCATCGTGAATAGCCAAATTTTCATCCCCGACGATCGCAATCCCGTTTCACTGCCCGCATCTTTCCATACGTAACCGACCAACAGCGTAACGAATAAGCCGCCAAGCGGCAGCATGACGTTCGACGTAATGAAGTCGAGCCAATCGAACAAATTACGCCCGCCGAACTTAACATCGCTCCATGCTCCTCCAGCGGCAAGCGTGCACGGCAGCGCAATGACATACATGGCAAGCACGACAGTGGTTGTCGCTTTGCCGCGGGTGAATCCGAACCGCCGAATCAAATAAGAGACTGGAACCTCTGTCAGCGACAGACACGAGGTAACCGCCGCGATAGCCAGAAGAATAAAGAACAGCCCGCCGAACAAGCTGCCGTAAGGCATGGACGCAAATGCAGCCGGCAAAGTAACGAATACGAGTCCAGGTCCGGAATTAGGCTCGATGCCGAACGTGAACGTCGTCGGAAATATAATCAAGCCGGCGATCAACGCATACGTCAAGTCTCCAGCGCCAACGGCCAACGTCGCGAGCGGCAGCGACTGACGCTTATCTACATAAGCGCCATACGTCAGCATGGCTCCCAGACCCAGCGATAGCGAAAAGAATGCGAGACCGAGCGCCGCTAACGCAGATTGAAAGGTTAACACGGAGAAATCGGGATATAAGAAATATTTGATTCCTGCGGCAGCTCCGTCCAACGTGAGCGTACGCACGAGCATGATAAGCAAAATAAGCAAAAGTCCCGGAATGACGATTTTATTGAACTTCTCAATTCCGCCGGAAATCCCCCGCGCAATAATGAAACCAGACAGCGCCATGACGACGATTTGCCAAATGATCGGCCACATACCGGCTGTAAAAGCGGTAAATTGCTGTTCGTAGTTCGGATTGTTGAACAGATTGCCGGTTAGGGATTCTACCGCATAATGCAGCGTCCAGCCTGCAATGGTGCTGTAGTAGGTCATGATGAGGAACGCCGCCAAGACGGCGACGAAGCCGAGCGCGCCCCAGCCTTTCTTATTGGAAAGCTTCGTGAATGAGGTTACCGCATCGCCGCGCCCTGCCCGCCCGACGGCCAATTCCCCAAGCAGAACCGGCAAGCCGACAATGAGCAGACATATTATGAACAGGAGAAAAAAGGCTCCGCCGCCATTCTGGCCGGTAACATACGGAAATTTCCACATGTTGCCCAAGCCGACCGAACTGCCGATAGCCGCCAATATAAATCCCGAGGAGCTAAATTGTTCCGACTTTTTGGAACCCGATTGGCAGGAAGACTTCTGTTGCGAATGTTGTTGAGATTTTCCTTGTGTTGGCATGTTGTCTGTAACGCACCCCTTCCGATCATATCTATGATGCCTTGGCGGCAGATATAGACTTCATTTTATTGAAAAAATGGCCAACCTGCTAAGGTAAAATTTCACAACATTAATTCTATTTTATAAATTTCTTTCATCTTTCACATTTTATTTATATTTTACGTGCTACTTGATGCCGGAATGCATAAAGCTGTTAATAAATTTCCGTTGAAAAAGCAGAAATCCGATGAGCAGCGGAGCGACGACGAGCAATGTGGCCGCACTCACTTCCGCCCACTGCGCGCCCGTCTCGAACGATTGGGCGAACATGGCCAAGCCGACCGTAAGCGGGCGATTCTCCACCGAGTTCGTCACAATAAGCGGCCAGAGGAAGTTGTTCCACTGATAGCTTACCGAAACGACGGCGAATGAGATATAGACCGGAAGCGAGAGCGGCACGAAGATGCGCCACAAAATACCTAGCCGGGAGCATCCTTCGACCATCGCCGCCTCTTCAAGCTCCAGCGGCATCTGCTTGAACGTTTGGCGCAACAGAAAGATTCCGAAGGCCGATGCAAAGTAAGGCAGCATAATCCCAAGCTTCGTATCGAGCAAGCCGAATTCTTTTAATACATGATAGTTAGAAAAAATAAGCACGTCTGCCGGCACCATAATCTGCACCAGAAACAGCATGAACACGACATCACGGCCAAAGAAGCGCAGACGCGCAAAGGCGTAGGCAGCCAGCGTCAAGCTAAATAGTTGAACGGCGAGCACCCCGCCAGCTATCGTCAGCGTGTTCAAATAATACTGAGCGAACGGCGCCCCTTCCCATACACGGGCAAAATGTTCGAAAGTCCATTGCCACGTCAAGAATGAATTCATCCCTGCGTCTTTCGGGCGGAACGCGGTCCAGATGACCCAGACAAACGGAATGAGCCAGACGACGCCGACGGCCAGCATAGCCAAATGCCATATCCCGCGTGCGGCGCGTTGCTTCAGACGTCCGAATCGCAGCTCACGGTCCGTTCGTGCGCCAATCCCGGAATGACGGTCTAGGCTGAATTTGACCGCGTCCGCTCTGTCCAATTCATCCGATTTCCCCATAAAGCCTCGGAGCCCCCCTCTATTGATAATGAATTTTGCGATCCCAGCCGAAAAATTGAAGGGAAGACAAAATAAGCAACACCGCAATCATAACGACCGTCATCGCCGCTGCCATCCCTTGGTCGTAGAAGCTGAAGGCCGTGTCGTAAATATGATAGAGCAGCAGATTGCTCGCATTATCTGGCCCGCCTTTTGTCATTATCCACAAATGGTCGACCAGCTTGAAAGCGTTCGTTAACGCGACGACCCCCACAAACAGGGTTGTCGGCATCGTCAACGGTATCGTAATTCGTGTAGTCACCTTCCATGCGCCAACGCCATCCATAGAAGCGGACTCATACAAGTCCTTCGGAATGTTCTGAAGACCAGCCAAATAAAAAATCATGAAATAGCCGGCTTCCTTCCAGATCATCATCACGATCATAGCTCCCATTACCGTATCTGGATGACCGAGCAGATTCATATCCGCACGCCCTACCCATTGCGCCAACTGCGCCAGCAGCCCGTACTGCGGGGTATAAATAAACAACCAAATGTTAGCCACCGCTATCATCGGAACCATATTCGGATAGAAGAAGGCAACGCGGGAGAACGTCTTGCCCGCCATCGCTTTGTCCGCGAAGAGCGCCATCAGAAATGCCAAGATCATAGACGTCGGCACCGTGCCGACAGCAAACCACAAGTTGTTGCTGAACACCTTCTGGAACACCGGGTCGGAAAATAGGAACGCATAATTGTCCGCTCCGTTAAAGACCGGCTCCGGCACGGCCAAGTCCGCTTGAAACAGACTTAGCCACGCCGTCTTCAGCATCGGATAATATGTAAACAAAATTAGAAATAACAAGGATGGCAGCAGCAAGGCCCAAGCTAATCCGTTGCGCGCGAGCCGTTCTTTCCATGTGACGCTCATCCGCATCTAGTCCTCCTTGTGTGGACACATTGTTATTTATTGAACGGCTTGAGCGCACGCTCCGCTTCTTCTTGCGCCTTCTTCAATGCGGTCGCGGCGTCGGTCGTTCCAGTCAGGACAGCCTGCACCTGATCGGTCAGCGCTTTGGACACTTTGCCGTTGTTATGTGTAGACAATTCCGCATATGCATGTTCCAACTGGTCGCGCGCGACAACCGATTGCGGAAAATCTGCCGCATAGGTCTTCATGACGTCCGTCTCATAAGCTGATTTCCGTACTGCAACATATCCCGTATCAATACTCCATTGTGCCGCCTGCTCCGGCTCGGTCATGAACTTGATGAATTCCCATGCAGCCACTTGCTTCTTCGGATCAATATCTTTAAATATGTACAAATTTCCTCCGCCTGTCGGAGATCCATACTGCTTGCTCATCGGCAGAAAAGCGACGCCGAAATCGAACTTGGCGTTATTTTTAATATTGGTCAGGTTGCCGGTCGTATGAATCATCATCGCCGTCCTCTGCTCCAGGAAATCAGTCGGAACGGTGGCCCACTCAATGACGCCATCCGGCATTACCTTATGCTTGAGAGACAGGTCATGCCAGAATTGCAGCGCTTCAATATTTTCCGGTGTATCAAAAAATACTTTTTTGCCATCCTGCGTCATCAAGTTCTGCTTCGGGTCGCTCATGTTCTGTAAAGCAAACTGCTGGAACATCCAATAAGCAAAGCCGGAGCCCGGAACCTCGATGCCATGGCGCCCTGCTTTCTTTACCTTCGCTGCAACTTCGACAAGATCCGCCCACGTTTTCGGCGGTTGCTCTGGATCCAGATCGGCCTCCTTGAAGACATCCTTGTTATAATAAAGCACGATCGTGCTGCGTTGGAAAGGAATGCTATACGTCTTTCCCTCCACTTGCGAGTTCGCAAGAAAAGCCGGATAGAAATCTTGCAGCACGTCTCCGCTTTCCTTCGCAATGAAATCATCGAGCGGAAGTATCGCATTCGTGTCAAGCATGCTGAACAATTCCGTGGACAGCATCACGGCTACATCCGGCGGCTGCTGCGCTTGAATGCCGGCTTGAATCTTCGTCGTCGTGTCCGCGTAGCTGCCCGTATACACTGGCTTGACCGTAATGTTCGGGTGCTTCTCCGTAAATTTCTTCGTCATGTTCTCAACCACTGACGTTAGCGGTCCGCCTACGGCAATCGGATAGTAGAACGTCAGCTCAATGTTCTCTTCGCCACCGTTCGGCTTCTTGTCGCCAGATGGCTCTGCGCCGCTGATTCCTTGCCCTGCCGCCTTATCGGCAGCCTGCCCTGCGTTCGAGCTTCCCGACTGTCCGCATCCGACCAACATCGTGAAGCAGAGCAGCAGGAGCAGCATCCACTTTGCTTGCATTTGCATGTTACGATTCTCCCCTTCTAACGGTAACGTTCATAATGTGATGGCATGTCATTCACCACCCTCATCTACCATAACTTTCCTCTGGTAAGAGAGTATTAAGCTGATATGAAATTTTTGTTAATTTGTGACAAAAAACGACTGATTCAGGCGGTTCATTACGAGTGTATCCCTCAACACACGGCTTGCTGCAACTAGCGTTACGTGCCTGCTCTTTCTCCGTAAAGAAGATTGCCTTCAAAAGCCCTTTTGTTCACTCTCCCAACTATTCAGAATAATGTGAACCATATCGAATCACCGTTTGAGACAGATAAGTTTAAGCAAAGCGCTCAGAGTCTTCTTACCATTCACGGAATCCTTTCTACCTCCTATCATTAATCTATTTTCCACACCCTGTTCCTCAGAACCATCTCATTCAAATCGCTCCAATAAACTATTACTTCAGCTGCCGAGCTGTTGCGTATCTGAACCAATCACGGCAGCTCGCTAGTCCGTTCATAACATGCACGGATCGATCACTGCGCGCCGAGCCATTCATTGCAATACTGAGAAATGGGGAGAGTGGGCGAAAGGGATGAGCGGAACAGGGGGCAGTGAACACGAAGGATGTTGTAAGATACGTGGACATTATCTTTTGGATCAAAAAATCGGGCCTCCTCTTGGAGAACCCGATTCATTATTCAATATGGATACCAGAACGTTCCGTAGCCCTGTACTCGCCAAGCTATCGCTGCAATAAGCACGATGAGACTCGTGACGATGACGATATAATCCTCGCGGTGCCATACCGTCGCAGAATACCACGTCCGCTTGGAATGCTTGCCGAAGCCGCGCAAATCCATCGCATTCGAGATCGTCTCAATCCTGTGAAGCGAGGATTGGACAAGCGGAATGGCAATCGAGACGAAATGCTTGAGCCTTTGGCTCAGCGTCCCTTCGCCTTTGCCGAAGCCCAGCCCCCGTGCTTGCATAGCGTTCGAGATGTTGCGAAATTCCGCCTGCATATCTGGAATGTAGCGGAACGCGATGCTGAACGCGTAAGCCACCTTATACGGAACCCCTACCCGGTTCAAGCTGCTGGCCAAACGAGTTGGATGCGTCGTATAAATAAACAATACGGTAATCGGCATAAGCGACATATATTTCATGGATAAGGTCAGTACGTAAACTACCGTTTCAAGCGTAAGCACATTGTATCCCAAATCCAATATGACCGTCGTCGAGCCCGACACTTCACTTCCATAGGCCGGTGTAATGGCAAGCGTAAACAGAGAGTTAAAGATATTGAATACGATCATGAGCCAAACGAGGAGACGGATTCGCTTCCATGGCAGCTTGGCGGACAGCAACATGATGATCCCGATCAGAAAAAGCGGGACAAAGATACGAATATCCTGAAATAAAAAGACGACGACGGTCCAGACAGCCAAGACGATAAGCTTGGCCGCTCCGTCCATGCGGTGGAACAAGGTGTCACTGTCGATATAGAGCATTCCAGCCTTACTCATGATGATTCACCTTCTTCTCCTGCACGATAAAATGACGCACGAACGCTTCCGGTGCGGAGACACCGGTTAAACGCGACAGAGCGCCCAACGACGTTTCTTTCAAATTCGCCTGCGCGATTGCGTCTGTATCCGTCAACACATGCGCGGTATCGCCTACCGCAATCAGTTCCCCGTTGCACAGAACCGCGGCCCGTTCCGTATATTCAAGCGCCAAATGCATATCATGCGTAATAAAAAGAAACGACATGCCGCTGTCGGCCAAGTGCGAGATGAAGCTCATGAATTCGGTATAATGCTTATAGTCCTGTCCAGCTGTCGGCTCATCCAAAATCATCAGCTTCGGCTCCATAACTAAGATGGAAGCTATCGTCACCCGTTTCTTCTGACCGTAGCTGAGCGCAGATACCGGCCATTCCCGATACCCGTACAAGCCGCAGATGCGCAGCGTCTCTTCCACCCGCGTCTTCACTTCATCTTCCGATAAGCCGCGCACGCGCAGGCCAAGGGCGACTTCGTCCCAGATCATCGGCTGCGTAATCATATGATTCGGATTTTGCATCACATAACCGATATGTTCACCGCGGCGGCGAATTGACCAAGAATTGATCGGCTCTCCTTGCAGCCGGATGACTCCGGCATTCGGCTTCGCGATACCGGTCAGCAGATGGGACAGCGTCGATTTGCCTGCGCCGTTGTTGCCAAGCAGCGCAACGCGTTCCCCTATGCCTATCGCAAGGGAAACGCCGCGGATGATTTCCCGTTCCCCATCATAGGAGAAGCGGACATCCTCCATTTCGATGAGCGGAGGATGAGGAGCAGACTTTGATGCGGGTTCAGCGCTGTCCGCCCACACAGCCAGACGTTCCTTAACAACAGGGCTGGCGCTCACCTGCGCCAAGGAGGACGGCTTGTCCTTCGGCAGCAAGTCGCAGCCGGCATATTTCAACGCAGAGACGTAAAGCGGTTCCCGCAATCCGTGCTCGCGCATGATGCTGGAGGATAGAATTTCATCCGGTGTTCCCACCTTAACGATTCTTCCCTCTGCCATAATGACGACACGGTCGACAGGCTGCTCCAGCACATCCTCGACGCGATGTTCGATAATGATGATGGTCTTCTCGGTCTGACGGTGAATCTCCTCCATCAGCTCCATCGCATGCTTGCCGCTGGCTGGATCCAAATTGGCAAGCGGCTCGTCAAACAGCAAAATATCCGCCTCCATCGACAGCACGCCCGCCAGCGACACCCGCTGCTTCTGTCCGCCCGATAATTCGTGCGGGCTCTGATCGTGAAGCGGCAGCATGTCAACAATATCGAGCGCATGCGTCACCTTCGGCTTCATGTCCGCCGGTGCCATGCAGTCGTTCTCGAAGGCAAAGGCAACATCTTCGCCGACGGACAAGCCGATGAATTGACCATCCTGATCCTGCAATATTGTGCCGACGCTGCGGCTGATTTCAAAAATGCTGAGGTCGGCCGGACGCTGCCCTCTAAGGGAGTATTCTCCGGACAACGTGCCGCTGTAAGTAAAAGGAATCAGCCCATTGATACAATGGGCCAACGTAGATTTGCCCGAGCCGCTTGGCCCGGCAATGAGTATTTTCTCACCTGGATAAATGTCCAGATTAATTTGTTTCAATGTCGGCTCAGACAAGCTGCGGTATTGAAAGCTAAAATCTCGAAACGAGATAAGCGGTTCCTTCATAGATTCAATAGCTCCTGTCATCATGCTGCAATCTAGCAACCTATTTAAGTACGCGCAAATTCGAGTTGCGACGGTTCAATTTAAGTAATCCAAGCACAGCTGACACACCGAGAATCAAATGTACGGCAATGTTGGCAATGGCGGACGCATAAAATTGCACCCACATTTTGTCCGGCGCCTCGCCAAACAAATAGACATCAAGAATACTGGAAATCCCGTAGCCGACTGCCAAAGCAACCGATCCGGAAATAGCTAGTGTAACGATATTGCCTTTCGTGGAACGACCTTCATTTACGTTAAAAGAGCTGCTTGCATACACGAGCCCCATTCCTAAACCGGAAATCGCAGAACCGAGCACCCAAGACCACCAAATCGTGCCGCCACCCCATGTTAAATCGGTAATGATATGGCCGATCGCTCCGCTTAAAAAGCCAACGACAGGACCAAACAGCGCGCCGAAAATAGTAAGAATGGCAATGGCCGGGCGCAATCCCGTCTGAGGAACTAACGGTATCGTAATCGTGCTGAGCAAGCCGTACAGAGCAGCTCCAATACCGATAGCGACTACCGTTTTGGTATCAAAGTTGAAAATCGATTGTTTCATCCCATTCAACCCTTCCTTTTCACTCATTATAATATTTATCGACGCTCTCCCG
This sequence comes from Paenibacillus profundus, assembly GCF_021369635.1. Lineage (GTDB taxonomy): Bacteria > Bacillota > Bacilli > Paenibacillales > Paenibacillaceae > Paenibacillus_B > Paenibacillus_B profundus. Next base: position 109,322 of record NZ_JAJNBZ010000004.1, on the reverse strand, counting down.
TTCGATGTCCACTATTTACGCACTTATTATCATGAAATCCGAACGTTTGAATGTGATTCCGATCATAATATAAAGGATTTTCCATAGTATGGGTACAGGTTTTATTTACCAAAAATGATGTTTTCAAACACATTTTCAAGATATGAAGGTAAAAAACCGTGAAAAGTGGGGATTTTATGAACAAAAAGCGTCGATTTCCGTGAAAAGTTTCTGTTTTTCATGACTATTCCAGGTTGATATTTGCAAGAAACAGGCCACAGTTATCAGGCTGCGGCCATTTCTAGTTTATCCCATTGTAACAGGATGATCACTTATTAGACTAGTCGTTCAGTCATTCGCAACTGCTCGATCGTTCGCGCCCCAATGCCGAACATCGCGATGCGCAGCTCCGTCTCCACCTGTGCCAGCACCGCGTCCACCGCTGTTTCCGAATCGGCCGCCGCCGCAAGCAAGGAGCGTCCGAAGCCAGCTGCGTTCGCACCCAGAGCGAGCGCCTTGGCCGCATCGACGCCAGTGCGGAGCCCGCCGCTGGCCACCACCATGTGGTCAGGCAACGCAGCGCGCACCTGCCGCACGCTCTCTGCCGTAGGAATCCCCCAATCGGCAAAGGCCTCGGCAGCTTGCCGGCGAATCGGATCCGGGAGCCGCATCTTCTCGACTTGACTCCAGGAGGTCCCTCCCGCTCCGGCGACGTCGATGAAGGCGACGCCCACCTCGGCCAACTGCTTGGCCGTGTCCGCCGCTATCCCCCAGCCGACTTCTTTCACGCCGACGGGCACTTCCAATGCGCGGCACACTTCCTCGATACGGTGAAGCAGCCCGGCAAAGTTCAAGTCGCCTTCCGGCTGAAACACCTCCTGCAGCGCATTGAGATGCAAAATGAGTCCGTCTGCCTGCACCAGTTCCACTGCACGGCGGCATTCATCCGCCCCCATGCCCATATTTAACTGCACCGCGCCCAAGTTCGCGAACATAGGAATCGTCGGCGCCAAATCGCGCATCTGGAACGTGTCCGCGACGCCTGGATTCTCTACCGCCGCCCTCACTGAGCCGACGCCCATCGCCCAGCCGCGCGCTTCCGCCACGACAGCCAAGCGACGATTAATCGACGCCGTATGGCTGCTGCCTCCCGTCATCGAGCTGATCAAGAGCGGCGTCCGCACCGGCTTGCCCAACCAAGCGGTAGCAAGATCAATGTCGCGATAGTCGATGTCCGGGAGCGCCTGATGCACAAAGCGGTATCGTTCCAGTCCCGTTGTAATGCCAATACCGTTCACCGGCTCCTCCAAACAGATGCGAACATGCTCTGTCTTGCGCCGCCCGGTCAATCCCCCCGGTTCGGGCTGTCGCTCTTGCATTTTGGTACCCCCTACAGATCTGGAGTCCAACCATTCGGACTCCAGATCTTTCATTTATCTCGTTCATTTAGCGATAATTTCGTTTATTTTGTCGTCTGATCTCCAAAAATTTGCTGCTTCAATCGCTGACCTGTCGGAGTGGCAGCCAAGCCCCCGCGCGCAGTCTCCTTCAGCGTAGTAGGCATCGTCTGTCCAATGCGGAACATCGCCTCGATGACTTCGTCGCACGGAATGACGCTCTCCACGCCGGCAAGCGACATATCTGCCGCCACCATCGCGATGGCCGCGCCCATGGCGTTGCGCTTCACGCACGGCACCTCGACCAAGCCTGCAACAGGGTCACAGACGAGGCCGAGCATGTTCTTCAGCGCGATCGCCATCGCATGCGCCGCTTGGCGCGGGCTTCCGCCCGCCAGTTCAGTAATGGCTGCCGCCGCCATACCTGCGGCTGACCCCACTTCAGCCTGGCAGCCACCCGCCGCGCCGCTGATCGAGGCGTTGTTCGCCACAACCATGCCGAAGGCTCCCGACGTGAACAGATAGTCCACCATCTGTTCACGTGTCGGCTGCAGCTTCTCCTTGAGCGCGAACAGCGTTCCCGGCACGACACCGGCCGAGCCTGCCGTCGGCGTCGCGCAGATGAGCCCCATCGCAGCGTTCACTTCGTTCGTCGCCACCGCTTTGCTGACGGCGTCCATTATGGTTTCGCCGCTTAATACTTTGCCGGAGTCAATATACTGCTGGATCTTGACCGCATCTCCTCCCGTCAGACCAGAGTGGGAGCTAACACCTGACAGACCGCGCGCGACCGCTTGCTCCATGACGTCTAGATTCCGAGTCATCAGCTCGATAACCGATTCGCGCGACGTTTGGCGCACTTCCATTTCCTGCTGTATCATAATGTGCGCGATCGAGCACGAACGCTCTTCGGCAAGCGCGACTAATTCAGCTACATTGCGGAACATAATCTTGTCCTCCCTTCCTCGATGGCGTCATTAATCTTCCATGCGCAGCACGCGGTTAACCCCCGCTAGAGCGCGAATCTCATCTATAATGGATTCGTTTATCTTCTCATCCGTTTCAATGACCATGAGTGCCATCTTGCCTTTCTCCTTGCGGCTTACTTCCATATGTCCGATATTGACGTGCTGGCCGCTCAATATTTGCGTCACTCCGGCGATGACTCCATACCGGTCATGGTTCATTACGAGAATGGCCGGACATTGACCGGAAAGCTTCAGCTCGAACCCGTTCAATTCCGTAATTTCCACCTTGCCCCCGCCAATGGAGATGCCTGCTACTTCCATCTCGTCCCGTTCGTCCGACATCATAATGCGGGCGGTGTTGGGATGCTCAGGCACGGCGTCTTCTGTCGTAATGACTACCTCGATGCCGGCTTCATCGGCATACTGCGGCGCCTGCGGCAGGCGCGGGTCATTCGTGTCATAATCCAACACCCCCGCAATGAGCGCCACATCCGTCGCATGTCCCTTGTACGTCTCTGCGAACGAGCCGTACAAGGAAATATGCACCCGCTTCGGCTGTCTGCCGAAGATGCTTCGCGCAAGGCGTCCTATCTTGGCTGCTCCGGCCGTATGCGAACTGGACGGACCCACCATAATCGGACCAATGATGTCAAACACACTGCGATACTTCATCGCCCTTCCTCCTCTTTAGCGTTCCCCCAACGTTCTATCCAATCTATCCTGATGGTTCCACTATTCCACTCGTCTTGCTCGTTTCTATTGTACGCAACCGGTCCCGCTTTCTCCACGACGATAGCCGACCGCTGCAAGCACTTTCAGACTCATCCTACCAAGGCTTCGCCAAGAACACAACCCCTCCGGCACGGCGATTTATAGACGTCTCCCATTCAATCGTTATGTTGCAGAATCGCGGCGCATAAGTTGTAGAAATCTGACATGGAAAAGTTTTATATTGGAAGACATCACTTGCGAAGGAGTGACTGCATGCACGCGATTTACATGGGCAATGAACGCCTGCTCGTCAAGCCTGTTTACGGAGGGAAGCTCATCGTCCCTTCCGCTGATTTGAGCATTACACCAGAACTCGTCATGCACGGCGCGATGGAGTGGCCACTAACGAAGTATTTGGAGAATCACGTAAAAAAGGGGCACGTACTCGTCGATATCGGGGCTAATGTCGGTTACTTCACCGTCTCTCGCCCATTTGACGGGACCGTCCGGCCAAGCTGAACAAGCATAGCCAACAATATTTCAAGCATTACCGGGACGATATATCGGAATTCGAGACGGAGGCCATACGGCTGGACGATGCACTCGCGCATCTGCCGCATATCGACATGATTAAGGTAGACATCGAGGGGGGAGAATACCAAGCGTTTCTCGGCATGGAACAGCTGCTGGAGCATAACGTGAAATGTGTCGTCTTTGAATGAAACGAAATGATGCTGCAGGAACAAATGGAGCCATTCGCGGCCTTGTTGCGCCGCCATGAAGATGCTGGAAAGAGCTTCTACTTGCTCGATCATCATGGGGCAGAGGTCCAGATGCCGCTGGAGCAGGTACTATCCATAGGCAGCATTCCTAACGTCATCATGAAGTGACAATAGCCAGCATATATACTTGGAAGCTACAAACCGGAGGTTTGCGCCTCCGGTTTTATTCATTCATTATAAAATTCTCTGTCCGAATAACGAACCGATAAGTTCCTTGGCCAGCCTTGCCGTTTTGTTGTTCACATCTAACGTCGGATTCACTTCCACGAACTCCGCCGAAGTGACAAGGCCAGATTCGTGCAGCAGCTCCATCGCCAAGTGCGCTTCCCTGTAACTCACTCCACCCTGCACTGGCGTGCCCGTTCCCGGCGCTTCGTAAGGATCGACGCTATCCACATCGAAGCTGAGATGAACTCCATCCGTGTCGCTGCCGACAATGCGCAGCGCTTCCTGCACAACCCGTTCCATGCCCATGCGGTCAATCTCGTGCATCGTAAAGCAGGTAATGCCTTGCTGACGAATGAATTCTTTCTCTCCGGGGTCGAGGTCGCGCGCCCCGATAAGCACGACGCGATCCGCTCTCACGTATGGTCCTGACCACGGCATTTCCGCGAACTCGGCTCTGCCCAACGCAACAGCCAGCGACATGCCGTGAACGTTCCCGCTCGGACTCGTCTCCTCCGTATTTAAGTCGGAATGGGCGTCGAACCAAATGACGCCTACATTGCGATAATGGCGCGTCAATCCAGCGAGCGTGCCCATCGCGATACTGTGATCGCCCCCTAGCACGAGCGGAAAGCAACCGTCCGTTACGGCTGCAGACACCTGTTCGGCCAACGCGGAACAAGTATAGAGCACCTCGGCCAAGTGCTTCGCGTTCCGCGCGGGAACAGGCGCTTCATCCAACTGCTCTCTAGCTGGAGCCGCCGATGGCAAATTCACTTCGCGCTCCGCCGCCACTTCTATCCCCAACTGCTTCAGCTGCCGCAGCAATCCGGAGCGAACAATGCTCTCCGGTCCCTGCTCCGCTCCCGCTCTGCCAGCCCCTAGTCCGAATGGAACACTAATCATTGACAGTTTTCGATTCATCGTCATCGTCATCGACAACTTTCTCCTCCTTGCAAGCTAATATGCAACATAGTTCCAAGACTGATAAGCGGGTACGGCTATGCGCGAGCCAAAACGCGCTGGATACGCTCCAACGCCCAATCGAGCTCCGCTGCCTCAATAATTAACGGGGGCGCTAGGCGGATGATATTCTCATGGGTCTCTTTGCAAAGCATGCCAAGCCGCATCAGCATCTCGCAATACGGTCGTGCAGGCTCCGTCAGCTCCACGCCGATGAACAACCCTCGTCCCCTCACATTGCGGACTACCGGACTGTGAATGCCCTCTAGCCGCTGCTTAAAATACGCTCCCTGCTCCTCCGAGCGTTCGGCAAGCCGTTCGTCTTCCAGCACTTCCAAGGCGGCTACCGCCACCGCACAAGCAAGCGGATTGCCTCCGAAGGTGGAGCCGTGCGATCCAGGCTGCAGCAAGCCCAGAATCTCTTCATCCGCCGCTACGGCCGAGATAGGCAGCACGCCTCCTCCGAGCGCTTTACCCATGATATAGACGTCTGGCACGATCTGTTCCCAGTCGCAGGCGAACCGTCTGCCCGTACGCCCGAAGCCGGTCTGAATTTCATCCGCCATGAACAGGACGTTGTGCCGTTTGCATATTTCGTAGGCCTGGCGCAAATAACCGTCGGGCGGAATGACGATGCCATTCTCCCCTTGAATCGGCTCTACGAGAAAAGCGGCCGTGTTCGGTGTGATAGCCTGCTCCAGCGCTTCAGCATCACCGAATGGAATGATCGTGAAGCCTGGCGTAAACGGACCGAAGCCTTCCTTATATTCCTCCGCCGAGGAGAAGGAGGTGACCGTAATCGTCCTCCCATGAAAATTGCCGCTGCATACGATGATGTCTGCTTGATTGGCGGGGACCTGCTTATGGTTATATGCCCAGCGCCGCGCTGCTTTGAGGGCAGTTTCCACCGCTTCCGCACCTGTGTTCATCGGCAAGACCATCGCTTTCCCCGTGTAGGCCGACAGCTTCTCATAAAACGAGGCCAACGATTCACTGTGAAACGCCCGGGAAGATAGCGTCACCTTCTCTGCCTGGCGCAAGAGCGCCTGAATAATGCTCGGATGGCGGTGTCCGTGGTTCAAGGCCGAGTATGCGCTTAACATGTCCAAGTAGCGGCGCCCTTCCGGATCTTCTACCCATACACCTTCCGCTTTGGAAATGACAATAGGCAGCGGATCGTAATTCCTTGCTCCATACCGTTCCGTCGTGCGGATAATCTCTTCTGAGCCTGCCATTCACTATCCTCCTCTGTCCTCTACGAAATCGCTTTCTATACCATATTCAGAGTATAGCACACTGTTTCACATAACGGTAAAATATTGCCATATGTCCTCCAGGAAAATACAAAAGTTCCCGCCGCATTTCTCTAACACAATGCGAACGGGAACTGATTACATCGGGGTACTCCCCGTTTCCACACTTGGCCCGCCATGCTTGGAGAGCATTCGTGCCGTTATCTTGTCGGAGTAAAGCAAGGCATACAGCGCCAACACCAATGAAATTCCGCCGAAGATGAGCACCATGTATTGGAGCCCGATCGTATCGAGGAAAAAGCCCGTCCCAAGCAGGACGATTTGGAACAGCACCCGGTCTAGCATATTCCGGAACGAGAAGAAGCGGCCATGATAGTCCTTCGGAATGGTCGTCTGGAAATACGTCGACAGCAAAGGGAAGAAAAAACCTGCCGCCAGGCCGAACAAGCCAAATGACAGCAGCGCCACCCATCTGATATCCCCAAAGAACAACAGCATTTGCGAGATGGCGATAACAAATGAAAACGAGAGCAGCATTTTCAACAAATTCACTTTTCCGGAAATCCGTTTCACGAAAAATGCGGCAACTATAAAGCTTGTCCCCTCCACTGCATACAGCAGGCCCTTAATCTGCTGATCATGCTGCAATTCGCTAATGTTGATAACCATCAGGTTGAAGCCTCCGATAAACAGCGCTGGAATAATCGACAACCCGAGCGCCATGACAGCTACAGGGAGTTGTTTGAGCATCGGAACGATTTCCTTGAACCCGCCGCTCTCTTTGCCTTTCTGGTTCCTATTGCGATGTGGCGTGCCTGTATCCTCTACCTGCAAGAAGAAGGTGGACGCAAGCAGCAGCGCGTACGCAACGAGAGAGGTGAGATATAATGAGGACAGACTCATGACGGCCAACATCATTCCCGCCATCGCCGTTCCCAATATACGAGCGATAGTGGAAGCATTCATATGAACCCCGTTTAACGCAATCAAATCTTTATCTTGGACGATAAGCGGAATAACCGACTGAAGTGCCGGAAAGTAGAACGCCGCAGACACCTGCAAACTGACTGCAAACAGGACCATCCACCATACCGAATCCATCGACAAAGCGAGAAACATGAAGCACACGCTGACCATTCGCCCGATTCCGGCGTATATCATCACCTTCTTCTTGCTGCTCGTATCGATGACCTTCCCTGCATACGGACCGACCAGCACGCCTGCAAGCAGTCCCACAAATAAAATGAGCGATTTCATAAAGTCTGACGGCACGTGCTGCTGCATAAATTCCAAATTCGCGATAATTGAAGTCCACAAGCCGAGACCGGCGATAAACTCTCCGCTCAGCACAATCCATACGTTGCGGTTACTCCACATTGCATCCATCCCCGTTCTCCCACTAAAGTCTGTTAGAGGTTATTCAAAAAGTCCCCTTTTGATCATGAAGCTGCCCAGAATCAAAAAAGCTGCTCCGCCATCAAGCGAAGCAGCTCTAATTACGTATATGAATGATACCTGTATGAATGAGATATTTCACCTTGTAAATCTTGTAGAAAATGAAAATCGTTCTCAAATGAATGATTAGTAACATCATGCCATAAACGGTGCCAGCAGTCAATCAGTCCCAGCCCCTTTTGACGGGGGTCATTCCGGCCATCCGTGTGACAGTTCAAGGCAGTGGAATGGCGGAGTTTATCGGGGCGAACACAGCACCCGTACCGCACACACAACGCTAAGCTTTTGGTCGGCGGATCGACCCTCGGCGTGTAATTCGCCAGAAAGCTGGTGCGGAATGCGGGTATATGCACCGCAAGCCGTCTCGTTAAAGCAATGGTGAAAATAGGCGGGCAGCGGATTCCAAAAATCGGGTTATCATTTTCTTGTGCGCAAACTCTTCTTCCTCTATCGGCGTCGTGTACTGCAAATCCCGTTCAAAATCTTCAACCAACGCCGCCACACTATCCGTTCGCATCAAAATCGCATTGACCTCGAAATTCAAATGGAAGCTTCGCATATCCATATTAGCTGTTCCTATCGTAGCAATCTCGCCGTCTACTATAATAAGCTTGGAATGCAGAAAGCCTTTTTCATATTCATAAATTTGTACGCCCGTTTCCATGAGGCCGGGAAAATAAGAATGGGACGCAAGAAACGGCAGCCATTTGTCTGGCTTGGCCGGAAATAATAATTTCACATCGATTCCTGCCAATGCCGCTACCCGCAGCGCCGTAAAAATATCTTCATCCGGAATGAAATAAGGCGTAGCAATCCAAATGGACTTTTTGGCCGAGGTCAGCATTGAGAAAAAGACGTTTTTCATCGTTTTGAAATCTTGATCAGGCCCGCTTGCGATAATTTGCACCGCTCCGGCTGTCGCCTCCACCGGCCGCGGCAGCAAATATTCCGGCCCGTAGAGGTTGGCGGCCGTCGTATGCGCCCAATCCTGCAGAAATATAATCTGAAGCGTCTGCACTGCCTCGCCCCGCACAATCATGTGCGTATCTCGCCAGAAGCCGTACGTCTTGCTGCGGCTTAAATATTCATCGCCGACGTTCAGTCCACCGATAAACCCGACATCGCCGTCGATAACGACAATTTTGCGGTGATTGCGATAATTGACCCGATTCGAGAACAGCGGGAATTTCACCGCACCGAAGGCGGCTACTTCTACGCCAGCCCTCCGTAGATCATTCAGGAACGATTTTGGCAATTGCATGCTGCCTACTGCATCAACCATGAATCGAACTTCCACGCCTTGCCTCGCTTTTTCCATCAGAATGTACTTAATCTTCCGTCCGATATCATCGTCTCTATAAATGTAATATTCCATATGAATATGGTGAACCGCTCGGCCAAGCTCTGCAAGCAGGGCAGCAAACGTTTCTTCCCCGTTGTTCAGAATGCGCGTATCCGATGAGAACGAGATCGGGCTCTTGCTGAGACGGCTGGTCAGCCGCAGCAATTGACGTTGATCATCGGTAAACGAGCCTAATATTTGCTCCCTGCGAAGCAATGATTCGTTATCGATGAAGGCGTACGCTTGTCTGTCCTGCTGCGCTTTACGCGCATACCGCCGCCGCTTGCGATAGTTCTGTCCGAACAGCATATAAAATATGAATCCGACTACCGGAACGAGCGCCAACACTAATATCCAAGCCACCGTGCTGGACGGATGACGGTTCTCCATAAAGATAATGATTGCCAGCGTAATGACCGCCAGCGTCGTCATAATGCTTAGCGCTGTAGCAATTGTATTTCCAAACGTATCATTAATATATAGACCAAACGTCAACAACATGATGATGAATAACCCGACCTGCAGTGCTCTTCTCATCCACATGCTCCCCCATTCTAACTAGCCATTCTATCTATTCACCCATTTTCTCCTATTCCTATCGTTGTACTTATCTACATATACGCAGCATAAACCAATGTTTTTTCCAAATAAATGATAAGACGACTACATAACGCATAAACCCTTCCGGCTGATGGGACAATGAAGGTAGTGCACAAGCTATATTGCTTTACTATACCCGAAAACAACAACATCAAATATGTCATTGACAACGGTTACAATCGTATGACATAATTTTCGAACGAACGGTAGGTAGCTAAGTAGAGGCGGCCATCCGCCTATTACTGTAAACACAGGACCGTTTCTGCGAGATGAAGGAACAGCGAGGAATGGAGGAATTCCCTTTGACCGCAAACCGCATTCAACTCATCGCCCTCTCCCATTTTGCCAAGTATGGCTATGACGGGACGTCTTTAGCCAAAATCGCCGAAGACGTCGGCATCAAGAAACCGTCCATCTATGCTCATTATAAGAGCAAAGACGATTTATTTCTTCATGTTCTTCAAACCGTATTTATAGATGAGTGGAACTGGATTACCGATTTTTTCAATAAGCATGATCATCTGTCACTTCACGATCAGCTCACCCTGCTGATTCAATCATACCGTCAGCGTTATGAGCAGTACGATGTGCTGAAGTTCATTTTACGTGTTTCCTTCTTCCCCCCAGAAACGCTGCGGGAGCAAGTCATGGAGCGCATGAATGAATTTTTGGACCGGTTGGAAAATGGACTGGTTCCCCGAATGGCTCAAGCCCTCAGAACACAAGAAATATTTGGCGTGCATCCGGAACAAGCTTCCAAAGCGTTCATATGCATCCTGGATGGACTATTCGTAGAGCTGCTGTACGGTGGACCCGATCGCTTTGAGAAAAAGCTTGAAGCCGCTTGGTCGATATATTGGCGAGGGCTGACTATCAAGGATGATTAGCCTTGAACTAGCACAGGTCGCTTATCTTTGTTACAAATCTAAGTGAGGTCATCTGGGGAAACCGAGCGAAGCATCTGCATCTATTCACCCTCATTGGGATGTTGGAAAAAAGGGACCTTTCTACTGGAAAGGTCCCTTCGCTATGAATAATCATGTATCTCATAATGGATTGGCAATATCGAGTGACTCAATTCTAGAAACTTAATTTTAGTGACGCAATTCTGTTTTGCGAATCGTAACGCAATATTTATGCAGTCTTCGTCTTCTCCGCCCAAGTTACTTCCTTAGAAATAAATTCTTTAAGCAGCAGACCAATGGCCTGATATACCGGATGCTCCGCATGCTGCTTCAGGTCATCCCCGAAACGCGGCGCCCACCGCTTCAAATGATGCAGCACGAATTCACGCTGTCCGTTCATGTAACGGTCAAAGCGCTCTTCCGTCATGACGCTGTTCATCATCTTCTCAATCAGAACGGCCATGAACTCCAGTTCAATCGCGATATGATCGTCAGGCTCACCATTCATTTTTTTAAAATATAAGCTGAATTCAGCATACGTCTGCCGCACAACTTGAGCGTAGGACTTCGGCAGCATCTGTTCGCTGGCACGATACATCGTCTCGCACGGAGTCACGGGCAGTTGGCCCGAGGAACCGAAGAGGCGCATATATTCATCGCGCAGCGAAGAGAATACGGCGTACAACTCGTTAATCGACAAGTTCTCTAACAACAAGCGCAGCTGCTTGGCTCCTTCAGACGCGCAGGACATCTCCTGTAACCCCTGATGATTCCGCCAAGACATAATGACATCGAGCGTTGGCATTTCGCCAAGGAAATCGGCTAACAATTGATACACCGCCTTGCGTGTCTCCAAACGTTCTACGGTCTCATCGTTCCACTGCACCGGCTGTTCTGCCGTTAACAACATCGTCCGTCCCCTCCATATGATGATTTCTTCCTGCATCCATATTGTGCCATATTCAATTGTTAAAAGCTGTGACAAAATGCAAACAATAAGGAAGAAGAAAGCGTTTTATGTGACGCTTCTGTGAAGTGTATTTCGGTGCGTGATCCTGCCGAAACGGTTCACTGTTTTAGTCGTAAAGATTATTGTAACAAACGTCACACTAAAGAGACAGTTCCAAATGTTTCCTCATAATATAGGTGGCGCCGAAAGGAGACAACGATGAAAAAACAACCGCGCAAAGGATTTATCCGTCTTCGTGCCATCGTATCTTTTATAGCTATGGGCTTAATGGTGGCGGGCATTGGGATGGAGCAGGATCTCCGCTCCCTCATTTCCGATGTCGAACAGTCCAATGTGCAAACCACCCTTGATCCCGGTAAGGAAGCATGATGATGAACCATTCCGTTTTCAAAAAAGCAAACACGGCGCTCAATGTGCATGCCACCATGCTCCGCAATGGTCCCATCGCCTTTCGCGTGCATTATTGGGGCTTTATGCCGCAGCATTATAATAATACTGTGCATCGCCACTCCTTCTTAGAAGTGTGCTATGTGCTAAATGGCGAGGGCGAGTACACCGATGACGGACAAGAATACCCGCTAGCCCCCGGAACCGCCTTCTGTTCCCGCCCTGGCATCTGGCACCAGATTCGCAGCGATCAAGGGCTGACATTATGCTTCGTTGCCTTCGATATGGATGAGGAGCATACGGAGGATGATTACGCCCAGGCGTTCCAGCATATGGCCGCTCACGCCTTGCCTATCATGCCGGATGCCTCTGCGTCCCCGATGGCAAAGTTATGGGAGGCGCTGCTTGGCATGTTCGACGCCGGGCAGGCGATCTACCCGCCCCCTGTCCTGCAAGCGGCCTCGCATGCATTGCTCTATTCCATGCTGCCGCTGTTCACGCCGGATCCGAATCAGCTGCCGACCTCGTTCGGTGCAGAAGAAACGGCGCGTCCGGTCAACGACTTATTCCACCGGGCGCAGCTTTATTTGGAAGATAACTTGAGCGGTCCGCTGTCGTTAGAGATCGTTGCTCAGCATTTGCATATTTCCCCGCGGCATCTCTCGCGCTTATTCGTTCAGGAAAGCGGTCAAACGTTCGTGCATTACGTGCAAGAGCGCCGAATTCAGTCAGCGAAGGAGATGCTGCTCCGATCCAACGCCGCGATTAAAGATATCGCCGAGCGGTGCGGCTTTGAATCTGTTCATTATTTCACAAGAGTGTTCACCCGCAAGCTGGGTGTATCCCCCGCCCGTTTTCGGCGCTCGCAATTTGCCGAAGGGCGTTCCCGCCTGAAAGCCACACCTCGCACCTAAACGGAATCCATGTCCGTTTTGTACAAAAAAGGAGCTTCCTTGTCCAAATACAGCCTTCCCTTCTTTCATTACAATGGGGGCATAAGCGAACCGGAGAGCGATTACCTCTCCCTACGCAATGACCTGCGATAGAATGGAGGGCTTGCTTCATGTTCAACAAATACCCGCATAATGTGATTCATTCGTCCGTATCCTGTGAAGGCGACCGTCCGTTGGCGTGGATGCCGCAAGGACTTGAGCATGGTACAGAACCGATAGCGGAAGCGATTATGTCCGCCTTAAATAATTCGAATCAAGATAAGCTAGTCGTTGCCTTAGACAGCACGCATGGCGCAAATATGCGATTTGTAATTGCGCGCATTGTCGAGCGCCTAGATAGAGAACAGGTGTCCGCTCACGTCTACAGCACCACGAGCTTGATGCACAGCGGCGACACGCTGCGCCGCCAATTCCACCGCTATATTACCGACAACCGCGCTTTTGGCTATATGGCGTCGGATGCGGACGTTGGCGATTACTTTATGACCGATGCGAAAGAACGCTTCGCAGCCGCTGTGGAAGCCGATTCTGCGGTGCATTCGCACCGCTCTGACGCTTCTCGCAAGCAGATCATCCTGCTGTTCGGCCCAGGGGCGCTATGGATCGTTCAACCAAACGTTCACTTGTCCTTCTTCTTCGACGTATCCCGTGAGTATCAGCAGCTTGAGCACCGCAAAAACCTGTGCAACCTTGGCATGTCATGGAATCGGGATCATGTGGAAACATATAAAATCTGCCTGTTCCTCGAATGGCCGGTCTGGGAGACCTATCGGAAGCGGAACTTGGAGCGCTTTGACTATTATGTAGACATGAACAAGCCGAAGGAGCCCGTCGTTACGACGACAGCCGGCTTGCGCCGCATGCTGGAGCAAGTTGCCGCACAGCCGCTGCGAGTTAAGCCGTTTTTTGCGCCGGGCGTGTGGGGCGGCCAGTATTTGAAGGAGCTGTGCGACCTGCCGCAGGACTGGGTGAACTGCGCATGGAGCTTCGAGCCGATCGCACCGGAAAATTCAATGCTGATCCAGTATGAAGGCCGCATGATCGAGGTGCCTTTCACGCTGCTAATGACCTATGAATATAACCGCGTAATGGGAGAACGGCCGGTTGCGCTGTTCGGCGACTATTTCCCGGTCCGCTTCGACTATTTGGACACGATTGACGGCAGCAACCTGTCGTGTCAGGTCCATCCGAAGCAGGAATATGTAGAAGTGAACTTTAACGAGCATATGACACAGCAAGAATCCTACTACATTATGGAGCTGAAGGATGGCGCTAAAGTGTATCTCGGCCTGACCGGCCGCAGCACTCCGGACAGCTTCTTCGGTGCCGTTCGTGAAGCTCAGGAGACGGGTGTGCCGATGCCGTTCACGGATTATGTGAATGAGTTCGATGCCAAAAAAGGCGATTTGTTCCTCATTCCTCCTGGAACGGTTCACTGCTCTGGCGAAGGCAACCTCGTGCTTGAGGTATCCTCCACGACGTGGTGGTTTACGTTCAAAATATACGACTATTTGCGCAAGGACTTAGACGGCAAACCGCGCCCGATTAGCATTGAGCATGCCGAGCATAATGTCGACTTCGACAAAAATACGGATTGGGTCAAGCGCCATCTGATGTCCGAGCCGCAGCTGCTCGGTGAGCAAGGCGCCAACCAAGAGTATTTGCTCGGACAACATGACGATCTGCTGTTCTGCGTCAAGCAGGTTCATCTCTTCGACCGCTGGGAAGACGATACGAAGGGCGAGTTCGTCATGTACAATCTCGTCGAGGGCGAGCGCGTACGCCTCGTGCCGTTGGATAACGAAGCGAAGGCCGTGGAATTCGGCTACGCGGAAGCGTATATTGTGCCGGCCAGCGTCGGCCGCTACCGCCTCGAGAACGCCGGCGGCACTCCGTGCAAGCTCGTGAAGGCGGGCGTGGCGTCCAACTGGTCGACGCCGCTGCTGCCGCACGGCTGGCGCACAGGCGAGGAGGCCTGAGCGATGCGCGGCCCATCCTCGGCTGCGCACTGCGGCTCAGCGATAGCGCCGCAAGCGGTGACGCTGGCGCTGGACGCCGGCGGCACGGCGCTGAAGGCGGCCGTCGTCGCAGGCGGGCGCCTCGTGCCGAACGTGAGCGGCCAGTGGCCGTCGCGTTCGGAGGGCGACGCCGCCAGCATCGTGGCGGGCTTCGCCGACGCCTGTCGCGAGCTGCTTGGCGCTTACGCGGCCGCAGGCCCGGCTCGGCCTGAGGCGCCGATGCGCATCGGCTTCGCCTTCCCCGGGCCGTTCGACTACGAAGCGGGCGTGTCGCGCCTGCAGGGCCTGGGCAAGTACGACCGCCTCTATGGCGTCAACGTACGCGACGCGCTCCGCGCCGAGTTCTCCCGCCGAGCGGCGTCCGGCGAAGCATGGGCGGCCCCTCTGGCCAACGCCGACGTTCGCTTCGAGAACGACGCGACGCTGTTCGCACTTGGACTAAGCCGCCTGCACCCGCACGAGCGTCTCCTCTGCTTGACGCTCGGCACTGGGCTCGGCTCGGCCTTCATCGAGGCCGGTCGTCCCGTTGCGGGCCGCAGCGGTGTGCCAGACAGCGGCATGCTCTATGCCGAAGCGTATCGTGGCCGCCTCGTGGACGAGCAATTCGGCCGCCGCGGCATACTGGAGCTCGCTGAGCTCTTGGATGCGCGCCGCCCCGATCAGGATGTGTGCGACTTGGCGGAAGCAGCCCGCGGCGGAGATGCCGCTTCATTGCATGTCTTCCGCGAGTTCGGAACACGCTTTGCTGAGATGCTGTCGCCTTATATTCACGGCTTCCGCCCGCACCGGCTTATTCTGGGCGGACAAATTGCTAAGAGTGCCGATTTGTTCGCCGCAGAACTGAACGCGCTGCTGCAGCCATGCGAATGCGAGCTGCAGACGAACAATCAAGTGATGGAATATACGTATTTGGGTATCGATGCCCTGTTTCAAAGAGCACATGTGCCTTTCCATACGATTAACGATTTCCTTCAGGCCAGACGGCACGCCCGTCTTGGCTAGTAGACCCAGTGAAGTCCGGGGCAAGCATGATCACACCTCCCCTGACCTCCTATACCCATTAGAGGAGTGATTCACGATGAACTTGAACTTGGAACAATGTATTTCTCTTGCCGAGACACCCGCTCCGAAGCGGACTTGGACCATTTATGCCATCCACCATTCACATACGGATATCGGCTATACCGAGCGGCAGGAGCGGATCGAGCAATATCATGTCGACTTCATCCGCCAAGCGTTGAACATTGTACGCCAAGCCAAGGACGGAGCACAGCCGGAATGGCAGGGCTTCAAATGGACATGCGAAACGTTCTGGGCAGTCGAGCGTTTCCTTGAAAGCGCATCCGATGAGGAGCGCCAGCAATTCGCCGCTGCGGTCATAAGTGGTGACATCGAGCTGTCCGGCACCTATTTGAACATGACGGAGCTGCCGGATTACGATCTGCTGCGCAGCATACACGGCAAGGCGCAAGCTTACGCCAGATCGATTGGCCATACGATTGATTCTGCCATGACCGCCGACATTAACGGGTATGGCTGGGGTTATGCCGATAGCTTGCTATCCAACGGCATCAAGCACTTATTCAGCTGCATTCATACCCATCATGGCATGTTCGCGCTCGGCCGCAAGCAGACACCATTTTGGTGGGAAGCGCCAAGCGGAGCACGGCTTCTCGTCTGGAACGGCGAGCATTATATGTTCGGCAACGAGCTCGGGCTGTGCCCGAATGCGCTCGGCAAATATATGATTCAGGACGAGTTCGACAATCAGCTTATTGATGCGCACCATGACGACATTGCGCGCATCCGCCTGCATCGCTACGTGTGCAAGCTGGAAGAAGAGCGTTATCCATACGATTTCGTTCCCGTCATGCTGTCTGGCTTAGGCACGGATAACGCAGCACCGAACGGCCGCATTATGGAATTCATCCGCAAATGGAACGAGCAATACGGGGATACGATTCGCATCGAAATGACAACGCTGAGCGGCTTCTTTGCCCGCCTTAAGCAGGAGGATGTCAACGCGATTCCGGTATACCGCGGCGACTGGCCGGATTGGTGGTCGGACGGCGTCGGCTCGACGGCGATGCATACCCAGCTGTTCCGTGATTCGCAACGAACGCTGCGCCAAGTGAAGCGGCTTGATCCGGATGGACAGACCGTGACGGCCGACGAAATTGCCGCGGCGGAGCAAGCGCTCGTCATGTACGCCGAGCATACATGGGGCTATCATTCTTCCATCGCCGAGCCGTGGCATCCGAACGTGCAGCTGCTCGAAGTGCGCAAGCAGGCCTATGCTGCGGAAGCGAGCCGCTTGGCTCACCGGGCGCTGGATAAGACACTCTTAGCTCAAGGCGCTTCCACGCTGTATCCGGAGCGTCCATTCCGCTACCGCGTCGTCAATACGGAACCAGCGCCGGCGAATAAGCTCGTCACGTTGTCGATAGACGGCTGGGAGCCCGCCTTATTCCAGAATGGGTTGGAAGTGGTGAATGAAGCCACCGGCCAAGTCATGCCGCACCAGCTCCCACATCCTCAGGCAGTCATCGTCGAGGTGCAGTTGGCTGCAGGCGCTGAGTGCACGCTTCTCATCCGTCCGCAGGACGGCACAGGCCTGGCAGCCGGTTATATGACTTCCAGCACGAAGCTGGTCGGCAGCGATCGCGTGTATGATATGGAAGATCTGTTGGAGGATTCATCCGCGCACGATCCAGTCATCATCTCGCAGCACAGTGTCGAATCGCCCTTCATCCGTATCGAGTGGAGAGAGGACAGCGGCATCGTGTTATGGCGGAACAAGGAGACAGGAGCGGATCTGCTTCATCAAAACCGTGCATACGGCGCTTTCACCCCAATCTATGAGGTGACGCCAGCTGCAGACGCCACGAATCAGAGTCAGGTCTGGTCGGTGCGCAGCCGCATGGGCCGCAACCGCAAGGGTCTGCATGTTGAGCGTTCTGCCGGACGTCTCATCCGTGTCCGGCCGTTGGAGAACGGACCGCTCTACGCCACGGTCGAGCTATTGTATGAAGTGCCAGGCATGAGCTATTACGCCCTCTTCTTGAAGGTGTACGCGACGATGAACCGCGTTGACGTATCCGTTCGTCTGCACAAAGACAGCGTCTGGCTGCCAGAGAACGTCTATGTCGCGCTTCCGTTCACCAATGGCGATGCCACACAGGACACACTGTACGTTGAGAAGGCGGGCGCCGTCGTGCGGCCTTGGATCGACCAACTGCCTGGCACCTTGCTGGATTACATGTGCATTCAAGAAGGGCTGGCGTGGGTCAATGAAGCACAGTCCCGGACATTGCTCCTCGGCACGCCAGACACGCCGCTCGTACAGCTCGGCCCGCTCGACTACGGCCGCCGTCTTGTTCATACGCAGCAGCTGCAAGACGCCAAGCCGGAAACATACGCATGGCTGATGACTAACTATTGGGAAACCAACTTCAAAGCGACGCTTGGCGGATTTTATGAATTCCGCTACATGTTGGACGCGCGCGGCTCTGTGACATCGCCCGCACTGGGCGCGGAGCTGGGTTCGTTAGCGGGAGACTTTACCGTAGCCCGGATCCGATAATTGCTTCACGGCGCTTAATTATCCCTTTACATTCCAGCCGTCCGTTGTATAATGGAAGCGGCAATGCATATGAACAACTGCATAGTAATTTCGAAACACTAGGGGTGCTTGAACAGGCTGAGAGGCAGCGGCAACGCTGTTAACCCTTATAACCCGAACTAGATAATACTAGCGTGGGGAAGTGTAGTCGACTGATAGATATAGACTGTGGCTTCATCACGTATGGAGACTAGACGTTATCTCAAATCGAAACTGCACTTACTCATGGTGCAGTTTTTTTGTCGTTCTGCTAGCCAAAATATAACCGCAACAAGAGAGGAGTTTATTATGAATACTGCATCTTGCGGATCAAGCCGCATTGTCGGCTGCCGGTTCTCGATCTATCCGATGAGCGATCGGTTCACCGACATTATTATCGGGGCCTTACAGGAAACGAATATGTCCAAAGTCTGGTCCAAAACCGATGATGTCAGCACATGCGTGCGCGGACGGACAGAGCATGTCTTTGACGTTGTCCAGTCGATATTTTTGCATAGTGCGGCTAGTGGGGAACATGTCGTGCTGAATGCGACTTTTTCGATTGGCTGTCCGGGAGATTCTGAAGGGGATGTGTATTTGAGCGCAGACGACATCCGTCTGAATGCCGGACATAGCCAAGCCATCCAGATCGAGGTCGCTTCCCAATTCTCACTCTATCCACTCGGTTCTGCGAGCTACATGGATACGATTTACGATATTGTCGCGTTAGCGAAGGAAGAAGGCACCTTCGGCGGAAGCGCCCACTATGCGAGCCGTCTGGACGGAGACGCGCAGCGGGTATTCACTACATTGGAGCATGCATTTGTAAAAGCGCAAGCCTCCGACGCTTCACATGTCGTTATGACGGCGACAATTTCCGCCAACAGCCCATCGAAGAAAGAGCGCTCTTAGACGCGCGCAATACTTATGCATCGAGATAAATCGTGGTGAAAAGAGGAACTGTACATGAACAACCAATGGAAATTACGCGATATTATCGTGCTTAGCTCTTTATCCGTCGTATTCGCAGTTATTTATTTGCTTTTTTTGCAAGTGGGCAATGTGCTTGTTGGCTTCATGGGCCCGATGGGATACGAAGTTATATTCGGCATTTGGTTTATCGTATCGATTATCGCCGCCTATATTATTCGCAAACCCGGGGCAGCAGTCATCTCGGAGACCGTTGCTGGTGTCGTGGAAGTTCTCATCGGCAACGCCGTAGGGCCGATATTGATCGTGTCCGCCCTCATTCAAGGCTTGGGAGCGGAAGCCGTGTTTGCCGCTTCGCGCTACCGCAGCTATTCGACAAAGGTCCTTATGGTTGCCGGCGTCGGTTCCGCCGTATTCAGCTTTATTTGGGGTTATTTTCGCAGCGGGTTCGGGGCCTACTCCCTCGGTCTCGTCATTGCCATGCTCGTGGTGCGCTGCATTAGCGGAGCACTCATCTCAGGCCTTCTCGGCAAATGGATCGCGGATGCATTGGCGAAGACCGGCGTCCTGCGAAGCTTCCCGATAGCGAAGGAGCGCAAGTAAGATGACGGCTGGGCAGCTTCTTGCAACAGGCCGCAGTCATTCGGCTTCCGTTCCAGCAGGGGACGATCAGCACGACAGCAGGAAAGCAATTATGGCGGAAGGGCTGGCTCTCGCTTTCGAAGAGCACGACGCGCCCGTTCTTGCCAATATCGACGCTGCAGTTCACGATGGCGAGACCGTGCTGCTGCTCGGTCCGAGCGGATGCGGCAAAAGCTCGCTCGCCTTCTGTCTTACTGGACTGTATCCCTATGCAATCGACAGCCACGTGGAGGGGCGCGTGAGCATATACGGCAAGCCGCTGGCAGACTATGAATCGGGAGACATCGCACAGCTCATCGGCATCGTTTTTCAAGATTTCGAAAGTCAGTTCTGCATGCTGCGGGTGGAAGAGGAAATCGCCTTCTGTCTCGAAAATTGGAATTGCCCTCGCGCGGACATGGACCATATCATACGCGAAGTGCTTGATAAAGTAGGTTTGAACGATTGGCGCCATGCATTCATCCACGAGTTGTCCGGAGGAATGAAACAGAAGCTGGCCCTCGCCTGCGCACTGGCTCTTCGCACGCGGATGCTCGTGCTGGACGAACCGACGTCGAATCTCGATCCGTATGCGAGACGCCAGTTCGCCAATCTCGTGACTGAGCTCGCGCTCAAGGAAGGTCTTACATTGCTTATTATCGAGCACCAGCTCGATGATTGGATTGGCATAGCGAATCGCCTGCTCGTCATGGATGCGGACGGAACAATCGTCTACGACGGACTGCCCGCTCCATATTTCAAGCATCACGTTGCCGAGGCCAAGGCGCATGGCATTTGGCTCCCTCGCGCGCTTGAGCTGCAGCAGGCGTTAGCGGAGGATTTGTCGATGGTCGGAAAGGCAACTGACGTGTCCTCAAGGGATTTTGCCGACATCGCTGAAGACGCAGACGATCCGCCACTGACGGAGCAGCAGCTGCTTGCCAAGCTGTCATCCCTTCCCCGCGACGCTCAAGCGACGGCGCTAAGCCTATTAACACCACTGAAGACGAAGCGGTCATATACCGAAGACCGCGTCTTCCTTCAAGCGCACGAACTCGTATTTCGCCGAAAAGGGCGCGCCGTCATCGATGGTGTCTCTCTTACGCTGCGCGCCGGAGAATGGGTGGCGCTTGTCGGGCCGAACGGGGCTGGAAAATCCACGCTCGCCTCGCTTCTGTCCGGGCTAACTCAGCCAGATGAGGGGAACATCCTGTTGCAGGGCATTCACCTTCATCGTTACGCTGAACGGGAGCTGAGAGCGTTCATCGGGTACGTGTTTCAAAATCCGGAGCATCAGTTCATTGCAGATACGGTGCGCGACGAGCTTGCGTTCGGCCTGCGGCGGCAAGGCATCAGCGAAGAGGATGTTCAAAGCCAGGTCACCGACACGTTGACACGCTTCCGCCTGACTAAAATAGCGGATGCCAATCCGTTCGCGCTGAGCCAAGGGCAAAAACGGCGTCTCAGCGTAGCAGCTGTCCTGACCGACAGCCAGCAGCTGCTCATGTGCGACGAGCCAACATACGGCCAAGACGCCTACGCCTCGAAGCAGCTGATGGACATGCTCCATTCACGGGTGCAAGCCGGTTCGGCTGTTCTTATGATTACGCATGATATGGAATGGGTTGAAGCGTATGCCGACCGTGTCATCGTCTTGTCCGAGGGACAGATTCGCTATGATGGATCTCCGGCCTCCTTATGGACGGAACATGCTTCTCTGTTGGAGGCCAATCATCTGCGAATGCCGATGAATTATTCGGTAGCCGGGCGGCTCCGCACTCAACTTGCGGAAGGCGGTGAACGGAGATGATGCTGCGGGATTGGAATCCGAGCATCAAGGGACTGGCGATCATTCTTGCCGTCATTCTGTTGTCACTCACCTTTGATCCGGTAACGCCACTCTTGGCGCTCGCCTTTACCATCCTGTTCACCTTCGGATTGGGGCGGGTACCTTGGCGCAAATGGCTATTGGGCTTTGCTCCCTTTCTTATCATGGGCTTTGGTTACGTCTGGACGGCACTTCTATTTCCGCGTTCAGCCGATCCCGCTGCAAGTGCTGTGCTCTGGCAGTGGGGCTCGTTCATTGTGATAGAAGCAACCTTCCATCAAGCCTTATCTCTAGGCCTGAGAGTGCTAATTTTCTCCGCGCTGTCGCTAATTTTCATACTGACGACCGACCCTGTCCGCTTCATGCTGAGCCTGATGCAGCAATGCAAGCTGTCTCCGAAATGGGCGTACGGCATACTGGCTGGCTATCGCTTCCTTCCGTTCTTCAAGGAAGAGCTGCGCATTCTTCAGCACGCCCACCGCATGCGCGGCGTCGAACGCGAACGGGGCTGGAAGAACAAGCTGCGCGCTTGGAAGCGATATGCCATTCCGCTGCTTGCCTCCGCAATCCGCAAGTCAGAACGTGTGGCAGCTGCTATGATTTCCAAAGGCTTCAGCGGACGGCGCGATCGCACCTACTACACGGAGCTGCGCGTCACTTGGAAGGATTGGCTCTTATTAGCACTGCTGCTCGGCGGGATCACGCTATGCTATTACCTGTCGTGGAAGCTCGGGTATACACAGTGGTATCGAGGACAATTGTGACAAGATGCTGCAGATTGGCCTGTTTTTTTAAAGTTCCATAATGAAGTGTTCGAACTTGGGGGAGGTGAGAGCTTGGTGGCCCATCTCCCTCATGTTCATCCTCTTATGCTCATTCTCCCCTTGAATCAGAAAAGACTTCATATAGATGAGGACCAACCTGCGTTATCCACGTTAAACGTTATCCATTTCTATTTCCGCATCCAGTTCCACACTTATTTCCACGTGCATTTCCACATCCATATCTATTTCCTATACTCCCTGTCTCTTTGGGAGATCGTTGCTAAGGACCGATATACCAAGCCATGTTGCGATAAAAAAAGGTCCAAACGGGCTCCATGCTCTCCCATTCAGACCTTCTTGGCGAAGTTAACCCGCCTGCACTCTCCATTTTGAAAAGGCAAGACGGTTCAATAGAAATGAATAACGGAAATTTACCGGGAAGTCCCGCCTTCTGCAAGCTCGATCTCACCCGCCACATCGCGGCCTGTTAGATCAGCGTTCATAAAACCCGATGTTTCCGGAAAATGAAGATGCAGCTCCGCTGGCTTGCCAATCTGGATCGTTCCGCTAAGCAGCGTAAAATCTAGTACATGTCCGCCGCCTGTGCGGTTATCATCCACAAAATGCAGATGGTAGCCTGCTACAGACAAGCCTTGGGCGAATTCCGGCATTCTAAATCCGGCCATCGTGCCCTCGACTTGATTAAGTGTAAATACCGGCTGGGATTTTGTTGCTTCGACCAACGTCGGGTACGGACGCTTCTGCTTAGTGACCGTACGCGTCACCACCTGTTCGAATTGTCCATCCATGCGCAGCGCATAGAATAAGTTTTCACTCGGGAGGAAGCTGTCAATTAGCGTTTCAAGCTCCATGCGGTTCAACGGGCGATCGATGGCGAACGTCGTCTCCGGCTGAAAATAGGTCACCGAAGCGAACGGCGTCATTTCCTCCGCATGAACCGAATTGACGCTCCCATCATGTCGAAGGTGATAAAATTCCCCATCGAACGCGATTAATTCCCCGTCTAACTCATCAAATGTACCAAGGCCGAAGTCTCCGTGCCGAGCCAATTCCTTCATCGTCATGCTTCCTTCGTAGACACCATCCAACAAGGCGCTCATCGTGGACGTCTGAAAGATGGTGACGGGCTCTAAATCACCCCGTCGCGCTGCATGGCCGGCAAGGGGCTTATTGTTTGCTGCGTAATCTTGCAGTTTTTTTATGTCTTGTAGGTCTTGCATTGGTTGTAATATGGCTTTCATGATATTATGCCCTCCTTGCTTTTTAATGGAATTGGTCCGGCAAAAGCATATTGCCCAAGGCGATGTTGTCACTGTAATCGACCGGAATATCGATGATGACAGGCCCTTCCGCCGCTAGCGCCCGCTGCAGCGTTGGCACCAAGTCATCCGGATCCGTAACACGATAGCCCTGTGCCCAATAGCTTTCGGCGAACTGCACCATATCCGGCTGACCGAAGTTCACGCCGGCGGTGCGTCCGTATTTCATCTGCTGCTGGAAGGCGACCATGTCGTACGTGCCATCGTTCCATACGAGATGCACAATAGGCAATTTCAGCCGTACAGCCGTTTCCAGCTCCATGGCGGAAAAGAGGAAGCCTCCGTCGCCCGATACCGAGACGACCTTCTCGCCGGGGCGCACCAGCGCTGCCGCTATCGCCCATGGCAGCGCGACACCGAGCGTCTGCATCCCGTTGCTGAACAGCAGGCGGCGCGGCTCATAAGAGCGGAAGTAGCGCGCCATCCAGATGTAGTGCGAGCCGACGTCGCACGTTACCGTCACCTTATCATCAATCACACGGCGCAGGCCGTGTATAATTTGCAGCGGGTGCAGCAATCCTTCCTGCACATGCTCCGGAGGCTCACAAGCTTCCAATAGCTTGGCTTGCAAGGAATCACACAGTCTGGAAGCTTCCGGCGTGCGCTGCAGGCCAGACAAGTGCTTCGTTAATTCCTGTATCGTCCGTTCAATGCTGCCGAGCAGCTCTAAGTCTGGTTGGTAATCATGGTCAATATCAGCTTGGACCTCATCCAAATGAATAATGTGGCGCAGGCCATCACTATTCCAGAACTTCGGATCATATTCGACTGGGTCATAGCCTACCGTCAGAACGACGTCGGCTTGCGCCAGCAGATCGTCACCAGGCTGATTGCGGAACAATCCGATCCGTCCAAAAAAGTGGCTTTCCAGCTCGCGCGAAATGGCCCCCGCCGCCTGGAACGTCTCTACAACCGGTAAATTCGTATGTAAGATCAATTCACGGATCGCATAGGTCGCTTCCGGTGTGCTAGCTCTCATACCGAGCAAAATGACTGGAATGCTCGCTCCGCGCAGTGCTTCGGCTGCTGCCCGAATCCCTTCGGAAGGAGCAGCCCCCAGCTTCGGTGAAGGAAGCGGACCGATAGCCGACACTTCGACCGGACTCGTAATGACGTCCTGCGGCAAGCTGACGAGCGCTGCACCTGGGCGCGGCGACGTCGCTGCCCGGAATGCATTCGTGAGCACTTCGGGCAAATTGTCTGGATGCTGTACTTCGACGCTGTATTTCGTCACCGGCTGGAACAATGCCGCGTTATCCATCGATTGGTGTGTCCGCTTCAACCGATCCGCACGCGATACCGCCCCGCTCAAGGCCACGACGGGGTCCCCTTCTGCCGTAGCGGTAACGAGCCCGGTGGCCAGATTGGAAGCGCCCGGCCCCGAAGTGACGAGGCATACGCCCGGCTTGCCTGTTAGGCGGCCGACTGCAGCAGCCATGAACGCGGCATTCTGTTCGTGGCGGCACACAATCAAAGAAGGGCCTTGATCTACTAGTGCATCGAACACACTGTCTACCTTAGCCCCCGGAATGCCAAATATGTGAGAGACGCCTTGCCGCTTGAGACATTCGACGACGATGTCTGCCCCGCGGCTTACGACTGGATGTTGTGGTTGTTCTTTCGATGTGTTCATGTCGTTCACCCTTTCCATGTCCACTTTATCTGCTCAGACTGCATAACGAATATATACTAATGAAATAAACGTATTAATACAGACTGAAACACAATGCGTAAAAATCAATTAAAATAATCAGTCTGTATTATATATAATACTCCTTTTTTCCGTTTTGTCCATTCGCAATTTCCAACCGTTCGTGGTATCTTCGATTTAACAGTAGATATGTATGAAAGGATGAATCGAGATGAACGAAAAGTGGAACTCACTAATGAAGTCAATGGAAAAGGAATCACTTACTGCACTGCTCATTACCGATCCGAAGCATGTGTACTATTTGACTGGGTTTGCCTGTGATCCGCATGAGCGCTTTCTTGGCCTCGTCATAACGCAGCATGAGGAACCGGCACTGATTGTGCCTTCTCTCGACGGAGATAAAGCGGCCTCCACTTCCTCTGTGAAGCGGATCGCAACCCACACAGATACAGATAACCCCTACGATGTGCTGAAGCAGCATCTGCCGCATGGCCTTCCGCTTCTCGGCATCGAGAAAAATCATATGTCCTTGCAGCGTTTTGAAACGTTAGACCATGCCGTGCAGGCGCAGCGATACGCGGATGCTGGCCCAATTCTGCAAAGCATGCGGCTTATCAAGTCGGAAGAGGAGCTCGCGCAGATGAAGGAAGCAGTAAACCTCATCGAAGACGTGCTCCGTCAATGTGTAAGCCAGGTAAAAACAGGCATGACCGAAATCGAAGTCGTGGCGGAATTGGAATACTTGATGAAAAAGCTCGGTTCCGATGGCCCTTCCTTCAGCACGATGGTGCTTGCCGGAGAAAATGCCGCACTGCCGCACGGCATTCCGGGTACACGCAAAATTCAAGAGGGCGAGCTGCTGCTGTTCGACCTGGGCGTATACTTGAACGGCTATGCTTCCGATATAACACGCACGTTTGCCGTCGGTGAAGTAAATGCGACGTGTAAAGAGATTTATGACACAGTGCTTGCCGCGAACGAAACAGCAATCGCAGCCGTGAAGCCGGGTGTCACGTTCGGCAGCCTGGATCGGACAGCCCGTCAGGTCATCACAGAGAAGGGCTACGGCCAATACTTTACACACCGTCTCGGACATGGTCTCGGCATCGATGTTCATGAGTATCCGTCCATACACAGCCAGAACGATGACCTCCTCCAATCGGGCATGACCTTTACGATTGAGCCGGGCATCTACGTTCCTCAGGTGGCAGGCGTGCGCATCGAAGACGATGTTGCTGTCACCGAGACAGGTGTTACAGTGCTGACCTCTTATCCGAAAGAACTGACCGTTATCGGCGTATAAGTCAAATAAGCGGCATTCATCTTTGCCCCCCTTCCATTTCATAAAGATTTCACTAGTGAAAATGGAATTGAAATACAATCAATACTTATTTACAATAAAATCCGAAGACATACGCCGTCCATTGGGACGATAACGCTCGACCATACATCGCCCTTTCGGGCTACTGACCCCTATTCGGGAATGCGAAGCCTTCGCCTTTTCGACAGGGGTCTATTTTTTCGTTGTGACACAGCCAGCCGAGAGGAGTTCTATCAACATGAAGATGTTGAAAGCAAATGACCGCGAATCGGCGCACTGCATCTGGAAGCGTTATCCCCCTGCTTTATAGTAAGCTATATCGGCGATTATGCCGCCACCTCAATATGGGGCGCTCATCGTTCGCAATATATTGCTTGCTTCCCCGATGTGACGCTGCCGACGATACTGAAATTCGTCTTCGCCGCCGTCTTGTTCGGCCTCGCGAGCCGCGGCGGAACGGACACCGTTCGCCATTGCGATTGACACTAGCAGCTAGCGCAATCGGTATGGCTGCTTGGACGGAACTTCCGCTGATTGCTGCTTATAAAGCAAAGGCGAGGACTCGTTTCATCCTCACCTTTACTTCGTTCTCCCCTTCCATCAGGAGGCGGTATTCACGATGACGAGGCATGACGCTGCCAAGTGAATCACCGATGACTCTTCATGATTTACGAAATGTTCCAAGCATTATGGCGCGTTCAGACGGAGGGAGATTTGCTTCAACCTCACCTTCGCCTCATTCTCCCCTTCCGTCAGAAAGGCGGTACGCTCCTATGACGACGCTAAATGCCCGCTGCCAAGTGAACTGTGCCTTCATGAGCGGTCGCTTCACGGCACAGTGTTTATACAAAACGGGATGTGCCTATGACGCTATCCTACCTGATTGTATGGGAGAGTGATTATAAGGGTCATCGAACCAATGCCCGACATCATGTTTCTTGGCTCAAAACAAACATTTATGTTTCAGTTCATCTCTCATCCTATGAAAGATACTCATTTGCAGGGGGATAATGGGTTGCTGTCATTCTGAATGAAGGGGAGAGTGAGGCAATGGATGAAACGGACAATACAAGAAAGGGGCTGGCTGTCCCAAAAGGTCTGAATCTGAATGACCTGAAGGACAGTTCCCGTTTTAGCTGAAGGACGAGATGAATCTCTCTTGCCACTTGCTGCATTGGATTTCGTACAATGGAATGGCAGCGTTTATCTCTTTACGGTAAGTTTCATTGGAATTCATGCAGTGGCTTGACTCTCTTTCCGCAGCAACAGCTGAAAAGCAGCCAGATCCACTGCACAAAATACAGTCTACATGCCGTTTAGTCGCCTAAATCGTACATTCCACTGTATATTTTCCAATGGGGCTTGTTTCCGCAAGAAAGTTGAGTTGCCCTGTATGGCGATACAAGCAGCGGACGCGAGTTGCTCTGTGTGCGTTACTAACAGCGAGTGCGCGATCGCTCTGCGTGCGCTGAAAGCAGCGGGTGCGGGACAAGCTTTAAAGTATGCTCTGCGCTCAACGTCTGGGCGGGGCGGGACGCAGCCGACAAAACGCAAAATGGTGAAGCAGAAATAGTCTCTGCCCCACCATCTTTTTCGTTTATAGATTTCTTTTTATTTCTTTATGCCAAGCGTGAAGATTTCCGCGCTGCCCAGCTGAATCGTTACGTCTTGGTTGTTCGCGGACGCAATGCTGTCGCCCGTGTGCTCCAAGATGTTGCTGCGGTAGAAGTCTGTCGCCGCTTCTGGCAGACGGACGTTCAATGTCTTGCCTTCGTGCGCGATGTTGAACCAACGGCCGACCATGTCGCCTGACTCTTCCGCCATCTTAATCGAGGAGAAAGCCACGCCTTCGCCTTCCCATGCCAAGAATGCATGGTTCGCTGGGAGACGTCCTTCGTGAACGTCCACTTGGCGAACGATCCAAGGTACTTGGAACGAATGTGCTTCAGCATGCACGCCCGCAGCTACAGCATCACCCGCATGCGGAATAATCGCATATTCCGCCGTATGCGTGCCAATGCACTGCGCTTCCGGCGTAGGGAAGTAACCCCAGTCGCCCAACTCGCCTGAAGAGCGGAGCAATGTGACGCCAATCGTATTTTTATTGTCTTGCGACACTTCGTATTCGAACAAGCCTTTGTTCGCTACCGTCAAGCCTAGCTTGCCGTCGCTAACGCTGACGAACGTGTGTTGGTGCTGATCATTGCTCGGATTCTCCCACTCTTGTGCCGGCACGTTGTTGCGGCGCGCCACTTCGAAGATCGATTCCGCCAAGTGCGTTTCAGCTGTGAAGCCGCTTGGGAACAATGCTCTGACGCGGTGGTCTTTGGACTGGTTGTCCATTGTCACATGCACGTCCACGCGCTTTGCCCCGCGATCCAGCGTGTACCGCGTTACGATGCGAAAAGGCACCATGTCGGTCGAACGCTGTGCCTTCCGTCTCGGGAAGTCGACGATGTCGAGCTGCTCTTGCTTCAGCGTCTCGTCGGCGGAAACCGGAATGCTCCAATGATGCGTGACCTCGATAACCGAACGGAACGGCGTATTTTCGACGACATTGCGCTCTGCCTTCAGTCCTGCCGTCGTCAACGGCTTCGAGCCTTCCGGCATGCGGAACATGTACTCGTTGCCGATATCGCCCGCATCTTCATACACGTTCAATCCCGCATACATATGTCCGGTCTCTTTGTCCGTCAATGTAAGCGATCCGTCCTCGGCCACTTCCGCTTTCAAACGATCGTTCTCCAACGTAAATTCGCCGGTAACAAGGCCTGCAGATTGTTCTTTCGCAGCTCCTGGCACCCATGCGAGCGTCTGATATCCGAATGCCGGAATATCTTTCGCCTGCAAACGCACGTTGATGGAACGCGCCATGTATGGTTG
This sequence comes from Paenibacillus profundus, assembly GCF_021369635.1. Classification (GTDB taxonomy): domain Bacteria; phylum Bacillota; class Bacilli; order Paenibacillales; family Paenibacillaceae; genus Paenibacillus_B; species Paenibacillus_B profundus. The sequence continues at coordinate 79,535 of NZ_JAJNBZ010000004.1, read as the reverse complement.
ACGGAATTTGTCCTTCGGCAAGTCATAACCGAAGGTAACGCCCGCATCTTCCCATTGGCAATCCAGCACGTTGCCGTCCGCATCGACGACTGCGCCCGGAACGATCGGCTCCTGCTTCATTTCCGCAGCCAATTTCGTCGGATGCCCTTCGCGGAAATAACGGCGCGACAGCTCGAGCTTCACTTCCACGATACCGCTGCGGTCATAGCCCGCCGTGTTGAACACGGTGAACGGTACCATGTCTTTGCCGCTATATACAGTCGTATCGATTTGCTTAAGCAAGCTATCGACCGTTTCATTAATAATCATTTCTGTCATATGCTTCGACTTCTCGAAGCGTGTAACCATCTCACGGTGCACTTCGTCCACGCTGCAGCCGCAGATGCTGTCGTGCGGATGGTTCTGCATCAGTGTCTTCCATGCATACACGAACAGGTGATGAGGATAAGGCTTGCCTGCTTGATGCGCAAACGCAGCGAGCGGCTCTGCCACTTTCTCCAGCAGCGTCTGATTCTCGGCGTTCATCTGCTTCAGATAGACGCGGGAAGAAGCCGTATTGACGAGTGTATACCAGCCGTCCGTACGTTGGCTGCGCAGTTCGCCTTGAATCGTCTGCAGGTTCTCCGGCAACTCTTGCTTCAGCTCATCTACATAGTCGTTGAAGTTAGAGTGAACGAAGTCAACGTCCGGGAACAGCTTCTTCGCCACTTCGATCGCTTGGGACAAATCAGTCTGAATCGGCTGGTGGTCGCAACCATTCATGAACAGCAGATGGTTCGTCGACGCGAATTTCTCTGCATTTTCAATATGTTTTTCCCAATAAGCGACTGCTTGCTTCTCTTCTACAGGAACTTCCATGCCGTTGCAGTACCAGTTCGCGAACAAAATACCGATGACACGCGATCCGTCTGGGGATTGCCAGATCATTTCGGAGAACGGAGACTCATAAGCCGCATCCTCAGACACTTGGTTGTTGAAGCCAGTCGGCTTCACGCCGCGGCCGAATACAGCCACGTCAATCTTGGCTTGCTTCAGCATTTGCGGAGCTTGTCCCATATTGCCGAATGAATCCGGGAAATAGCCTACCTTGGAAATGTGTCCGCCGTAATGAGCGCAGTCACGATGCCCGATCTGCAGGTTGCGCACGTTCGCTTCACTGCTCGTCAGGAACTCGTCCTGCAGAATGTACCACGGACCGATATGAATGCGGCCTTCATGGATATACTTTTCCAGCTTGCCTTTCATTTCCGGGCGAACTTGCAAATAGTCCTCCAGCATAATCGTCTGGCCGTCCAAATGGAAGCTCTTGAAGCCTGGATCGTGCTCCAACGTGTCAAGCAATGTATCCATCAATTCAATCAGTAACGCATGATGATACTCATATGGCATGTACCATTCGCGGTCCCAGTGAGTGTGCGAGATAATGTGGGCTGTCTTTTTCGTCATGTTCAATCCCTCTCTTCCTCTAGATGTTATGCTTTCAACCAGTGTTCGCGATAAATCAGTTCAGAGAACAAGCTATTCGACCATGCAAACCATTCACGTGTGAATAGCGCTGGATCGTCGACATTAAAACCTTCGTGCATATATCCTGTATCGGCATCCGTCTCCGCAAGCAACGTCATTAACGAATCGATTTCTTCTTGGGAATTCGCCGTTAACCCTTGCATCGATAACGCAATGTGCCAGATGTAGCGTTCAGGCGTATGCGGGCTGCCGATGCCCTTCGCTTTTTTGCCGGCATAGAAGTACGGGTTCTCTTCGCTTAAAATAAAGCGGCGCGTATTTTGATAGATTGGATCGTCAGCCGTCGTATACCCGAGATACGGAATTGCGAGCAAGCTAGGTACGTTCGCATCATCCATCAGGTTAAAGTTACCGAAGCCGTCTGTTTCATATGCATAAATCTTGCCGTATTTCGGGTGGTGGAAGACGCCGTAATTTTGAATGCCATCCTCAATTTCTTCGTGCAAGGCACGCGCTTTTGCGGCAAACGGAGCATCTTGGTACACCGTTTCTGCGATTTCCTCCAAGTAACGCAGCACAACGACTGCGAACATGTTGGAAGGCACGAGATAACCGAATGTGCACGCGTCATCGCTTGGACGGAAGGCAGACCAGGTCATTCCCGTATAGTTAACCGGCATGCCCATGCCGTTGTTCTTCAACGTATCGGTTTTGCGGCAATCCATACGCTCGAAGCGGTATGGAGAGTGCTCGAAATGACGCTGCTCAGCCGTCCACAAGTCCATGATGATATAGGCGACCGTCTTGAATTCTCCGTCGAACAACGACGTATCCCCAGTCTCTTTCCAATAGAGATAGCTGAGCTGTAACGGATAGCACAAGGAATCGATTTCGTATTTGCGTTCCCATACCCAACCATTCAATTTCGTTTGGTCGCGGTGATGGATTTCGTCAAGCGGAATTTCTTCTTCATTAAAAGCATTGGCATACGGATCGATTTGAATGTACTTCAATTGTTTGCGTACCAGTCCAGCAATTACGCGGCGAACGTCAGCATCGTCTTTAGCAAGCGGCATGTACTGACGCACTTGAGCGCATGAATCACGCAGCCACATCGCCGGAATATCTCCGGTAAAGACATAGGACGTGCCGTCCTCATGCAATTTGGTCGTTGTTTGCAAGGTGTTCGGGAAGCAATTCAAGAACAGCTGCATCAATTTCGGGTTACCTGCCAATTTTGCCTTCGCTTCTTCCATCACGCGAAGCACGGCTTGCGGTAGACGTTCCATATCGGCTCTCTCCTTCTCCAATCCATCTGTGTGTTTTCTCTATAACAAATAAATCATTAAATATGTCAATCATATTGTATATAAGACATTGTGAAAATACAACTCATATAGTTCATGTTCAAAAAGGTCACTGAGCAACCTTATATAAACACAATCAGGTGAAGCCAACGCTTCACCTGATTGCACACATTGGGCTATTCATTTCGCTTATGCATTGTTGTCATTCCATGTTGTCAAATCTGCTGCAAGGCGAGATGCTGTTGCCTTATATGAATTACTGCTGTCTTACTTCTTGGATGCTTTCCACTCATCCAATTGTTTTTGCATTTCTGCTTGAACTTTGTCCAAACCAGCTTGTTTGAACTTCTCAACCGCTTTTGGAACATATACTTTCGGATCTACTGTTCCTGTGTACAAGGAAGCGTAGAATTCTTCTTTTACGTTCTGCAAAGCAGCAACTTCCGTTTTCACACTGTCCCCATTGAAGTGGAATCCAAGCAATGGCGCATTTTTAGCGGAATTGTTGAACTCTTCAAATTGTTCCCATTTGTCTTTAGGGTCAGTAGGCAGCTTATCCAAGATGAAGAAGTTACCCAGTGTAAAGGACGGCATATCGTAACCATCTGTTTTCGCAGGCAAGTATTCGATTGTTTCGTCGTCAATGCGTTTGTAGTGAACACCTTCGATACCGTTGTTAATCAGGTTGCGCAAGTATTTGTCAGAGTTCAACAGGTTCAGGAACTCCATCGATTTCTCCGGATACTTGGAGTTAGCGGAAATACCGTGCATGGAACCCATTACGGACCAGTTGTATACATATGGCTCTGTGTAAGGCGTGGAGACGACTTCATAGCCCAATGTTTGGGACCAGAGGTTGTCTGCGAACGGTTGTGTATCCGGCATGTCAATAAGCCATTTGCCTGTTTTCATTTCGTCGCCGTTTTGAGCCGTTGCAGCGTCTTTTTTCAGATAGCCTTTTTTGTAGTAGTCATGCATTTTTTCGAAATTCTTCATCATATCCGGTTGTTCCAATACGTTAACCAATTTCAGGTCATTCGTATCAGTCAAAGCTACACCGATTGGCAAGTTCTCGGATACCAAGTCGTAAGGAACGCCGAATTTAAATTGCTTGTCAGCGGAGATTGGATACAATCCTGGTTCGCCTTCTTTAACTTTCGCAAGCAGCGGCTCCAAGTCTTCCAATGTTTTCACGCTGTTAATGTCAAGGTTGTATTTATCAACATATTCCTTATTGAAGCGGAATACTTTTTGCGCAGGCAATTCTTTGTTAACTGGAATTGCATACGTTTTGCCGTCGATTTTTGCCCCTTCCAGGAAGGATGGGTGAACGTTTTTCTTAATGTCTTGGCCATGTTTCTCGAGCAGGTCATCCAGTTCGTAGAAAGCGCCTTTTTTAGCATTCGTTACATAATCAAATGCCCATGAGCAAGTGAAAGCGATGTCATAAGGTTCGCCAGAAGCAGCAATTACACCCATCTTTTGGTTATAATCGCCCCAGTCGAACATTTTCATTTTTACGGTAACGCCGATTTTGTCAGCTGTGTACTCGTTTACTTTCTCCATAACTTTGTCAACGTCTTTTTGCGGTGTACCAATCGTGTACCAGATCAGTTCAACCGGCTTTTCGTTTTTCCCTGCTTCACCTGTGCCGCCAGTAGCTTCTTCTTTTTTGCTACCGCAGCCTGCCAGTGCCAAAGACGCGACCAACATGAGGCAGAACGTCATCAGCAACATTTTTTTTGCCTTAGCCATTTTGTTTCCTCCCCTTTTGTACCACACATTGTTGTGTATATTATTTCCGAACTGGCGGCATCTATTATGAACGGATGCCGCCGCCCGGGAAATAATCAAGATTGTAGGTATGTGTTACTCTTTAACAGCACCAATCGTCAATCCTTGTACGAAATAACGTTGGAAGAATGGATACGCACAAGCAATCGGCACAGTTGCCAACACGACGAGCGCCATGCGCGTCGCTTCTTGCGGCAGCGAGCGGAGCAATTCAAGCGATTGACCCGAAGAGCTTAGCTGCGCGTTGCTGAGCAGGAACTGCATGCTGTTCTCGATCCGCATCAACATCGATTGGAGCGGAACGAGTGCCGGATTGTCAATGTAGAGCAAGGCGTTGAACCAGTCGTTCCAGAAGCCGAGTGTTGCGAACAATCCGATCGTGGCAATACCCGGCAAGGAAATCGGAAGCACGATTTTGAAGAACGCCCGCAGCTCGCCGGCCCCGTCTATTTTCGCAGATTCAATAATTGCATCCGGAACGGTCGTACTGTAGAACGTCCGCATGATGAGCACGTAGAACGCGTTCATAACGAGCGGAAGAATGAGTGCCCAGATGGAATCCTTCAAGCCCAATACTTGCGTAACTACCATATACGTCGGTACGAGTCCGCCGTTGAACAGCATCGTAAAGAATGCGATGAAGGAGAAAAATCCACGGTACGTAAAGTTTTTGCGTGAAATCGCGTAGGCGTACAATGCAATCATAGCCAAGCTGACAACCGTACCGAGAATCGTAATAAATATCGTTACCCCGTAGGAACGAAGCAATTGATCCCCCGCTTTGAAAATGTATTCATAAGCAGAGAAGCTCCATTTATCCGGGAATATGCTGTACCCTTTCGTCGCTAACGATGATTCGTCCGTCAATGAGATGACAATAACGAACAGGAACGGATACACACACAGGAAAGCAAAACCACCGGCAATAATGTTGAACAGGATGTTCATGCCTTTCGGCAAGTCATGAACGTCACGATGTTTTTTCTTACGCAATGTCATTCCCCCCTATCCTAGAACAGTGCATTTTCTTTGTTGAATTTTCGTACAATCCAGTTCGAGGTCATGACGAGAATGAAACCGACTATCGATTGATATAGACCAGCAGCCGTACTCATCGAAATTTCGCCTGTCGCCTTCAGACCACGGTACACGTAAGTATCGATAACATTCGTAACCGCGTACAATGGACCCGAATCGCGCGGAATTTGATAGAACAGACCGAAGTCAGCATAGAAAATCCGACCAACCGCCAGCAAAGTCAAGATAGTGATGAGCGGCGTAATTGATGGAATCGTAATATGGCGGATCTGCTGCCATTTGCTCGCTCCGTCAATCATCGCGGCTTCATAGTACGTCTTGTCGATACCTACAATAGCCGCCAAATACACGACGCTGGAATAACCGATCCCTTTCCACAGGTTCAAGAACACCAGAATGTAAGGCCAGTACGTCGTCTCCGAATACCAAGATAACGGGTCTTTGCCCATCCACGTCAGGAATTGGTTCATAACCCCTTTGTCTACGCTCAGGAAGCTGAACGTAAAGTATCCGACGATAACCCAAGACAAGAAGTGAGGCAGGAACATCCCCGTCTGATATACTTTAGCTAATCGCTTGTTGACGATTTCGCTCAAGATAATAGCCATCGCCACGGCACATACGAGACCAAGTGAGATAAACACCAAGTTGTATAAAATCGTGTTACGTGTAATGACATAAGCGTCATTCGTACTGAAGAGATATTCGAAATTTTTAAATCCTACCCATTCGCTCTGCTGTAAGCTAGCGAGGAAGCCGTCTCTGCTAAAACGATAATCCTTGAAAGCGATCACAGTTCCGAACATCGGCAGGTAGGAGAAGAACAAAAACCACAAGGCTCCTGGCAGAACCATGAGAAGAAAGATCCGATTGCGGTTTAAGTTCGAAAAAGCATTCTTGATGGATTGCATCCGATCATCCCCCGTTGCTATGTTGTACATTTAGCGTACCCCAATTAATACGTTTCCAATAGTCAACAAACTTTAGATTTGGTGTACAAAATAAAGAAAGGGCTTTCACGCCGAAACTATTGCTCCGTTTCGATGTGGATGCCCTTTCCTATTATGGTTTTCATCCCAATTCAATCTGTCTTCCAATGGATTTCACGGTATTCTTTAGGAGAAATGCCGACGTACTTTTTAAATTGTTTGTAAAAATAACTTTTGTCCCAATATCCGACTTTCACCGCAATATCTGTCATGCGAAAGTTCGTTTCGACTAACATTTCCTTTGCTTTTTTAATCCGTGTCTTATTCAAATAATCGGAGAAGGTGGATTGCACTTCTTTTTGGAACAATTGACCTAGGTAGACCGGATTAATGTTATAAATCTGACTCAGCGTCTTCAGCGACAATTCCTCCGCGTAGCGGTCATGAATGTCATGCAGCACTTGCTTCACGACCGGACTCATATCTTCCGGTTCAGCCAGTCGTTCAATCATGCGCCTGGCCACCTGCATCACATGCTCCTTCAATGCATCCAACGTCTGCATGTGATACACTTCATCGAACCAATCCTGCTCATCATCCAGCTGCAAGATGGCTGAATCCTTCATAGATTGCTTCCAAGCAATCAGGAGCTCCACCGCAAAATTACGAATGTCACGGGGTGCCACCCCTTCCGTCACGGACAAATGGTCGAAATCCCGCTGCAGCTGTGCGGCGATTCCGCCCCGGTCACGGGCATACAATAGCTTCACATAGGGTTCCGTCTCTGGTTGAACGGCAGCCGGACGCGAGGAGCGGTAGCTTGCGATCTCATCGCAATCGACGACATCGTCATCGAGCCGTACGAGATGATACGGCTGCACCTGCTTCGCATGTGTGAAGCTCAGCGACGCATTGGCGTACCCGTCCTGCACACTGCCTATCGTCACTTGCAGCGGCGTCAGCAATCTGCTCTCCGCTTCCTTCTTCCACTCGCGCAGCTTCTCCATAATCGGCTGCTTGTCCGCAGGTTGGCATAAGCCGAATACAATGGCCGTCTCGCCATCCCACTCCCTGACGCAGAAGCCTCCAGACGCTGAGTCGAGAAGCGCTCTTGCCTCCTTAGCAACCGCTTCCTGCTTTTGATAGTCCAATTCATTGTCCATCCGAACCTCAGGCCGAACCAATACAACCATATAGTATGGATGCTTGAACTGAATATCGAGCAAATCGGCACGCTGCTGCAGCTCTTCCAAATGGATATGATCGCGCAGCCAGCGGTACAGCACATTATCGCGCAAGATGTCGCGGTTATGCTGTTCAGTCATATGGTGCATGCGGGACTGGTCTAATTTTTGCACTGTATTTTCCAACGTTGATCGAAATTCCTCAATATTAATTGGCTTGAGCAGATAGTTCTCTACTCCCAGCTTGATTCCTTCCTTTACATATACAAATTCGTTATATCCGCTTAAAATGATAAATCTCGTGTGCGGATGAACCTGTTTTACTTTTTCTATCAATTGAAGTCCCGTCATCTTCGGCATCATAATGTCGGTAACGACCAAATCGACAGGCTGGTCTTTTAATATATCCCATGCCGCTTCACCATTTTCTGCTTGACCGACAATGCGAAACCCGTAATCGTTCCATTCTAAAATCGATTGCAAACCATCAATAATAAACGGTTCATCATCGACTAAGAACACATCATACATCGTTTATCCCCCCAACCCTAGTCCACCTATTAGTTAAGCGGCACGCAAATGGTAACGATCGTGCCTAGGTTCAATACACTGTCAATCGTCAAGCCATATGATTCGCCATACAAGATTCTGAGGCGTTCCTGTATATTTTTCAAGCCAAGCGAGCCATGATCTTGAATCTGGGCTTCGTCCAGCTCTTGCTGAATTTGCTTGAGACGTTCCGGTTCGATCCCTTTCCCGTTATCGGAAATGCGGATGACGAGTTCCTCTTCCGACTGCATCACTTCAATTAAGATGTGATTGTCGGTCCGCTCCAGACCAATACCGTGAACCAAGTAATTTTCGATGATCGGCTGCACCGACAGCTTCATAATATTATAACCGCCCAGTCTTTCATCCATATGGATCGTGTACTGTAGTTTATCCCGGTACCGGATTCGGGTCAATTCCAAGTATCTGCGGCAGTTCTCGATTTCTTCATTGACTGTAATGACCGTCTTATCTTTAACCATATGTCTGAACATCGAAGCAAGGCTATAGATCATCTCCCCCACATCATGAACGCCTTGCGAGATGGCACGCATCCGAATCACTTCCAACGTATTGAATAGAAAATGAGGCTTAATCTGGGCTTGCAGCGCGATAAGCTCCGCGTGCTTCTGCTTCAATTCTGATTTATAAAAGCGGTTGATATACTGCTTCAAATCTTCACACATTTTATTGAAGCTTTCCGAAATCAGACCAAGCTCGTCTTCCCGATCCACAGGCAAACGCGTATTCAAATTGCCGTCCTGCACCTTCTTCATCGCCTTGACGATCGTCTGCGTGCGGCGGGACAGATGGAGCACAGAAAAATAGGTCAGCGTCAAAACGGTGACAATGCACAGAATCGTAACGATGCCGATTGTATTTCTGATCCCGGATAAATGATCGGTAATCGCGGCTTGCGGCAAAGCACCAACTACCGTTAGTCCAAGCTTGTTCGTCTTGGATACGATGACGTATGACTTCTGCCCATCCAGATCAACCGCTTGCGACTTATTCCGGTCTATGGAAGCCAACTTGTCAAAGTTCGGCCATACTTGACCATCATAGGCCGCTTGGGCGGGATATACGATCTCCCCTTTCGGATTCAGGACAAGCCACTGCTCTCCTCTAATCGAAGACCCGAGCTGGCGCGCAATCCCATTGGCATTGAAATCTATCGAGATATGCCCCGCCGTCAATAGCGTCTCCGGACTGCTGATGCGTGTCGTCACAGTGAATAACGGCATATCTCGGGTTGTGTCCGTAGTGTTCACCAGCTCCTGATCGCCCTGTTCGACATCCGAAGGAGCTGTATCGGCAGTTCCGTTCTTCGCTTCAGTTCCCGCCTGCTTCGCCTTCTGACTCATATAGGAAGGATTCTGAAAACCGTAACGCTCCCGTCTCCATTGTTCATTCAGCCCGGGCTCCTTGCTCCAATCATACATTTTGCCGCTTAACGCTTGCGCACTGTACATCAGGGCAAATTGCTTCGTAGGACTGATCAAATTAATGTTCTGCAAATCGGGATCTTTCCAGAATTGCAGTACATAAAAATCCTGTAGATTGCGGGTAAAAAACACGTTGCTTGAGCTATACGTATCGAGGCGGTAGCGAATGTATTGCTCATATCCTTGCTCGAGCAAATAAACCGTGTCGCGTATGAGCATATTATCTTGGAACACCTGCTGGGTTATCGCCTGCGCCAAATCGTATTTCTGATCCAAATAGCGATTCATGTTATCCACAATGCGCTGCTGCTCCAGCAAAGCAGTATTAATATCGTTGCGCGCAAAATATTGGTAGGCGAACACGGATACGGTGAGCAAGGAAGCGACCGCGATAAAGGAGTACACGGCAATCAATTTATTGAACAGCTTTTTCTTGAAATGCTTTTGATAAATTTGTTTGAACATGATGGCGCTTACCTCCATCGTTAAATTAACGATTTGTCTGTGGCAGAGGTCACTTACAATGTCCCCTTTGAAAAGTTGCCTTTTTGAATACGGGCTATTCGTTTTTCGGCAGATTCGTGCTTACATTACACCCTTCTTATTACTTTATCAAACGTTTGCATGTAGAAGGAGAACCAAATGGTGCCAGAGCCACATTTTTTACTGTAAAACTACAATTCCTTCACTAGACTTTACCATACACCTATAATATCATAATCAATATATTAAATATAAATTAATTGCGTTCTAAAGAGGAGGCCCTTCCTATGTTCTTAACGGAAAACAAGCTGCAAGCTCGCTTGCAGGAATTGAACGACTTGCGTTACCGCGATCGTATTGGCATTCCGGTGTTCCACAGCCAGGTCAACGAAGGGAAAGAAATTGCGCCTGAGCTGCCCGAGGGCGGCGAATGGACCGATCTACGCGTCGGCGAGAAATGGAAGGGACGCGACCTGTATCTGTGGATGAAGGCGTCACTGGATGTTCCAGCCGAATGGTCTGGCCGCAAGGTACTCGGACGATTTGACTTCGGCTCGACAGGCGGCGGCAACAATTCCGGCTTCGAATCACTATTCTACTTCGAGGGCAAGCCGTATCAAGGTGTTGATTCGAATCACCAGGAAGTATTTTTCCCAGAGCGTGTCTCGGGCAACAAGCTTGATCTGACGTTCCGCCTCTGGTCCGGTCTGGAAGGCGGCGGTCAGCCACAGGAGCAAGAGCATGACATTAGACGCGCCGAGCTGTGCTGGCTCGACGAAGCTGCGGACGATTTGTTCTATACCGCATGGGCTGCGCTCGATACGAGTCAGGTATTGGAAGAAGGCCGTCCAGAGAAGCCGTTGCTGTTAAAGGCGGTCAATGACGCATTCCGCCTGATCGATTGGGCGGTGCCGGGCTCTGACGAGTTCTATGCGTCAGTGGCGGAAGCGCGCGATACCCTCCATGCTCAGATTGACCGCATCGAGAAAGCATCACCGGTAACAGTGCAATGCATCGGCCATACGCACATCGACGTCGCTTGGCTATGGCGCTTGAAGCATACGCGCGAGAAATGCGCACGCTCCTTCTCGACGGTGCTGCGCTTGATGGAACAGTTCCCGGATTATGTGTTCCTGCAGACGCAGCCGCAGCTCTATGATTATGTGAAGAGCGATTATCCAGAACTGTATGAAGGCATTAAAGCCCGCGTGAAGGAGGGACGTTGGGAAGCGCAAGGCGGCATGTGGCTTGAAGCCGATTGCAACCTGACGAGCGGTGAATCCCTCGTGCGGCAATTGCTGGTGGGCACGCGCTTCTATCGCGACGAGTTCGGCCAAGAATGCGATTATTTGTGGCTGCCGGATGTGTTCGGCTATAGCTGGGCCCTGCCGCAAATATTGCGCAAATCAGGCATCCGCACGTTCATGACGACGAAGATCAGCTGGAACCAATACAACCGCATTCCGCACGACACGTTCAAATGGCGCGGTATCGACGGTTCCGAAGTGCTGACCCACTTCATCACGACGCCAGAGCCTTGGAGCCAGCCAGGTTCCTGGTTCTATACGTATAATGGACATATCATTCCGAAGACGGTCAAAGGAATATGGGACGGCTACCGCAACAAGGAACTGAACCAGGACCTGCTCTTGTCCTATGGCTATGGCGATGGCGGCGGCGGTGTCAACCGCACGATGCTCGAAATGCGGCGCCGTCTGGATAAGATGCCAGGCATGCCAAAGATCGAGACAGGAACCGCAGGCTCGTTCTTCAACAAGCTGCACGAGACGGTGGATAACACGAGCGAATACGTCCATACGTGGGACGGCGAGCTATACTTAGAATATCACCGCGGAACGTACACGAGTCAAGCGTACAACAAGCGGATGAACCGCAAGCTTGAGCTCATGTACCGCGAGGCTGAATGGCTGAACGCGCTCGACAGCTTGCGTTATGGCTGGGAGCGTTATCGCCACGGCGAGTTGAACGAAGGCTGGAAGATCATTCTTCGCAACCAGTTCCACGATATCATTCCGGGCTCCTCGATACACGAAGTGTACGAGGACAGCACCGCGGAATATGCGGAAGCGTGGCAGCTTGGTGAAGGCGTGCTGAACGAGTCCGTGCAGAAGCTCCTTCCGGCTGGCAGCACGGGCACGTTCACGGTGTGGAATGGATCGCCTTGGACGGCCACCCACTGGGTGAGCATCGATGCGGCCGCAAGCGGCGCAGCTGGCGCATGGCTGGACGCAACGGGCGGCACGCTGCAAGCCCAGCGCACGGATGGCGGCTGGATAGTCGAGGTGAAGGACGTGCCGTCCATGGGCTTCACGACGATCCGCTTCCGGGCGGAAGAAGCTCCAGCTGCAGCAGATGTATCGAGGTCGCCATTTGCGGTGAGCGCTTCGGGCATGGACACGCCGTTCTACACGCTTGCGTGGAACGAAAATGGCCAGCTGACCAGTATCTACGACAAGCAGGCAGAGCGCGAAGTGCTGGCGGCAGGCGCACGCGGCAACGTGCTGCAGGTGTTCGAAGATAAGCCGCTTGCTCACGAAGCATGGGATATCGATCTGTTCTATCAGGAGAAAATGCGTGAGGTGACGACGCTGGAATCTGTGGAAACGATGGAGAACGGCGAACTCCGTGCAGTCGTCCGCTTCACTTGGACGTACATGAAGGCGACGATCGAGCAAGATATGATCGTTTACGCGCATAACCGCCGCATCGACTTCAAGACGGAGGCTGATTGGCGCAATCCGAAGCAATTGCTGAAGGTGGCGTTCCCAGTCGATGTGCGTGCAACGGAAGCGACGTACGATATCCAGTACGGCAACGTAAAGCGGCCGACACATTGGAATACGAGCTGGGATTGGGCGCGGTTCGAGTCCGTGGGCCATCAATGGGCAGACTTGTCCGATCGCGGCTACGGCGTCAGCTTGATGAACGATTGCAAATACGGCTATGACATTAAAGACAACGTCATCCGCCTGTCGCTCATCAAGTGCGCGACTCACCCTGACCCGACGGCTGACCAAGGGTACCATGCATTTACGTACTCGCTGCTGCCGCACACAGGCGATTGGTATGCGGGCCATACCGTTCAGGAGGCTTGGATGCTGAACAACCCGCTCCGTTGTACCGCAGGCCGAGGCGAGCAGGATGAATTCTCGATGTTCCGCATCGACGCGCCGAACGTCATGATTGACGCCGTGAAGAAGGCGGAAGACAGCGATCAGGTTGTACTGCGCGTACACGATTTCTCTGGCTCCCGCAGCAACGTTCGCGTGATAAGCGACCTGCACATCAAGTCTTGGCAGGAATGCGACTTGATGGAGCGTCCGCAGGGCGATGTGCTGAAAGACGAATTTGCCTTTACGCTCAAGCCGTATGAAATTCGTACGTTCTTGGTTACGTTGACATAAATCCAACAAAAACAGCAGCCTGCACCGGCACTTCGGTGTAGGCTGCTGTTTATCTTTACTTCTCTATATCCGTATTAAACTTCTGCGCTCCCTCTTCGTGAGCCGTTGTCGAAGCGCAACCAACTAAAACGGAAAATAACAAACCAAAATAATCGTATTACTTCGGATCAAAAACACCTCCTCCACAATAAGGTGAATTAGCTATTGGGGTCCACCAACTTATCAGCAGTTCCACCTGCAACGTATTGATGGCATTTTTCGCTACAGGAGAAACAAATACAAATAAGCTTATCTCATCTTCCATTGGATTTTGTCCAATGGAACAGCACCTATGCCTCTTCTACAACAGGTTTCATTGGAATTATCCAATGCTTTGCCATTCCATTGAGGAGCAATCACTGAAAAGCGCCAAATCCACTGGACATAATACAGTCTGAAAGCCATTTAGCCACTTAAACCGTACATTTCACTGTATATTTTCCAATGGAACTAACTTCGACTGCGGAGAACAATCTAGCTCAAGTTATTTATAGTAGACTTACGTTCTGTTTCCGGATACCCCTTTTAAATAGCATTGTTCATGCATGATACACCCACTAGCCACTCCGTAATCGTGTGCTATCTTATTCATTAGACGAAGAGCTCATTTAAAATGTTAATAAAAAGAAAAACTCCCCTAGAGGTAACAATTGAAAACACATCTTAACCTATGTGTTTTCTCATTGTTAACTACAAGGGGATAGCGCATGTTAACTATTTAATTTCGGATAACTTTGCCCAAGAAACGCTTCACCGGGCCGTAAGGCGTATCCAGCACTTCGTAGAAATTGACGATAACCGGGTATCTCACACTTACCATGTCAATATTCTGGAAGATGATGTTCTGCTCGCCCTCTGCCAGACGAGGCTCCTCGACGAGCGAGAACAGCTTCGTTCCGAGCACGCGGCCGCCGTGATCCGTCATTTCCAATCTGATTTTGGACAAGCTCGGATCGGCCATTACCTGTTGGGCGCGATCGATATTGAGCTTCAGCTTCAATGCATATGAGGTTGATTCCATTATCGAATTTCCGTCCCGGAGCCACTTGCCCTCCCAATCGTCGATCTTCAATCGGAACGGGTACATGTCGAACAACAAATCACCTGTATAATCAGGACTCGTCTTAAAGCGGAACGTATCGACGACGAATGGATACTCCTTCTCTTCGCGGCTATCAACAATATGAAGCAGCAGCTCTTGTCCCTTATCCCCATCAGGCAGAACGAACAGATGCGATTCAACGACAGCCGCATTCGGAATGAGCGCCTTCTTGTCTGTCTTGGAACCGATCCGTTCTCCGCCGAATCGGGCTCCGTCCTTATTCTCCAATTCAGCGTGGAACGATGGCAGCACAACGGAAGAGCCGCTCTTGTTCTCGAGCTTGAAGCGAAGCAGCAGTGCTTTGAAGCCCGCTTCTTTGTTCTCCAGCGTCGTCTCTTCCTCGATCGATACTTTCAATCCCTCGGGGAACAAATCAACCCCCGCTCCGAACTTCATCGGCTCCCGCAGCTTGTAGTCGGTCGGTGTCACTTGGGCTGACGCTTGCTTCGTAATGTTAATGAAGAGACGCCCTACTTGATACGTAACAGCTTGCGTCGCATCGGCCGCTCCCGGAGGCTGGAACGATTCCGGCGTCATCAGCTGCAAGCCGGTCAGCTCCGCACGGGGCCCTGTCTCGACCGCAAATCGGAGGGTCGCACCTTCCCCAGGCAAGAGCGACTCGGGAACTTTACCAAGCTTCTTGCTGTAATACAGTTCATTGTTAGACCAGGCAATCAACTTAAAGTCAGGCACACTTTCCCGTATGCTGTTCCGGTTCTCCACGCGGAACGTGACGACATGGATGGACTCCAGCTTTTCTTTGCCGCGCTCTGCCGCCTGTTCCGGCTTGCCTGAGCTCTTCACGATGCTTATCGGCGTATAGATAAGCATCGATGTATCAGACAATGCGCTCAACTGAAAAGGTTGGCCCCACTCCTTAATCGACTCAGGATCGGTTATCGGCGTGTAGTCATTCTCCCATGCCTGCTGCGGCATATTCATTGTGGCGATGGCAGTCTCCTTTTTCGGATACACCTCACGATTGATTTCCTTCCATATAAATCGGACAGGAGCAGCCGTTTCCTCAGCCATCACATGGCTCATCCAGCGCCATTCGGCCATTTCGCCCGGCGACAGCACGCGCGCATTGTTCGAGCTGGGCTCCATGGCGTACTCCGCCTTATTATCCATTTGCACGAACAGCTCATAGTCAGGCAGGCGAAGCCGTTTGCCCGATTCGTTCTTTAGCTTAATTACAGCGGCAACCTGCCGCCCCTCAGTCGTATCGCTATTGATGACATCGGCTAGCTCGATTTGTAATCGGAACTTGGCCTTCATATATTCCGTTGCATTGGGTGTCGACGTTTGTACCGGTATAGTCGGATTAGTGTTGTTAACATTTTTAGCTTTATTAGCGGTATAGTCCGGTTTTTCCTGAGTCCCCTGATTGACCGGGTTGGCTACGTTAGGCTTCTCCCCCTTGGCGGCATGAACGGTTGCACGACCGTCATCCGCAGGTTGGCGCGCGTAGACCGAAGTCGAGCCAACGCTGATTCCAAGTAGAACAGCGGCAGCTGTCAATTGAATCAATTTTCTATTCATTTCTCGCCATCTCCTTTACTGCGCAAGCCGCACCTGCTGCTTATCCTTTAGTTGATGCTGACCTGAGACTATAATGGACTCTCCTTCCCGCAATCCGTCCGTCACCGCATACATGGCTTCCTCCAACGGACCCAGAGTGACAGAACGCTTCACTGCCTTACCGTCTTTATATATAAAGACGAATGTCGCTCCCTGGTCGCGCACGACTGCGTTCGCCGGCACGACAGGAACCTCGCGCTCTTTCTCTCCCGCCAGGCTGATCTGAACCTTCATTCCCGGCTTCAGTTCAAGCTTGGCGTTATCCGCCTTCATCTCGATGGCATATGTGCGCGTATCCATATCCATGACGGAGGACAAATATGTGATCGACCCCGTATAGCTCTTATTCCGGTTGCCGGAAATGTAAAAGGATAACGTCTTTTTGCTGTTTACGTGCGCCAGCATATCTTCTGCCAGCTTCGCCTGAATGCGAACGGTACGTATGTTAGCAACGCGGCCTAGCTTCGTTCCCGCCGTCACATTCATCCCTGTCAGAGCTTCCCATTCCGTCAATATGCCATCGGTAGGCGCTTTAATAT
The DNA here is from genome assembly GCF_021369635.1 of Paenibacillus profundus. Classification (GTDB taxonomy): domain Bacteria; phylum Bacillota; class Bacilli; order Paenibacillales; family Paenibacillaceae; genus Paenibacillus_B; species Paenibacillus_B profundus. Next base: position 62,653 of record NZ_JAJNBZ010000004.1, on the reverse strand, counting down.
CTGCTTCTTCCAGCGCGAGGTTCGCCTCCGCCAACTGATACTGCGCCGCCGTGATTTGATCCTCTGCAGTCACATCGGACTGGACGCGCTCCGCTGTATCCAGCTTCATCTTCAGCACTTGCAAATCAAGGCGTGCGTTTTTAAGCTGCATTTCTGCCTGTTCAACCGCTGTTTTTTCCACTGTTCCCTCGTCATACCCGTTTTTCAGCTTGTTCAACGCCTTCGTCTGCTCCTCGATTTGCACTTCCAGCTTCGTAATCGACAAGCGCACATCAGCCATATCGGTACGCCGGCTCTCTTGAGAGGTCACAAGCAGCTTCTGAGCGCTCTGCAAAGCGCTCTCTGCCCGCTTCTTCTGCAGTGCGATGCGGGTCACATCCGTCTGGGCCACTACTTCCCCGCGGCGCACCTGATCTCCGCGCTGCTTCAGAACCGAGACGACATCGCCTCCCCCCTTCACTACAATGTCCATCGTGACCGCTGGAATAATATCAGCTACCACTTCCGCTGGCGCCCCCATTGGCTGCTTAGTCACAGCCATCGTCTTGACCTCAGGTATGGACGTTGGCGGCGCGCTCTCCGTTCCCAGCTCCTTGGCTTGGTCTGGCTGAGAGCATCCGGCAACGACGGCAATCGCTCCCGCAAGCAAAGCCAACAGAAGCACCTTTTTCATTCGGCGTTCTATTTGTGTTTGTTTCATGCATTATATCCCCTTTCCTGCGGCATGCGGCGCTGCATCGTTCCCCTGTTGTCCGGAAGTTCGCTTGCCGCCTCGCTGCAGCCGTGCAATGATATCGTATATAATCGGAACGACGACCAACGTTAAGAGTGTAGAAACCGTCAGTCCCCCGATAACGACGACCGCCAAGCCCCGTGAAATCAGCGTCCCGTGCCCGAATCCGAAAGCAAGCGGCAGCAAAGCCATAATCGTGGCTCCCGCTGTCATAATAATAGGACGCAGACGGGAGAGACCCGCTTCGACTAAAGCTGGGCGCACATCCAAGCCCGCTTCGCGCAGCTGTTGCGCCTTGTCGATATACACGATGGCGTTCGTCACCACGATGCCGATAAGCATCATAAAGCCGATAAGCGATGTAATATTGATCGATTCATTGGTTACAAACAGCCCAAGCACGCCGCCGATAGCCGCGAACGGCAAGGAGAACAATATGGCAAATGGCGCGCTCGCATTACCGAATGCCAGTACCATAATCAAATAAACAACAAATACCGCTGCAGCCATCGCTACAAACAGCTGACTGAAACTCTCGCCTATGTCCTCACTTACGCCCGACACAGAACGGCTGATGCCTTCGGGCAGCTCAACGAGATCCAGCCCGGCCGCAACCTGCGCGCTAATGCCGCCTTTGTTTTGACCCATGATCTTCGCGGTTATGTTGATGACCTGTTTTTGATTGTCCCGCTTAATGGAAGCAGGCGCTTGCACCCGTTTGATATCCGCGATATCAGCGATCGCTATCGTGTCTTGAGTCGGTGTCTTCAATTGGATAAGGCCGACAGACTGCAAGCCGTTCCGTCCCCCACCCTCGGTTTCCACTACAGTAGGAAGCAGCCCTTCCTCATACCGGTACTCGCCAATCTTGTCTTGGAACAACCACGTTTGCAGCGTGTTCTGTACGACGGCAGGGGTAAGGCCGAATTGATTCGCTTTCCGTGGATCGACATCGATAACAACTTCCGATGCAGCTTCACTCAAGGAATCCTTAATTTCGGACAATTCAGGGAACTGCTTCATTTCCTGCTTGATGACGGCGGCAGCCCGCTCAAGCTGAGCAGCATCTTCTCCGTACAGCACGTAGGTGAAATCCGGCGCCGATCCGGCTTCGCCAGACAAGGTGCGCGTATCCAATTCCGATCCAGCCGGCAGCAGCGCAGCCAGCTTCGCTTTATACTCCCGTTTCACCTGCCCAACGTCAGCCTCTTCAATCACTTCCGTATACACTTGTGCCATATATGGGAGTGGGTTCGGATCTCCACCATAGCCAACCAGCGTCTCAATGAAAGTGAACAGAGGGCGGTCCTGCCCATCCCGGGCCGCACGCAGCTCCGATTCCATTTCCTTCAAGATGAAATCCGTCGTCTTCAAGGAGCTCTCATAGGGGAGCTTTACCGTGAAGAAGAACTGCCGCGGCGGATTGCCTTCCGGCATAAATGTAAAGGAAAGCTGCGGCACGACGGCCACCATCGTGACGATGAACAGCAGACCCGATATAAGCAGGGTCTTCAAGCGGTGAGCCAAAGACCACTCCAGCAATCGTCGGTAGCCGGACGCAAGAGCCGATGGCTTGGACTCGTCGTGCCCCTTGACTTCAGCCTGCTTCAGCACGATCAGCTTGGCAAGCATCGGGATAACGGTCAAGGCAACCAGCAGCGATGCCATCAAGGCGCAGGCCAGCGTAATGGCGAAGGGACGGAACAATTGACCGGCCGGTCCGCTAATCATGCCGATTGGCGCAAATACGCCCACTGTCGTCAACGTGGATGACGTGATGGCATTCGCCACTTCCTTGGTCGCCAAGGCGATGACCGACTCATTCTTCTCAGTAGCCCGCTGGAGCTTGGAATATATATTTTCAATGACGACGATGCTGTCGTCGACGACGCGGCCAACCGCTATAAACATGCCGCCTAGCGTCATAATATTAAGCGATATGTCCATCCATTTCATAAGCAGCAGAGCGATAAGCACAGACAGAGGAATGGACACGAGCACGATCAGCGTCATCCGCATATTTTTCAAAAAGACAAGAATCATAACCGACGCCAGCAAGGCGCCGATAAGCCCTTCGCGCACAAGCCCGCCAATGGATTCTTTCACCTGGTCCGCGTAATTGTAAACCTTTTTAAAGGTTACGCCGGAGAGCGATGACTTCCACTGCTCCATCAGCCGGTCGGCCCCATTGGAAAACTCAACGGCATTCGATCCGCTCGCCTTGTACAGCAAGATGCCGATGGCCGGTTGGTCGTCTAATCTAGCCATGAATTTGGACTCGGTAATCTCTGCGATCTGCCCTAGTTCAGCAAGATGCACAGTCCCTCCAAGGGCAGTCTGCAATGAGATTCCCTCCAGCTGCTTCACGCTGCGGAGTCCGTTATCCATACGGGCAAGGAGTGTGTTCCCGTCAATCTCCACCGTTCCCGCAGGTCCGAATGCAAGGGCGCTGCGCAGCGCTTCCGACACATGTGCCGGCGCAAGTCCGTAAGTACGGAGCCTCTCCGGCGACAAACGGATGTTGAGTGTTGTACTGCTCGCGCCGATAATATCCATATGATCCAAGCCCCTTAACGCTTGAAATCCCGGCTTGATCGTCTTCTCGAAATGCTGCTCCAGTTCGGACTGCGTCATGCCTTCATCCGCATATGCCGCCAAATAATAGGAAGGGATCGATGCTACTCCGAGCGTAGATACATGAGGCCGTTCCATTCCAGACGGGAGTGAAACTTCTTGAATCAAGCTCTCGATATCCGACTTCTTCCGCTCTGGGTCCACACCTTCCTCAAACGTCACGAGGATCGAAGATATTTGGTCGCTGGACGTCGAGGAAATTGACTTTAAGCGCTCCATGCCGGATATTTTTTTCTCTAGCGGCTTCGTCACCTCTTCCATTACGTCCTGTGGAGGCGCCGGATAGCTTGCAGTCACTAAGACTAGCGGGAACGAAATGTCGGGCATATTATCTATCTTCAAGCCCGTGGATGCATACACTCCTCCCCCGAACAGCAACGCTACGATAATAAGAACCGCAGCCACATTTTTCATTGAAAATCGAATCAACGAATTCATAGTTTCCTCCTTGTCTCCTCCTTTACGGCTCCATGTTCCAATGCACCGGCTTAGAACACAACGTAACAATGAAATATGAACGGAGCATGAACAAAGGAAAATTAAGGGACAAAAAAAACCATAACCGCAGCGAACCCGGTTATGGTCGTGGAAAACATACATTACCTTTTTACTTTGAATAAATAGCAAGGCAAGAGACACTATTGGCGAATTATCCTTTTATTAACGGCAGTGTCACCGTCACCTTCGTTCCTTGACCGCTCACGCTTGCCAGCGCAACCGTCCCGTTATGCAGAGACATGACCTTGTTCACAATCGCCAAGCCGAGACCGCTTCCGTTCCCGTCACGCCGTCGTGATCGATCCGCCTTATAGAACCGATCGAACACCCGGTTCAAATCCTCTTCAGGTATGCCGATACCATTATCGGAAATGACAACTTCGATTCCTTTTGACTGGCGGGACAACACGATTGTGATCGTTCCGTTATCCGGAGTGAATTTCATGCTGTTGCCAATCAGATTCATCCAGACGAGACTTAGCATGTCTTCATCCGCGATAATCGTGACTGCCTCCAACTGCAGGTCCATCTGCAATGATTTGGCTTGCCACTGCGGTTCACAAGCAACAATGACTTTACGTATCTGCTCGTCTAACGAATAGGCCCTCATATTTACAGGATGATGCTCTGATTCCAAGGAAGCGAGCTGCAGCAGATTGTCGCTCACACGGGACAAGCGTTCGCTTTCCGTCATGATGATCTGCAGGTACCGTTCACGCTGCGGTTCGGGGACAACGTTATTTTTAAGCGCCTTGGCGAAGCCGAATATCGACGTCAATGGGGATTGAATCTCATGCGAGACATTCGAGACGAAATCTTGCCTCATTTTCTCCACCTGATTCAACTCTTTGGCCATATAATTGAAGCTGGCCGCCAATTCTCCGATCTCATCCTTTCTCTTCATGCGCAATTCAGTCGTAAAATCACCCTTTGCCATTCTCCTTGTAGCCACGGTCATCTTCTTCACCGGAAGGACGATATAACGCGCAGCCACGAGGAAGCACAGGCTCCCCACTGCCAGCACGACGATAAGCACCATAATAATGAAGCGCCCGATGACGTTTGAGCCGCCGAAGGACAACTGCAAAAAAAGCGCCTGCCGTTCTCCGTCAATATCGATAGGGAGTCCAATAATCGGACCGCTATCGTCATTATCCGCAATGATGCGTACTTGTTCGCCCGTCAACACTCGTTTAACCCTGTCCGCTTCAACATGGAGCATCTGGCGTCCATCAATGCCTCGCTCCAGCAAAGTCCGGCCTCGACTGTCGAAGATTTGCATTTGATACGTATCTAAAGAGTGCATGGAGAGTAAATATTGTTCAAATTGAGACAACGGCATACCTGCACGAAGTCGAACCAGATCTTGTCCCAATTTCGATAAATCCTGAAACGCAACCTCCTCCATCTCTTTTTGAAACAACATCCCAGATACAGAAAACGCAGCGAAAACCCCTACAATTAATGCTAGCATAAAAGTGAGCACGACCCGGACATACAGCGTCTTAATCATGGTATACCTCTAAGCGGTAGCCGAGACTGCGGGCTGTAACGATGTTGAATATGTCCGTATAACTGGAAAAACGTTCGCGAAGGCGCTTAATATGTACGTCTACCGTGCGATCGTCCCCTACGTAATCGATTCCCCATATTTCTTGAATCAGCTGCTCGCGCGTCAAGATTTGTCCTGGGCAGCTTGCGAGCTTAAATAGCAGCTCGAACTCTTTCAACGGCAATGTCATAGATGAATCGTCTTCCGGCTTAATCACTTTATAACTGCTGCGATCCAATCGCAGCTGGCCAAGCTGGACAACTTGTGAATATACGATCCGATAACGTCGAAGCAACGCTTTCACTCGCATGACGAGCTCCATCGGATCGAACGGCTTCGTTATGTAATCGTCAGTACCAAGCTGAAACCCTTTGATCTTCTGCCCCGGCTCCCCCTTCGCGGTCACCATAAGCAAGGGCAAATCAGGATAGCCGCGCCGCAGCTTGCTGCACAGTTCCCACCCATCCATACACGGCATCATAATGTCCAAAATAACCAAGTCCACTCGATTCACTTCCATTAGTTGAATGGCTTCCAATCCGTCCCTTGCTTCAAGCACCCGGAACCCTTCGTTACGCAAGTACAATCCGATAAGCTCGAGAATATGATCGTCATCATCCGCTACCAATATCGTCCTCATCCACCCCGGTCTCCTTCAACACAAATGGTTCGTTCCCACATGCAATATACTTGCCTGATGTTCACCAAGCAGTCAGCTTGAGGCTGTTCAAGTTCCCTTCTTGAACTTGACCTAATTGTATTATATTGCAAGTGTTAGATCCATAATTTTACGTATTGAAACAACCGTATCCACCTAATCTGCAGGCCCGATTTCGTCTTTCACCAGCCTGTCAGCGAAGTAGAGCTCTACATTAGGGTTCACTGTATGCAGCAGCTTGCACTCTTGCCGGACGGCACCGAACATTTCACCTCTCTGGGCAGCAGTCAGTCCTTCAGCCGTAATATAGAACTTCAAATCCATAATGTAACCCTCCTCGTTCACCTCGTCTTCGACCTCAATCTGCAGAGAGGTAATATTCCATTCCTTCTCATTAGCATAGTCCTCCATCGAGGTTCCCACACTGGAAGCGAGCCCGAGCAGCCATAGTTCCAAAGCACTGAATCCAGCTTCATGACCTTCACCCCCGCCTCCATGTTCAATTAAGACGTTGCGCGAATGGGCGCACCCAACTTGCTGATACGGTTTCTGTCTTTTCACAAATACATGCATAAGCAAAGTCTCCTTTTCATCCTCGGCCAGTTTGTTTGCAACTACTGACATAGTAAGGTTTACGGGCGAATTTCCAGTACTTTTTTCGACAATTTTCTCTCTTTTCATCATTATTCCTTTCATTTCCAATATCAGTTCTGTGGTTACGTTAGCAAAGATTCCGCTTAAAATCAGCACTGCTAAGGAAGTTCGAACAATAGTTACATTTTTGTAATAATGATTCTCCCAGACTATTGTCAACTTTTCAACAACTATGCTAGTCTAGTTTTGTCGATTAATTAGTAATCAACTTACATTTTTTACATTCAAGGAGGAGATGCAGTGAAAACCGCCTTACGCACTGTCCTAGTGGCAGGCGCAGTATTCGGTTGCATGCTGTGGGCAGACGGCGCTCTTGGAGCGACGGTACATGCTGCCGAAGCAAAGCAAGTGACGATTAACGTGAACGGAGAAGCATTACAATTTACTGATATTATTCCAATTCTTGATGAAGATGAGAACCTTTACGTCCCGCTGCGCGGCTTTGCCGATCGAATGGGGTATACGATAAATTGGACGACTGTTGATGAAGATATTGTTGAGATTGAATTTTCCAACGGCGACAAGACCATACGGTTCCGCACCGACAGTCCGAAAGCCGAAGTTGATGGCCAAACCGTTGATATGGGAAGCGAGCCATGGGCGTACAAAAACAATACATATCTCCCGCTGCGCTTTTTAATGGAGCAATACAATTTAGAATTTACATGGAATCCTCAATACTTAAAGACCATTCCAAGCATTGAGCGCCATGCCCCAGAAGTGTCTAAGGCAGCTGAGCCAAAAACAGGCGCCCTGACGGATCGCATCCTGAACACGGCCCATAGTTACGTCGGGGTGCCCTACGTATGGGGCGGCACTTCGCCGAGCGGCTTCGATTGCTCCGGATATGTTAATTATGTATATAGCAAGCATGGAATATCCCTGCCGCGCACTTCCCGCGACATGTACCGTGCCACCGGCACGTCCGTAAGCAACCCGCAGCCTGGAGATTTGCTCTTCTTTGCGGACGGAGGAAAATCCATAACGCATGTTGGCATCTACATCGGCAACAACCAGTATTTGAATGCTTCATCAGGCAATGCTCACCGCGTTATTGTGTCGAGCCTGTCATCCTCTTGGTCAAGCCGCACCTATGTCGGTGCCAAGCGTGTTCTTTAATTTACCTGTCTGGAGGCCGCAGAGATAATCTGCGGTTTTTTTCGTTTTTACATGCATAATTATTTTTATAGAGATTATAGTGACATCGCAGAAAAGTTCGGGATCCGGCGCAAGAAGCAGCAGCAGGGTAAGCTTGGTATTTAAACAGTACTATTACAGCACAAGGAAGGGATTGTTCAAGATTCCATAATCTGCTACGCTCGTAGGGAAACCGTTGCTGTGCAAAGGAGGAGAAGCATGAAATTATCTATAGGTGGATTTTCGTTCAATAACATGCGCGTGGAAGGGAAAATGGATATTTTCTCTTATATTGACACGGTGCATGCACGTTATCAGCTCCACGCCATTGATTTCTGGAACGCCTTCTTCGCTGACAGCTCGCGCCCGCTCTGGAAAGTCGCTGACGACGACCAACTGCGGCGCATCCGCGACGCTTTGAAGGAGCGAGAAATGACCCTGGTGAACATTGCTGTAGATAGCGCACATCTATGGGACGCTGATCCGGAGGTACGGGAGGCGCTCCATCAGAATGCGCTCTCCTATCTGCGGGCCGCTGAAATACTAGAGGCGAAATCGGTGCGCTTGGATGCGGTGCTGCACGGTGACGGTCAGCTAAGCGACGAAGCTTTGGAATACATTGTCGCACGTTACCGTGAATATGCTGATCGGGCCGCTGACGGCGGTTACTGGGTAGGCCCCGAAAATCATACCGGGCTCGCATTGTTCCCGGAATCTCTCGTTCGCATCTCCGAAGCAGTCGACCACCCGCATTACGGCATTCTGCTTCATCTCGGACGCTGGCAGGCGACAGGCGTTCCATTCGGCCACCGTAAAGCTACAGCGGAAGATGCCGCGCTCTTAGCGAAGGAAGGAGATCGACAAGTTAGCCGTTGGGTCCGCCATACCCATGTCGATCACCGCTTAGTTGAGGCAGATAACGCCGTGGAGCGTGTATCCAGCTTGATCCAAGCCGGATACGATGGATATTGGGCCATTGAGTACAATGCGGACAATGACCAATTGAACGCAGTAGGCGACGCATTGAACAAGCTGCGTCATCATGTGGCCGCGTGCCGGAACGAGAGCAGCAGCAGTTCAGAACATATTTCAGACTGAATGTTTTTATAGCGCGTGTTCAAAAAGACCTATTCAGCATCGAAAAGGTTGCAAGAACCCGAATTTAAGGAGGAGCGGATAGAGAAGAGATAGTGATAGCAGGAGGAAAATAAATGGAACGAAGACGTATCGCCATCATTGGTGTCGGTCAGATTGGAAAGCACCATGCAAGTGAGTATGCGCATGTCGGAGGTGTCGACGTTATCGCGGTATGCGATGTGAATAAAGGAGAAGCAACGCGCGTCGCCGAGCAATACAGGGTGCCCCATGTGTATACCGACTTCCGCAAGCTACTGCAACGAGATGACATCGAGGCTGTCGATGTATGCTTGCACAACAACTTCCATGCTCCAGTTACGATAGCCGCATTGGAAGCCGGCAAGCACGTCTACTGCGAGAAGCCGATTGCCGGCTCCTACCGGGACGGCGCAGCAATGGTAGAAGCCGCCGCAGCAACCGGCCGCATGCTGCACATCCAATTGGGGACGCTTTATTCCAAAGAGACGAAAGCAGCTAAAGCATTAATCGACGCCGGGAAGCTTGGCAAGCTGTATCACGCCCGCTCCACAGGCTTCCGCCGCCGCGGCCGCCCATTCGTCGACGGATACGGCTCGATGGCCTTCACACAGAAAGCGACCGCTTCAGGCGGAGCGCTATATGACATGGGCGTATACCACATTTCCCAACTGCTATACCTGCTTGGCCTGCCGAAGGTGGCGCGCATCAGCGGGCAGACGTATCAAGAAATGGAAATGCTCCAGGACCGCCGTGAGCAGAGCAAGTTCGACGTGGAAGAGCTTGGTCTTGGCTTCGTCAAATTCGAAGGCGGCGTGACGCTCGATATCGTAGAAGCATGGGCGATATACCTTAGCAGCTTCGAAGGCAGCAGCATCGTCGGATCCGAAGGCGGTATCCGCATGCCTTACCGCACGAGCCAGGGAGCGCATTCGTTCTCTTATCACAGCACAGTAGCTGATTTAGACTTGAACGCGACGATCGATCTCGATGCCATGGACAGCCGCAATCATTTGCTCAACCCGAATGAATGGGCATACGACTCTTCGCAAGGTCACTGGGCAGCTGCGTTGAACGGACTTGTGCCGCTTCTGCCAACAGCTGAATTGGCGCTGAACACCATGCTTATCAGTGAAGGCATCTATATGTCGAGCACGCTCGGTCGCGAGGTGACTGCGGAGGAGATTGCTGCATCCTCCATCTCCACGGCCATTGACTTATCTACCCTCTAACGGCTGCGACCACCCCCTTGTAAACGGCTTGGGGGTGTACGGTAGAGCTGCTCGTTCGCTCGGAGCGTCTGATATGTTGTATGATGGAAGCAGCAACACTGTCTTCCGTCCCGTGCCCGCACGGAGACCTAACATCATAGATAGAGGTGATGCGATATGTCCACATCCGAATCGATGACACCGTCTACCCGCTCCACTGCACCAGCCCTTCAAGCCGAGCTGACGCGCGGAAGCGCACCAGGCAAGCTAAGCTTGCACTTATCATGCGGCAGGCCTGGTGCCGAGTATGAAGTGTACAACAGCCCTTCACCCGACTGGGATCGGGCGCAGGCTACCTTCATCACCAGCACCACCGGCACCGAGGGAACAGCTCTGGAGTTCGGCGATCCAACGCCCGGACGCCGTTGCTACGTTCACGTGGTGCAGAGCGGTTATGCGGTGTTGACCGTAGGTGAACGCGTGCTGCCGCTTGCAGGCGGTTCCAACTTTCGCGATCTGGGAGGCTATGCTGCCAGCGACGGACGAAGAGTGCGCTGGGGCCGGCTGTACCGGGCCGCAGAGCTATCTGAATTGACAGCGGACGATGTGTCCTACCTCGATTCACTCCATCTGCGCGCCCTGTGCGATTTCCGCGACAGCGATGAAGTAGCCTCCATGCCTTCTCCGCCCCTGCAGGCAGTGAACAGCAATCACGTCCCGCTCGTGCAGTTGTCAGGGTCAACTGCCATTCGCCAATCGCGGGATGTCATCCGACAGCCGTCCGCCTTTAATACGGGCGAGCCGGGGCAGCTGCTCGTCGACCTGAACCGTTCGCTCGTTCATTCCACAGCCGGCATCCGCAGCGTCTTCGAGCTGCTGCTTCGCGAGGACGGCACGCCGCTTCTCTTCCACTGTACAGCCGGCAAAGACCGCACCGGTCTCATATCTGCACTCATTCTCATCGCGATCGGTGTCCCGAAGGAGACGGTCATGCACGACTATATGCTGACGAATAGGTACTTGAATGTCTTTAACTTGCGTCTGAAGACGGAAGCCAGGATAGCGGATAGGCTCGGGCTCGTGAACCCTGACGTGCTGCAAGCCGTCATGGAAGCTCGTCCAGAGTACTTGACCGCCGCGTTCGAGGAAATGGAACAAGCATACGGCGGCATCCACCCGTACCTAGAGGATGCCCTCGGCTTAACCGAAACGGATATAGAAGAGTTGAAGCGGAAGCTGCTGGAGTAACTGCAGCGCCAGCCTGTCACGGCCCTTGCCCCCACGGAGGTTTTCCGTAAGGGTCAGGGCTTTTTCGCATGGAGCGAGAACGAATAAGATGTTGATAGAAGGAACCTTGATTCTCTATATATTTCTTTTGAACGGAAAAAATAGAAGAAGACCAAGCCCTCAAAGAGAACTCGGTCTTCCGTATACACTAATATAGCTGTTCAGTTGTTCAACTGCTCTGCTATCCCAATGTGACGACTTCGTACTGCGAAGCCAAATCGACAAATGCGCCCATACTCGATATTTCGCCTGCTGCCAGCTCATCTGCGATGCCATAATGATCGACACATGTCTTGCAAGCGAGCACCGGCACCCCCGCTTGAGCCAATTCCGCGAACTGCAGCGATGCCAGCGAACGGGACGTAAGGGCCAACACTCCGCGGTTCATGCAGAAGATGGCCGCCGGTTGCTCCTCCCGCTGCTTTAGCAACGTCAAAAATGTTTCCAGAATGGTAGCGCCGAGACCGTTCTCCTGCGCCCCAATCGAATCCGATGTCAGTAAAATGACTTTCCCGTTCATGCTTCTTGACCTCCCAGCCTGTACGGCAATCTCTGCCGATCTCTCACGCAGCCTGCTCATTCCGGTCTATTCGTGCGTCAAGATTCGGCGTAATTACTTCTTCGGCAGCTCAAATGAGCTCTTTAACGAAACAATTAAGTTAAACACGATATGATCTTCGCTCGAGCCTTTTGGATCGACATTGAAATACCCATGTCGGAAAAATTGGAACTTATCCTGTCCCTTTACATCCTTCATGTTCGGTTCCACGAAGCCGTGTTCCTTCACGAGCGAATTCGCATTGATGCGATCCAAGAACGATGACGAATCATCTTCATCATTCTCTTCATCCAGGATAAGCGGCTCATACAGACGGAATTCAGCCGGAAGCGCGTGCGAGGCTTCCACCCAGTGAATCGTCCCCTTCACTTTACGCCCGGTAAATCCGCTGCCGCTCTTCGTTTCCGGATCATACGTGCAGTGAATTTCAACCACGTTGCCGTTCTCGTCTTTCACGAAGTCATGGCATTTAATGAAATAGGCGTGCTTCAAGCGGACTTCATTGCCAGGGAACAAGCGGAAATACTTGTTCGGTGGATTTTCCATAAAGTCATCTTGCTCGATATAGATTTCGCGGGAGAACGGAACTTGGCGTACGCCCATTTCCAGATTCTCCGGATTGATTTCTGCATCCAGCCATTCCACTTGGCCTTCCGGATAGTTCGTAATAACGACCTTCAGCGGCTTCAGAATGCCCATTGTCCGCGGAGCTTTCAGCTTCAAGTCTTCACGAAGGAAATGATCCAAATATTTCGAATCGATAACGCCACTCCCCTTCGTTACGCCGATCTCCCGACAGAACGTACGAATGGACTCTGGTGTATAACCACGGCGGCGAAGCCCGGAAATGGTCGGCATGCGCGGATCATCCCAGCCGTCCACCGCTCCTTCATCAACCAACAGCTTCAGCTTGCGCTTGCTCATCACCGTATTTGTCAAATTGAGGCGGGCAAACTCATATTGATGCGGTATCGATTCCATCTCGCACTGTTCGATGAACCAATCGTACAGCGGGCGTTGGTCCTCGAATTCCAACGTACAGATCGAGTGCGTGATGCCTTCTATTGCGTCCTCAATCGGGTGTGCGAATGCGTACATCGGATAGATGCACCATTTGTCGCCCGTATTATGATGCGTCGCATGGGCGATACGATAAATAACCGGATCGCGCAAGTTGATATTCGGCGAGCTCATGTCGATTTTGGCGCGCAGCACCTTTTCCCCGTTCTGGAATTCGCCGCCCCGCATACGTTCGAATAAATCCAGATTCTCTTCCACCGGGCGGTCACGATGCGGGCTGTTCTGTCCTGGCTCCGTCAACGTCCCCCGCGTCTGGCGGATCTCGTCCGCGCTCAAGTCATCGACGTACGCTTTGCCCTTGTTAATGAGCAGCACCGCACGCTTATACATTTCCTCGAAGTAATCCGACGCGAAATAAAGTCCGTCCCATTCAAAGCCGAGCCATTTCACGTCCTCTTTAATCGACTCGACATACTCCGTATCTTCCTTCAACGGATTCGTATCATCAAAACGCAAATGCGCGCGGCCTTTGAACTCGCGTGCGAGTTCGAAGTTCAAGCAGATCGACTTTGCATGTCCGATATGTAGATAACCGTTCGGCTCCGGCGGAAATCGGGTCACGATGCTGTCCACACGGCCTTCCTTCAAGTCATCTACGATGATGTTACGAATAAAGTTGGATGTGTTAGTTGGGTTTTCCACCAATAATCAACCTTTCTTTGCCCTTAACGCTTTGCTTATTAATATACCCGTATCGTTGCGGGAGTTCAACTCTGATTCACCTGCTCCCTCATGTGCGGGCAGATGCTTCGCGATCAAAAGCGACCTTTTTGAATACCTCTTATACAAGCAGATTAAACAACGTCATATCTTTGTTTAATTCAATAAACTGAATGCCTTTCTTGCGGAGCCGTTCGACAAGCGGCTCATAGTCTTCTGGATGCTTGAGCTCAATACCTACTAGAGCAGAGGCATTGTCCATGTTGTGCTTCTTATTATATTCAAATCGCGTAATATCGTCGTTCGGCCCGAGCACCTCCTGCAGAAACTCACGCAAGGCGCCTGCCCGCTGCGGGAAATTGACCGTAAAGTAATGCTTCAAGCCTTCATAGATAAGCGAACGATCTTTAATTTCCTGCATCCGATCGATGTCATTGTTGCCGCCGCTGATGACACAGACGACATTTTTGCCGCGGATCTGGTCACGGTACAAATCGAGCGCCGCAATCGGCAGCGATCCGGCAGGCTCAACGACGATCGCATTTTCGTTGTACAATTCGAGAATCGTCGTGCAAGCCTTCCCTTCGGGAACGCGAATTACATCATCCAGCACCTGCGAGCAAATCTCGTAAGGCAGCTGGCCGACCCGCTTCACAGCCGCACCGTCGACGAATTTATCAATCGTCTCCAACGTAAGCACTTCCTTCTGTGCCAGCGCCGCCGTCATGGAAGCTGCCCCTTCCGGCTCCACACCGATGATGCGGGTCGATGGGCTAACGGTCTTGATGTACGTACCAACACCAGCTGCCAGACCGCCACCGCCAATGGTAACGAACACGTAATCAGCCGGCACATCAAGCGACTCCATAATCTCCATGCCTACGGTGCCGTTCCCTCCTACGATAAAGGGATCATCGAACGGATGGATGAAGGTCATGTCGTTCTCTTTGCAAATGTTCATCGCCGCTTCGAATGCATCATCATACGTATCTCCCGTGAGCACCACATTGACATGAGAGCCCCCGAAGCGCTTCACCTGCGTCACCTTCTGGCTCGGTGTCGTGCTTGGCATGACGATCGTGCCTTGAATCTTCAACGCCTGGCAGGAATAAGCCACCCCTTGCGCATGGTTGCCTGCGCTGGCGCAGACGATGCCGCGTTCAAGTTCTTCGGCAGTTAAGTGGCGAATCATATTGTATGCCCCGCGTATTTTGAAGGATCGCACAATTTGCAAATCCTCCCGCTTCAAATATACGTTACAGCCGTATTTTGCCGATAATATCGGGTCTCGTTGAAGTGGGGTCCGAACAATCACTTCCTTAAGCACGTGGTGTGCGCGAACAATATGCTCCATTGTAACGGCTGGAGCCGTGTGTGTCGTCTCCATATCGGTTTCCTCGCTTTCGGTGTAGGTACTGCATGTCTAGTCTTATATTTTGCTTATAAAAATAAAAAAAACTCGCCCCAATAAGGGACGAGAGCTTCTTCTCGTGGTACCACCCTTGTTCCACAGAAACAAGAGCTGCATGAATAAGGTTACTTCTTACTTCTCTCAGACGCCTCTTCTCTTCTACTCAGGGAGCTAAAGACAGTATGAAAGCAATGCACCTTACTGCATACTACACTTCATGTCCTGCGGCACTTGGCCGCGGATTAACCGCGCATCCAGGTAACGGCGGATATACCGTCCACACTTACTATCTGCGAAGCCGCATGTTCCGGCAGAGTTCGGCATAGAATCTCGGAGAGGATGTTACGCTGTGCCAGACGTCGACTCGCACCAGCCGTCGACTCTCTTCAGACTGCATCACAACGCACTTGTTCTCGTCATCGATGTTGGTCTAACCTTCCAACTTATTTCTCTTATTATGAACAAGCGGCCTGCCCAATGTCAATGGGCCGCCGCAGTTCTTCACAAAACTCACAAAACGATGGCAATATTTCGATTATGATTCCGTGCCGGTAGCCTGTCCCTGCGGCATAGGCATAGGTGGCGCAGCTTGCTTCCGCATCCGTAGAATCGGCGTCAGCACTACAATGCCGATCAAAAACAAGACCGTCGCGGCTTCGTACATGAATACAATCGAGGTCATTCCTTTAATCCAGCCTGACAAGGACATCGTAATGACCATTGCCCCCATGAACATTGGGCTCAAAATGCCATTGACGCGACCGATAAACGCACCTTCGGTATTTTGCAAAATCATCGTATTGATTCCGATCTGAATCGAAGGCAGTACGAGTCCGCTGATGAACTGCGCGGTCAGCGTCAGCCACAGATCCGTGGACAGACCGGCTAACAGCATGCCGCCGCTGCTGGTCAGCATTCCGATTGCAAGCATATGCTGCGGCAACAGCTTCTTCGACAGCCCCATAGCCAGCGCCCCGCCGATCAGCATTGCGATACCGTTAGCCATCAACAGATAGCTCAAATATTCTTTTGGCAGTCCAAGCCGCTCCGTAACGAGGAACGCTCCCATCGGTTGGATGAGACCGAGCGCCAAGCCAGCAAAGGCAAAGCTAGCCCCAAGCGGCTTCAGCAGACGGCTCTGCATCACATAGCGGAAGCCTTCAGCCAGTTCTTGCCATACGTTCGAGTTGGCATGCTTCTCTTTATCCTCTGCATGATCAGATGGAAGAAACAGGAGCGCGACCGCGGACAATATAAACGCGATGCCCGTGACGACGAGCGATACGGATATGCCGTATTTTTGGAAAATAGCCGTTCCGATAGCCGGACCGAGTATCATGAATAACGCAACCATCGTTTGAAAGATGGACATCCCCGCCTGCAGCATCTCCTCTGGCACGTGCTGCTTGAACAGCTTCATAGAGGAAGGCTGCGAGAACTGGGATAAAATTGCGGAAATGAACGTCGTGAAAAAGACAGCTTGCCATGAGCCAGATAAAATGGTCAGCATGACGGCGAAAACAGACAGAGCGCTTAAGAAGTCACACCAAATCATCGTGCGCTTCGGGCGCCAGCGATCGGCGAATGTGCCGCCGATAAAAGAGAAGACGAAGATGGGAGCGAATTCCGCGACGGACACCATCGATACGGCGAACGCATCTCCATTCGTCATTTCCATTACAAAAAGCAGGACTGCAAAATTCCTCACCCATATACCAACCTGCATGAACAGACCGGCCAGCATGATTGCTTGCACAAAGCGATTGCGGAACAAGCTGAAAGCTGAATTGCTATTCCCAGATTGTGCGTTAGCCATGGTGCATCTCTCCCCATCACATCATAGATTGTCGTTCTGTTCTCTCTAATTTTGTTGCAGAACCCATTCAGTTTAATGGAATTCATCGAGCAGCGCAATCGTTTTTGAGACGTATTTTTTTCCTAACTGCGTATTAGTTTATCGGAAAAGATAATCGTATGCATCCGTTCGCAGAGGGACTTCTATCTCCTGTTCGAGAACGGATTGAGAGCGGTTCATGAGACGGAAAAGAGGTAGGTCTGCAGGAGGAGTTATGAGTTTTGAAGAATCATACAAATTTATTGAAATAACAGGAAATTATTATACATTGCTATGGTAAAGTATTAATGTTTTAATTAATTATCATAGTAACGTTAGGGTGACAATATAATGAATGCGGTCTTATTATCATTGGTCGTATTATTCGGATTAAGTTTGTTGCGGGTGAACGTCATCTTCTCCATGCTGACGGCCGCAGTCGTCGGCGGGCTGACAGGCGGACTCGGCATGACCCATATGGTGGAGGTATTCACCGAAGGCTTGAAGGATAACGCGAGCATCGCTCTGAGTTACGCGCTGCTCGGCGCATTTGCCGCAGGGTTGACCGAGACCGGACTGCCGGAGCGGCTGGTGAAGCGAGCCGTTCGGCTCGTGAGCGGGAAGCAACCGGGGGATACTCCGCGGGCTGCGGCACGTTACGGCGTGCTGGTTGCGATCGCCTTCATCGCCTGCTTATCGCAAAATGCAATCCCGGTGCACATCGCCTTCATTCCGGTACTGATACCGCCGCTCTTGGCGCTCTTTAACTCGCTTCAGCTTGATCGGCGCGCAGTGGCGTGCGCCTTGACCTTCGGCCTTATTACGCCATACATGTTCCTGCCGGTCGGCTTCGGCGCCATTTTCCATGAGACCGTAGTCAGCAATATGACAATGAACGGTCTTACTGTTAATGCGTCCATGCTGCCGAAAGCGATGATGATCCCTGCTGCTGGCATGGTAGTCGGCCTCATGACGGCGCTTGCCCTATCCTACCGCAAGCCGCGGACCTATAGCGTGGTCACGGAATCAGCGGCTGGAGCAGGCATGGGAGAAGCTGAGGCTGCAGAGTCCCGGACAGGCGCTGGCGGCACATGGGCCGGACTCGGTGCCGTGGCAGCAATGCTTGCCGTACAGCTTAGCACCGGATCGATGATATACGGCGCCGCAGCAGGTCTTGCCGTGCTCCTCATCACGCGCGTCATCGCATGGAGCCGGGCTGACCGCGTGCTTACCGATGGCATGCGCTCGATGGCTTACATCGGCTTCGTCATGATGTCGGCCTCCGGCTTAGGCGCGGTGCTGCGCGAAACCGGACATATCGAGTCGCTCGTGCAAGCGGCCGTCCATACGGTGGGCGACAACCGGGCACTGGCAGCTTTACTGATGCTGGCCATCGGCCTGCTCGTCACGCTCGGCATCGGTTCGTCGTTCTCGACGATTCCGCTCATCGCCACCGTCTTCGTACCGCTGTGCATCGAGCTCGGCTTCAGCCCGCTGGCGACCGTAGCGCTTATCGGGACCGCCGCAGCACTCGGCGACGCCGGCTCCCCTGCCTCAGACAGCACGCTCGGGCCGACGGCCGGATTGAATGCCGACGGTCGGCACGACCACATTTGGGACACGTGCATACCGACGTTCCTCCATTACAACGTGCCGCTCTTGCTGTTCGGCTTCATTGCCGCCATGGTGCTGTAAGAGGCTGTTCAAAAAGCTCCCTTTTTGAACACGCACTGTAACGGAATAGATAAAGGAGACCATGATGGGGTCTCGACAGAAAAGGGGCGATCCGCTGGATCGCCCCTTTCGCTTGTCTCTGTTGTAATCTTTGCCGTCCCGCCTACACGCCGTAACAACGCCGCGCATTATTCCGCAGCAGTTCCGCCGCTTCACTAATGTCCATCGCGTGAATTCGCGCCCACGTTCCGGCAACCTCACGGACCATCGAAGGTACAGTCACCTGACCCGCACACGGGCCTTCAAACGGCCATGGCCCATCCGTCTCAGTCATTGCTTGCTCCACCGGATAGCGGCGGGCCAGTGCCTGTATTTCCTCTTCATACACAATGTCCGGCGTGAATGAAACGAAATACCCGTTCCGCGCCATTTGCTCCACTGTCCGCGCATCTCCCTTGAACCAGTGAAAATGCGCCTTCTTCACACTGCTGCGCTCCAGCAAGTCAATGACGAGCGGAGCATCGTCATACACGGCATGCAGCACGATTGGCTTATTCCATGCTGCTGCCCGCTTAACGAAGTGCTCCAGCAGCTCCATATACGGCTGACGCTCGAAGGGCCGCCCCTGCTCCAGCGCCTCTTGTCGCATATAGTACGGCAGCCCGACCTCGCCTACCGCGATCATGTCTTCCCCATGCGCATCCATCCAAGCGAGCAGGCTGGCAAGTTCGGCATCGGCCGGCAGCGTCTGCTCGGGGTGAAAGCCGTAAGCCGGCAGCACTCGCCCGGGATAACGCTCGGCCCACGCCTTCGTGCGCTTGCCCGATTCCAGCCCCATCGATACCGCCACGACATAATCGAGGCCCGGCGCTTCCAGCGCTTGCTCGAGAGCCGCTGTATCCTCGGGCGGATACAGGTCCAAATGAATATGACTGTCCACCATATTCGCAAGCTGTTCAATCTGTTCAGGATGATTAGAATGATTAGGATGCTTGCGCTGCACCGTCATCTCTCTCCACCCCCTATTTCGCTTCGCCGTATTTCAATGCGCCATCCGTTCCGCTTCCATTGCCCGGCTTATCGTTCTTCCCTTTGCCTTGCTCCATCATACGGGCATTCCCCATCAGCGCGATGCAGATGAGCGCCAAGGCAACCGGCACGAGGGCCCACATGAAGGTGCCGCCGATGGAATCGCCAAGCGCGTCAGACATACCCTTTAGCACTTCAGGCGGTAAGTTCTGGCTCTGACCCGCATTAAGCAGCTGTTCCGGCTTAATATCGGCAGCTGCGCCACCCTCAGGGAACATCTCCTGCATGCGGCTGGAAAAGATACCCGATTGCACAGAGCCGAACACGGTAATCCCAATCGTCATCCCGAGCGAACGGGAAAAGGAGGCCGTCGAGTTGGCCGCTCCGCGCTGGTGATATTCCATGCCATGCATCGATGCCATGCTGATCAAGGAGAAGGAGAACCCTACACCAAAACCGGTTAACACCATGTACAGCGTAATTAACGCACGCGGTGTATCGGCCGACAGCGTGCTTAGCGAAAGTATACCTGCGGTAAAGAAAAAGCCGGATATAATCATCAATTTGCGATAGCTTGTTCTAGATGCCATAATTCCGCCAATCGAGCTCGTAATGACAGACCCCACCATCATCGGTGTCAGAACAAGACCGCTGTTCGAGGCCGCTCCGCCATATACCCCCTGAACGAACAACGGAATATATACAGTGGCGAGGACGAACGTGACTCCATAGAAGAATCCCACGCCCTGGCTGGCTGCGAACAGACGGCGCTTAAAGAGCGAGAACGATATAATCGGTTCCTTCACACGCTGTTCAATAAGAAGGAATGCAATCAGGAAGACGACAAACGTTGCGAATAGTCCTAGAATGACCGGCGAACTCCACTCAAACTTTTTGCCGCCGAGCTCCAGTGCGAACATAAAGCTCACTACGGCAACGACCAGCGTAACCGCACCGCCCCAGTCAATCCGCTGCTTCGTTGTCTTTGCTGTCTCTCTGTAGAACTGTAAAATAAACCATAATGACAGAACACCAAGCGGCAGGTTAATGTAGAACACCCATTCCCAGCCGATATACTCGGTAATATAGGCGCCCAGCAGCGGACCCGCCACACTTGATATACCGAATACCGCCCCGAACAGTCCAGTCATTTTGCCCCGTTTCTCCACCGGGAACACATCATAAATAATCGTAAATGCAATCGGCATTAAAGCGCCTCCGCCAATTCCTTGAATAGCGCGGTATACGCTCAGCATTACAATGCTGTCCGCAGTTCCGCACAATGCGCTGCCGATCAAGAAGACGAGTAGGCCAAATATGTAGAACCGTTTGCGTCCGTACATGTCCGACAGCTTTCCGAATATCGGCATGCCTGCCATCGTCGCAACCATATATGCGGAAGTAACCCAGACGTATTGCTCATATCCGCCCATCTGCCCGACAATGGTCGGCATCGCAGTCGCCACGATGGTGTTATCCATCGCCGACATCAAAATACCGAGCAGCAGTCCGGCAACGACGAAGCGTAAGTTGCTGTCCTTTGCTATCATTCTGTTTCCTCCCCAATCGAAACAGCTTTGCCGTCCCCTCGTTATGGACGAAACCGTTTCTGTGCGACAAATAAGTCGAGTATGAAGGTGATAAGCACATTATACTCATTCATCCAGAAAACTGCAGTTCCACTGTTCCGTTAACCTTCTTTTTTGACAGAACCTCATTATAAACGTAAAAACTAACATTTTCCACCCAAATATGAACGGTTGGTCTATTAATGATAGCATCCCTAAGCATACGCCTAGTTGGTTTACCTCTGTCTTTTCAAATCCATTTAGCGGACAGCGATTTCGTGATTTCCAATTGTGATACCAGCCCGCGAAGCAAGATGATCTGCACCTTTTTGAACACGAAATGTTAATAAATTGTGTTGATAAAGCTATTCGTATGCAATTACTGAAAAACGCAAGCCCTGTAATATTGCCAGGTCAGATAGGGCTTGAGATATTCGGTAGACACTCCGTAATAGAGCCTGTCCAAATGCTTCCTTTTTGAACATGCACTAAACGTAAAAAAGGGCTGCTCTCCTGTGGAGAACAACCCTTGCCGTATTATTCAACTGGCTTCTGAACGCTGTGCAGCAGCTCTGACAGATCCCGCTTCAAGCGGATGAACTCTGCTTCCGAGGCCAGCGCCTCGGTGCGCGGCCGCGCGAACGGCACCCGCACCTTCTGCAGCACCCGGGCTGGACGATTCGAGAGCACGTATATCGAATCGGACAGGAGCAGCGCCTCCTCAATGCTGTGCGTAATGAACAGCACGGATCGACGGTGGCGCTCCCATAGATCGATGAGCCAGCGCTGCATGCCGCTCCGCGTCAGCGCGTCCAGCGCACTGAACGGCTCGTCGAGGAGCATGAGCTCATGTGGGCTCATCATGGCGCGCAGAAAAGCGACGCGCTGCTGCATGCCGCCAGACAGCTCATGCGGGTAGGCACGCTCGTAGCCAGACAGGCCGACGTTCGCGAGCCACTTCCGCGCCTCTTCGCGCGCCTCCTTCTTGGAGGTCCCGGCTATTTCCTGGGCGAGGATGACATTGTCCTCCACCGTGCGCCAAGGGAATAGCGCGGGCTGCTGTGGCATATAGCTGACGTGTCCCGTCTGGCCGACGACGTCTTGGCCATTCACCTGAATTGCCCCTGCCGCCGGACGGAGCAAGCCGCCGATCAGGTGGAACAAGGTGCTCTTGCCTGAGCCGGAAGGGCCGATAATGGACACGAACTCGCCTTGCTGCACCGTCAGCGACACGTTGTCCAATACGTGGAGCTTGCCCGTGCTTCCGGCAAAGGACATGCTGGCGTCCTTCAACTCAAGCGCAAATGGGCGGCCTCCTTCTCGCGCGGAATGCACATCCCGCGCTTCCGCAAGTATCGCATTTCCGTTCATGGGGCTTCTCCTTTCATCACTTTTTGTCATCACGGCGCCAGTGGATCAGCACGCGCTCTAATGCGCGTACGACTCCGAACATCGCCAAGCTCAACAAGACGACGACCACAATCGCGACAAACATCCGATCGGTGCGGAACGCCGCCTTTTGCAGCACCATGTAATAGCCGATTCCTTTGTCTGTACCGAGCCATTCAGAAATAATGGCGCTCATGACGCTGTACGTCGCAGCAATCTTCAGGCCAGAGAACAGAGACGGCAGCGCATGCGGCAGCTCTAGCTTCCAGAATAGCTGGGCCCGCGTTGCGCCGGCCATGCGCATATAATTCAGCATCGTTCGGTCGGTCTGCGCCAGACCATCGAGCGCAGCCACGCATACCGGGAAGAAGCAGACGAGCGTGATGACGACAATCTTCGGCATCATGCCGAAGCCGAACCAAATCATGAGCAACGGCAAGAGCGCGATGGTCGGGATGTTCTGGCTGACGATGACCAACGGATAAATGGCGTCTTTGAGCCAGGGAATCGGATGAAGCAGAAACGCGAGCAGAAGCCCTACAGCTGCCCCGACTCCGAACCCTATGATAGTTAGCTTCAGCGTTGCGAGCGTATGCACCAGGAGGGCGCTCCCGTTGTCGGCCGCTTCCTTCATGATATCGAGCGGGCTCGGCAGCATCCATTTTTCTACGCCGGACACCATGACCCCGACTTGCCATAATAAGATAAATAGCAGGAACGCCGCCATGGGCGGTCCTGCCTTTGCGAGACGGCGTCGGTTCATGGCCGGTATTTCACCGTCAATTCATCCATCGTAATGCCGGAAGGCATGTACAAAATTTTGACCTGGGAAATGACGTTCAAACTACCCAATTCGATCATCGCTTCGTTCATCCGTTCAATGACCTGCATCAATTCACTCAGTTCGCCTTCCATCGTCGTTTCCAGCGGTCCCACTTGATACTTCACGCCTGAGGCTTGAATGACTTCGATCGCACGGTCCACGTAAGGGATCACATTTTCCCCATTCTTCGTCTTCGGAATAATTTGAATGCTCACTAAGCTGTTCGCCATTTTATTTCTCCTCCTTAGTCAAGTCTCCTATCCGTTCTGCACATTCCCTTCTCCTGTCCTTCTGGATGTTAAGCCGAAGGAAGGAAATCGTTCGTGTACGCTTTATCGATATCAATCGCTTTTTCCATCAGCTTGTGGTCGAGCAGCCAGTTCATGTAGTTGTCCCACACTTCCCGCTTCTGCTCGCCCCAACGTGCCGCATCATCCTGATATTTCGAGCTGAGCCATTTCTGGCTTGCCACAACCAAGTCTTTATCCAAGTCCGGAACGGCCTTCAAAAAAAGATCGGCTGCATCCTCCGGCTTGTCGATCGCGTATTGATAGCCTTTGGAGGTTGCGCGCATAAATGCTTTTATAAGTTCAGGATCCTCTTGAATCAGTTTTTCATTCGTCGCAATGACCGGAGTATAGTAATCTAATTTATCCGAGTATTGATTAACATACATCATATCTATCGGCTCATTGCGCAGCTCGGCTTCGATGCCCGTCCAGGCGTAGAAAATCCACGCGAAGTCGATATCCTTCTTCACGGCCGTAAAGAAATCCGCCGAACCCATGTTGACGTTCTTGATTTTGTCATAGTCCGCGCCTTCCTTCTCCATAAGAGAACGGATTACCATCTCTTCCACAGGAGAGCCCCAGCCCCCGTATGTTTTGCCTTCGAAATCCTTCGGCGTCTTAATGTTTTTGTCCTTCGGCGCTGCGAAGCCTGACGTATTGTGCTGAATGATGGCGGCGATGGACACAATCGGCACGTTCTGTACGCGCGCAAGTGTAATGCCCTCTTGAATGCTGATGCCGAACTGCGCTTCGCCGGAAGCGATCATCGCATCGGCTCCGCCGGTGCCCGGTTGGATAATCTCCACATTCAAGCCTTCCTCTTCATAGAAGCCCTGCTCCTTCGCTACATAGAGGCCGGTATGGTTCGTATTCGGCGTCCACTCCAGCACCACCTTGACGTCCTTCTTCTCCTTCGGCTGCTCCGTGTCTTGGTCTTGAGCACCGCTTTGCGCCGCCTCATTATTTTGAGGCGCTGCCTCTTGACCCTTTCCTCCGCATGCAGCCAGCACAACAGTCATCATCATGACAAGTGCGAGCAACCATCCGCGTGCCATCCGCGTTCTTTGCATCGTCAATCCCCCGCTTTTCTATTCGTTCATAACACTCTTTCGTTTCGTGCTTTTCAACGGCGTGACGACAACCAATGCATGCTATGAAAATAAAAAAAGCGCCCCTCATCGGGACGCTGTTCTGCCATTATATGCGTACATGCGAAAATGCATGGTGCGATGACCGCCATCTTCTCCTTCTTTCAAGTTAATGCTTGCCCGCCTCCGCTGCGTATAACCTTCGGAAGCCACTTGGCGTTCCAGAAGCGCAGCAAGTTACAGGACATCTGACAAGCATGAAACCTGATATTAGAGACGCGGTTCAACGTCTTTCCTACGCTGGCATTATCCAGATCAGGTGTAAGGGTCGGTATCTTTAATGGGATACAATCTCAGCCGGCCATATTCCAGCACCCCTAGCGTGCGTATATAGTTGTCGAAGTTTGCCGTTTCATTCGTAATTATAGTCCCCGGTCACCGTAAAGTCCAGCATTTTGGACCCGGATGAACCCCTTCGCCTACATCGTTTCTACACATTTTTCATGTACATTAATTCACAAGGAGGGATGAACAATGAAAAAGAGTGTCCTCGCCATTACCGTGCTGGCCACAGTCTTCGTCATGGGCACGGCTGCTTATGCAGCTGTGGATGATTCCGGGTTCGGGCAAATGCTGCCGTGGATGAAGCAAATGCATCCATCAATGAATGAAAATGAGTTGGAGCAAATGTATAACGATTGCCATGGACGAAACGGTGAACGGACGCGCGGCATGATGCAGAACGATATTCCGGCCGAATGGAGATAGAAGCATTTTCACAGTTGTGTTAAAAGAGAAACCCAATTCCGCAGGGAGTTGGGTTTCTCAATATTCTGTAACTGACTTAGTAATGGAAACTTTTTTCTTGTCTCCGAAATGATATAGCCATCCAACATAAACGTAATCGAGGCCTTTTGAAGATGGGCGACCACGTTTGAAGCAAGTTCTATGTGCTATCGTACCCTCTGTCAAATAGTAAGGTATTTCGACTCTTTATCATGAACGAAATGTTCCGTTCGTACAGTGGTGCGTTCAGACTGACGGGGAATCGCTTCATCCGACACTTTGCTCCGTTCTCCCCAGCCTTCAGGGGGCGGGCATTCCATGAGGGCTTCGTCCGGCACTTTGCTCCATTCTCCCCATCCTTCAGGGGGCGGGCGTTCCATGGGGGTTTCATCCGACACTTTGCTCCATTCTCCCCTTCCATCAGGAGGCAGGCATTCCATGGGGGTTTCATCCGACACTTTGCTCCGTTCTCCCCAGCCTTCAGGAGGCTGTACGCCAATGACCATTTCTGGTTAACTTCCAATATAATCGGACACCTCATGGCATGATCTCTATACGACACGGCATGTCCTATATCCTCGACATGATCCTTCCTGACTGTATGGGAGAATGGAGCAATGGACTATTGCACGGTAGCCCGACACTCGATATCATGTTTTCGTTTGCAAGGGACGGGGGTGCTGCCTTTCTGAATGAAGGGGAGAGTGAGGCAAGGGGTGGAAATGACATGCCTTCTCCGGGAAGGTAACGTGACGACTCCAAGGCAAAAGACATCTTCTATCCCGATTGTTTATAAACTCTATAGTGTAAAAGAAACCCGGCCGTGGGTCAGGTTTCTTTATATAGGGGATACGCACCTGCCAGTGCGTACTGCAAGCGCTTTGGACCTCCATGTTAACTATCGTCGGCTTCTCCGTCACCCCTCAGCCGTAAGCTCGTCATACCAGCGCTTTACATCCGCCGTCAGTCGTCCCGCCAGCTCAGGATGTTCCTCGGCCAAGTTGATGCGCTCGCCTGGATCGTCAGATAGGTCGGACAGATGAACTTCATCCGGCTGTCCCTTGTAGAAGTCCAGCATTCCGTTGAGCACAAGCTTCCAATTGCCTTCGCGCACGGCAAGCTGCTTGCCGTATTCCCAGTACAGCCGCTCGTGCGGCGAGGTCCCGGCTTGTGTCAGCATCGGCTTCAGACTGCGCCCGGCAAACGTGCCAGGGGCATACGGCACACCTGCCCAATCCAGCACCGTCGGCACTATATCAGCCATCATGACCGGCTCATCGTTCACGCTGCCGCATGTGCCGCCCCGAAGCGCATCCGGCACGTACAGAATGGCCGGCTCGCGGATGCCGCCGTCAAACAAGCTCGCCTTATGCCCGCGGAAGATGCCGGCGCTGCCGCCATAATATTCGTCCTCGCGTCCGTCCAGCCAGTTGCGCGCTTCCGAGGACGGCCCGTTATCGCTCGAAAAGAAGATGAGCGTGTTATCATATAACCCGGCGCGCTTCAAGGCCGCCACTACATCCCCAACTCCGTCATCGACCGCCGAGATCATCGCTGCCATCACTTGGCGATCCCAAGGCAAGTGCGCAAAGCGGTCCATATATTTCTGTGGCGCATGCATCGGATAATGCGGCGCATTATAGGCGACATAGAGGAAGAACGGCTTCTCTTCTTCCCCTGCTGCTTGAATAAATTCAACCGACTTCTCGGTAATGACCTCCGTCAAGTAAGCCCCGTTGTTCCACACTTCACGATCGTTGTCCCACAAGTCGTGCGTCGGATTCACTTCCGGCGAGCCATGATAGAAGATGTGGGAGTAGTAATCCACGCAGCCGCTTAAAAACCCGTAGTAATCGTCGAACCCGCGCTCGTTCGGACGCGCGCCTTCCCCTGCGCCAAGATGCCATTTTCCGTAGATGGCCGACCGGTAACCATGTGGCTGCAACAGCTCTGAAATCATCGGCACATCGCGATGCACGCCTGCAGTGTCCCGCTTGCCGCCGACGATATGGTCAATCCCGGCCCGCCGGGGATACTGTCCGGTAAGGAGCGAAGCACGGGACGGCGAGCAGACCGGGGAATTGGAATACCACTGCGTAAAGCGAATCCCCTTTTCCGCCAAATCATCCAAATGCGGCGTTCGTACAGCGTCCGATGCGTAGCACCCTAAATCGCCATATCCCAAGTCATCGCAATATATTAAGATTACATTTGGCTTTCTATACATTGCTGTAAGTCCTCCCTATTTGTCTCTTAGGCGCATGCGCACAAATTCAATAAGCAAACTGTCGTCATGCTCCTTCATCCATGAAGCCAACGCCTGCCGCATATCGGCCAACATATCGGCATAGGATGTGTGCCCAACCAGGTTAACTAACTCATGCGGATCGTCGCGCAGATTGTACAACTCGTCAATATCGCCGCAGTTGAATACATACTTGTAATCGCCGCGCCTAATCATACGCTGCGTGAACATGACGCCGCCAAGTCCAGCCCCTTCCGTGACGACCGATTCTGGCCAATCGTCTACCTCCTTGCCCTCTATGAAAGGCAACAACGAACGGCCATCCGTTCCTGCAGGAAGCTCATGAACGCCTGCACAGTCCAGCACGGTGGCATACAAGTCGCACATGCCTGCCATAGCGGACTCGCGCCGGCTTGCGGGCTGCCCATGGGATGGCTTAATGAGAAGCGGAATGTGGCACGTTTCGTCATACATGAAAAAGCCTTTGTCGCACAGTCCCCCATGGATGCCGAGCGATTCCCCGTGGTCGGCGCAGAACATAATAACGGTATTATCGTAAATGCCACGCTGCTTCAGGAAGTCAACGATGCGTCCGATCTGTGCGTCAATATGGGTCATGCTCGCATAATAGTGCTTCACGAAAAGCTCGAACACGCTCCAATCCGTCACCGGACTTCGTTTAATGTCATGTATGAGCGGCTTGCCCACTTCCTTTGCTTGGAAGTTCTGCCACGGCGGAATCGATATATTACGGTATAAATCCAGTGTGCTGCTGGGCGCAATATAAGGCTCATGCGGCCCCCAGTAATGAATGCCCATCATGAATGGCCGCTCTCTCTCCAGAAAACGTTCCATGTGAAACATGGCGCAATTTGTCAAATAATGCTCGATCGTCGTCTCAACAGGAGACGTCACTTCTGCCGCAAAATGACCTTCGTAATGCCCGCTGATGCGGTGCTCTATTTTCAGTTCCAGTCCGGCATCCGCCAAGTATTTCCTGAACTGCGGATAATTCCATCCGCCGCCCCCATGCCCAGGAAAGTCATCCCCCTCATAACCGACATCGGAAGGGAGGGAACGATGACCTGCCATGATGTCCGGGAACGCCACATGCTTCAAGTTGCGGTCGAACTTGGAGCGTTCCACCGGGCCTTGCCCGAGATGCCATTTGCCCGTATGTCCGATGCTATAATTCGTATGCCGCTGCAGTTGGCGGCTGAGCAGACTCGGACTGTCCGGAAGCTCGTTGACAATGCAGCCTAACGTGTACGTATTAGTCTGCATGCCGTGCTTGAACGGATACATGCCGGTCTGAAGCGAAGCTCTTGCCGGCGTGCAGACCGGACAAGTCGTATAGGCATTGTCGAATACCACGCTGTCTGCGGCTAACGCATCCAGATTAGGCGTCTGGCACAACGTATTCGGATCATAACAGCGCAGCGTGTCGCGGCGCTGTTGATCGGTGACGATCATAATGATGTTGGGACTCTGTTCGCTCACGCTTAGGCACCTCCTCTATGTGCGGGCTCCGTATAGTGCAGGTTCTATGAAAAGTGGATATAGCAAGAACAGCGAAGCCGAGCCTTTTCCGGCTGCGGCCTCGCTGTATATCCAATTATTGCTTTGATTTCTTCCACTCATCAATTTGACGCTGTGCTTCCTCCATCACTTTCTCAATGCCAGCCTGTTTATATTTTTCCATGGCCTTCGGCACATACACTTTCGGATCGACGGTTCCTGTCGTCAGTGTCTTCATGAATTCGTCCGTCACGTTCTGCACGGCCGCAATCTCGGTGCGAATCTTGGACGTATCCAGTGCAAAGCCAAGCAACGGCGCATTGATAGCTGAGTTGTTGAAATCATCGAACTTCTGCCATTTGTCTTTCGGATCTACCGGCAGCAAATCAAGCAAGAACAGGTTGCCCAGGGTGAAGGTCGGCAAATCGTAGCGTTCCTTCTTCGCAGGCAGCAGCTCAATCGTCTGATCGTCCACCCGCTTATAGTGCTCGCCTTCGATGCCGTAGTTAATCAGGTTGCGCAAATATTTGTCCGTGTTGAGCAGATTCAGGAATTCCATCGATTTCTCCGGATATTTCGATGTCGCAGAAATCGCCATCATCGACCCGGTAACGGACCAGTTGTATACTATCGGAGCCTCAGCCGGTTGAACGACGACTTTGTCTGGAATTCCCTCAGACCAGCTATTCTCCGCATACGGCTGGTAATGCGCCGTATCGACGAACCAACGTCCTGTCTTCAGCGCTTCACTCTGATTGGCATCGGTGTATGATGCGACATCGGACGGCAAGTATCCCGCCTTGTAGAACTTGCGCATCGTTTCGAACTGTGCCATCTGCTCTGGAGTATCCAGCGTAAGTTGAAGCTTCAAGTCTGTGGAATCAAGGGGGACGCCGATTGGAATATCCGCGTTAATGATATAATCGAACATTTGCGGCAGACCGATTTTGGAGTTGATCGGCTTGATGTTTTCTTTCTCAAGCACCGTCTTCAGCATTGGCTCCAAATCTTCAAGTGTCTTCACTTTTGTAATATCAAACCCATATTTATCGACCAGCGTCTTATTGAAGCGGAACACCCGCTGCGCCGGAAGCTCTTTGTTGACTGGAATCGCATACAGCTTGCCGTTAATCTTCGCCCCTTCAAGGAAGGATGGGTGGAGCGCTTCCTTAATGCCTTTTCCGTATTGGTCCACCAAATCATTCAGTTCAAGGAAGGCTCCCTTTTGCGAGTTGTTAATATAGTTAAATGCCCAGGAACAAGTAAATGCAATATCATACGGCTCGCCGGAAGCAGCAATAACTTGCATCTTCTGGTCATAATCGCCCCAATCCAGCATCTTCATCTTGATGGTGGCGCCGATTTTCTCTTTCGTATATTCGTTCACTTTCGCCATGACTTTGTCTACATCCGACTGCGGAGTGCCAATCGTGTACCAGATAAGTTCGACGGGCTTCTCATCCTTCTTGGCCGTTTCGCCGGAAGCATCGCCCGGCTTGGCCCCGGAAGAGCTGTTGCCGCATGCCGCTAGCACCATCGATGACATGAGCACCATAATGAGAGTGAGCAGTAATGTCTTCTTTCCATGTTTCATAGTAAATCCCCCTTGCTGCAAGATGGTGTGCTAAAGCTGTTAACCTCAGTTGATAGTATCTTACCCTTGCAAATGGACTTCATGAGCTATAATGGAATTACTGCAATAAGCGAGGTGAAGGATTACAAACGATGCGGAATGCATCGCCCTCCAACTTGTAATCGCTTACATTGTTTATATCTTTATTATATTTGACCTATTGAATAGAATCAATCTAATTTTCTTACCATTACACTTCCGATCACTTACACTCCAGGCTGCCACTACTTATCCCTTGACGCTGCGCGATGCTCGGAGGCAGCTAGTCGCAGCAATGACTGCAGATAGAATGCAATCTATCATTTCCACGAAGCCAAACAAGCACCTCCCCGCATCGGTTCATTGCGGTCCAGGAGGGCTTGTTTTAATTAAAATGGGAGTTCTGCATGCATAAGCATGTACAACCTGACCCGCTATTTGCACAGCAGCTTATTCGCTTTCACTGTGGCAACATGAACGAGCCCCTATTCTTTGCGAAGGTTTTATGAAGCCGCGAGAAAACCTCTAGCGAGACCTTTCAAAAGATGGGGGATCGCGTTTAGACTGACGGGGATTCGCTTCATCCGACCCTTTGCTTCGTTCTCCCCTTCCGTCAGGCGACGGTACGCTCGGGGGGCGACATACAACCCTTTGCTTCATTCTCCCCTTCCATCAGAAAACGGCACACCTTAAGGAAAACGCTGGTTCAACGCCATCATGCTCAACCGTTTATACACTGGTATCTATGCAACACGTCATGCGCCTTGGCCCCCTCGTTATCCTTCCTGACTGTATGGGAGAATGAAGCTAAGAGCCGTTCTAGGAAAGTCTGGACCGAAATCATGGTTTCGTTTGAAAATAGGGGCTGAATTTCTGAATGATGGGGAGAGTGAAGCAATGGGTGTACAGGCATACTTTCTCCAGGAACGGGAACGCCTAAAAGCCTGCCTTCCTTTTCATACAAAAGGAAAACAGGCCAGCAGGCCGAACCTATAGGGCTGACTCGGATGCGTCAGTTAGAAGTCCGATCCCGCTCCAGATAGTCAGGCACACGGAAGCTTCTTGCCCAATACAGAAACGGTGTCGATGCAATGGATAAGATTAGCTTCACCACGTAAGTGGTCAAAAAGATCTGGAACCAGACGTCCCACGTATATAATCCGGAACCGGCAAAGGCAATCGTGCAGAAAACGAGAGAATCGGCCAATTGACTAATACCGGTGCTTCCGTTGCTGCGAATCCACAGCTGGTTTGCTTTCGGATATTTTGCCCTTACCAAGGCAAACAGCTTCACGTCGAGAAATTGGCTGACAAAATATGCCGTCAAGCTGCCTAGCGCCAGACGCGGCATGAGACCGAAGATCGTTTCGAGCGACGGCTGGGCAATGTCGGTTGGCTGCGGCGTGAAGACGAGCGCCATCTGCATGATGACCGTCGTCATAATAAGCGTAAAGAATCCGAACCATACGGCACGGCGCGCTTCCTTCGGCCCGTACTTCTCGTTCAGTAAATCAGACGTCATGAACAGGCTAGCATTGGCCGTATTGCCAAGCGTCATGACGATGCCAAACATTTCGATCGTCTTAGCGACTTGAATGTTCGCGATTACGGTCATTACTCCTATCCAGGCATATAAGCCGTACTTCCCGAACAGCCGGTAGCAGAGCAAAAAGAACGCAAAGTTCGCCAAAACGAACGTGACGCCCCACACAAAATTAAACATGATGCAATCCCCTTTAGTTTTGATTACGCGGGATGGTTTCGAACCGCGACGCCTTGCCGCAACATCATCTACAGATGGGATAGTGCCGGGCGCAGTCGTTAACTTTAACATAAATGAATGAGAAAGCCAATACAAAAATCGCATGTCCGGAGTGCTTGGAACCAGACATGCGAAGAGATTTAATTTCCTTATTCATACGAATGACTATTCAAGACGGCATCTCCCAAAACTCATGGCCCTGGTCAGATTTCAAATAATCTATCCCCTGCTGCATGACTTTGATTTGCGCCTGGTAGTCCTGCATGCCGAACTGTATCGAAATGAGGCGCGGCGGCGAAAAATTCGTCTTATACTCCTCATATACTTCTTCTAACTGCTGCAACAGCCGGATTCGCTCGCTCATCCCCTCTTCCAGCCAGCGAATCAAATCATCCGTGCTTCCGTATTTCCCAAAATATAGTCGGGCCAATATATCTGAACGATAAAAGTCCGCCTGAATCGGAGAGGCTAAGTACTGCTGAAACTGCTGCTCGCCAAGATCGGTAATCGTGAACAGGTGCTTGTCCGGCTTGCCCTCCTGCATAACGGTCTCCTTGACGATCATGCCGGATTTCTCCAATTGCTTCAGTGCCGGATAGACGGAACCATAGCTGGCATCAAAAAAATGGGATAACTCTATTTCATATTCCTGTTTAATGTCATATCCCGACTTAGGACCTTGCATGAGCAGACCGAGTACGATGTCTTTCGCTTGCATGTTCTTTTCACCTCATTGTTTGTTCGGCAAAGTTTGTTTTTGCAAAGAGCATGTAGGTGTTGACATATGATCCGAATGCATCTGATTTTACGGTGTCTTTATTGTATAAGATAGAGGCTAACATGGCAAAGTATGGTGTAGAGTATTTTAAAAATTGTTTATTTGGTGTGACATTTATCACATCTAAAATATGGACTCGATGTTATAATTGGGTTGTCAAAAGGTTAGTTAAAATTTTCACAAAGTATTTTTTAATAAGGAAAAGGTGGGGACTGAAATGAAAAAGAAACTTGTACTGTTGTTATCCGCAGTATTGGTCGTAGGCATGCTGGCTGGCTGCGGCGATAAGAAAGAAGAAGCGAAAGAACCTGCAACAGGCACGGAAACAACTACTGACACTAACACAGCTACGGAAGCTCAATACAAAGATGGCGACTACCATGCCGAAGCAGCTGACTTTGACGAAAAATCCGGCTGGAAAGATACCCTCGACATTACTGTAAAAGATGGCAAAATTACAGCAGTTAACTGGGACGCTGTCAGCAAAGACGGCGGCAAAACAAAGAAAGAATTGGGCGAAGAGTATGGCATGAAAAAAGCCGGATCTGAGTTCGAATGGAGCGAGCAAGCCAAGAAAATGGATGAAGAATTGATCGCGAAGCAAGATCCTAAAGCTGTTGCAGTTAACGGCGAAGGCAAAACAGACGCTGTATCTGGCGTATCCATCCACGTAAGTGGCTTCGTGCAATTGGCTGAACAAGCGTTGGCTCAAGCGAAGTAAGACGAATCTCTTATCTTCCTTGATGGAAATAGGTAAGACTTTGGAAGCTCCGCTGTAGGAAAGCAAGATGGTCAACGAGCATGCTTTGGACGGCTTGGTGAAAAACATCATTGCTTTTTTACTCGCGGGGCTCCATTGTTGATAGCATGAAGTTCAATTTTTAACCATTTACAAATAAATAGCTATCGCAGGGGTGAAACCATGAAAAAGATCGTTGTCTTGGGCGGCGGTTACGGTGGGGTCCTGACGGCGAAGAAGCTGGCGAATCGTCTAAAAAAAGACAAAGACGTCAGCATCACGCTGATAGACCGCAAACCTTTCCATACGATGATGACCGAGCTGCACGAAGTTGCGGCCTGCCGTGTTGATGAAGAAGCCATCAAGATGGACCTGAAGCAAATCTTTGCCGGTCGCAAAGTAGAAGTCGTATTGGATGAAGTTACGAATATCGATTTCGACGGCAAGGCATTGAAAGGCAAGAAAAAATCTTACGATTATGATTATCTCGTAATCGGTACCGGGTGCAAGCCATCCTTCTTCGGCATTTCCGGTGCGGAAGAGAACTCATTCTCGCTGTGGTCCTTCGAGGACGCAGTCGTATTGAAGCATCAAATCCGTCAAATGTTCATGGATGCAACGAAAGTATCGGATCCAGAACTGCGCAAGCAAATGCTGACATTCGTCGTCGTCGGCGCCGGGTTTACCGGTGTGGAAATGATCGGCGAATTGGCGGAATACCGTGAAGAGCTGTGCCACGAGTTCTGTGTGGACGAGTCAGAAGTTCGCCTTGTCGTAGCCGATATGGCTCCGAAGATTTTGCCTATTCTGCCGCAGAATCTGATTGACAAAGCGGATAAATATCTCCGCAAAATGAAGGTTGAAATTGTAACCGGGGCTAAAATTTCCGGTGTTACGCCGAATTCCGTCGTTCTCGGTGAGAACAACGAGATCAAATCGAGCACCGTCATTTGGACGGCCGGTGTCGAAGGTTCCGACCTCGTCGGCAACCTCGACGTACAGCAGCAAGGGCGCAAACGTATTTTGACGAACGACAAGCTGCAGTCCGTTGACCATGAAAATGTGTATGTTGTCGGCGACAACATCTTCTATATTCCGGAAGGCGAAGAGCGTCCCGTTCCGCAAATGGTCGAGAACGCAGAGCATTCCGCGGGTCTCATCGCCCACAATATCACTTGTGACATCAAGGGCGGAACGAAGAAGTCCTACAAGCCTACGTTCCACGGTACGATGGTGTGTATCGGTGGCCGTTATGGGGTAGCTGCCGTGGGCACGCCGAAGAAAATGTTCCACTTCTCAGGCTTCATGGCGATGTTCTTCAAACATATGATCAATATTGTGTACTTCTTGCAAGTACTCGGATTCCATAAGATTTGGTCTTACATGATGCACGAATTCTTCCATGTTAGAAACCGCAGAAGCTTCGTCGGCGGTCACTTCTCGAAACGTTCGCCGAATTTCTGGCTCGTTCCGCTGCGGATTTATATCGGTGTCATGTGGCTGATGCAAGGCTGGGAAAAAGGCGCAAAATTGCTGAAGGATCCTTCCCAGATGTTCTTGATCCCGCCTAAGGCGATGGACGGCGTAACGGCTGCTTCGCAAGCGGTGGATGCGGTGCATTCAACCGTAGATGCTCAGACGGCGGCATCGGCCGTAGAGGGCGCAAGCTCGGCCATCAAAGCGATTCCAGTGCCTAACTTCATTAAGGGTATTGTGGATTGGTCGATGGATTTAATGTTCTACACGCATGACGGCGGCTATACGACGATGGCTTACATTTTCCAAGGCTGCATGGTTGCGGCTGAAGTCATCTTCGGCATTATGCTCATCTTGGGCTTGTTCACAGCTATCGCTTCGATAGCAACATGTGCAATGGGCGTCATGATTTACACGTCCGGTATGGCTCCTTATGAAATGTTCTGGTACTTCTTCGGCGGCATCGCGCTTATCGGCGGTTCCGGCAGCACGTTCGGTGCGGATTACTATCTGTACCCTCGCCTGAAACGAATCTGGAAGAAGATACCGTTCGTGAAACGTTGGTACCTTTATACGGATTAATACGTAAATAAGAATAGTCTTTATTGCATATAGGAAAAGTAATGTGTACCATGTGTCACATTACTTTCCTTATTTCTGAGGGAAGCGGGGGGTTCCCATGAATCGGCAACTCATAATGGAAACAGGTCGGCTCCTGACGCAAGAGATGCCGCCTGAAGCAGGCATCCGATTGACGGTCGGAAGCGATGAACATTTCTTGTTGGATATGGCGAGCGCGCTGCATGCCTACGATATGGAGCCAGATGAGCGGCGGGCGCTGCTCGGCTGCTATTGGCTGCTTCGTCAAGCCATGCGCACCCATCAGCATGTTCCTGCCGAGGAACAACTTGCGGGTAAAACCGTATTGGACGGCGACTTTTTGATGAGCATGTATTACCAATTCGCCGTTCGCCACGGACAGATGAAGCTCGTCATCGACTTGGCCACAACGAACAAGCGCATTCAGATTCGGCGCGCGGAAGGCAACACGACGGATATGCTTCTGCACCAGCGCATATGCCGGTTTCTAGCGAAGCATTACAAGCAGGTGGCTTATGAAGTCATATAACGATTCGCTTCACGAGCAGTTGAATATCCCGCTGCAGCGCATTAATCGCGATTTAGAGCGCATCGTTCTGCACGATCCGGATGTATCCTCCCGATCCATTGTCGCTCAAAGCGTCTTGGAACTCATCCGTGCAGGCGGCAAGCGCCTTCGTCCGATGATGACGATCGTAGGCAGCCGATTCGGCACTGAGCCGGAATCCGACGACGCATACCGTCTTGCAGCTGTCGTCGAGCTTATCCATGCGGCCTCGCTCGTTCATGACGATATTTTGGACCAGGCGGATATGCGGCGTGGCCAACCGGCCCTGCACCGCAAGACGGGTATATATAAAGCGGTGCATATCGGCAATTACATGATGAGCCGTGTCATCGAGCTGATGACTTCCAACGTCCAAGAGCCCGAACGTTACATTCAGGATGTAGCGTCCGTGACGACGACCCAGCTATGCATTGGCGAATACCAGCAGATGCATCATCGCTACAATTTCGAGCTGTCGCTTGATGAATACTGGGAGAAGACGCGCAACAAGACCGCGCTCCTAATGGCGACATGCTTGCAGGTCGGGGCGAAAGCCTCCGATGCCGACGACAGGGTATCGGAGCTGCTCTATGCCTTCGGCGACCATCTTGGCATGGCGTTTCAAGTTCGCGACGATATTATGGACTTTACCAAGTCTGCGGAACAATTGGGCAAACCAGCCGGTGCGGACCTTCGCAACGGCCATGCAACACTGCCTGTCATATTAGCAATGAAGGACGAGGCTGTAGCGAGCAGGCTGCGCGAGCTGCGTTCGACTTCACCTGATGCGGCGTTCGACGAGGCTATTGAATTCATTCGCGCCAGCGGCGCATTGGACCAAGCGCTGTTGATGAGCCATGACTTTATGCAACGGGCATGGGGCATCATTGATCAGCTCTCGGATTTCAACGCTCATGAGGATTTAAGAACGCTGTGGAACTACTTCGAAGAACGAACTTACTAACGATATCATGAGTGGAAAGCCGAACCCTTTTTGTGAAGGGCTTCGGCTTTATTGTTATCTTCATTTACAAATTGTACCGTTTACTCTTTTGCGCGTTAGGGCAAGGTGGTATTATGTTAATGTGCAGTTTGCTTGTCAAGCTATCACATCTTAGACAAAGGGGGATCGACAATGAAGCCTCGACGATTTGTAATCGAAGCCGTGATGTTAGCGGTATACGGTCAATTATTTACTCCCAAGCGCCCGGTGGAGTATATCATTCCTTACACGACCATTATGGAATTGTATGAGATGCGTTTAGAAGGCGATCAGGTGATGCCCGATCCTGAAGATGACGTACATGCCAAGCAGCAGATTGAGCAGCTCATTACTTTTTTCGAGAGTGAGCTGAATAAAAAGAAAATCGAACGTGCCTTGACGGTGCCTTGGCGTCAAAGCCCACCGCTGCTTCTGCAAGAAAACGTCTCCTGCATCATCGTGAATGCCATGGACAATGCCCGCTATGGAGAGCTGTTCGATCCAGTGGAGACTGAACTTATTCTTACTGCATTACGCGAACAAGCTCCCCTGCTCACGGATCAATTCGAGTTTGTCGGCCGTCTAATCGAGAATGAAATTCCAATTCCGATATATGATATCGATGACCTTGATTATGCACTAGAGCAAGAGGACGCCAAAGGCGATTCCAACATGAAATAGCGACAACCCGCCCCTTCGCTGTCAGGAGGCGGGTTGTTGTTGTTTAAATGATTTATTTTCGCTGGAGCCTATGTGAAAATATCTCTGTTCATCCGTCCCCCTCTTCGCCAGATCCACGGTACAAAATACAGTCCCCATGACTTTTAATGGCCTTATCCGTGCATTTCGCTGTACATTTTCCAATGGAGCTTACTACGACCGCGGGAAACAATGTAGTTCAATTTTATATAGAGGGTGCGGCTTCGAAAA
Organism: Paenibacillus profundus; assembly: GCF_021369635.1. Classification (GTDB taxonomy): domain Bacteria; phylum Bacillota; class Bacilli; order Paenibacillales; family Paenibacillaceae; genus Paenibacillus_B; species Paenibacillus_B profundus. Next base: position 23,796 of record NZ_JAJNBZ010000004.1, on the reverse strand, counting down.
TACTGAACATACTAGCGCTGGGCGTATAGAAGTTGATGTAACTCTCTATTTTATCAGTTATGTCATACGACATACCCGACGAACTGCAAATGTACATTCGTTTTCACCATTTTTTCTAATAAGAGCCTGAAAAACTGCAAAAATGCAATCGAAGTGTTCATTAACATGAAAAAGGGAAGCCATGCCGGGATATCGGAGCATGACCTCCCCTTGCTTATGTTATCGCAGAAAATAATCGGCCATCGTACAGAACAGGATGACCATGCTAATGACTTGGTTCAGGTTATATGACGCTACATTCATTCGTTGGCGGCTCGATGGCTTGATGATGTTGTGTTCAATCGCGAGCAGCACGACGGCAGCTCCGATGCCTGCCAAGTAAAGCCAGCCTAGGCCTTGTATGAAGAACAGAGCGAGCAGCAGCACAATCATAATCGTATGCAGCGAGCGGGCGATGAAGAGAGAATCTTCGTACCCGAATATGCTCGGCACCGACCACAACCCCGTCTTGCGGTCGAATTCAATGTCCTGCGTAGCATAGATAATATCGAAGCCCGCGATCCAGAGCATGACGATGGTTCCCAGAATGAACGGCGTAACGGCGAACTGCCCCGTTACCGCGAACCAGGCGCCGACTGGCGCGGAAGCAATCGTAAAGCCCAAGTACAGGTGGCATAGCCATGTAAACCGCTTCGTGTATGAATACGAGCAGATGAGCACAATCGCTACTGGCGACAGCCAGAGACAGAGCGAATTGAGCATGCCTGCCGCTAAGATGAAGATAGCGAAATTAATGATGACGAACAGCGTCACTTCGCGTTCCCGCAGCAGCTTGCGCGGCATATGGCGGTGCGCGGTGCGCGGGTTCGCTTCGTCGAAGCGCCGATCCACGAGTCTATTAAAGGCGTTCGCTCCATTCCGAGCTCCTATAAGCGCGATCAGCGACCACAGCATCACATGCGCCGAAGGTATGCCGCCTGCCGCCCAGACCATGGAGATGACGGCAAACGGCAGCGAAAACAGCGTATGCGAGAACATGACAAGCTCGCCGAACATGCGCGTCTTCCGGAATACTTTCTGAATCATTTCCATGAGTTGCTCCTCCATTACGGGACGTTCCGGCATTGTCTCTCAACTATTAAAGTCAAAACGGAATAGTCGAGCCTGATGAGGAACGCCCATATCCGCTTAAACCTGATGCCTGCGACGCCCGCATGACTTACGGCTGAACGCCGGCCTAAATGCCAGCCAGCACGTCATCCAGCTCGGTCAGCATCGACTTGATATTTTCTTCCGTCATGACGATCGGCGGCTGAAATGCGAGCACGTTGCGGCCCACACCATTCTTCCCGATAATGAAGCCCCGATCCTTCATCGCTTCAAGCACGCGGTCCGTCAATGCCGCGCTCTCACCATCATCTGCACCGCACAGCTCGGCACCAAGCATCATGCCCTTTCCGCGCACGTCGGCGATCATTCTGTGCTTCGCTTGGAGCTTTTGCAGTCCCGTCTTCAATAAGCCGCCTAGACGCTCTGCTCGTTCCACCAAGCCTTCCTGCTCAATATAGTCCAATACGGCGAGCGCAGTCACTGACGATACTGGATTGCCCCCGAACGTCGATGCAGATGCGCGGTTGAAGCTGGCCGCGATCTCATCGGTCGTGGCGAAGGCACCGATAGGTATTCCGTTGCCGAGCGCTTTCGCCATGGACATGATGTCCGGCACGACGCCGTAATGGCTCATGGCGAACATGCTTCCCGTACGGCCGAACCCGGTCTGAATCTCGTCGGCGATGAGGAGGACGCCATATTGCTCCAGCAATGCCTTCACTTCGCGGAAGTACCAATCCGGAGGCGCGATCATGCCGCCGTTCCCTTGAATTGGCTCTACGATCATGGCCGCAATCGTGTCGCCCTTCTCTGCGAGCACTCGCTTCAATGCCTCAATCGAACGGCGCGCAGCCGTCTCGTCATCGGTCGTCGGATCATACGGACGCGGGATGAAGGTTACGCCCTGATCAAGGTGATCGTCGGAACGCCACATCGGAATGCCCGTCACGCCCATCGTCAAGAAGGTGCGTCCATGCAAGCCTTGCTCCAAGGCGATGAAGTCACGGCACTTCGTATGCAATCTGGCCAGCAGCATCGCGCCCTCATTCGCTTCTGAGCCGCTGTTGCAGAAGAAGGTCCGCTTCAGATTTCCAGGCAGAATCCCGTTCGCGAGCCGTTCCGCCAAGTCTGCCATCGGTTGGGTCAAATAGATGGTAGTCGTATGCTGCAACGTCTGCAGCTGCTTGATTGTCGCATCCGTAATGCGGGGATTGCAGTGCCCGCAAGCTACAACCGATACGCCGGCAAAAAAGTCCACATACTGTTTTCCCGTATCGTCGAACAAATATTGCATGGAACCGCGCACGATTTGCGGCGGATTGCTATAAAAATGATGCGTACACGGGAAGAAATATTGCTTCCGCTTCACGATGACGCCCTCCGGTCCGATATAACCGTTCTCTTTATCTTTTCCAGTGTCTATCACCTTTCATCCACCCCTTCCTTCGTTTATACTCTGGCTGGTTCCAAGGCCAGCGCTTGTCCGAACTGCAGCGATCCGAGCGTATAACCGGCATATACCGGCTTCATCTCACGGTACAGTTCTCCGCAGTGCGACAAGTCTTGAATAGCGGTCCGGTACATCCGAATGATGTCACGCAGCTGTTCGGTCGTGTATGTCTTGCCTTCAATCCGGAAATGGTTCACGCCTGCTTCATGCAGTTCCTTCAGGAACGGCATATAGCACAGCTCCTTCGCCAGAGCCAAGTGATTGCGGCCGTTCCAATCGCGGTAGACTGGATTTTCCCCTTTATCTGTCAGCAGCACAAGGTACTGATTGTCGACATGCTTGTTGTCTTCCTGCATAATCGGGTCCATCACTTCCGCGTTCTCGTACAAATCAAGCTCCAAATACATCACGATCGGCGAGCCATGCACGATAACTTCTACCGGCACCTTCGATTGCTTCAGCAGGTTCGAGAAATCGTCCAATGGAAGCTCCAGCGAAGAATGCACCCGCTCCATGCCGAAATGGTTGTGATAGAGCTCTGCCGACATATGATTGAAGACGTTCAAGTTAAAATCGCCAATCATCGGCAGTCCCAAGTCGCGGAATTTGTGCATCGCGCCGATATTGGTCACGAGCAATCCATCCAGACCATAGCTGCCATTGCGCAGCAAGTGATTGTATTGTTCCATATGCATTTCGTTCATCATCCGCGGCATGCCGAGAACGATCTGCGAAGCGCCCTTCATCGAGGTCAACGCTTCGAGATCATTCCGGGTAAACGGCCGATCTGGCTGGAATACATCACCGGTTACATATACCGTATCGACTCCCTCTTCCACAGCTGCCTTCGCTTGTTCCAAATTGTTGACGTGTACGGACAGCTGAGGACGCACATCCGCTGTTTCAGGCTTGCGGCTTTCCGCAATGGTGTCACGCACCTGCTCCAACCGTTCCAGCTTCACTTCGCGCTCCGCCGTAGGCGTGCTGAATACTTTCCCTGTGCTGTAGAACTTGCCTGTACCCTCATAACGGGTGTTAATATAATCAATTCCCGGCTTGCCGAACGCATAGGCAGTAGAGAAATCACGCTTACGATTCTCGTGCAGCGTCTCACTGTTCTCCATGCGGTCATAACCGATTGGGTCGGCAATATACCGGTCAATTGCGTCGCCATAGCTGTTAGTAATCATAAGCAGAAATTCCTGATCGCGCATCCGTCCTTCGAGCTTGAAGGAGGTAATGCCTGACTTAATCAGTTCAGGAATATGCTCATACATGTACATATCTTTCGCCGCCAGCGGATATTCGGTCGGATATACGTTGCCGTCCTTCTTCACGCGGTAGTCCCAGCGGCATGGCTTCATGCAGCGGCCGCGGTTGGCGCTGTTGCCGTACAGCATCGAGCTGTACAAGCAGTTCGCCCCATGCACCGTACACATATCGCCATGCACAAAATATTCAAACTCCATGCCCGTCTTCGCATGCAGCAGCTCGGCTGTATGCAGATCCATCTCGCGCGAAGCGACGACCCGCGTGACGCCCATTTGCTTGAGCGCTTCAATCATATCCAGATTGTGAACGTTCATCATGACGGAGGAATGGATGGGCACATTCGTTAATTTCATATCTTGGATGAGTGGGAATACGGCTAAATCTTGTGCAATGATCGCGTCCGGACCAATATCGTTCAAAAACGACAAATAGCGCTTTGCTTCGTCCAGGTCCTCTTCGTTCATCAGGTTGTTCACGGTCACGTACGCGCGTTTGCCGCGTTCATGCGTCATGTTAATTGCTTCACGTACTTCGTCGTACGATAAGTTATAGCCTTTGCGCATCATTCTCATATTGAGGCTCGGTCCCCCGAAGTATACCGCGTCGCAATTCGAATCAATGACCGCTTTGAAAATATCAAATGTTCCGGCCGGAGCCAACAGTTCAATTTCTTTTCCGTTAAAATATCTAGCCACAGTCGCTCTCCCCCAAGCTTATATTGTGTTTATTTTGCAGCATGCAGCAGCAATTTCCTCACAAAAATTATATCATATTTTAAACTAAACTTGTGATTATTTTCACAATTTATGACCAAAAATGTGCTGTTCCAAACACTATTGTTGAAAAAAATTCACGTTTTAGGCTCTTACCACCACATTACAAGCAGCAGCATCGCGATAAACAAAGCCATAAATGCATGATCCGCTCCACTCCACGCTAGCTTCCTAAGTGAAGTACGGGGAGCGTTCAAAACATAGCCCCGCGCCTCCATCGCTTGCACGAGCTCCTCTGCACGCCGAAACGCACTCACAATGACCGGCACCATGAGCGTCATGACCATTTTTCCTTTTTGGGTAAAGGATAGATCTTGAGCATCTGCCCCGCGAGACGCCTGCGCCTTCATCACCTTGTCCGCCTCTTCAAAAATGGTAGGAATGAAGCGTAACGAGATGCCGATCATCATCGACCATTGCTGCGGCGACCCGCCTGCGTATTTGATAGGCTTGAATACGCGTTCCAATCCGAGATTCAAATCTACCGGAGTCGTCGTGAATGTTAATATTGCTGTAAAAGTAACGAGCAGCGCCATACGCCATACCGCATACGCGCCATAGGTCACCCCGCCGGTCGTAATGTTCAGTCCGGCTACATTCACAAGTGAATTTCCGCTCTTATCGAACAGCATGTAGAAAATAAACATAAAGGCCATAATGAACCATAGCGGTCGTGACGCGCGAAAATAGCGGTACAGCGAAATGCGCGAGCTCATCATAATGAGGAGCGCGAATACGGTTAGTGCGGCAAGCTCCGTGAATTGCTCGGCTAAAATAACTGCAACCAGATAGATTACCATCGCAATGAGCTTCGCACGCGGATCGAGCCGATGAATCCAGGAGTCGGCAGCGACATAGCGGCCGATCATCATTTTGGCTTGCATAGCTGATCCTCCTTCCCGTTCTCGCCATCATAGTCATTCTGGATGTCTTTGAGCCGGGCTGCAATCCAGTCCGCCCATGCCTCGATATCGTACGGCAGTTCTTCCCACGCAGCGCCTGTCCTCTCCATTACGAGAGCGGCAAAGCGCAGCGTGCTCGGAATGACGATGCCCGCCGCTTCCAGTTGCTCCGGCTGACTCATCAATTCAGATCGCGTGCCTTGGAACGTCACCGTCCCTTCCTTCATCAGCACGAACGTATCCGCATAAGCAAACACCTCATCCAGACGATGCGTAACCATGACGATCGTCTTGCCCTCTTCCCTGCATAAGCGGTGAAGCAGCTGAATCAGCTCCGTCCGGCTCACCGGATCCAACGTAGCCGTCGGCTCATCCAATACGACCACTTCCGGGTTGGAAGACAACACGGTGGCAATCGCTATTTTACGAATTTGCCCGCCGCTCAGTTCGAAGGGACTCGCTTGCAGAAGCGCGTCATCCAAGCCGACTTGCCTCAGCGCCTTGCGGGCCGAAGCGGCAGCCTCCTCCTCACTCTGCCCGAATTGGAGCGGACCGAACTTCAGATCGCGCTCCACCGTCTCTTCAAACAATTGATGCTCGGGAAATTGAAATACGAGTCCGACTCGCTGCCGCAGCGATTTTAGGCCCTTCTGTTTCTCCCCGCCGACAAACGTATATTCAAGTATTTGCAGCGAGCCAGAGACGGGCTGCAATATACCGTTAAAATGCTGCAAAAGCGTAGACTTTCCGGAGCCAGTCGAACCGAGCACGGCAATGAATTGCCCCGCTTCCAGCGTCAGATCCAGTCCGTTCAGCGCCAGAGGCGCAGATGGCCCCTGTCTAGGGTAGTGAAACGTTAACCGTTCTGCTCGCACAATGGCCATAGCGAATTCACCAGCTCTCTTTCATCATTCGTATCCGCCACGCCGATGCCGCGCGCTTGCAGCGCTTGAGACAATGCCAACGTAAACGGAGGCTGCAGGCGGCATTCCCGCATTAGTTCTTCTTTATGGAACAATTCGGAAGGCCGCATATCGGCCGCAATCTGTCCCTCTTTCAACACAATGGCACGGTCCGAAGCTAGAATTTCCTCCGCATCGTGTGTGACAGAAATAATGGTGTAACGGCTCGACGCATGCATCTGCTGCAATTGCGCCGTTAGCTCCCGCTTGGAACGTTCGTCGAGCATCGAGGTAGCTTCGTCGAAAATAATAATATCGGGCCGCAGCACCATAATTCCTGCAATGGCCACCCGCTGCTTCTGGCCGCCAGACAGCTCTGCCGGATGGCGTTCCAGCCATTGGTCAACACGGAACTCAGCGGCAACCTCTGCAATCTGCCGCTCCATCTCTTCCCGGGAGACGCAGCGGTTCTCCATGCCGAATGCAATATCGTCCTTCACTGTCGTTGCAAAAAATTGATTATCCGGATTTTGGAACAAAAAACCGACGCGTCGGCGAATCTCACCTACGCTGCTATCATCAAGGTGCAGCCCATTCACATAAATATGCCCAGCATACGGCATAAACAAACCGTTCAACAGCTTAATGAGCGTCGATTTGCCCGAACCATTCGGACCGACGATGGATACCCATTGTCCATGCGGTATATGCAGCGATATGCCTGAGAACAATTTCTGCTTGCCTCCGTATTGAAAATGCACGTCCTTCATTACGATGGCATCGCCCGGATTTAAATCGTGCGCGGCCGACGATTCCAGAGACGGATGGGACGCAGATTGCTGCGTATGCGCAGGTGCGGGTACAGCCTGATGCGGCTGCGCTGCTTGAACTGGCTCCTGCTCCACGGAGAGCGTTCTGCGCTTGCCGTCTGCTGCGGATGCGTCGACTTGAGGAGTCCAAGTGTCGAACAGCGGCAGCTTCTCCAGCGCGGCAACGATGTATTTTACGGCAATGCCGATAAAAATCCCCGTAACGACCCCGGTAATGAGCAAAGCAGGCAAATAGTAAAATATATTAGCCGTACCGAAGACGATATACGCCGCCGTCAATTGACCTGCATTGTGGGCAGCCCCGCCGACAACGCTGATACCGATTAAGCTCACGCTGTCGCGGCCTATCTTCAGGATGGCATACATGACGATAAAGCTGAACAGCGATCCCAGAAAGCTGAATAAGAAAGCGGAGAATGTGCCGAGCATTAATGTCATGAGGAGCGTCTTCAGAACGACGAGCATTAGCGCATCGCGTCCGTTCAAAAAGTACAAGCATGCCAAAATCATCACGTTGGCAAGCCCCAGCTTCGCTCCGGGAATAGGGAGAATCGTCTGTACCGGGAGCATCGCTTCAACGAATCCGAGCACGACAGCAACAGCGCTGAAGATAGCTATAATGACCGCTTTCTTCAACGCTTCCGATTGGTTCGGCAGGCGTGAGCCCCCCGATTTATTGAACGACGGCATCGATGTCACTCTCCTCACCGCCATCTCCTTCGCTGAACAGCTCCACGAGCACGCGATGGGGCAGACATACAATCGTATCGTTCGGTCGCGATACGAAGCCGAAGGATAGACATACTTTGTCCGGGCAATCAGCATCGAACATTTCAATGCCGTAATCGTGAACTTTCAGGATGTTGAAGCCGTGATCGGTGTCCACTTTAATAATTTGCTCTTCCTGTGTCAATTCAACTTTTTTATAGGGCTCGCCATCTACGGATATATGGGCGACCACCTTTGAATTGTGCAAATTTTCACTTTCGTTCTGAAACAGCCACTTCGGCACGATAAACGCCAGCGCCGCGATGACAATTACACCGATGAGGATCAGGTCTCCACGTTTCATGTTTGTTGACTCCTCGGGATTCATTTTAATTTTGAAACTATATGTCATTATACCTCTTCGTGAAGGAAGGTTCAATGTTCGTTACTTGGCGGAACCGTGAACAAAGGATATAAAAAGAGCTTTCTTCGCTCCATGTATGATGTGCTTGATTTGCAACTTTTATGGGAACTGCTATAATAAGATGCTTGCATAAGACCACTTTAAGCTTAAAAATGTTGGAGGAATGGCCTATGACACATCGTTCACGCGGTTTACTGCGCAGCGCGCTCCTTCTGCTTGCTGCCTTCGCTCTCATTATTAGCGGATGCGGAAATGGCGGCAAAGACAACAGCGCTTCCGGCTCCAAGACGGAATCCGGTACGGCTGGCAGCAAATCTTCCATTAAACAACAGTCGTACTTCATCTTCGATACCATCGTTACCGTCAAGATATATGATGAGCGTGCCGGAGACAAACAATTCAAAGATATTGAATCCATACTAAATGAAATCGACGCAAGCATGAACCGAACGAAAGACACGAGCGAGCTTGCTAAAATACGCAGCGCTGCCGGCAAAGAGGCGGTTCAAGTATCGCAAGAAACGTTCGACGTAGTGGCGAAGTCTATCGATTATGCCGAACGGACGAAGGGCCGCTTCGATCCGACGGTCGGCCCGATAGTGGATTTATGGAACATTGGACACGAGAATGCCAAAGTACCGGATCCAAACGTATTGAAGGAAAAGCTGCAACTGGTCGGCTATCAAGATGTGACGCTCAATGCGGACAAACGTGAAATCAAGCTGAACCGAGCAGGAATGGAACTGGACATGGGCAGTATCGGTAAAGGATATGCAGCCGACCGTATTGCCGACTATTTGCGCGAATCTGGCTTTCCAAGCGCGATTGTCGACTTGGGGGGCAACATCTACGCCGTCGGTGAGAAGCCTGGGGGCACCGATTGGACCATCGGCGTGCAGGACCCGGACACTACCCGAGGCAATCAAATCGGCAAAATGAAGGTGAAGGACAAGACAATCGTCACTTCTGGCGTATACGAGCGTTATTTTGTCGAGAACGGGAAACACTATCATCACATTCTTGATCCCGATACTGGCTATCCTATCGAGAATCATTTGAGCAGTGTGACGATTGTTACGACTAGCTCGACGGACGCGGATGCGCTCTCCACCTCCACCTTTGCCCTCGGCTTGGAGGAAGGAATGAAATTCGTCGAATCCGATCCCGATGTGGAAGCGATTTTTATTACGACGGAGCATGACGTGTACTGCACCTCCGGCATCAAGAAAATTTTCGAATTGACGAACGATAAATATAAGATTGTTAATTAAAGGTTGTTCAAAAAGTCACCCTTTTGAACCTGCACAATCCGTGTTGCATCAACAATCAAAGCGCCCGCTATCGCGGCATCTCCTGCTCCATGCAGGCTGCCAGCGATAGCGGGCACTTCTGTCTTTTTGCACAATATGAAGATGTTGGAAGGATGTTATCCATGTTCTGGTTACAGCTATTTATTGTCATCATTGCCTTATACGTCGGATCCAGACTCGGTGGAATTGGCCTGGGTGTCATGGGAGGACTTGGTCTCTCTGTACTCACCTTCGGCTTCGGGTTGGAACCGACCGCTCCACCCATTGACGTGATGCTGATGATTGCTGCCGTCATCACGGCAGCCTCTACTATGCAAGCGGCCGGAGGGATGGACGTGCTCGTGCGCCTTGCCGAACGGGCGCTGCGGCGCAATCCGCAGCACATCACGTTCATGGCGCCGCTCGTCACGTACTTGTTCACGATCTGCGCCGGAACCGGACATGTGGCATACTCCGTTATGCCGGTCATTGCCGAGGTATCCCGCCAATCGGGAGTGCGGCCGGAACGGCCAATGTCCATCGCGGTCATCGCCTCCCAGCAAGCCATTACCGCAAGTCCGATCTCGGCAGCGACCGTCGCTCTGCTATCGCTCCTGTCCGATCAAGGATACCATCTATTTGATATATTGCTGGTGAGCATTCCCGCAACGTTCATTGGCTGCTTAGTTGCCGCATTAATTATGACCCGGTACGGCAAGCCTCTCGCTGACGACGAGGAATTTCGCCGTCGCGTCACAGAAGGAAGCGTGCCGCCAATTGGCGTTCGTGACGGGCATGATGCTGGCGGGCAAGAAGTGTCCAGTGCAAATCCCGGGTTGAGCCGAGGAGCAGTTGCTTCGGTCGTGCTGTTCTTGCTGGGCGTCGTCCTCGTCGTCCTATTCGGTTCCGTTCCGTCCCTGCGTCCTGCTTGGACAGATGCGGAAGGACTCATGCATACGCTGGGCATGCCCCAAGTCGTCGAAATGGTCATGCTCTCTACGTCTGCCGTCATTCTGCTCATCACCCGCATACCAGCCGGCAGTGTAGTGAAAGGCGGTGTGTTCGTCGCTGGCATGCAGGCTGTTATCAGCATATTCGGTATTGCATGGATGGGCGATACGTTCTTTAAAGGGAATATGGACGTGCTGCAAGGATCGATCCATGATGCCGTCACTGCGGCTCCATGGCTGTTCGCCTTCGCCTTGTTCGCCATGTCCATTCTACTGAACAGTCAGGCGGCAACGGTGCGCGGCTTAATGCCGCTCGGCATCGCTTTAGGCTTGCCTGCCCCTGCGCTCATAGCGATGTTTCCGGCGGTGAACGGTTATTTCTTCATCCCGAACTATCCGACGGTCATTGCGGCCATTCATTTCGATCGAACGGGAACGACACGAATCGGGCGCTTTTTATTCAATCATAGCTTTATGCTGCCTGGGCTCGTCGCGACCTCGGTCGCGGTTGTTATAGGCTTCATTCTATCCCAGCTTGTGCTCTAGGCGGCCTACGTCGCCTGGTCCCACACCAAATCCGCAGTAACCGCCGCCTGGCTGCCCGGCTCGGCGCGCACCCAGGCAAGCACAGTGAAGCCGTCTCCACCCGGCTCGAGCGGATATGCGCCCGCCCACGGCTTGCGCTCGGAAGCGGCAGCAGTAAGGTTCCAAGCGGATCCGAATGGACTGTCAACAGTGTGACCGCTAACACTAGCATCAGCATCAAACCTCCATAACGGTCCGATACCTGCCCGAGAAGCAGCTTCGCCATGCTTTGCATTGAATTTCGTTCCCTTCTCCCCTATCCCCAAATACTAATTAAGGCCATACCGGCCGCTACGACAGCCGACGTCACGATCCTCGTCCGCCCCTGCTGTTCTTTCAAGACAAATATGCCAAGCAATGTCCCAATGACAATGCTGAATTCACGAATCGGAGCCAGATGAGCGAGCGGCGCCAACGTCATTGCATACAGGAACAATAGGTACGAGCCTGGTGATAAAATGGTGCCAAGCACAATGGTGCGCCAATTGACGCGCCATTCCTGACGCAGCTGCTTCGTTCGGACGATGGATGGAGCCAGAAAGAGAAGCGCGCCAAAGTTAGAAATTTGGATAAGACCGAGCGGGCTGAAGAATTCCACGACCGTCTTGTCTGTAAGCGTATAGCCTGCGGTACACAGCCCGACGGAAGTCGTTACGGCCAAGGTGAGCCACCATCGTCTGTCTCGCGGCTCCTTCGAGGAGAACATCCCGCTTAACGCGAACAATCCGCCGACGATGAACCCCCATCCGATCCATCCCACGAGAGACAGGCTCTCGCTGTACATAAATACACTGACGATAGGCACGATAAGGGCTGCTGTCCCCCGCATCATCGGATAGACCTTAGATAGATCGCCATACTGATACGCTTTGGAGACAAGCCATAAATAAATCCCTTGCAGGAATAGAGAAGATAAGAGCAGCAATCCGGTTGGCCAAGTCCATTCCATCACGTATATATCATGAATAAAGAACGGCATAAACAAAATGGCAGCCAAACCGTGCAGACAAAATAAAAAGGATTCCTTATGGATGCTGCGCTTCGCGAACATATTCCATGTAGCATGTGCAAAGGCAGAAGCAATGACGAGCATTAATCCGTAAATAAACATGACGAGATTCCTTCTTTCGGTATGTAGAAGTATCACAGATTGCCATTTCCAGTAAAATGAGACTCGGTGAAACATATATCATCGAGTCTCATCCCGTGCAATCATCAAGTTATTAAGTGGCGGATAACACCGCTCCCGTCGTTATACGGTGGAAAAACGGCGAATGGGAAACGCGATGCTCCCCGACCGGATCGTTCGAATAGAACGGCAAACGCTCCGCCTCCAGCTCTTCCAGGCGGTCAGTCCGGCCTTCGACATAATCGATGAGGCGGTCTTCCGCCGATTGCAGGCGGGCAAGCACGCCGCCGTAGCGAATGTCGAGCACTTCCCAGCCGAACGGCTTGCTCGTCGCCATCCACAAGCTGCGGTGCGCCTTGCGAGTCGTGTCGACAAGCGCGCGAATGCGCGGCAGCACATCCTCCGCGATACGGCGCAGCTCCGCTGTGTCGCCGCCTTGATAAGCGCGCGTCACTCGCAGACCGCTCGCCGCCTTCGCGGCGAGCGTCTCGGCGAGCTTCGCGTACAGGTCGAACACGTGCACGTGGTCTCCGGTCGCCTTCCCGCGCGCATCCGCAAGCCGCTGCGCCAGCTTCGCATAATGCTCCGGCAGCGCGGTCTCCAGCTCGCCTTCAATATGCTTATCGAACAAGCCGATAAGCGTATCCTGCCACAGCAAGAACTTGGAGCCGTTCGAGCCGTGCATGTTGTTCTTCGTTACACCCGGCGTCTCGTCCAGATACGTCAGCTGCCAGTAATCGTCGAAGTCCTGCCCCGTACACAGCTTGAAGCGTTCCTTCATCTTCGCTTCATCCACTTCGCCTGCCGTATAACCGTGCTCCGCGAACAATTGCAAGCCAAGCAAAATCGTCATGTGGTTCGTTTCTTGACCGTTATCGCCCCAAGCCGTAGCGAATACTTCCTTAATCCCCTTCGACTTGCAAGCCATGAGCGCCGGATTCGTATTTTGCCACGTCTTGCCGTAGTTCGGACTCATGCTGCCCCATACCCAGACGCCGCCCGCAAATACCGGATCAGAACCGAATTTGCGATGCTTCTCAATGAATTCCTCATAAAAGCCTTGGTCATCGTGATAATAATCCCAGTAGACGAACTGTACGCCCTTCGGAATTTTCTCTACCACTTCCGCTGAGAAATCAATGTCGAGATCGTAATAATGCCCTCCATTGTTCATCAACAAATGGAAGTACATATCGCTCCACATCATCGGCTCCAGACCATGCTTGCGCGTAATGTCCATGACACGGTTCAAATGCTCGTTCATAATGTCAAACCGCTCGCGGAAGCCATTCTTGAACAGATAGCGGCCGAGGCCAAGTCCGAAGGCTTCGTCCATACCGATATGAATGCGCTTGGAACGAAGCGGCTTCGTAACAGCCACGATCATATCTTCGATAAATCGATACGTCTCCTCGGAACCGGCGAGCAGCACGTCCTCCGTATCGCGCAATTCATCCGCGTAATCCCACTTCAGCGCTTGCGCCAGATGGCCCAGCGTCTGTATGCATGGAACGATCTCGATGCCGAACTGTGCAGCATACTGATCGATGTCGTACAATTCTTCGGCGGTATAGCGGCCCCGCATGTAACCAAAATATGGACGTTCTGGTACTTCATACGTATCTTCGGTATAGAGCATGACGCCATTCAAGCCCATCAGAGCCATGGAACGCATCATTTCTTTCATCATATGCACATTCGGAACAGCGTTACGCGAAGCGTCGATCATCGTTCCGTTATAAGTAAATTGAGGATGTTCCGTTATGCTAAATTCCGCCTGCGCACGCGCCTGCTCTACAAAGAGCCCAAGCGCACGGAAGAAGTGAATCTTGTCTTGATAGCGGATCACACCTTGCCCTTGTGAAAGCTTGACTGTGAGAGGACCGTCCCCACGCTCCACGTGCACAGCAATGCCGTCCTCCGCTAGTTCAATACCTAACAGTCGCTGAAGTTCAACCACCCCTTGTGTCAAATCGTCGATGTTGCCTTGCATGTTCAGTTTCATGCCAGTTCCCTCCAAGTGGTCATCATTTCATATCCTGATAGCCTTTTTCTACATGTTGCGCGCGATGCCCGAGCCGGAACGGCTGCGCCTCCTGCGGCACGCCGTGAGCAATACGTCCGTTGCGGAAACGGTTACAGCTTAGTATGCCGCCCACAGCTAATCGAGCCACTGTATTATTGTACTATATGTGATCATTTACAGACAGAGAATAGTAATGGCTCACCTTCCTGTTGCTGCAAAGTTCATTCTTTTAACACGAACCACTGCCTATTCTAGCACATTTCCCAGCTCGCTCAACCGGGGCATATACAGACACGCGCACCGTCTGTCGAGTAGTAGGGCATTGACTCTTCATCATGATCGCAATGTTCCGTCGTACAGTGCGCGTTCTAACTGACGGTGATTCACTTCACCCGCCCCTTTGCTCCATTCTCCCCTTCCATCAGAAAGCGACACGTCCTGTGACCACTCTAGTTAACTGCCATCATGAGCGGTCGGTATATGGCAGGATACGCAACGGAATGTGCCTTATCCTCGACGTTATCCCTCCTGACTGTATGGGAGAATGAACATAAGGGCCATAGCACGGAAGCCCGATATCATGTTTTCGTTTCAAAGGGAAGGGCATGCTGCCTTTCTGAATCAATGGGAGAGTGAGGCAAGGCAAGGGACGGAACAGGCATACCTTCTTCGGGAAGGGTAACGTGACACTCTAAGGCGAGATACCGAAAAAACCAAGCCGTATAAGGGCTTGGTTCATATGTCAGTTTTTTAATATAAACAGAATTAGCTTATGCTCGCCCCTGCCGTCGATGCCCCCGCAGATGTGGAAGCGCCTGACTGCGCTGGCACAGCTTGCGTCTTCACAGCTGTTTCTTTCTCGGGAACGTTCCGCAAGTAGGTCATATAATAAGCTCCAGCCACGAAGATGACGCCGCCAGCTAAATTGCCAAGCCAGACCGGAACGAAGTTCACGAAATAGTCTCCCCAGCTATAGTGGCCTTCGAATATGGCCGCTGGAATGACGAACATATTAGCCACAACGTGCTGAAATCCGATGGCAACGAATGTCATGGTCGGGAACCATATCCCCATAATTTTGCCGCTGAAGCTCTTGGCCCCGTAAGATAGCCAGACTGCCAGCGCAACAAGCCAGTTGCAGCCAATACCGGATATGAATGCTTGCAGGAAGCTGTCGTGCAGCTTATGCCCCGCCACAGCCACCGTCTTTTCCAAGTAAACCCCAGATGCCGTCAGACCGACGATATGCCCGAAGAAATACGCAACGAACAGCGCCCCTACAAAGTTGCTCAGTGTAATGACGATCAGGTTGCGCATCATTTCACCCGTAGAAATGCGGCCCTTCATACGTGCCAATGGCACTGCCATCATGTTGCCTGTCAGCAGTTCCCCGCCTCCAAGCAGAACGAGAATGAGCCCCACCGGGAACAATGACGCTCCGATTAAGCTGTTGATGCTGCCCCATTCTTGAGGCGCATCTGCGGTTACACGAATATATAGCAAGTACCCGAGCGCAATGAACGCTCCGGCAAGAAATCCAAGGATAATCATCGCCGAGAGCGGATTTCTCGCTTTCACAACACCGGTCTCCACCGTCGCCTCTGCAATCTGCTGCGGCTTTAAATAGCCAGCCATATGAATCCCCCCTGTACACCAATACCGATATGCCTGATTCTGTCATGTCAAGAAAATCTGCAGCCGTTCCTCTCTTTTTCGAGCATCATGTGCATGAGAAGTTCCGGTTGCAAGTTCATTGTAACGAAGTGTTTCAGACGATGTTGTGCAATTTATCACAAAGATTGCTTCAAAGATGTACCATTTTATTCACAAGTCGCAACGTTGCTCCCCATACCGAATAGGCCTGCGAGCGTATAACGCCTGCAAGCCTGTTGAACGTACTTTGTTGCCTATATTAGATGAAGGTTCCTTCGCGCTTCTCCATAATACTGCGGGCGATATGAACGCCTGCCGCCCCGGCTTGCGCCAGTCCGCGGGTCGTTCCCGCACCGTCTCCACCACAATATAGCCCCGCGATTTCCGATTCAAACGTCTGGTCCAGCTTCGGCCGGGCAGAATAGAACTTCGCCTCCACCCCATAGAACAGCGTATGTTCCGAAGCGATGCCTGGCGTTACTTTATCCAGCGCCTCCACCATCTCCACCAAACTTTTCATCGTGTTGTATGGCAAGACGAGGCCCAAATCACCCGGAACCGCTTCTCTCAAGGTCGGCTCAAGGAAGCCTTCCTTGATGCGGTTGTCCGTGGAACGGCGTCCGCGCATAATGTCGCCGAATTTCTGTACAATGACGCCCCCGTTGGACAGATCATTCGCCCGCTTGCAGATCTCGCGCGCGTATTCGTTCGGCTTGTCGAACGGCTCCGTGAACTTATGCGAGACGAGCAGCGCGAAGTTCGTATTGGCGGAGCCGAGCTTCGGGTCTTTGAAGGAATGGCCATTCGCACACATAATGCCGCTATGATTCTCCACCACGACGTGTCCTGACGGATTACTGCAAAAGGTGCGGACCTGTGTCCCAACGGACGTATTGAATATGAATTTCCCTTCATATAAATGCTCATTAATTTCACGCATAACAACATCGGATGTCTCCACGCGCACGCCGACATCCACTTGGTTGTTGAACATCTTCAGGCGGCGCTTCTTCAAGATTTCCGTCAGCCACGCCGAACCGTCACGTCCGGGGACGATTACGACCTGAGCAGCCTCATGGGTGTCTCCATTCTTCATCTCGATGCCTGTCACCACATGGCGGCCGTCCTGCTTGACGGTGACGATGTCGGCCACTTCCGCCTTGTACACCATATCAATGCGCGGGCGCAAATATTCATATATCGATTTCATAATTTCCAAGTTCTGCTCGGTACCCAGATGGCGCACCTGCGCCCGCAGAAGCTTCAGCCCAGCTGCGTAACCTTGCTGCTCAATGCGGCGAACGGTCTCAGTCGTTGGGTCTGTAATTTCTGGTGTCGCACCATGTTCCAAATTGATGCCATCTACATATTTAATCAAGTCCAACACGTGCGAGGGCGGCAAATAATCGGTCATCCATCCCCCGAACTCGGTTGTAACGTTAAATTTGCCGTCACTGTAAGCTCCGGCACCACCGAACCCGTTCGTGATAGAACACGCCGGAAGGCAGCCCGCAAATTCCTTCTTGCCGGCAGCCGGCGGGCACATTTGAATCTTCTCCTCCAATATTGGGCAGCTGCGGCGGTAAATATCATGTCCTTTATCCACCAGCATCACTTTCAAATGGGGAGCCTTCAACGTCAGTTCATAGCATGTAAAAATTCCAGCCGGTCCTGCGCCAACGACAATTACATCATATTTGCTCATTGGTTCCTCCTCGATATGCGCGTTGTCTTGGTCTGATTCGTCTCTGTTCCAGGGCCCACAATGATGCGGGCAAAAAAATATCCTGTTACGTTCAGGTATGCAAAAGCACACCCATCGTAGTCAGGAATTTACGGCTCCTGGTAGAGACCCCCAGACCTTATCTCCAGGGATATACGAACAGGATAAACAAATAAGAGTCCAATCGCTCCTTGCAGTCGCTTTGCTGGCGACATGGATATTGTATCGAATTCTACCGAACATGTCAACAGTTTATCAGCCTAATGTTCGTGATTAAACATTAAAAACAGGCGGAATCCAGTTTCTAACCTTAGTTAATATGTATAAAACACGAACATTTACTCTCTCCCCTGCTTTTACAAGCTTCTTTTCCACGACAACAGACTACTCAACTCCATCATCTCGATCTATGATAATAAATGATATTTATTACACAATCTTTGATTATAAAGAAACGGAGTGTTCTCCATGACCTTGAAGCCCGCCTCGGATTCGGACGGTCTTATTTTAGACAAACTGTACGTAACGAAAGGAAATTCAACATTATTAGAATCACTTAGCTTAACGATACGGCCCGGCCAATGCCTGGCAGTTCAATGCAATCATATAACCGGCTCGCTAATTATAGATGTGTTAATGGACAGATCGAAGCTCTCTGCTGGACGAGCGACATGGGGCGGCCAGCCTCTGTCCGCTGCCTCTGCAACTTCCCGTATCGGCTGGATAAGGCAAATAGACGCCATTCATGAGCGGCTTTCTGCACGAGAAGCGCTCATTTTCTATATGAAGCTGTACGGCTCGTTCAACAAATCGCGGGTGGACCAGCTGCTGCAACTGGTCGGACTGCAAGAACAGCAGCATACTCCGCTCGACAAATGCTCGGTATCGGAGCAGCGGCGATTCCATCTGGCTCGGGCTGCTGTTCATCGCCCCGAACTGATCGTCCTTGAAGATCCTGAATTCCAGATGGACTTGGAGAGCAGCTATTTGCTGCGTCAATGGATTCAGTCGATGTGCGGGGAGGGTGTCTCCATCTTCATGACGGTACCGTCGTTAGAAAGCGCGTTAACGATGACGGATGATGTCATTCGCTGGACCCCGTCCGGCTTCAAGCCCGTATTGCTCGAGGAGGAAGCCGACGGCACGGAGGACCAGAACGACGCAGCCATTATGGAACCGGAGGAACCGAATACTGTCTACGACATAGATGTAACAGCTCCAGACAGCGAAGAAACGCTTTATGATCCAGCAGTGTCAGCAGCTCAGGCAGCAGAGGCTTCCGCCGCGCGGAACGAGGATCCGGGCAACGCTGACGAGATCTCATCGGATTCGGCGCTGGAGGACGATGCCGATACACCCGGACAACGCTGGTATCCACAGCTCTCGTTCGATAAAATTCCAGCACGTGTGGAAGACAAAATCGTGCTCATCGACCCGCTTGAAATGAATTTCATCGAGAGTCAGGATGGCACGTCACAGCTGCACGTTCATTCCGGCATGTATCCTTGCTCGATGACTCTGACGGAATTGGAAAAGAAACTAAAGCCGTTCGGCTTCTTCCGCTGTCATCGCTCCTACCTGGTCAACCTGCAGCGGGTGCGTGAAGTCATCATTTGGTCCCGCAACAGCTATAGCTTGGTGCTGGATGATGAGAAGAAAAGCACGGTGCCGTTATCAAAGAATAAGTACGAAGAGATGAAAACCATCATGGGAATTAGTTGAACCCACTTGCTCCACTCACCCCGTGAAGTGTTCCATTCACCCTCCAGAGTGCGCTAGTTGCCGCCTTTATAAGGCGTCTCCCGGGCATTCGGGATATGATGAGGATGTCAAAAGGCAAGCTGCAAACAACGCTTACCGTTCGCAGCTTGCAGGCAGACGACACAGAGTACGACACTCATCATAACCATTTATATAAAGCGAGGTAACGTGACATGGAACCAATCATTGAAGTGCAGGCTTTAACGAAGGCGTTCGGCAACAAACAGGCCTTGAGACAAATCGACTTTACAATACAACGCGGAGAAATATACGGCTTTCTCGGGCCGAGCGGCTCCGGTAAAACGACGACGGTGAAAATTCTGTCTGGTCAAATGCTTCCAACTACCGGAACGGCCCGCGTATTCGGCGTTGACATTGCAAAGATGAACGAAGTCGAACGTCATCGCCACTTGTCGCGAATCGGGATTCTAACCGATAACAGCACCTTGTACGACCGGCTGTCGATTCAAGACAATTTGGAGCTATTCTGCAAGCTTTACAATGTTCCATCGAGCCGCGCAAAGGAAGTATTGGAGCAGGTCAATCTCGCTAATGAACGGCAGACAACAGTCAAGACACTCTCCAAGGGTATGAAGCAGCGGGTTACACTGGCAAGAGCTCTGCTGCATAATCCGGACATTTTGTTCCTGGATGAACCGACATCGGCTCTGGACCCTACCAACACAAGACATATTCATGATGCGCTGAAAGCTCTAAACCGTGCTGGGACGACCATCTTCCTCACGACACACGATATGGAAGAAGCCGAATCGCTCTGTCATCAGGTTGCTTTCCTCCATCAAGGTCATATCGCTGCAATGGACACACCGCAAAGGCTGCGCTTAAAATATGCGGATTCGACAATAACGGTAACGACTACCGAGGGCACCTATTCGGTGCAGCGCGATGACGAAGGCGCACGCCGTATTTACGACTGGATGACGACCGGCAAAATGGTGGCGATTCATTCGAACGAACCGACCTTAAGTGATATTTTCATCAAAGTAACAGGGGGCATATTAAAATGACACTTGCAATGAAACGTGTTTCGGCCATTATTCAAAAGGAGTGGAAGGATTCTTCCAAAAACCCGGTGCTGCTGTTAACTGCCGCAATTCCTGTCATATTTGCTTTCTTGTTCCGTAGCGAACAGAGTGTGGGGGCTTCCGTCCTCACAATGCCTATGAACATGGCCCTAAGCATTACCGGAGCTTTCGTGCAGGCGATGATGGTTGCCGAAGAGAAAGAGAAGCATACGCTGCGCGTACTCATGCTCTCTCCGGCCAAGCCGATAGAAGTGCTGCTCGGCAAGAGCGCCATCTCGGCCATTATGACAGTAAGTGCAGTCATCCTGTCCATCTTGATTGCCAATACACCGAGCATCAACCTAGTGTCTTTCTTACTCCTGCTCATCCCGAACATCGTCATGTATTTGGCGCTCGGCACCTTAATCGGATTGATGTCCCGCACGTCAATGGAAACGTCATTCCTCGGCATGCCGCTCCTGCTCATCTTCCTCATGGGACCGATGTTCGGCGCGTTGCTGAACAGCGAAGCCGTTAACGTCGCTATTGGCTACTTGCCGACGGAACAAATGGCGGCAGCTTGCGACATCCTCTGGAATGGCGGCAGCTTGACTGATATTTGGAGCCATATCGGCGTTACTTGCATCTGGGCGGTTGCCTCTGTCCTATTATGCATCATTGTGTATCGTGCAAAACGTTATGACGCGTAACGAGTTCTTTCGACGCGAACATGGCGAGGAAGCGTTATTTCCCGAGAAATACGCCGAATGATGACAAAAAGCCCCGTGTGAGGACACCATTGAAGGATCCTTGCACGGGGTGTTCTTATTTAAAGGTGTTCACATTGAACCTTTTGAACATAGACGAGCGTGGCAATTGGGGTTTGGTTCTTCTTATATAAAGGTGATCTACGATTGAGTTTAACAACCTCTTTTAAAACTTTTTTTAAAATTGTTTATAATTATTTTTATAGTTTCGTGTCCACGTCACGTCCCGGACGCTTTTCGCCGCCGAACAGATCGCTCAAGCTCCATTTCCCTCGTTCAATCACCAAGTCTTCTAGGGCGAAATGCTTGATGGATTTGACGCATGGCAAAGATAACAGCTCCCCGAGCAATGTCTCGACATGCCAAGCCCGGGACTTCAATGTCAATTGAAGCAAGACGCATTCCATATCCAATGCGCCGACATCCGTATTCGACTGCAATCCATCTCCAGTTCCATTCCACGAATCAAGAGGCTCGACTGCCATGTCGCATACGGTTAGCCCCTGCTCCTTAAGGAGTTGCAGCACCGTACCAATATGGCTCGGCGCATCATGCACGACGAGGGCAAGATGCCGGGTCTGCGAAGACTTCGTGAAGCGCGCGAACTTTTTCTCGAGCTTATTCAGCATGAACAGACTGAAGAAAGCGGTGAATGCGGTCAAGATGGCGCCGTAATAGAAGCCTGCCCCTACAGCGAGGCCGATGGCGGCTACTACCCATAGTGAGGCTGCCGTCGTCAGCCCTGACACAGTCATCCCGGTCCGCAGAATCGTGCCTGCTCCCAAGAAGCCGATGCCGCTGATGACTTGAGCCGCAAGGCGTGCCGGGTCCATCCGGACGTTCGTCTCATAGATGAATGCCGAGAAGCCATAGCTGGAGAGCATCATAATCAATGCCGAGCCGAGACAGACGAGAATATGCGTGCGGAAACCGGCCGCATGCTCGCCCAGCTCGCGTTCCAGCCCGATCGCGCCGCCGAGCGCTACCGCAATGATCACGCGAATCGTTAATTCCCAATAATCGATTTGCCATACTTCGGGGTGTATGGCTATCATGTCCGTCATCATATTCATCATCCTTATAAAGTTCACATGGTTTCTAGCTTATGCGGCTGCCCGGGCATTAAGAAGCTTATCCGGCCCGGAAGCACGCTTGATCACGGTGTAACAAAGGATTAACCCTGCCCGCTGCGACCATCTTCGGCCGCAACGATGACCTGAACGCCAAGCTCGCTGATTTGCCGTATCCATTCCGGAGAACAGCCTTCGTCCGTAATGATCCTAGACACCTCTTCCAACGGCGCAATACGGGCAAAGGTCGTCTTGCCGAACTTCGTATGATCGGCCAGCACGATAGCCTCTTCAGCCCGTTCCATCATCCGCTGGGAGAGGCTCGCCTCGTTCAATTCATAATCGGTGGTGCCTTCAACAAGCGACACGCCGCCGACAGAGATGAATGCCTTGTGCACGGTGAACTGCTGCAGCATCTGTTCCGTGAGCGTGCCAGACGCAGTCTGCGAGCGGCCGTCGATCTCCCCTCCGGCGAATATTATCTTGCCGCGGAATAGTTCAAGCGCCAGCAGCATGACGGGAATGGAATGGGTGATCATCGTCACGTCTGGCCGATCCTGCAAATGACGGATGAGCTCGATCGTTGTCGTTCCGTTGTCGACCATAATTGTCTCGCCCTGGCCAATCAGGGACGAAGCATATCGGCCAATAGCCCGCTTCTCTGCGGCAAGCATGTTCGTACGTTGAACAAAAGGCGCCTCCCATGCCTCCATGCGAGCCTTGATGGCCCCACCGTATACCTTCTTGAGCTTGCCCTCTTTCTCGAGCCGATCCAAGTCACGGCGAATCGTTTCGGTGGACACTTGGAGTTGATCCGCCAGCGACTGCACTTGGACGCGTTCGGTTCGGTCCAGCGTCGCAAGGATGTCTACTTTGCGCTCCTCATAGGACAAAGACATCGAGCCAGCTCCTTCTGTGTATTGTTGTGGATTCTTGTTAATTCATGTTGTTTGATGTTAATCATAGAGGGTTTCCGATAGACTGTCAATGATGAAAAAACGCGAATCTGCCTCTTTATAATCGTATAAGGAACCCTTTAAAACAAGGAAAAATATCGTTGGTGGAACACAGCACAAAAATGCGAGTTCTGGTTGTTTTTCGTAACGCTGATTGACGGTAGGCGAAACTAATATAACGAAGCAAAAAGCAAAACCCGGCAGAATGAGGACCGCCGGGTTTTGTTCCGTATTAATTTGAAAACAGACGGCTGTGCAGCCCTTCGACGGCTTTCGTCGGCTTGAAGACAATGAAGCGATATTCCGCTACGCCATGGGTATAGAAAGGGTCCTGGTCATCCAGACGATCAATCGCCACGTTCACGACATGCGCAAGATGATTATCCGGTATGTCAAAAAGAAGAAAGGGCTATCCCCTCGTCATCTTTGATGACTTTGATATGCTCCCCTTACGGTAGACAGGTGAAATAATAAAACCTGTGTATGGGGAG
>NZ_JAJNBZ010000049.1 GCF_021369635.1 Paenibacillus profundus | reverse complement strand
GCAGTCTTCTACAAGAGAAGGTTATTTTCATTTACACAAAATTCTTGACGCTACCGAAAAGTAAGATATGTGCTGTTTATCATAACTTCTATTTTATCAACCTCAGTTATTGTTTATATATTTGATTCTGCTGAGGGGGTTGTGGGTGCATCAGGGATTGGTTTTGGAATGATGGCCATATTTATCTATATTTTCGTTTTCGTCAAGAATGTCATGAGTAAGCGTTTGAAAATAGTTGTTCTTGTGTGGACTTTAATCGCTTGGAGAACGACATTTACGATTTCAGGAATAAGCATAAGTGGGCACGTCGGTGGTTTTCTTGGGGGAGCGATATTTAGTATGATCGCGTTAAACAAAGAAAAGATTGAAGAGAATTGGAACCGTAAACGATAAAGAAAAAAGTGAGTGTCTCCAACACTCGCTTTTGGGGCGGTATCGATATATTCTGCGAAGAATTGCTTCTTAGAATGTTTGCCTTTCCATCTAAATACCATTATTTTTTGCCATCTTTGCTTTTCTTCGTTTCTAAATCAATGACCACAAACGAGCCGTTCCTTATCTCCCAATATTGTTTGGCCTCCATACCGTCTTTACTTATCAGTAAAGCAGACATTTTATCTCCAACCTCAAGATTCCTTCTTCTTTCTTCACTATAAAATGCACAAACGTAAAAGTTGGAGTCTATCGATGAAATATTCCTTGAAAGATGAATAAAGCAATTTAGTACAGTCAATGCAGGCATCCCCATCAGATAACACCGAATTCACGTTCTGTTCAAAACCTCGGCAATTTTCGGTATACTGAGCCCCTCCGCATAATGCAGAATCATTCGTGCACGTTCTACGCTCTGATATTTTTCCGAACGGGTCTGGCTAATCGTGCATCATGCCACAACTGAATTTACACATTCCTGGTCTTATTTTATTTGTTCTACATATAATGATGGCAGATTAAATGGAAAGGAGTGATATTTCTATGGATAATGAATATAACAACGACGATGACTTGGAGAAGAAGCAAAAACGTGATGAAGAAGCTTTAGAGAAGAAGCAAAAACGTGACGAAGAAGCTTTAGAGAAGAAGCAAAAACGTGACGAAGAAGCTTTGGCTAAGAAGCAAAATCGCAATGATACTGACGAAAATACTGACGATGATACGGATGATGATACGGATGATGATTTAGATTGATAAATAAAATGTTCCTTGATCCTGTGAACTTCGACCCCAAACGTAGACGACCGAATTAAATACCTACGTAGTGAAGAGGTGGCTCCTGATTTCATCAGGAGTCATCTTATTTAATGTCCACAGGTATCTTTCTGAGTTGTAGTGCTGGATGTACTCGTTTATCATGTTTTCGGATCGTTCGGTTGATTAGCTCGAAACGCTCTGATGGTGTCAATGTTTGACCAGTTTAGCCTGCCTCTGTAGTGCGTAGATCTTTTTTAGGAGATTATTTTCCGCTTCTAGGAGCTTGAATCTTGCCCTCGTTTTAACTTTTCCTCCGCGGCTATAGTGGTCCTTGAGCACCTCGCGCCAGCAGCCATAGGCGCCCTCCTGAGCGCCAACGTAGTAGCAGAGAATCTGGCGGTGTCCTTCCTCGTCGATACCCATGGCAAAGTAAATCAACTCACCGCTTACCGTGCTGCGTTAGATCTTCGCGTACAGACCGTCCAGGTAAATGATGGTATACCGTTTCTGCATAGGACGTACTGCCGGTTCTTAAAAACTTCAAACACGGTAGCGGTGATACTGACGATGGTGGGGGAGTAGTGGCTGCCAAACATGCTCTCGATAAATCGGGCGCCATCGAGGGTTCCCATGCCGCTTTTATACATCTGGATGACGGCTCCCTCCAGCCATCCGTGACGCTTGGTAGGGCTCGAATCCTTGTGTTTGGAACTGACCGTTACGGTCATGCGGAACTTCGAACTTCTTGATATAGCCGTATTTGGTGTGCAGGCCACGGTATCCGTTGCGGCTGTACGCTGCTCTTCCTGTTTGCTCTCCATAAATTGCTTGATTACAACTTTCATGAAGGACTCCAGGCAATATTTCACAAACTGCTATGCAACATTTTTTACATAGATTGGATATCGCGTTTCCGGATAAAGTAGTTATCGAGTAGAGACCTCTCTCGGTGATCTCGTAATTCAGAGGATACCCAATTTTTTTTGTGCCTTACTAGGCTCCAATTCTTGGTACACAAACTATTATCAAAACCTTGGTTCACCACTAATTACGATACACGAATTTCATTCGTGCGAGTTCGTCAATCTGGCTACACCATCGTGCAACATAATCAGCTATACTTTGATGACTTCGCCCTGAACAAGCAGAGTCATCGCTTAATATAATAATCTTGTAGTAGAGAGGAGGAGAATATTTTGGGTAGAAAAGAGGATAGAAGTGAATTGAATAAGGATATATCATTTGATAACGATATAAGAGCAGACGCAGAAGGGGATGCCGATGCGGACGCTGATGCGAATACCAATGCGAAAGCTGATGCTGATGCCAATGCAAAAGCGATAGCCGATGCCGATGCGAAAGCTGATGCGGATGCAGACGCTGATGCGGATGCAGACGCCGATGCCGATGCCGATGCCGATGCGAAAGCTGACGCCGATGCTGATGCCGATGCTGATGCGGATGCCGATGCAGACGCCGATGCTGATGCGGATGCCGATGCTGATGCGGATGCCGATGCTGATGCGAATGCTGATGCGGATGCAGATGCCGACGCGAAAGCTGATGCAGACGCCGACGCCGATGCTGATGCGAAAGCAGATGCTGATGCGGATGCTGATGCAGACGCCGACGCCGATGCTGATGCTGATGCGGATGCTGATGCCGATGCCGACGCTGATGCAGACGCCGACGCCGATGCTGATGCGAAAGCAGATGCTGATGCAGACGCCGACGCTGAATCTGATGCCGACGCCGATGCTGATGCGAAAGCTGATGCTGATGCGGATGCCGATGCGGACGCCGATGCTGATGCAGACGCCGATGCCGATGCCGATGCGGATGCAGATGCTGATGCGGATGCAGATGCTGATGCGGATGCAGATGCAGATGCCGATGCCGATGCGGACGCGAAAGCTGATGCCGACGCCGACGCCGATGCTGATGCGAAAGCTGATGCCGACGCCGATGCTGATGCCGATGCGGATGCGGATGCAGATGCAGATGCCGATGCAGATGCAGATGCAGATGCGAAAGCTGATGCGGATGCCGATGCCGATGCAGACGCCGACGCTGAATCTGATGCGGACGCCGATGCTGATGCGAAAGCTGATGCGGATGCTGATGCCGACGCCGATGCCGACGCCGATGCCGATGCCGATGCCGATGCAGATGCAGATGCTGATGCCGATGCCGATGCCGATGCAGACGCCGACGCTGATGCGGATGCAGATGCCGATGCGGACGCCGATGCGGATGCGGATGCTGATGCCGATGCCGATGCAGACGCTGATGCCGATGCGGATGCAGACGCTGATGCGGATGCCGATGCGGATGCCGATGCCGATGCCGATGCAGACGCCGATGCCGACGCCGATGCCGATGCAGATGCGGATGCCGATGCCGATGCCGACGCTGATGCTGATGCAGATGCGGACGCCGATGCCGATGCGGACGCCGATGCCGATGCGGACGCCGATGCGGATGCGGACGCCGATGCGGATGCGGATGCCGATGCGGATGCGGATGCCGATGCAGATGCCGATGCCGATGCAGATGCCGATGCCGATGCGGACGCCGATGCGGATGCGGATGCCGATGCGGATGCTGATGCAGATGCCGATGCCGATGCCGATGCAGATGCCGATGCCGATGCCGACGCTGATGCTGATGCGGATGCGGATGCCGATGCGGATGCGGACGCCGATGCGGATGCGGATGCGAAAGCTGATGCAGATGCCGACGCCGATGCCGACGCCGATGCGGATGCAGATGCGGATGCGGATGCCGACGCTGATGCTGATGCAGATGCGGACGCCGATGCGGATGCAGATGCCGATGCAGATGCTGATGCGAAAGCAGATGCGGATGCCGACGCTGATGCGGATGCCGACGCCGATGCGGATGCCGACGCTGATGCGGATGCCGACGCCGATGCGGATGCGGACGCCGATGCGGATGCCGACGCTGATGCGGATGCGGACGCCGATGCGGATGCCGACGCTGATGCCGACGCTGATGCGGATGCCGACGCTGATGCGGATGCTGACGCTGATGCCGACGCTGATGCGGATGCGGATGCGGATGCCGATGCAGATGCAGATGCGGATGCGGATGCTGACGCGAAAGCTGAATCTGATGCCGATGCCGACGCTGATGCGGATGCCGACGCTGATGCGGATGCGGATGCAGATGCTGACGCGAAAGCTGAATCTGACGCCGATGCGGATGCGGATGCAGATGCAGATGCAGATGCCGATGCAGATGCGGATGCGGATGCTGACGCGAAAGCTGAATCTGACGCCGATGCGGATGCCGACGCTGATGCGGATGCGGATGCTGACGCGAAAGCTGAATCTGACGCCGATGCAGATGCCGATGCAGATGCCGATGCAGATGCTGATGCGGATGCTGATGCTGACGCGAAAGCTGAATCTGACGCCGATGCTGACGCCGATGCCGACGCCGACGCCGATGCCGACGCGAAAGCTGAATCTGACGCTGATGCCGACGCCGATGCGGATGCGGATGCGGACGCTGATGCCGATGCCGACGCTGACGCCGATGCCGATGCCGATGCTGATGCGGATGCTGACGCCGATGCAGATGCCGATGCCGACGCGAAAGCTGAATCTGACGCCGATGCGGATGCTGATGCGGATGCAGATGCGGATGCTGATGCCGACGCTGACGCCGATGCGGATGCCGATGCCGATGCAGACGCGAAAGCTGAATCTGACGCTGATGCCGACGCCGATGCGGATGCCGATGCGGATGCCGACGCGAAAGCTGAATCTGACGCCGACGCCGACGCCGATGCAGATGCAGATGCGGATGCCGACGCTGACGCGGATGCTGACGCCGATGCCGACGCCGATGCCGACGCCGACGCGAAAGCTGAATCTGACGCCGATGCCGACGCCGATGCCGACGCTGACGCGGATGCTGACGCCGATGCCGACGCCGATGCCGACGCTGATGCGGATGCCGATGCGGATGCCGACGCTGACGCTGACGCCGATGCAGATGCGGACGCTGATGCGGATGCCGACGCTGATGCGGATGCCGACGCTGATGCGGATGCCGATGCTGACGCTGACGCCGATTCCGACGCTGATGCAAAAGCTGACTCTGGGCACAATAGCTTTACAAACGGGAACAATACCATCATCAACTACACCGATAATTCTGGTGCATATATCGCTATGACAATGTATGCAATTACTATGTTGGAAGCCTTAAAGGGAAACAACAATTCAAACAGGATAGATACCCTAATCTCCAACCTAACCAATACACTGAATGGGTTGTTGCAAGGAGAAAACGGTAATCGTAAAGTTATTCTTGATACTATTAATTCTCTCAAAAAAGAGAAAGATTGAGGGGGATTGTATGTCACGAACAAATGTCTCACGCTGTACGATTCCTACGAAGAAAGATAACGAGAACCTTTATGTGAAAGTTAAAAACAATAACGAAAAATATAGTCGTCAATTCGAAATGAATGTATACGATAAAGATTCGTCAACAAAAGAATCATTACCCATATATGTAGATGACCAGCTTACACTTATCGATACCCTAGAGCCTGGAGCACAAAAAGTCTATAGAGTAGACGTATCGAGTGTGGAGGGAAAGGTTATTTTCGAGATTATTCAAAAAACGGGCGGCTCAGGTATTAAAGTTTCCAGAAACAGCAAAAATCCATCTACTTTAGAATTACAAATTAAATAAACTCTCATGACCCGACCAGGTCAAAGGCTATGATGAATATCTCATCATAGCCTTTTTTACGCTTTGCAGCAGCGCATCGTACTAACGGGTGGAAATCCCGAGCACACTACAGGGTGGCGGAAGCGCATAGCTGACTGATAGTGCCTGGCTGCGAGGCAGGGTGCGAAGGATCAGAAGGCAAACCTCGAAACAGGCGGCAAAACCATGTTGGCTAGTGGAGCCGGGTGACCTTGCAAAAGAAAGGGATGTCCAATACCAGACGTTGAGGAGTCATACGAAGGGATAGTAGCGAGAAAGCTTGCAGAAAAAGCCGCAATGGCAAGTGAGCCTTGAAGGATGCGATCGACACGGGGGCTTTCACGGTTTCGATGCAGCCGCAGGAAGCAGATTTTCTATGTGGGGGTTCGAGTCCCTTCACCAGCACCACAAAACAATAAATAAACTCTTTAGGTACTTCTACCGTAGAATTGACAAACAATGAATAAAAAACAAATGCACGAAGTACAAGACACGTTATGACAAAAGCAATTGTGTAAAGGAAAATATAACTTTCCTCATACAATTATGTGATGGGTGCATTTCTTCTGTAATATGACAATAGGCGACATATATCAATGGTTATACTAGACATGAATAGGGATTTGATTTTAAATAAAAAGGGGTAGAGACATGATGAAACATTTACAAGGAAAAGTGGCAGTTGTGGCAGGCTCAACTCGTGGAGCCGAGCTACTACGCCGCACTTTTAAGGACCGTGAGAAAACAGGGATTGATCGTTGAAATTACGGATGGTGATGATTACAGGTATCGAGGAAATTTGTACTACAGTTTGGCTAAAACATCGGTCATTCATCGCGCGCAATTCAATGTCGAAGGAACTAGGACGGGCAGTAGTGGCGCTTGCTACCGAGGCCAATTTTTGGCTAATGCTTCACTTTCTTCTTAGCGTTCGGATGATCTTGTTCGAGTCAGAATTTTGAAAGAAGGGAGGGATGGAAACTGAGGGCGGATCGATTGATTTCCATTTTGTTGTTCTTGCAGAATCGTGGCCGGATGACATCCCGGGAACTAGCAGAAAAGCTGGAGGTATCTGAAAGAACCATTCATCGTGACATGGAAGCTTTAAGTGCGGCTGGCATTCCTGTCTTTGCAGAGCGGGGTTCAAATGGAGGATGGGCATTATTTGAAGGATATCGCACAAATCTGACCGGGATGAAAACGGAAGAGATGCAATCGCTGTTGCTTGCGCATTCTTCGAGACTGTTGGGAGATTTGGGACTAGGCGATTTTTTTGATGATGCCTTTCAGAAGCTTCTGGCAGCGTTTCCTGCAACGATGCGCGGAGATGTGGAAATTGTTCGTCAGCGCATTCATGTAGATGGAGCAGGTTGGCATCAGTCTGATGAGTTGTTATCTGAATTGCCTGTTGTTCAGGAAGCTATTTGGGAAGAAAAAGCTGTTTATACAATATCGTCGAGATGACTCTGTTGTTGATCGGGTAGTCGAACCCTTAGGTTTGGTAGCCAAAAGCAGCATATGGTATCTTATCGCTATTGCGGAAGGAGGAGATATCCGCACCTATCGGATTTCCCGTATGGTGAGTGCCCGGATGTCAACGGAGTCTTTCGAGCGCCCAGATTCTTTTGATTTGGCCTTATACTGGGAGCAATCCACCAAAAAATTCAAAGCGAGTCTGCCTCAATATCCTTCCCGAGTGCGATTCAGCGATAAAGTGTTATCTCGCATTTCTCAGCAGCGTTATATGAAGATTCTACACACCGAGTCTGTGGACAGCCATTGGTTGGATGCCGACGTTGAATTCCATACGCTCGATTCAGCATGTGAAATATTGCTTGGTTATGGTCCGTTAGTGGAAGTGTTGGCACCGGCTGAGCTGCGCGAAAAGGTATTATCCCAAGCAAAAGCGATTCTCTTGATGTATAGCTAAGGCTGAAAATCCTTTATACATAAAGCCCCCTCGTTTTCACCAATATGACAATAGATGTCTATAACGGTCGTTACACTATATCTATATTTGGTATTAACGACTGGAGGGAATGCATTTGTACCTTTTTCTGTGAATCAAAACAAAAATTCAGATCAAAATTACTATAATATATGGTGTATGAAGGAAGCTGAAATGAGTAATTATTTAAAGAGAACAACAAGTAGTAATGGTAACAAATCATATCATTTCTTTAGAACAATTCAAACAAAGCTCGATTACTTGGAAGTACTATTTGATTCATATGACGACACATATTTTACTTATAAACGAAATCCCCAAATTAAAATTGAACTAAATAAAGCATTCTATGAATATAAAGGCTTGCCGTTCCTTGCCCCGGAAGTAGTACTGCTATATAAGTCCAAAAACATAGATACAGATAATAACCACGATTTTAATGCAGCTCTTACATGAATGGATTAATAGATTATGAGAGTTAAATCACAGAAGGCAGGAACATCCGATAACACCGTATTCATGCTACGTTGCTGACGCTCCTTGGTTTGCCTGAGGAAAAACCATCGAGGTGTGAATATGCTGGATGCATTCACTAAAAAGAGAATTGAAAAAATAATGTTGAGAATAAACGATATAGGATGTACACAAAAAAGATAAATGAAAGAAATACACAAACATTTACTTTATTTATATTTTTAGCAACTCTAAACCACCTACAGAAATGAATCCTACTCGTTACATTAAAATGACAGCAAAAGATATTAAACACATGGAGAATCCGCCTAAAGGGCCTGTTCCATAATTACTTAATGGAAGACGTGCCTAATGGAAGTCAAATCGAGCTTTGGTCATTATGGATTGGAGATGATGAACAGAAATCGATCGTAAGAAATTAAAACTCAAGGAACTAACCGTCATGGATATTGAAATGATAAAGAACCCAAGCTGGTGTATGATGATGGAGTGAATGTGAAATATGCTCTGATAAATAAATATCAGGGTCATTTTTATATGCAATATACAAAATATTCCAAAACCATACTATGTACGGAATTCGGAGATGAAATGATGAAACCGATTGGTCAGGGCAGAACAGCCGATATTTTTGAATATCAAAAAGACAAAATTATGAAGCTCTATCATCAGGGGTTTCCAGAAGATGCTGTTAATCAGGAGTTTCTTATCAGCAAGTTTATCTATTCTCTGGGCATTCATACACCACATGCCTATGAATTAACCGATGTTGACAGCAGGCAAGGCATTGTGTTCCAACGTATAGCAGGGTCTTCTTTACTGAATATAATAACGAAGAAGCCTTGGCAAATTAAAAAACATGCTAGAACTTTAGCAAGTTTGCATGCTAACATACATACTCATCATGCTGCAGGGAATTTGAGAAATCAGAAGCAAGTATTGAGCGGCAGCATCCAAGCTACGCCACTCCTAACCGAGGAAGAGAAGAAAAAAACGATTCATTATTTAGAGCAACTGTCTCCCGGTGATATGCTATGTCATGGTGATTTTCACCCTGATAATGTTATGGTCGGCGAGGAGCACTGGATTATCGACTGGATGACTGGCATGTCTGGTAATCCTGCCGGCGACGTTGCTAGAACATTCCTATTGCTCAATCATGGAACGATGCCCGATGGTACTCCGAAGTTATTGAAAGCGATTATTAACTTTTTAAGAAACAATTTGAAGCATGAATATATGAAGCATTACTTAAGTGCATCGGGGCTGGCTTACTCGGAGATTGACAGATGGATATTGCCTGTTGCCGCTGCCAGATTGGTCGAGTGGATACCTAAGGAAGAAAAAGATACGCTAATCATGTTGGTTAAAGATCGATTGAGGGCTTTATTATAGAAGGGAAGGGCAGGGGCCTTACGGCTTCCTTCGCCTATCCATTGATTTAATTGGGGGTAATGGTAAGGATGGGCCTGTACGTTAAAGAATCGGGAAATAAGAATGCTCCAATCCTTGTATTTTTACATGGCGGGGGAGTAAGCGGTTGGATGTGGGAGAAGCAGGTACAATTTTTAAAAGAGGAGTACTTTGTCTTGATTCCTGATCTCCCTGGTCACGGTAACAGCGGAAACGAGAAATTTGTATCTATCAATAAAACGGCTGAGGATATAATCAACATCATACAAGAAAGGAAAAATGGTCAAAAGGTTACGATTATAGGCTTTTCTCTAGGGGCTCAAATCGCTTTAGAAATCTTAAGTGTAAAGGAAGATATTATTGATCAAGCGATTATTGTGAGCGGGCTTGTACGGCCCTTGAAATATTTCCAAGCTATCTTGAAACCTTTGATCCGGATTTCGATGCCGTTAACCAAGAGCAAATCCTTTGCAAAGCTTCAAGCAAAAGTATTATATGTCGGCGAGGAGCAATTTGATTTATATTTTCAAGATACTATTCAAATGAGCGTAGAGGATCTGCTTAGGGTCTTAGAAGAGAATATGTCTTATCGCATACCAGACGGATTTAAACGTAGTAAAGCAAATATTTTGGTGTTAGTGGGGGAAAAAGAGAAAAAAACAATGGGAAAATCAGCCGTCGTTATCACCAGAAGCAATCGAAATTGCCAAGGATATATGATTCCGAGGGTTGGACACGGAATTTCTCTAGCTAACCCCGATTTCTTCAATAAATTAGTAGAAGCATGGATGAATGAAAAAGAATTGCCGAAGGGAATGCGATCTATCGATTAGATATGACACGAGTTGGATTAATAAGACATGAGAGA
The DNA here is from genome assembly GCF_021369635.1 of Paenibacillus profundus. Lineage (GTDB taxonomy): Bacteria > Bacillota > Bacilli > Paenibacillales > Paenibacillaceae > Paenibacillus_B > Paenibacillus_B profundus. The sequence continues at coordinate 17,255 of NZ_JAJNBZ010000049.1, read as the reverse complement.
CGGATTGGAATACTGAGAGACGAGCGCAGGGGCAGAGTGACATCCCTCTAAATGACGTTGGCACGTGCATTGGCAAATCGACTGATGAACGAACAATGGGATTATATATTTTTCGAGTGACCTTTCACGTGCAAAGGAAACGGCAGATATTGTGGCTGGAACTTCAAGACGCCAACTCAAGCGGAATATGTCTATCAAAGTATTCGGCATGCAAGCGATGCGATTTATTTAATGAGGGGGTTGATTCACATGAATTCAAATGAAATCGTTGACAACTTCTTAAACTTCCTAGATGTACCGAAACGCGAAAATGATATTAGCTTTTTGAATGATCTGATTAAAAGTCATCAATTAAAGGTTAGATGGGAAAACCTGACTAAAATATTGGACTATGAACGCGGTTATGCAACGGGCGATTATATTCCGCCGATTGAAAAATATTATGACCGCATCATGAATCACGGGTATGGCGGCACTTGCTGGACGATATCGATAGGCTGTTATTGGCTGCTGAAGCAGTTGGGATTCGATGTGCATTATTTGTATATGGACCCTGGCCACTTATGTTTGCGCGTAAATTTAGAGCAGCCTTATTATGTCGATCTTGGTTTCGGCGCTCCGTTGTTCCAAGCTTATCCGCTGCATGAGTCGTTCGTCGCCAACGACAACAGGGAAACGTTCGAATATACCGTCTCAACAGATAGCATCAAGATTATCCGAAATCCAGGTCCTGCTAAAACCTTAAATACGAACCCAGTCACTATCGAAGAGATGCTGCCAATCATCAAAAGCTCCAACAATTGGAATTCGTCTTTTGCGCTTAAAGATATAATGATTTTTGGATATGTCGAGAATATTCCTACTTCATTAACCAACCATACATTAAAACAGTACTTTCCTACCCATAAAAGTGAACAAGAACTGAGTGGAGAAGAGTTGGAGTATTGGATAACAAATCGGTTTCATATGAATTATGAATTATATAAGGCAGCAGTTGAAATATTTAATAGAAGCCGCACAAACACTGATTGATGGGCAATTGCAGTATACAATAGGAAAGATGATATTCATAAATGAAAAGGCGCTGACTGCTTGCCTGCACTGTTGGCGCTTTTCTTGCTTCTGTCAACGGCAGTACCTGGAGTGTACAAAGTATTACAATTTACGCAGACTATGTACTTGAGAAGCAAACGCCAAGCTCTTTCTACAAGACTGAACTATCCAAAACGTTAGAAAGATTAAGTGTAAAGCACCTTTTTATAACAGGTTTTAACACTGAATTTTGTTGCATGTTTACGGCTATTTCGGGATTCGATAGATCAAATGATATTGATTATTATTATCAATATTGCTACAATAAAATTGTTAACTAGTAAACAATATTTATAAGATGATGGCTTTCGTGAAGTGGACAAGGCCATTGGTGGGGAATATATGAGGATAGGAGCAGAGACAAGGAATGGGGTATCCTGAACCGAACAAGCAGTTCATTTTTGGACTGTATTGGAAATTTGCACACTTAAGAGAGCAGTATGAAAGCAGAGAAATCACGGTGTTTCTTGAAAAGGCCTTAGCGTCCGGTGTAACTGACTGTCCGAAAAACATCACCAGCATTCATGTCATTGATTGCATCGGCAAGAACGAGCCGGTAAACAATACGGCCATTGCCGAAAAAATGGAGCTATCCAAAGCGAGCATTACAAAAATCAGCACCAAGCTATATGAAGACGGGTTTGTGAAACGAACGCGCTTGAACGACAACAAGAAAGAAATCTATTTCCGTTTAACTTCCAAAGGAAAGAAGCTATATGAGCTGCATGACAAGCTGCACAAATTAGAAGAAGAGCGTTTTTATCGGTTTCTGGACAAATATTCATCCACAGAGCTGGACTTCGTCAGACAATTTATGCAAGATGCCGTGGGCGAGATGGAACAAAAACTAACCACATAGGAAAGGAATGAAGCAAATATGGCGAGAATGAGTATAACGGAAATTATAAGAGACACAAGACCCGTTCTTCGCTTTAGTGATCAAGCTGTTTCTCGTGAGGCGATTATCGACCTCTTAAACGATGCGGTTTGGGCGCCGACCCCGAACCGCGGTTCTAGCGAGCCCTGGCGATTTATCCTGGTTAGTGATGAAGCAAAAAAGAAACTGGTCGAGATCATGGTGGAAGTTGGAGAAGAATTAAAGCGTTTCAATGTGGAAAATGTGAGAGTGAAAGAACAGTTTATCCAAATGGCGATCAACACCTCAACCTATCTAATCGTTGTCATGAAGGAAAACCCGAAGCAAGAGAAGTGGGAAGACGACTTTGCGACTATATGCTGCATGATCCAAAATTTCCATCTTCTCGGATGGGAGAAGGGGATCGGAATGACGTGGCTAACGGATGATGAATTGTACGAGTCCCCGCAATTTCGTGAACATGCAGGCATCCGAACAGGAGAGAAGGCTGTTAGCATGTTAAACATTGGTTATTACGAGGAAATCCCTAGATCAAAAGCACGCATGCCAGTCGAAAATAGACTTACTATTTTATAATTCCCCAAAATAGATGGGCAGCCAAAATACGTTTGTATTAGGCTGCTTTTGTTTTATTGCGCCATCATAATTGGGATAGGGAACTTCGATCTCGTTCAGAGCGCTTGTTCCCTTAAGATTTGTTTCATCACTTTGCCTAAACTATTTTTCGGCAGAGCATCAGTGAACCTAATTTGCGGGACCTTATAGCTGGCAAACCTTTGCTTGCAGTATTGATGCGCCTCGTCTTCGGAAAGCATACTCCCCGCTTCTTTCACAATATAGGCGCGCGGAATTTCGCCTAAGATCTCATCTGGAACAGCTACTACGGCTGTTTCCAGTACGTGCGGAATTTGCATAATAACGTCTTCCAGTTGATCGGGATATATATTTCTTCCACCAGATATAATGACATCTTTGTATCGTCCCAACACATATAAGAAACCATCCTCATCTAATTTGCCGCTATCGCCGGTGTGGAGCCATCCTTCTCTTAGCACCTTGTTCGTTGCTTCAAGATTATTCCAATAGCCTTTAAAGACGTAGGGGCTTTTTACAACAATTTCGCCGATCTCTCCTACAGGAAGCTCTTCTCCTTTTTCAGGATGGACGATTTTACATTCCACATTTGGCATTGGCATTCCAACCGATTCGGCTTTTTCGATGCCCATTTCAGGAGAATAATAGCTAATTCCAAGTCCTTCTGTGCAACCATATCCGGCTGACATAGTAATTCCCAGCTCGTGATACTGCATGATTAACATCGAAGGTACTTTTGTGCCGCCTACGCTTGCTATTTTAAGTGATGCCGTTTTTCTTCGGCTGTTTTTAAACTCTTGCAACATATAGGTATACATATAGGGAAAAGCAAACATCCTCGTAATTTTTTCTTTCTCAATCATATCCCAAATTTTTGCTGGATCTGATTCAGTTAAAAAGACTATTGTAGTTCCAGAGATGATGCTGTATATCATGTTAAAAACAGAACTTAAATGATAGAGATGATGTACGGCAAGGAACCGTTCATTACTATTAGAAGTGGGATAAGAAAAAACTTCTTTAAAGGATTCTGAAAAAACACGATGGATGAGCTCGCAGGCTTTTGGATTTCCAGTGGTTCCAGAAGTAAACATGAAAAATGCCGTATCGCTCTCGCTGACGGTTACAGGAGGTTCCGTGACCGGATAGCGCCCCATAAAGATTTCATCAAAAGCAGTTGAGGTCTCCATTCCCTCTCCAGCCAGTATGAAAAAGGGGAGCAGCTGCTTATCGGGAAGGACAGCTTCAAATTCTTTATCATAGAAGAGAACTTTGGGCTGGCAGTTTTTTGTTATTCCTTTTAATTCATGAGAGGTATATTGATGATTTAACGGAACAACAATCGCTCCTATTTGTAATGCTGCCATCATGATAGTTGGATAAGGATGATTGTTTTTGCACAAAATCGCAACCCGATCTCCTTTTTCTAAGCCCAATTCCAGTAAATAGTGTGACAATTGATTTACTCTTTCTAAATAGGTGCGAAACGAATAGCGAATATGGCCCCCGACCAGAGCTTCTGTATCAGGGGTTTGCTCAGCGCGAATTTTGAGTATTTCATGCAATGCATACATATGAACAACCTCATTTCCTATTATGTTCCCATCATATTCAAAAAATGGTGTATATTATACTTATCCATCATCTTTTCATAATATTCGGGATTAAATCGCTTGGCGGCACAAACGATTCTACAGAAAGGGCGTTCTTTTTTGCTATCCCACATGGTATTTTATTGAATGATTGACAGACAAGCTATTAAAGTGTTTGCATTTAGAAGATTTACGATATAAAATAAAATTAAAATTTTATAAATAATGATTCATTTTGAAATAAAATTTCTGATGAGTAGGGAAGAGATATGTCAATTCATGATAATATTTTGATTAAAATTCGAGACATGAAGGATAGCTTGACACCTGTAGAGAAACTAGTAGCAGAGTATGTGCTGGCGAATTTGGAGGAGATTCCCCATCTTTCGATTAAGAGCCTTGCTCAGCTGACGAAGACCAGTGACGCATCTGTTCTTCGTTTCTGTAAAACCTTGGGCTATACCGGGTACCGCAGCTTTATTGTAAGTATTTCCGCTTCACTCGGATCGATGGATGACGAGCAGAAGGATCAGTACACCGATATACAGCCCGGCGATGATCTGTCCGTGATCATCTCGAATATTTCTCGCAACAACAGTAAATCCATTGAAGACACTCTCAGTGTCATCGATAAGAATGAGATCGCCCGTGCTGTACAAGTGCTGCGTCAGAGCAAACGTATTGCGTTTTTCGGGATTGGCGCTTCCGGTCTGGTAGGGATCGATGCGGAACAGAAGTTTTCCCGGATTAACAAGTTGTGCCACACTTATACGGACGGACACAGCCAGCTCACTGCCGCTACGCTTCTGGAAAAGAATGATGTAGCGATCTTTATTTCCAATTCCGGAAATACGATGGAAATTCTCGATTCGCTGGAAATAGCCAAAAAAAATGGCGCATGCATTATTGCCATTACCAAATATAATAAGAGCGAGTTGGCGGATAAGGCGAATATCGTGCTGAGCATTTCCACGCCGGAGGTAACCATCCGCAGCGGTGCCATGGGATCGAGAATTGCTATGCTGACCGTTATCGACATTCTTTTTGCAGGGGTAGCCAGTGCAGAATACAAAAATGTGAAGAAGTATTTGACGAAAACGCACAACATTTTAGTTAGCAAACATCGTAAATGAATGATGCAGACATCGGTTTTTCGTATTAGCTCCGGTGTCTTTTTTTTGTCGAAAAACAAAATAAAAAAACGATAATATATTTTATAATAAAATTTTATTTCAAAAACTGTTGACCGTGATGATATTTCTCGTTAATATGTGTTTATAAGAAATTTTAAACAAACAGGATAGGAGGATAGCTATGGATGAGTATCTGGCGGGTCTAACGACGGAAGAGATTAACGAGAAAACATTGGCGATAGACGAGTGTACAACCGAACAAATGCTGCATCTCATGAATGAGCAGGACGCAAAGGTTCCGCATGCGGTAGCAGCAGAAATACCGCAAATTGTGAAAGCGGTTGACACATTGCACCATGTTCTTAAAAACGGCGGCAGAATGTTTTACGTAGGGGCCGGATCTTCAGGCAGAATTGGCGTTCTCGACGCCTCTGAATGTCCGCCCACTTTCGGAACGGACCCTATGATAGTACAAGGACATATCGCTGGGGGAGACGTCGCACTGAGATGGGCTGTTGAAGGTTTTGAAGACAATGCAGAGGAGGGGATCGCTTTAATTGAAAGGTGTGGCGTGACAGACCAGGATGCTGTTATTGGAATTACGGCGAGTGGAAGCGCACAATTTGTCATATCTGCTTTGAAAAAAGCAGGTGAAATTGGAGCGGCCACGATTGGCGTAGTAAATAACAAAAACTCCAAATTGGAGAACGTCTGCAACGTCTGCATTTCACCTGTAGTAGGGCCGGAAGTCATTATGGGATCGACCCGATTGAAAGCGGGTACAGCACAGAAGCTGGTTCTTAATATGCTTACGACTTGTACGATGGTGAAGCTTGGAAAGACGTACAATAATCTTATGGTGGACTTGAAAGCAAGCAATATTAAATTGCGTGATCGTTCCGTTCGCATTATTAAGACAGCTACTGGCGTAGATTCGGATACCGCTATTTCTTATTTAGAAAGCGCTTCCATGAGTTGTAAATTAGCGATTATGATGATCAAAACCGGTTTGGATGCAGCAGCGGCAAAGCAAGCATTGGATCAATGCGACGGCAGTTTGAAAAAGGCAATAGGCACCTTTATCAAAGCTGTATAAAAACATTCGATATCCTTGGGGAGGCTTGTATCAATGAAAAGAAACATGCGTGTATTGGCATCCATCTTAGCTTTAACCTTGGCTTTATCCTCGTTAACGGCATGCGGAAGCTCAAATAACGAAGCGAAACCGTCAGATTCAGGCTCTAACGTAAGCGCGGATGCAAAGGACACGATTACCGCTTTGCTCCCGCCGGTTTCTGGTAAGTTCCAAGACAAATTCAAGCAATTGGAGAAGGAATTTAATGAATTATATCCGAACTTGACGTTGAATATCGAACCAGCCAGTTGGGAAGATATGACGCAGAAGTTGGATACGCAAGTGAATGCGGGCAGCCCGCCGGATATTGCGTTTATCCCATCTGGAGGAATTCCGAAATATATCCAGCAAGGGATGCTCCTCGATATTACAGATACGGCAACGCCGGAAATGGTAGCAGATTATGATAAAGTTCCGCTTGAATACATGAAAAACGGCAATGGGCTATACGGCTTCCCGGCTTATATGGAAGTTCACGCGCTGGGCGGGAACAAGCAGTTCTTAGAGGAAGCAGGAATTGATTGGAAGAAAGTGCAAAAAGACGGCTGGACAATTGACGAATTCCGTGAAGCAATCAAAAAAGGCGTCGTTAAGGAAGGCGACAAAACGTCCCGTTACGGGTTTGTATTCGCGACCGCTGGCGTTGCTTCCAAAGACTATTTGAATATTTTGCTCAAAAATGCAGGCATGCCTGCACAGTTCAATACAGATTTGAAATATGCGTACACGAGCAAAAACTTCCTTGAAGTGCTCAAAGATATTCGGGCGCTCATTGATGATGGTTCCATGCCGAAAGAGCTTAGCTCTGTCGATGCAGGGAAACGCTGGAATATGTTCCTTACCGGCCAAACGATGATTACAGGTAAAGGCCTGGCTACTTTTGAGAACAACGCCAACGAGAATAATGAAAAGATTAAGGCGAAGGACGGTAGTGAAGTAAAAGGAAGTATTCCAGTTGATTATATCGTATTGCCTGTCCCTACTTTCCTAGGCGAAAAACAACAAGCGAGTGTCGCGGTTGATGGATATGTAACGTTCCGTGGAACGAAGGAACCGACGGCTGAACACAAAGCAAATGTTGTAAAAGCAGCTTACTTCTTAGCTAGCGGCAACGTTGCGGCAACGACCAACAATGATCTCTTTGCTGCGCATATTACCGAATCCGGTAGAAAAGCGGCAGAAACCATGCCATTAAACAGAAATGAAGACAATAAAGCAGCTGTTGAAACCTTGCTCCAGCAAGCAACGCCTGCACGTCCGGATATCCCGACGGATTTGGGTGCAAAAGCGATCAAAATGGAAGATGAAGTTATCGTGCCAAAGCTTCAGGCATTAATCGCTGGCGAAATTACGCCTGAAGCGATGTATGAAACCGTTAAATCTGCAGCTGTGAAAGCTTTCGGTGAAGATGGAGTTGTGAAAGAGTAGATGTTTGCTTCGGATAGTCGCACTCACGTTCATGCGACTATCCGAAAATGTATGTGACACTGAGTATTGAAAGGGGTTTCGCAATATGACCCAATTAGCTAAACCGTTAAAGAAACGGAGAATTAAAGGTGATGGAGGTTGGGGATATGCGTTTATCGCAGTTGCCTTAGTTGTATTCGCGGTGTTTACTGCATATCCGGTCGTCAGTGCTTTTATTATTAGTTTTCAGGACTACAAACCGCTCGGTTCCACCTTTGTTGGATTTGACAATTATATTGATTCCTTTAAAGATTCTTTGTTCTGGAAATCATTAGTAAATACGGTTGTGTATACGATTCTAACGGTTCCCGTTGCTTTGATTATTTCATTTGGCGTGGCTATACTCATTTTGCCGTTGAATAAGAAGCTGCAGACCACGTTCAAGGCAATCTATTACTTGCCGGCCGTTGCGTCAGGCGTTGCATTATCTGTCGTATGGCTTTGGATTTTCGATCCGATGCCAACCGGCATTCTCAACCAGGTACTTGGCTTTTTCGGCATAAACAACCAGAACTGGCTCGGATCAAGCTCTACGTCTATGTTCTCATTGGTTCTTATGTCCTGGCTATCCAGTCATGGCACGAGCATTATTATTTATTTGGCGGCACTGCTTGGTATTGATGATAGTTATTATGAGGCAGCGGAATTGGATGGAGCTTCATTTATTAAGAAGATGTGGTACATCGTTATTCCTTGTCTGAAACCAACGACGTTATTTCTGTTAGTAACTGGTGTCATCGGTTCTTTCCAAGTGTTCCAGAACGCTTACCTGATGACGGGCGGCGGTCCGGACAACGCGACTACAATGGTGGGTTTGCTAATTTTTAATAACGCTTTCAAATACTTTGAATTCGGTAAAGCTGCGGCACAATCCCTGGTTTTGGCCTTGATTATTGGTGTAATCTCATTGGTTCAATTTAAATTTTGGGGCAAAGACGTGGAATATTGAGGAAGGGAGAGAAACCGACGATGTCACTCTATAACGATCATACCGGACATGTGGCAGCGAAATATATTAGAAACGCTGTCATTATTATCATACTTTTGCTTTTTGCTTTGGCAACGATCTTCCCTATCTATTTTATGATTATTTCCTCCTTTGGGGATCCCGTCGAAGCCGGGGCGATGAGCTACTCGCTCATTCCGACCAAGATATCTTTGGATTCGTACAAATTCTTCTTTGAATATAGCGAATATTCATTGCGCTGGCTCTTAAACTCATTGTTTGTGGCGAGTGTAGTCACGGTTTCGAATGTGTTCTTTGCGAGCATGGCCGGATACGCATTCTCCAAAATTCGATTTAAGGGCAGAACGGCGCTTTTTACGTTGTTGTTGATCGCGATGATGATTCCGTATCAGGTTACTCAAGTGCCGTTGTACATTCTGATTGTGAACATATTCCAAATTCAGAATACGTATAGCGCATTGATTTTGCCGGGCCTCGTTACCGTATATAATATTTTTCTTGCTAAACAGTTCATGAGCAGCATTCCTACTGAAGTTCTGGAATGTGCGAAGATCGAGGGCTGCAATCAGTTTCAAGTATATTTCAGAATCATTCTGCCGTTATCCAAGACCGTTCTGGCCGTGATGGCGATTCTTACGTTCATGGATAGCTGGAATACGTTCTTCTGGCCATTCTTGGTAACGAATACGATGGATATGCAGACGATTCAAGTAGGTCTTAAAAACTTTAGATTCGCTAACACGACTTATTTTGCGCCGATGATGGCAGGTGCGACTATCTCTGCTTTGCCTATGTTTATTCTCTTCTTCAGCTTGCAAAAGTATTTCCTGAAGGGCGTAACCGTAGGTGCGGTAAAAGGCTAACACACCCTGCGCATCAACCTTGCGCCTTCATCGTTGCGATGCAGGTTTATGTCCGGCATACATGTGGGAGGTGTCACATCATCATGCTCGTTGCTTGGGATCGGCAGTATATGGATGAGGTCATTGCTGTATGGAACGAAGAAGCCGTGCAAGAAGGATACAAAGAGCTTACGGCAAAAAGCTTCGAAGATATTTTTTTGTCGAGTCCTTATTTTGACAGGGATAATACGTTTATCTTACTGGAATCCGACCAGGTTAGAGGGTTTGCCTGCGGGTGTACAGGAGATGACCTGCCTCTCGGGGACGCGGCCGGATATGTCACCTGTATTGTGTTAGCCCATGACTGGAAAACCAACGATAACTACACGATGATGTTAGATGCTATAGAGCGTCGCTTTCAAGCATTGGGTAAAAAACAAGCAGATTTGTTGTTTTTTAACCCGATGATGTTGCCTTGGTATATACCGGGTACCCCGAAGCATGAGCATAATAACGCGCCAGGTGTGCCGTTAAATAGTATGTTATATAAATTTCTGCTCGGTCAGGGGTATATAGAGCGCGCAAAAGAATGTGCCATGTATTTGAATCTGGCTTCCTTCGCCATTCCGGAAGACATAAGAGCCAAGGAGGAAAAAGCGGCTGCTGACGGTTACCGGGTGGAACTGTTCGACCGGGTCAAACACTACGGCGTAGATGAAATGCTGCACGGATTGGATAATCCTCTGTGGAAGAGGGAAATCGGGCAAGCTGCTTCAGACGGTGTGCCTGTGGTGATTGCGGCCCATCAAGGCAAGGTCGTCGGGTTTGCCGGTCCGGTCATTCGACAGGAGAACGGGCGCGGCTATTTCTCTGGTATCGGCGTAAGCCCTGCTCATGAGGGGCATGGTCTGGGAACGATTCTATTCTTTACACTATGTGAGGCATTTCGGCGTATTGGAACCGAGTATATGTCCCTTTATACCGGAAGCACGAATCCTGCAATGCGTATCTATGAGAAGGCTGGCTTTCAAACCGTAAAACAATTTTCCGTCATGAGAAAGGAGTTTTAGTTATGAGCGAGCAAAAAGTTACGATTTTAGCCATCGGTGGTCATGTGGGAGATATGGAGCTGACAGCAGGCGGAGTGTTGGCAAGCCATTCTCTTAAAGGAGACCGTATTGTAACATTAGCGCTGACAGCAGGTGAGCGCGGGGTTCCCGCGGGCAGAGATATGGCGGAGTACCGCGAGCAGAAGGTGAACGAGGCCAAAGGGTTTGCAGAGATGCTGGGCGGCGAAGCCATCGTATTCGACATACCGGATGGAGAACTGCAGGATAGCGAAGAGATGCGTCTGAAAGTGTGTGATGTCATTCGCCAAGTACGTCCCAATATCATTATCACCCATTTCAAGAACAGCATGCACAAGGATCATATGACGACACACCGCATCGTCAATGACGCACGCTTTTTTGCCGGCTTAGCTTCGTTCCAACGGGAGCTTCCTGCGTTCTTCGCTTCCAGACTCTATTATGCGGAGAACTGGGAGGACGCAGTTGACTACAAGCCTTATGTTTATGTAGATTTCTCCAGAGAAGCCTATGATCTGTGGGTTAAGGCAGTGTCCTTGCACTGGTTCGTGACAGGCAGCGCTTCCTTCCCTTATCTGGAATACTACAAGCATTTAGTTCGAGTTCGCGGCATTGAAGCAAGAAAGGAATATGCGGAAACCTTCATGGTTCCAGAAGAAAGCATGCGTGTGCTTAAAACTGAATTATAACAACAAATGACTGTAACTACGCATCGTTACAGTCATTTTGCAAATCGCAAACGAATGATGGGAGGCAGCTATGATCCGAAACGGTATTGATTGTATTGGACAGTATACTCATCTGTTCAAAGGAAAACGATTAGGGCTGATTACGGCACCGACCGGATTGAACGATGACTTTGTAGCTACGATCCAAATTATGCATGAGAATTTCAATTTGGTCGCTCTATTTTCGCCAGAACATGGCGTACGCGGCGATCAAGCTGCAGGAGCTCAGGTAGATACTTATTTGGACCCTATTACGGGTGTGCCAGTGTATAGCTTGTATCGTAAGGATTCCAAACGATTAAGTCCAGACATGCTGGATGAAGTAGATATGGTCGTATACGATATTCAGGATGTGGGGGTCCGGTATTATACCTTTATTTACACGATGTTGTACGCATTGGAAGACTGTGCTACAGCGGGGAAGGAATTCGTCGTATTGGACCGGCTCAATCCATTGGATGGGGTGACGGTAGAAGGAAATATATTAAAGCCGGGGTATCAATCTTTTGTCGGCAATTATCCGCTATGTGTGCGTTACGGTCTGACGGCCGGCGAGGTGGCGACGATGGCGAACGAGCAGATGAATTGGAATTGCAAGCTGCATGTGGTGCGTTGCGACGGTTGGGAGCGGAAGATGCAATTCCCCGACACCGGGCGTCCATGGGTAATGCCCTCCTTGGGAATTCCGCGGTTCGACACGGCATTGTTGTATTCAGGCACCTGCTTATTCGAGGGCACCAACATTTCTGAAGGCAGAGGAACGACAGCTCCCTTTGAAATCATCGGGGCCCCATTTATCAATGCTGAGAAACTAGCGGATGAAATGAACAGTCAGAAGCTGCCTGGGGTCATATTCCGCCCCGTTTATTTCAAGCCTTCTTTTTCTAAGTTTCAGGGAGAACAATGCAGTGGCGTGCAACTTCATGTGATCGATAACCGTGCGTTTCAGCCTTTGGAAACAGGGGTCATGCTGATGTATGCCATCAAGCGTAACTATGAATTGTTTACTTTTTTGCCGCCGTTAAAGGAGAATTCCAGACCTTTTATTGATTTGTTATGCGGAGATAAGCTATATCGGAATGAATCCGTAGATGTTCCGGCTTTGTTGGAGCAATTCCGTGAAGAGAGTCGGGAGTTTGCTCGCATGAAGCAACAATATCATCTATATGAATAGTTCGTGTTCCAATGAGCCGCACAGGGTAGAGGAAGGATGTGAGCCTATGTTGAGATATGTGGCAGGACTGGATGGCGGCGGCACGAAAACCGCCGTAACCGTGGCGGACGAGAAGGGAGTGGCCGTGCACGCCTTTACATCCGGCGCGATTAACTATAATGGGCAGGACGAGGCCAGTATCCGAAGCAGCTTGCGAGAAATATTCGAAACGATAGCCAAGGTATGCGGGGGATTGGATCGTTGCGCTCAAGTCTGCATCGGTGCGGCTGGTGTTAGCAATCCAACGGTCATCACCCGCCTGGAAGCGAGTGTCCGAGCATGCGGGCATCAAGGAGGATTACTCATTACGGGCGATCAGGAAACGGCGCTGTGCGGCGCGCATGATAGCGAATACGGTATTATTCTCATTGCGGGGACCGGGTCTATCTGTTATGGCAAAAATGAATCCGGCCGTTCTCATCGCACTGGCGGTTGTGGTCACCTCATTGATGATGAGGGCAGCGGTTACAGTATCGGTCGGGAACTCATTTCAGCTTTGGTGCGCGCGCATGACGGCCGTATACCCGCGACACCAATCACTGGTATGGTGTATGAGCAGCTTCAATTGGAATCGGTTCAGCAGATCATTGGTTTTGTGTATGACAAACGCACCAATAAAAAGGACATTGCGGCTTTGGCTCCGATCCTGTCACACGCTTGCGCGCTCGGTGATGAAGCGGCTCTGTCGATTGCGAAAAAAAGCGCTTGTTCCTTGTTCGAACTGGTGATTCCAGTTGTGGAGAAGCTGTCACTGCAGGCTGGAACCCTTGCGATGGCAGGAAGCGTTCTGCTCAACAACACCTATGTGCAGACTGCTTTTGCAGACATGCTGATACAGCGCTATCCGGACCTGAAGTGCATAACTGCCAAAAAAGATGCATCGCACGGTGCGGTTCTAATGGCATTGGCAAAGCTCGCTGCCCGCTCATAGACATTTCATCTGGCGATCCTGTTGGTTGCATAGCCGTCCGCATTTCGATAACGGAACAAGTAAATGAATGTTTAAAGCGAAAACACCATTTTGATACATGAACAAATTCAGAACTTTGTTAAATTATTGGACAAATTCCAATGGTCGAGACAAAAAGGGTCGTATTCCCACTAAAGGAATCGTGACCCTTTTTTCTGTAGACAAGGCAAGTCGTTGCCAGTACACTAATAAATATTGATCATGTTGTCTACGGGATGTTGAAGGACGATTGGAATGCGAATTCAGCTGACAACCCTGCGAAGTGCGAAGAAAGAGAGGAGAATATATGAAAAGCAGGAATTCTATAAATCTTCTTTTACAGATTAAGCAAGAACAGTACAAGGTTCCTAAAGAAATATCCGCATTCGAATTGGCATTAGAGATGATGACTCAAATCGGAACCGTTGATCCCGAGCTTCGAGATAAGCTCATCTATTCCACGCTGTGTAAATGGTTCGAAAATAATGAATTTACACCAGAGCAAATGCGAAGTTTATTACAGATTAGCCTTAGTGATAGTCACCTTTTTTGCGGGATAGGCGAGACGGAGACGGATACAGTTTTTACTCGTTCTTTCTCTGTATTAATCGTGCCACTGGCCGTATATGCCCATAAACAATCCAACTATTTAACTGAAAATGAAATCAGTTATATGAAAGATAGATTGATTCTATATGTAGAGCTTGAGAATGATTTAAGAGGGTATGTGACTGGGAAGGGCTGGGCTCATGCCATTGCGCATGCTGCCGACGGTTTGAATATGGCTGTGCGGCTCCTACGGAGTCTAGGTGTGCAGCAAGCCGCTAAATGAGCGGTTTCCAACAAGCATTTCCCTTGCTTTGCAAGGGTTTTTCGTCGTTCCCGCACCTTCGGTTGTTAATGAGAATAATTATCATTTATAATGGTTATTGAAGCAGCGGGAATTGAACCGGAGAGGGTTGAATGGACACGATGATCGAAAATGACCATATATTGCTGTGGAATCATGCTTCCATTACGGTGCTGGATGTGCGCCATACGATGATGAGAACGGGCGAAGCCTTACGTTCTTACAGGCTGCCGGCCAGTGTGTTTCTGCTCGCGACGCGCGGCGGCGCCCAAGTGCGGCTGGACGGCATGGAATATATCATAAAGCGATTTCAAGTGATGCACAGCGGCAAAGGGGCATACCTGGACATTTTCCTGATAGAAGAAGAATTTGAATATTATATGATTTTCTATAAAGCACAGATTCCGCTTCCAAGACGTCAGGACATGGTGAGCCTAATGGAGAGGAACAGTCCGTTTCATATGCAATACAGTTTTTTACCGAACTACCCGATTTCACTTTTTCACAAAGTTAAATTAATGGATCAGGAATGGAGACAGTCAGGGCCGCTGGAGCGGTTCCAGGTGAAATCGTTGTTTTATCAATTCGTCTGCAGTATATTGCAGCAGCTTCATAGACAAGGGATTGATATGAAAGAGCCGGATCTTGCTGCTCAAGCGATCATGTACATCCAGGAGCATTATTCGGAGACGATCACTTTAGAGTCGCTTGCAGAAAGCCTGAACTACAGCGTTCCGCATTTATCGGCTTTGTTCAAAAAGAGTACCGGATACAGCCCGATCGAGTATTTGATTCGGATACGGATCGATGTGGCGGCAAGCCTGTTGGTGGAAACGGATGCGACCTTGCGCGAAATTGCTGAAAGCGTGGGATATAAGGATCCTTATTATTTTGGCCGGCTTTTCAAAAAGTACAGGGGGATTTCGCCTGCCCGGTTTAGAGCCAGGGAATCGGGGCAGCGCAAAGCAGAAGATAATCCCTCTACAACCATTCGATCCTCCATTGTTGTCCGAAGATTTCGGCGTTATATTGATGATGATAATCGTTATCAATATGAGAGAGTGGGAGATATACCGATGTACAGACATTCCAAGTCAACTGCTGCGGCAACATTATTGCTTTGCCTCGCATTGCTGCTCAACGCTTGCTCTGGGGGCGCTTCGAACACGAGCACGTCAACCGGGGGGGAGCGATCGCCCTCAAATTCGGTGTCGGCACCGCAAAGTTCGGCCCAATCCAATTCCGGCCAGACTTCCGATAACCTGCAAACCAAAGTGGTATCGACGATTAACGGTGAAATAGACATCCCGGTTAATCCCAAGCGCATTGTAGCGGATCAATATTTAGGCAGTTTCATTGCGCTCGGCATCACTCCGATTGGAACGCCTGGACTGCACCGGAAAAATCCGTATTTCGCCGAAGCTCTCAAGGACGTGGAGGATATTGGCGATGTGAATGGATCTTTGGAAAAGGTGATCGAGTTGCAGCCGGATCTGATAGTGACTGGGGCAACACCCGACCAAAGCAGATATGAGCAATTATCCATAATCGCCCCTACTGTATCTGTTCCCTATGGCGAATTGAAGAACGCGCATGAAGAGTTGACCTACTTCGGCAAGCTGCTGGGCAAAGAAAAGGAAGCGGAAGCCTGGCTTGCCGAATACGATCGCCGTATTGCCGCTGCAAGAGAAATTGTAGGAAAAGCAGTACCGTCCGACGCGACGTTTTCTATCTTTGAGTTGACGAGCAAGTCGACCTATGTTTACGGCGACAATTTCGGACGGGGCGGACAAGCCGTATATCAGGCGCTGGGCTTCAAACCGCCTGCCCATATCGCGGCGGAAATTTTTGATAAGCAGTGGGCGGAGTTGTCCAATGAGTTATTGCCGCGATATGCCGGCGACTATATCATCCTGACGTCTAACGACCGCACCTTAGAGGATATTAAAGCCGACCCGATCTGGGCTACGCTTGATGCGGTCAAAAACAATCGCGTGTACGTATGGAAAGAGGAACGTTCTTGGTACTTTGATCCGATTGCGGTTCTATCGCAGACGGAGGAAATCGCTGCTTGGCTGACGGGACAGCACTAAATATGTGTACGTGTTCAACATGGTCATGGATAGAATAACTGCTTATCCATTCGACGCTTCCGGCCACTCTCCCCTTTGATCAGTAACAACGATTCGCGCATGCTCAGGCGCCAAGCGGTGCGAACTAACGGTGATGTTGCTGTATCGTCTGAAAAGCAATGTTACCAGAGACACGCACACCAAAGTTAACCTCAGCAACGAAAGGGATGCCTTTCTGAACAAGAGGGAGAGTGGAGAGAAGTACTTGGCAGCGTATGTTAATTGATACTAAAATTGCTGAAAGACCTGCAATTAATCGTTTTCCAGAAGAAGTATATCGAAGGGATGATTTCCGAACCGATCTGGCGCGATCTGTCGGCCGTCAAAAAAGGCAACGTTTATTTTATTAGCGGTGCCCTCGGCATCTCCACGGATCCATGGGCCAGAGAGAAATTAATCGAGGATTTGCCGGGAATTTTGCGTAAATGAGGTTGATTCGGAATAGCTGATTTGGGGCGAAAGATCAGAATGGATTTCATTACCTTATGAAATCCATTCTGTTGTCTGAAATATGATACCTTTCGAGTTCATTGAAAATTATAGAAATTAGCTAAGAAAGCCCTTGCCTTTAGGCTTGGGATGAATTGGCTTAGGAC
>NZ_JAJNBZ010000048.1 GCF_021369635.1 Paenibacillus profundus | reverse complement strand
AGCGGAAGCACCAACTAGCTAAGAATCCCACGGCTTTAGCCGTGTGGAGTGTCAACGTGTTTTCAATATCATTTGGGGTTGGCACCCCTTTTCTAATTGCTCTTACTTCTCGAATGGATCGAAAGAGGCTTCTCATCTATGCTCTAGTGGTGTTTTCCGTAATCAATGGAATGGTCTCGGCATACTAGGATTCCTTTTCTTGGCCTTGATTATTTTCTTTGTTCCGAAGATCGATGGAGAGAAGCCAGTGTTTATACTTGAGCAACTTAAATTTTTTAAGGAAACTGTGTAAACGTAAAATAATCCCCACCTAGCGATCAGATGGAGACTATTTTACACTTACTTGGCGAAACCCTTCTGCTTTGCGCCAATGGCGGTCGCGCCTATCCGAAGCCCGACCGCCCCTGCTGCGCCGACCACGGTGGCCGAGTTAGTCCGTGTGTGCGACGGCGCTTATTTCAATCAATTGCTCAGGGGACGCAAGATATGTCACGCCGATGAGACTGCCGGCCGGCCGGTGTTGTCCCACGTATTCCTTGAACAGCCGGATGACCGGCTCGGAATGTTCTTGAGCGTTTGTCAAAAAGATCTCCACATAAGCGAGTTTCGACCTCGTGACATCAAATCCCGCCAGCACGCGATCAAGATTTTCCAGCGTTTGCCGGGTCTGTGCCTCGATATCGCCTTCGCCAACGAACGTGCCCTCCGTGTCGTGGGAAAATTGTCCCGAAATGTAGATAGTTCCGTTTACGGAGTAACCCTGGGTGATGCCGTGATCCCAAAGACCGTGATTGTAGCTTTTGACATTAGTCATTTTTTTCTCTCCTTTACTTAAAGTAAGGTTAGTATAGAATGAAAGCATATAAAAAAATAGTACGCACTTTATTGATAGGTACTACCAGAAAGGATAGTGTAAATATGAGTATGGCTGAATACAAAGGTAAAGTTAAGAATATTCAAGATACACCTTTTGGTTATACATTGTCAGTTATTGGTGGCAAATGGAAAATGGTTATTATTTACCTCCTAGCAGAAAACCAACCGGTTCGCTTTAATGATCTGAAAAGACAGATAGGAGCTATTACTTATAAAACATTGAGTTCACAACTTAAAGAATTGGAAGCAGATGGTATGGTGAAACGGAAAGAGTATCCTCAAGTTCCCCCTAAAGTCGAGTACAGTCTCACAGATAAAGCGGAAACTCTATTACCCGTTTTGGAAGAGTTATGTGAATGGGGAGTAAAAAATCAAAATAATTAAATTAAATCCAGTTTTCTAATTGCTTTGAGCAGCCTTGAGATTAACTTCGTTCTTCAACCAAATGTATTTTGTATGTTTCAATTCGGGGGTGTGCTTCTGCTCTTGAATTCGAACCTCATCCACGGCTTCACCCAAGAGCTTCATCACATGGAATTTGTCAAAGGTAATTTCGGCGTCTGGGAAGTATTCTTCAATGCCTCGGATAAAAGCGGGAGACATGTCGCAACAGATTTCTTCAATTTGCTGCGCGGTAGCGCCTTTTGCCGTCATATGCAACTTGAAGCGTTCTACGGTATCCGCTCGAAGTCGATGTACAGATGCCAAGCTTGATCTCGGCCTTCAAATTCAATATGTGCAAGTTTCCAGGGTTCTTCCAACTGTAAAGCTATATTGAACATATTCATAATCAGTTGGTCATTACTACTTATCGAACTCCACATCAAATACCATCCCGCCCTATTAATTGTCTTAATGAGCAGTATCGTCAACATTTCTATTTAGCAGACATTACCCATGAACTATAGCGAGGAAGCGAAAAAAACGGGTGTTATCCTCCTGTTCATAGCGTTCCAGATATTGAATGAGGAAGTTGAGGAGCTTCCCACAGACTAAATACGTATGCGCTGATTATAAGGTCTGACTTAGGGGAGCATTGCTTAATGTCAGATATGGATTGCCACAATTCTGTATTTATGGACTTTTATATTCATTCCAATGACTGATAAACTTACATAATAATACTTCAATACAATAGGAGTGATAACAATGAATGGAGTGCGTTACAAGATAAGAGAAGTGTTGGACAAGAGCAAGATTGAGACATTTCTGCAGCAAGCTCGAATTGGACATCTTGGAATGGTCGATGGTCATCTGCCGTATGTTGTTCCGCTCAATTTTGTTTGGACAAATGGGAAGCTTTATTTCCATGGAGCCACCGGTGGGAGAAAAAATCAGGTTATGGGTGCTAATCCGGAGGTCTGTTTTACGGTTTGTGAAGAATATGGAACTATTACTGATCCGGTGCCAGCCAAGACGGACACAGCGTATATGAGTGTAATGATTTTTGGCAAGGCACAGCCCATCGTCGATCTGGATGAAGCTACACACATGTTGCAAGAAATGATTTATAAGTATGTGCCTGGTTACTATAATCGGCCGTTACCCCAGCAGCATGTAGACAAATACCGGTCAGCAGTATTCGGAGGTCCGGTTCAGGTGTACCGAATAGATCCACATCATATCACCGCGAAAGAAAATCCGATTGAAGAAGAAAAAATGTTCAAACCTGGAAAAACCGTGTAAGATGTTTTTATTTATACATAAGAACCTGTAGAGTCTCTCCGAAATCATCGAATTACGCCGCAATGACAGCATCGACATGAAAAAAGTTTGCCATATGCAGGGGACGCAACGTGGAAGAATTGAAGCATCTGATGTATCATCAAGCCTGGGTTTTTTTTCCGAAGGTTCCGTTTTCGGGGAAGAGGCACAGGGATTTTTGCGAATCAATCTGGCGTGTCCCCGGGCTACCTTGCAACGTGCGCTGGAACAATTTTGTCGCGCGGCCAAGACAGAAAGCTAATTTGTGTGAAATACAACTTTTCCATAGCTGAAAGGAGACGAAAAGAGTTGAATATCACTTACAGGAACAATAAAGATGTGAACGTTGAAGATGTGATTCGGGTGTTTAAAAATAGCGGGATTGTACGACCAATTGATCAATCTGAACGAATCCAAGCGATGATGAACAACGCGGATATCCTGCTGACCGCCTGGCTTGGGGATAAAATGATCGGTGTGGCCCGAGCACTAACAGATTGGAGTTATTGTTGTTATCTGTCTGATCTGGCTGTTGACAAAGAAGTTCAGAAATCCAGAGTAGGACAGGAACTCATTGCCAAGGTACGAGAAGAAATTGGGGAAGAAGTCGCACTGATTTTATTAGCCGCACCAAGTGCAATGGCGTACTACCCTAAAGTCGGCTTTGAGAAAATAGAGAATGGTTTTATGATTAAGCGCAAGAAATAAGGGCAGATGGAACACTTCGTGCGCATTCATAAGATAGGTACCTGACTTCAATTCTGAAAACAATAAAAATTAGGTCGAGGACAAATCAATGGATATTTCAAGCATGCAAAAATATGCCAAGCAGTTCAGTGAAGAAAAGGGATTCGGCGTCAATACGATCCAGACCCGAACCCTGTATTTAATGACGGAAGTTGGAGAGTTGGCAAAAGAAATTTTAAGCATTTCATTCCATCCAACGGAGGAAAAAGTGCGGCTGGCAAAGGAAAATATAGGCTTGGAGATGTATGATGTCATCTTCAATATTTTAGATCTCGCCAACCAACTCGAAATCGAATTGGAAGAAGCGTGTCAGAAGAGCTCAACAAGCACAGAACTTGGGCTGAAAGATAAACCAAGTCGAGCAACAACAAAGAGCCACGAGTCCTGATAGCAGAGACGGTGGCTCTATTATTGACTTTTGAGCAAGGTAACGAAATTTATTACGGCATGGCCTTGATGAATGAATCCCCATACATTCTATAAGACCGTTTCAGCAAGTCGGTACATACCCTCCTCAATTAGTCCCTCGTCCACCTTAGCAAAGCCCAATACCCACCCTTGCGTTTACTCTCCAAACAATAGGAATGGAGTTGATGCACACGAACTCCGCCTTGAAGCGCCCGAAGGGTCATCGTATCCTCGTCAAACAGGAACTGGAGCAATCTTCATTTGTCGGTACTTCATCGTCATCCAAGCGACGGGATAGCCGGGATCTTCGACCGTCACGATGTCTCCTTTGGTCAAAAGCGTTTGTGCGATGAGATCAATACTATGCTGGGCTCCGGACCAAGAGGATACCTTTAATTCCGAAGAGGCATTCAAATACGATTTGCGCCACGTTTTTAGAAACTGCGTATCCATATAAGGTTGATAGGGACTAAAATCGATGACCGATTCCCGGTTATCCTTACTTCTAAACCACTGTTGCGACTGTTCAACCAGTAGAGGCAGTTCAGGAAGCTGTGGCGGAACAAGAGGGGGAGCATTTTCTTTCCGTTTATCAGTGAACTGAATCCAATCATTGACACGCGTTCCGCCGCGGCGTGATGTCACCGTATAACCACGCGTTAGCAGTTCTTCATACACAATTTGCACGGTGGAACGGGACACTCCTAGCTGCTGAGCGAGCTCCCGAGAAGGCGTCAGGAGTTCACCCGGCTTCCAAACGCCATTTGTAATATGATCGATGGCCTGATCGAGCAATTGCTGCCAAATGGGCCTTTTGTCGGCGCGATTTATTTTCATCAATTAGATTCCCCCCCTTTATATGTGGAATGAAATTAGCACTTTTTTGGATTGTTCAAATACATCGTTTTTGGATATATATAACCAATCCATCTATTGATATACTAGCATAGCGCTCTTCAACCATGCAATGTTATACAGGCTGAATCAATCACTAAATGCAAGTCCACAATTCAACTGCCGTACAGTCTTCACATAGAGAAGGAGGAAGGTCGATGTTTAAAGTTTTGGTATCGGATCCCATAAGTGATTTTGGATTGCAGCAACTGACGCGTGCTGAAGATGTGGAGGTCGCCCAAATAATGGGGTTGAGCGAGGAGGAACTCACTTCCATCATCCGTCCCTATGATGCGCTGCTCGTCAGTTCTCAAACGAAAGACTCTCGGCGTGTCATGGAGGCCGGTGTTCAATCAGCGTACAGGGATGTAATTATGGACTTATAATGTGGAGCAGAAAGAGGGTAGGAGACATGGGTCATCTAGTTGAAGAGAATCTTAAAACCGTGAGGCAGCAGATGGAATTGGCTTGCCAAGCCTCGGGGCGCAAGATAGAGGGCGTGCAATTGTTGTTGGCGACCAAAACCGTACCGCTTGAAAAATTGCAAATGGCTATACAAGCGGGTGAGACTCTATTTGGGGAAAACAAAGCGCAAGAACTTCGGGACAAATTTCCACTTATGCAGCAGTATAATCAGGTGGAATGGCATTTTATCGGACATCTGCAAACGAATAAAGTGAAGGACGTTGTCAAATATGTTACGCTCATTCATTCTGTGGACCGTTTGAAATTGGGGCAGGCCCTGCACCGTCAGCTCGTCAAAGAGAACAAGACCATGGATATTCTGGTACAAATCAACACGTCCTACGAAGAAAGTAAATTTGGTGCTTCTCCGGAAACGGCAGTGGAGTTGGTGGAACAATTGTCCCAGTTCGAAACGTTAAACGTGAAAGGCTTAATGACGATTGGAAAACTGAATGCTACAAACGACGAGACCCGGCATTGCTTCCGATTATTAAAATCTATTCAAACACAAATTAGGGAGAAAAAGTTTCCGCGTGTTGAAATGGATATCCTCTCGATGGGCATGTCCGGTGATTTCAAGGTGGCCATCGAAGAAGGAGCTACCATCATCCGCGTAGGGACAAGCGTATTTGGCCAACGTTACTTGCCGGATAGCTATTACTGGAACGAAAACGCGCGCCAGGACGATTAGGAGAGAGGCAGGAGAACGCTTATGAACACAACAACCCCTTCGCTGCGCGGCCGCGATTTGATATCGCCGACCATTGCCGCTTTAATATCTGTCATTGTCAACTACGGGGGCACCTTTATTCTCGTGTTTCAGGCAGCAAAAGTCGCGGGTTTAAGTCCCGAAATGAC
Organism: Paenibacillus profundus; assembly: GCF_021369635.1. Lineage (GTDB taxonomy): Bacteria > Bacillota > Bacilli > Paenibacillales > Paenibacillaceae > Paenibacillus_B > Paenibacillus_B profundus. The sequence continues at coordinate 22,956 of NZ_JAJNBZ010000048.1, read as the reverse complement.
CGCTTCTTGGATTTGGTCGATCTCCATTGGAGTGGGTGTAACCGGGATATGGCTAAGTTATCGATACCGGGAACCGATTATTACGGCTTGGTCAACACCAGGCGTGGCTTTTCTCGTTTCGGCATTAGCGGTAACCCCTTATCCGGAAGCAATTGGTGCTTACATGATCTCTGCAGTAGGATTTATTGTTTTAGGACTATCGGGTATGTTTGAACGTTTCGTCCGGCTTATTCCTCCAGGCATCGCTTCCGGGTTGTTAGCAGGCATTTTACTGCAGTTTGGCATTTCAGCCTTTGGAGGAGCGAAAGTTGACCCCTTGCTTGTCGTTGTACTGTTTGCCGCTTATATCGTGCTAAGACGGTTTACATCCCGCTATGCGATTGTTGGCATACTGGCAATCGGACTGATTTATTTGATTTGTATGGGGAAAGCGGATTTCAGTACGATCCAATTGGCGATCGCATCACCGGTATTTGTCGTTCCGGAGTTTTCGTTACATGCTTTATTGGGCGTTGCATTGCCGCTGTTTATTATTACCTTGACGGGACAATACATGCCTGGAATGCTCGTATTGCGGAATGACGGGTTCAAGACGAGCGCGAATCCGATTTTGACCATAACGGGTTTGGGTTCGCTCCTTGCAGCACCATTCGGCTCGCACGCTTTTAATGTAGCAGCCATTACAGCAGCGATTTGCACAGGGAAAGACGCGCATGAGGATTCGACAAAACGTTATATTGCAGGCATTGCCTGTGGCATTTTCTACATTGTTGTCGGCATTTTTGGCGTGACGTTGGCTGCTCTGTTTTTGATTCTTCCTGCTACCTTTATCGCAACGTTAGCGGGATTGGCATTGCTTGGCACAATTGGCGGCAGTCTAGCTAACGCTTTAACGGATCCGAAGGGTCGTGAAACCGCATTGATTACGTTTTTAGCAACCGCCGCGAATGTGACCTTGCTTGGCGTCGGCGGCGCATTTTGGGGACTTGTCGCGGGTTTGGCAGCACATCTATTGATTCATGGGAAATTTCATAAAAAACAATACAGGCCGAGTGGAGTACAACAAGCCGAACAAAAACAATAGGATGCGTGAAAATGAATACAGGTACAGAACGGACTACTTGTCTTGCCGGGAGGAACCCATGTCATCCGATTTATGCCAAGCTTGTACATAACCAACAATGAAATAGATCAAGCGGTCGACATACTAGGTCATGTGCTGAGGGAACTGGATGGCAGCACGAATTGACTGTAAGAAAGAGCAAATTCTGGCGAGGATGCTTGTATTATAAAAGCATCCCCGCTAGACGATAAATGCCTTCTTCAATAGCTGCTTCATCTACTTTAGCAAAACCCAGTACCCATCCTTTTCGATCGCTTTCCAAACAATACGTGCTAAGCGGATAAACACGGATTCCTTTTTCGAGTGCTAGGTTCGTCACGGCTTCTTCGTCAAATGATTTATCCGCCTCAAGAAGCATATGCAGCCCCGTTTCAACGCCGCTTAGTGTGAAGTGTCCACTCAGACCTGTCGTGATGATGGCCTTCGTCATGGCTTCGTGTCTGCGCCGATATACATTTCGAACTCGTCTCATATGGCGCATGAAATGACCATGTTCGATAAAATGAGTAAGCGTTAATTGCTCCATAATTGGAAGATGACGATAGGTTAATTCATGGACTTGGGCAAGCTGACGAATGGCCTCTTTGGGACCAATGATTGCCGATATCCGAATACCAGGAGCGACCATTTTGGAAAAACTCATCATATACAACGTGTTCTGAGGTCGCTGACTGAACAAGGTTGGAAGTGGGTCACCGCGATATCGAAATTCGCTGTCATAATCATCCTCAATAATCCAGAACCGCTGCCCAGCAGCCATGTGTAACAATTGTTGCCTGCGAGGCTCCGACATAATAACTCCAACCGCACACTGGTGCGATGGCGTAACAAACACAAGTTTGGATTGAGGGTGAATGCGGTCGACGCATAGCCCGTACTCGTCGACCGGAACGGAGACAACTTGCATACGCCGATACTTCATTGCCATCCAGGCAGCAGGGAAGCCGGGATCTTCAACCGAAACCGTTTCTCCTTCATGTAAAAGAGCTTGTGCGATTAAATCGATGCTATGTTGTGCGCCTGAGGTTAATATGATTTGATCGGCATTCACATGAACGCCCCGTTCAAGTGACAAATAACGTTGAATCTGTTCCCGTAGCGGCAGGAATCCATAGGCATCGCCGTAAGCCCAACTGTCCAGGTCTGTTTCTGTGGAGGCCTGTAAAAATGATTGTCTCCAATTCTTTTGAAAATGTTCGTCTAAATAAGGCTCATGAGGACTGAAATCGATCTCTACTTTTCGATGTTCTTTGTCTCCGAACCAACTGTGTAAATGGCCGACTGCAGTGTTTAATAAAGGCAATTCGGGGGGGACGGGTCCTGGTGTGGCAGCATCCTCTGAAGGACGAGCCTCATATGTCCATTCGCTAACTCTAGTACCGCCGCGACGAGAGGTTACGGTATACCCGCGGCTGAATAATTCCTCGTAAACTATCTGTATGGTAGAACGGGAAACGCCAATCAATAGAGCGAGTTCGCGGGATGGGAGCAGCAATTCGCCTGGCGGCCATTTTCCGGTTGTAATATTATGTATCGCTTGGTCCAGAAGTTGCTGCCAGATAGGACGTTCATCATCTCGGTTTACTTTTAGCATTCATTCACCTTCAGTGTTTCTATTGGAATTATGGATTGTTCAAAATGATGATGTATGGATATTTAATAACAATCCATTGATTGATATACTATCATGACAATAATTGCTTTTGCAACACGACAGAATTAGACAAACGAATTTACGAAATAAGCAGACAGAAAGGAAGATGTTCATGGAACATTTGGAACAACAAGACAAAGCAGTGGCCAACGCTATTCGGCAAGATCTTGTACGGCAGCGGGATAAAATAGAACTGATTGCATCGGAGAACTTTGTAAGCAGGGCTGTCATGGAAGCCACTGGTACGGTACTGACTAACAAATACGCTGAAGGGTATCCGGGAAGAAGATATTATGGTGGATGTGAGTATGTCGATATGGTCGAGGAACTTGCCATTCACCGTGTCAAAGAGCTTTTTGGTGCTGAACATGCCAATGTGCAGCCTCACTCCGGCGCACAGGCGAATATGGCGGTTTATTTTGCTTCAGTCAAACCTGGTGACACGATTTTGGGCATGAATCTATCCCATGGTGGCCATCTTACACACGGGAGTCCGGTGAATTTTTCCGGAAGATTTTACAATTTTCTTCCTTATGGTGTCGATGAACAAACGGGGCGCATTGACTTTGACCAAGTGCGAAAACTCGCACATAAGCATCTTCCGCGCATGATCGTTGCTGGAGCCAGCGCCTATCCACGAACGATTGAATTTGAGTTGTTCGCCCAAATTGCGGCCGAAGTTGGGGCCCTTTTCTTTGTGGATATGGCACATATTGCAGGAATTGTCGCGGCAGGTTTGCACCCTAACCCGGTGCCGCACGCACACTTTGTTACGACGACAACGCATAAAACGTTGCGAGGACCAAGAGGCGGTGTCATCATGTGCCGTAAACCATGGGCGCAAGCCATTGATAAAGCGATATTTCCCGGGTCACAAGGCGGCCCGCTTATGCATGTCATCGCGGCAAAAGCGGTTGCGCTAGGCGAGGCATTGCAACCGGATTTCAAAACGTATATGGAAAAAACTCTTGAAAATGCTAACGTATTGGCGGAGGCATTAATGAATGAAGGGTTAACTATTGTATCGGGAGGAACGGATAATCATATTGTTTTGGTTGATTTGCGCACGATTGGACTCACGGGCAAAGAAGCTGAAACAATACTCGATGAAGTGGGGATTACGGCTAATAAAAACGCAATTCCTCATGATACGGCAAGCCCGTTAGTAACGAGTGGCATTCGCTTCGGGACCCCTGCTATGACATCAAGAGGATTAGGACCCAAGGAAATAAAAGAAATTGCCCAGCTTATTGGACTTGCCCTTAAAAATCCCAAGAGTTCGACGGTTAAAGATCAAATATTAGGAAGTGTGAGTGAAATTACGTCTCAGTTTCCTTTATATGAAGGACTTCAATAGTTTGATAGCATGTAAATTCGGTTCATTACAGGAGTGATGAACGATGACCATTGATGGGACGATGACGGTCATGTCCTCCTTTTGTTTTTTAAGAACAGTTATCAAAGAATAAGGCTTTTTCCAGAATAGAAGCTCTTTGGGCCATGGAACCTAAGGTTTTTTATTTGTATACTTGCTATATGAGAACTGTACAGTTTTTTATTAATCAGCCGAGAACACTCGTGATTTTAATCATGAGTGTTCTCGACTTCGGATAAAACGTGTCTATTGACACTTAAATTATCCGACATATGCTGTCTTATATTTGAGGTGCTAGGTCCGACAATACATCCAAAATCAGAAAGAGAGGTGAAACAGTGACCGTAAAAAAGGCATATAAATTTCGCATTTACCCAACAAAAGAACAGACTACTCTCATCCATAAAACAATCGGTTGTTCTCGCTTTGTATTCAATCGCTTTTTAGCACAATGGAATGAAACATACAAGGAAACAGGCAAGGGATTAACATACAGTTCTTGTTCAGCGGAATTAACACAATTGAAAAAGGAATTAGAGTGGCTGAAAGAAGTGGACAGCATTTCCCTACAATCTACACTTAAGAATCTTGCGGATGCGTTCACTCGTTTTTACAAGAAGCAAAACGATGCGCCACGTTTCAAATCAAAAAACAACAAAGTACAGTCTTATACGACAAAGCAAACCAACGGAAATATTGCGGTTGTAGGTAATAAAATAAAATTGCCGAAACTTGGTCTCGTTCGCTTTGCGAACAGTCGCGAAGTAAATGGTCGTATTATTCATGCTACCGTTAGACGTAATCCAAGCGGTAAATATTTTGTGTCCATTCTTGCTGAAACAGAAGTGCGCCCCTTAGAAAAAACAGGTTCTTCGGTTGGCGTTGATGTTGGATTAAAAGACCTTGCCATTTTGAGTACAGGAGAAATATTCGCTAACCCAAAATGGTTTCGTAAACTTGAAGAAAAATTAGCGAACGCACAGCGCATTCTGTCCAGACGTACGAAAGGCGGTTCGAACTGGAATAAGCAACGCATTAAAGTTGCGCGTATCCACGAAAGAATCACCAATGCCAGAACAGACTACTTGCAAAAAATCTCTACTGACATCATCAAAAACCACGATGTAATTGGTATTGAAGATTTGCAAGTATCCAATATGTTGAAAAATCACAAGTTAGCCAAAGCACTTAGTGAAGTGTCTTGGTCACAATTCAGAACCATGCTTGAGTACAAAGCGAAATGGTACGACAAGCAAGTCGTTGTAGTATCTAAAAACCTTCGCAAGTTCTCAGCTATGTTCGTGCTGTGACTAAGACTTCTAACCGTAGGAACTACGGGGATAGCCTAATCAATTAGAGACCGATAGGTCTTTCGTACTTAGGAATCTCGTGGCTTTTGCCATGAGAGGTTCAACGCAGAGGGAGGCAGATGATTATAGCCGGCGGTTACGATAAACACGTATTTTACGGTAATAGTATTGAGATACATAGGCAGGATGAAGAGTGTACGATATTTATGATGAAGGATGATAGCGGTACAGGCGTCATGACGAGCTACGATGTGTTTCCCGGCATTAAGCTCATGTATAATGATTTTCAAATGAAAAGCTGTTTTTCCGAGTTCCGGCCGTATGCACAGATGCTTACGATTGATCATTGTCGTGAAGGCCGGATTGAATGTGAAGTTCAAAATGGTTCTTATATGTACCTGGATGAAGGAGATTTGCAAATCAGCACGAAAAATCATCCTGATCAGACGTTTGGATTTCCGCTGAATGAATATAGAGGCATTACTATCGGTATTTATCTGGATGAAGCCATGACAGCATCTGCTTCTATATTTGAACCATTTTCAGTCGATCTGCGTTTGCTGTGTGCAAAGTTTTGCAATGAAGACCGCTCATTTCTGATGCGAACTACAGAACCGATCCGACAAATTTTCACAGAGTTGTATGCTGTTCCAGAACTGATCCGAATTCCGTATTTTAGAATCAAAATTATAGAGCTGCTGCTCATTTTAAGTGCCGTAGACGTTTCCGAAGATGGGGAAAGCCGCCCCTATTTTCCTAAAAAGCAAGTGGAGACGGTGAAAGTGATTATGGATTATATTCGTAACCATTTGGATCGGCATATGACATTGCAAGACTTATCAAGTCGATTTCATATTTCGCAAACGGCGATGAAGCTATGCTTCAAGGCTATTTACGGGCAATCCATCTATGCCTATTTACGAAAGTACAGAATGGAAAGGGCTGCCTATTTACTGAGGCACAGCGACGATACAATAACGATCATCGCAGGAAAGGTCGGTTATAGCAATCCGAGCAAGTTTGCAGCGGCATTTAAAGCGATTAAAGGGATGACACCAGCCATGTACCAGAAAGACGTTGTCCGAATGGAGCATACTCAGACGGATTGGAGCGGTTAAACCGCTCTTTTTTTATTTATGATAATAACTATGCAAATGAAATTGATTATCAATGAGAAAATAGGATGGTGGGCGGCATGGAGAAAGATCTTGCATATAGCAAGCCTGTACAGCGCAGGAGGGCTGCTTGGAATACAAAGGATATTTTGATCACAGGAATGATTGGCGTTGTGTTTGCTTTTGTTTTACTTGCCGTGACGTTTGCTTATTTCCCGCTTGCTGCCATATTAGGTCCGGCGTATTCGAGAATAACGGACGGGATTTTTATGATTCCCGGTCTCATGGCTCTTTATCTCATTAGAAAACCTGGTGCTGCTCTAGTTTCTATGACGATTGGCGGCCTGGTCATGCTGCCATTTTCACCCTATGGTTTAATCGGAATTGTATGGGCAGCCCTGGCCGGGCTTGAGTGTGAAGTTCCTTTTTTAGCGGTACTGTATAGAAAATATTCAACTCTGTTTTTGATGATAAGCGGCTCGGTCGCCACCATTTTAAGCACTCTTCTTGAATACCCCTTATACGGCCATGCGGCATTATCGATTGGCGTTCAAATCACCATGCTCGTGGTGAGTGCCGTAGGCGGAGCGATCGGTGGAATATTGTCCAAATTGTTGGCAGAGTCGATGTTGAAATTAGGTTTGTTAGCAGATTATCGCAGATCATCATTAGATCATACCTACAGGAAGTGAAACTCATGATTGAAATGCACGATGTTCACTTTACTTATGCGGGAACAATCAAGCCTGTACTGGACGGCATAGATGTAATGATCGGCAATAATGAAACGGTTTTGCTGCTTGGTGCTTCCGGAGCGGGGAAAAGCTCGCTTGTGCTCTGCTTGAATGGCTTGATTCCTAATAGTATTTATGGGGAGTTCAGCGGAGTCGTCCGAGTGGGAGGGAAAGATACATCTATAACGCCGATTGCGGAACTGGCAAGACAAGTCGGCATTGTTTTTCAAGATCCGGAAGCACAACTGGTCACCATGAAAGTGGAAGATGAGGTCGCTTTTGGTATGGAAAATTTATGCCTAGGTCCCAACGAAATGGAGCGGAGAATTGAGGTGGCGTTACAGCAAACCGGTTTGTCGGAATTCAGGCAATGGCAGATTGACAAGCTCTCCGGCGGACAAAAACAACGGCTCGCGCTGGCCTCTGTATTATGTATGCAGCCGCGAATTCTCGTCCTGGATGAACCGACGGCAAATCTTGATCCAGAGGGTACGAGGGAATTGTTTGCCATTCTGCGAAATCTACGAAAGAGCGGCAATTATACGATTATCATGATCGAACATAAGCTTGACGATTTAATGGATATGGCAGATCGTGTCCTGGTTCTTGGAAAAAATGGAAGGATCATAGCGGATGGTCATCCTCGTGAAGTTTTTTACCACAAATATAATGAATTAATACAAGAGGGCGTTTGGCTGCCCTACAGCGTTACATTTACTTGTGAGCTAATAAAACGGGGGATTGCTGTTTCTGGAACTCCGCTTACCGTGAATGAAACGGTAGAAATGCTGGAAAGGATCCGCTTGACAGGAGAGAACGACGAATTTGCTCTGCAAGCTGCAGCAGGAATTGCTTCGAGAATGAATGCTGAAGCTGTTAACGATACCGCGCATACTTTTGTGGGTAAAATACAACCTAGCCTGGTAAAAGATGAGCTTGCCATAGAAATCAGACCGGTCGAATTTACTCAAAAGAAAGCATGCATCTTGCGGCCCATGCATTTGTGTGTGCCCAAGGGTGACTTTCTGGCCATTGTTGGAAAGAACGGTGCGGGCAAGTCGACTCTGGCACGCTACATGATCAAGCTGCAACAGGCGGATAAAGGGGTCATATATTTGCACGGACGTGATCTTGTGGAATGGCCTGTACATGACATGGCGAGAGAGGTTGGGTACGTCTTTCAAAATCCCGAACATCAATTTGTCACGAATCGCGTGTTCGACGAACTGGCCTTTGGACTGAAAGGGATGCAGCTGTCTCCAGATGAAATTTACTCACGAGTTGAACAGATGCTGGATCGATTTGGGCTTAAGAAATATATCGAAGCCAATCCATTTCAACTAAGTCATGGCGAGAAACGGCGTTTAAGCACAGCTTCCATGCTTATTACCGGACAAAGGCTGCTTATTCTGGATGAACCGACATTCGGACAAGATGGGCGCAATGCACATCAGCTTATGCAACTGATGAAGGAATTACAGGAGACGGGCCATACCATCATCATCATCTCGCATGATATGGGCTTGATTGCTGAATATGCCGATCACGCAGCAGTTTTGAAGACAGGCAGGCTAATCTTCCACGGAACGGTACAAGCTTTGTTTGACCGGAAGGAGTTGCTTGTCGAAGCAGGTCTTAACTTGCCGCCATCTGTGGAAATCGAACGGCAATTTCGGGCGGCATCTGTATGAGTTATCTGCATCGTCTGAATCCCCTTAGCAAATTACTGGCAATAGGCCCGCCAGCCATTTTCCTGGCTTTGACGACCAATGTCTGGACACCGCTGCTGTTTATCAATCTAACGATAGGCATCACGCTTATGCTGGGGAGAATTCCATTGATGCGTTATGCCAAAGTATGTGCGCCCATGCTGCTCATTGTTCTTGGATTCATTCTTCTGTATCCGCTCTTGGTCAGCGATCGGATCAACGAAGGCTCGGAACTATTATTTTCTTTCGGATTCGTTGATGTATATGAATCGGGGGTATTATTTGGGTTAGCTACAGGATTGCGATTGCTTGCCATGCTCGTTCTATCGCTGTTATTCACCTTGACGACAGACACAGCGGATCTTATTCGCGCGCTCATTCAACAATGGAGAGTCAACTATCGCTTTGGATTCGGTACACTGGCTGTTCTTCGTTTCATTCCTATTCTGATGCAGCAGTTTCAGCTTGTCAAAATGGCTCACCAGGTTCGCGGCTATACAGGGAAGGGGTCTCGCAGAATCATGGAACGAACTCAAAGATATGCGCTGCCTCTCCTATCCTCATCCTTACGTCACGCAGAACGTATGGCCTATTCGATGGATTCGCGTGCCTTCGGAGCTTACCGAACTCGTACGTATTTTCGCCGATCATCAATGGCAAGGCAGGATTATATCTTTATAGGATCTTTTTGGATCGGATCAACCTTGGCAGTCCTCATCCTGTTTCACTTTGACATGCTCGGCAAGCTTTCTTTATTCAAAACATATCATTAGCGGGTGTGAATATCTTAATGAAAAATTCAAATTGGGTTGCCATTGTCTGGTCGTTTGCCGATGGCTGTAAAAATCGGCTGGCGCTCTCGGTAGCGTGTGCAATCATTAGTGTTGCTGGAGGAATTATCCCTTATTTCGGCGTCTATCAGATCATTCATTTGTTTATGACTCATGAAGTTCAGTTTCGCGACATTGTTTTTTGGGCTGGTATTTGTCTTGGCGGCTATGGGGTGAAAATCATTTTTCATGCTGTTTCAACGACGTTGGCTCATCATGCAGCTTATCAAATCCTGGAATCCATGCGTGTTCGGATTGCTGAGCGGCTAATGAAAGCTCCGTTAGGAACGGTACAGAACCAATCGGTAGGCAAGCTGAAGAATGTTATGATCGATCGGGTAGAAACGATCGAGCTGCCGCTTGCGCATATCATCCCTGAAGGCATATCAAACCTTTTGTTGCCGGTCTGCGTGTTTGCGTATTTGCTGTTTATCGATTGGCGGATGGCATTTGCATCCCTGCTAACCGTACCTATTGCGGCAATCGCCTTTGCTTATTTAATGAAATCCTTTAATAAGCAATATGCGTCTTACATGGAATCAAGCAATCACGTCAATAGTGTCATTGTGGAGTATGTAGAAGGAATTGAAGTCATCAAAACATTCAATCAATCATCGTCCTCTTATGAAAAGTTTGAGCAAGCCATTCAATCCTTTAAAGACTATACGCTGAGCTGGTTTCGCAATACCTGGAAGCTGATGAATTTCTCCAATGCCGTCTTGCCTTCAACCTTGCTCGGTACTGTACCTGTCGGGATGTACTTGTATCAGACGGGGACATTGGGTCCTTCCGAGCTGGCGATTTGCTTCATTTTATCCTTAGGAATTGTTGGGCCGCTCACGAGCTTCACCTTATTTGTGAATAACGCGAAGACGATCGAATATGCCGTTATGGAAGTCAATGAATTTTTACAGTTAGAAGAGCTGGAGAATGCATCAGAACAAGTCCAATTCGATCAATACGGAGTAATCTTTACCGATGTTTCCTTCTCGTATTCAGCGCATTCGCAAGACACAGTGTCCGCACAAAACAAGGTGCTCCATTCGATCAATCTAACGTTTCCGGAAGGAAGCTTTACGGCACTGGTAGGCCCTTCGGGAAGCGGGAAATCGACCATTGCCAAATTGATTGCGAGGTTTTGGGATGTAACGGACGGAGAGATTTCGATTGGAAATGTTCCGCTCAAACAAATTCCCCTGGATCAATTAGCGAATACCGTCAGCTTCGTATCGCAAGACAATTTCCTGTTCGATTGCTCCTTGATCGACAACATTCGGCTCGGCGATCCGAATGCGACAGACGAAGAGGTGATTGCAGCGGCTAAGGCCGCTTGCTGCCATGATTTTATCGAGCAATTAGAGCATGGCTATCATTCTCTTGCCGGAGAGGTAGGGGGCAGGCTGTCCGGAGGAGAAAAGCAGCGAGTGGCAATTGCCAGAGCAATGCTAAAAAATGCTCCCATTATCATTTTGGATGAAGCGACCGCTTTTACCGATCCCGAGAATGAAGAGAAGCTGCAGAAGTCGATTGCCGCTTTAACAAAAGGAAAGTCTTTGTTCGTCATTGCCCATAGATTGTCAACGATTCAGCATGCGGATCAAATTATCGTGCTCAATCATGGACAGATTGAATCCACAGGAAGTCATAACCAGCTTCTTCAGACATGCGAATTGTATCGGCATATGTGGGAGGCCCATATCGGCGCAAAAGCATGGGCAGCGAGCAGCAGTGCCAAGGAGGTGCATGCCAATGGTTAGATCGATCCAGCGTTTGCTGAATTGGACGGGTACTCGGCGAAAGCGTATCTATATCGGGTTTGTCTATTCTTTTTTCCATACTCTCTTCACCGCCTTGCCTGTCATCATTGCCGCTTATAGTTTAAAGCTGATTCTGGAAGATATGAATGGCAAGGAGTCGCTCGCGACAAGCTCTATCGTGTATATCGCCATTTCTATGGTGATAGCTGTGGCCGGCCGTTTTATGTTTGGCTATCTTCGTGCATCCACGCAAGAAAGTGTGGGGTATGAAGTGACGGCTGAACAACGAATTCACATTGGCGGACTCTTAAAGCGGGTATCATTGGGTTTTTTTTATCGTAAAAAAGCGGGAGATATTACTTCGGCTGTAACGACAGATTTATCCTTTATCGAAATGCACGGCATGAAGATGATCGATGTCATCGTAAACGGCTACATCAGTGTATTTACCCTAGTTCTGTGCTTGGCTTTTTATCATTATGCAGTTGCGCTTGCGGCTATTGCAGGCATTGCGTGTTCTGCACTATTCTTAAAATTGCTGCGCAGCAAAAGTGAAGAGAATGCGCCGATTCATCAGCAAGCCAAGGATCGCATGATTTCAGCGACGATTGAGTATATTCGGGGAATGCCTGAAGTGAAAGCTTATCATCAGCAGGGCTTTACGAAAGAAAGTATTCATAAGGCGTATGAAATGGGCAAAGAGATCAATATCAAAATCGAAAAAAATTATATGCCGTACAATAGCCTGCATCTGCTCTCCCTTCATGCTGCTTCAACTGGCATCGTTGCCGTCTCAGCATGGCTGGCGATGAATGAAATCATTCCGTTATCGACGATGATCATGATGGTTATTTTTTCATTCGTGATCTTTAGTCAGGTTGAAGCGATGAATAACGCCTCCCATGTATTGAAGGTGATTGACGCAACGCTGGACAAGCTGGAAGAGATGAATGAGACGGAGGTTCTGGATAAGCATAGTAAAGAAATCCATTTGGAGAAATTTGATATTCAATTCACGAATGTATCGTTTGGCTATGAGCGACGGCAGGTGATTCGGGACGTTTCCTTTACGGTTCCGGAACATACAACTACGGCAATCGTCGGACCTTCCGGAAGCGGGAAAACAACGCTATGCAAGCTGATCGCGAGATTTTATGATGTGGATCAGGGGCAGATCGAAATCGGCGGAGTAAATATCCGCGAGGTTACGAGTGAAAGCTTGTTGAAAAATATGAGTATCGTATTCCAAAAGGTGTATTTGTTTCATGATACCATACTAAACAATATCCGCTTCGGAAAGCCGGATGCCACCTTGGAGGAAGTCGTGGAGGTATCTCAAAAGGCACGCTGCCATGAGTTTATTATGGCATTGCCGGATGGTTATGACACGATGGTTGGAGAAGGCGGATCAACGTTGTCGGGCGGTGAAAAACAACGGCTTTCCATTGCAAGGGCGATGCTGAAAGATGCGCCTATTATTATTCTGGACGAAGCAACGGCAAGTATTGATCCGGAAAACGAGCACGAAATTCAAGCAGCGATCAGTGCGCTAGTTGCAGGCAAGACGATCCTTATTATTGCGCACCGTTTAGCGACCATCCAAAATGCGGATCAAATTATTGTGCTTGATAATGGCGGAATCGCTCAAAGGGGAACGCATGAAGACTTAATAAAAGAAGTCGGAATTTATAAGAACTTTTTGCAAATAAGAAAAAGAGCAGAAGGTTGGAGTTTATGATTAATAGGTTAGATAATGATCGTGGAGGTTCGAGCCCTCTCACCAGTGACTTTAGCGTAGAATGAAACGATTCAATGGAGGCATTATCAGCGGGCGTTCCCTTGCGGGACATGCTCATGATAATGCCTTTTCCTTTTACGGCTTCCTGATAAGCCTGAGACGTATATCTTGGTTAATTTAAATAAGTGATGGTAGGTATGGCTTCGACTCCGCTTGCATAGTAGAAGTTAAGAACGCTAAAAAAGTCAATTGCCTTGTTTTCGTTTAAATCATACACGAGAATGTGGTCGCCCCAATTCTCCAAATCGTCCTCGTCAATCCGTCTCGGGGTTGTTTTTCCCAGCGTATCTACAAATGAGTTATCGTATTCATGGTTAGGTCCGGATTGATAAGCGGACACGAAATACGTAAATAGCGTCCCTTTATCTACATAGATAAGAATCGCCTTATTGGAAGACGCGGATGAAGAAGAATAATTGACCGGAGCGGAAATGGACTTTATTTTGACGCTAGATATGTTATGCGAGCGATGGGTATATCCACTTCCCCAAGAGTTAGTAAACTCGCGCTTCCAATCAAGATGTGGATTTTCTCCCTTTCCCGTACCAACGTAAACCCCATTGGAATAAACGGCGCCATCCGGATACTCTGCCACTACATTCAATAAGGAAGCGGAAGCGTGCAATATGCTTGAATAATTTGGCTTATTCAGGGCATTCATCCGAATTGTATAAGAATCGCCAACTGTTCCATCGGAATAGACACGAATGGCGTAATCTCCTGCAGGCAGCTCTTTCAAGGAGACTTGATAGCCTGCAGAGACTGACACGTTAGTCGCCGCAGCTTCTCCAGTGTTCCAATCAACCAGATACAGCCGCGCCACATAAGCGGAGTTGCTGGACACCAGGTTCATGATCATGCTTCTGTCACTAGGAACTTTAAAAAACCACAAATCATCAGGGTCCTCGGCAGTTAGGGTGTCATTAAAATTCATGAGCGCGTCGGCAACATTATAGGAAGACTTTGTTGAGAAGGAAGGCTCAAGGGTGATGTTGTCGTCTTTCTGTTCAATGAGTGCATCAACAGCAGTCATATCAAGCAAATCCGGGAATGCTGGAACAGAAAACCGATTTACGGTTTCCGGAGTGAGCGGCTGAATGGCCTCTGCACTTTCTGGTGCCGATTCTGCTGAAACGGGTACAGTAAAAACGCTGAAAAATAAAGCCAATATCATGATAACGCTTAATGCTTTGGAACTTTGTCTTTTTCTCATTTAAACCTTCTCCTTTTTCAGATTATTTTAGGCAACCCAGCTAAGATGACATCCATCATGTGGGAATATAAAGTAAATTAATACCTACATGTACCATTTATAGTAGACTTCATCCTGTCAGATTGCAATATGATTTTCATTCGTTTGAATAATGTTCATAATTTTTCAGAACAAGCACGTGACAAGTAGAGAAAAAAATCGCAACCGAAAAAGACGAAATTGTACGACGTTGCGGCCAGCGGAGAGATGAAAGGGTGGCGGAAGCTGAAGGGCCATCAATACGAGGGCACATTTGATATTTATTATAAGCTCAAGGGTTCGATGTTGACGACGAACGTCGAGGACATCCGGAAGGTTGATTTGAAAAAAACGGCAGAGAATCATGTATAATGTAAAGCATCGCATGGCACGGTTGCCGGAAAGGAGGATGTCATCTATGAAAGCATTGGCAGCTCAGAGGTGTATCGAGATCAGGAGAAAAATTGAATGCACAGTGGAGCGAATTACGGAGACCTCCTTCCATATGAAGCTGTACAGCCATGAGATTACCGTGAAAGAGGAACGGATTGCAATGGATAGAATTTACGATATTTCGTACTACCGAAAAAGCCGAGAAGAAGATGCTATCGGTTTCCTCTACTTGCATACCAATCGAGGCGTTCAGACGTATTACGTAAAAGACGATCCGACTCAATTTATAGAAGCCTATAGAAAGCTGAATGAGTTAAATAGAAAAAAATGAGCAAGAAACTCAGATAGAAAAAATTGCATATGTTCATTCGTTTCAACACGCTTGACACGGTTAACACATCATTATATACTAATGAAGTGTTGAGGCCGCATCAGGTCTCAGAACGATAACATAATCATAGTTTGCGGTCATGGCGGAATTGGCAGACGCGCTAGATTCAGGTTCTAGTGTCAGCAATGACGTGGAGGTTCGAGTCCTCTTGACCGCACCACCAATGTAAACGACAGTCCTTGCGAGCAGCAAGGGCTTTTTTGTTGTGCCACGCTCTTTTCCCTTGGAAAGCCTCAAAATGGTAAAGATGAGTTGAAAATTTGATACCATGTAAAATGGAACAAATGGAAGATTGTACCCGGATGAAAGCGATGTATTCGTTTTCTTTAAAATTAAAGCGGTTTTACTTTTGGGTAATGAATAGGATAGTTTGATAATAGAAAAGATTTCATGCTCGTTTTCAGAAAGAAGGTGAAACAAATAGAATACCGGTGACATTCTCTCCGGCAGCTCACGCATTTACTCCCCATCAATAAGACATCTAAGAGATAACCCGCATTTTCACAGTGGAAGAACATACATCCATAGTGCCTGCAGAATATATAGAACTTCCGCCTAACGCCATTACTGTATCATGCATTATCGTGTAGAAAGATAAGAAGGAGTGGGCGCTATGCAATACTTTTTTTATGTAACGACAACTGTATTTCTAGTATTTCAATTGCTATATACCATCGTCCCCTTATTATTCAGCAAAGTAAAAAAATTAGACAACAATCTTTCCGAAAAATCAATATCGGTGCTGGTCCCCGCTTATAACGAGGAGCTTACCATTGCAAATTGCATCAAAGCGATGGAGGGGCTGAATTACGGCAACCATGAAGTCATCATCATAAACGACGGTTCGAAGGATGATACATTCCGGCGGCTTCATGAGCTGCTGGAGTTGGAGCCCATTGACAGAAAACCGGATCAAAAGCTTGCTTATAAGGAGATTAAAGGGATATATGGTTCGAAAATCTATCAAAATATATTCGTCATCGACAAATTGAACGGTGGAAAAGCGGATTCCTTAAATGTGGGCATCGATTGTGCTCAATCCGACATTGTCATAACGCTGGATGCGGACAGCATGCTCGAAGTCAATTCGCTTAAATATGTCAATCAATATTTCCATGACAAGGATATAATCGCACTGGGCGGCACCGTTAAAATCGTGCAAGGCGCCCAAAAAAAGAACGGAGTCATCGTAGAGCAATTTGCGGGCAAAGGGATTATCAAAAGCCAAATTATTAATTACATTCATGGTTTCTATGTCCGGAAATTAACGCAATCTGTATTTAATTCCATTGTTGTCATCTCAGGCGCATTCGGCGCGTTCTACAAAGAGATCTTGATCCAAGTTAATGGCTTCAGAAGCACGGTTGGAGAGGATATCGACATCACCCTGAAAATTCATGAGTATTTGAAGGCGAATAAGTTGAAGCAGAAGCTGGTGTATGCCCCGGAAGCGGTATGCTATACGGAATGTCCAGAAAATATCCCCAACTTCTATAAGCAGCGGATCCGATGGCAAAAGGCTTTTGTCGATTGCATCTTAATATATTGGTCCAAACTGTCGGAAAAGTTCAGCTTGGGCGTCAGCCTGTTTTTTGCGATTGACGGTTTTGTATTGGGAACGCTGACCGCCTTCACAACCATTTTTTATTTGCTGCAAATCGCGCTTTTTGGCGGCGACATCATTCAAGCGCTTATGATGTTAAGCATCACATTAATCGTGAATGCCACACAAATTATCATCTCGCTGTACCTGTGCAAAAAATACGAAAGCAGTTATGCGTTCAAGGATTATTTGAAAATGTTCTTATTCAGCCAGTATGAATTGTTAACGTACCGAAATTTATTGCTTTATTTAAATATTGTCGGAACCTTTAAATATTTCGACAATGATGAAGGCTGGGGTTATGTAGAGCGCAAAGGGGTTGCAACCATCAGTTAATTTTGCCCAAACAGATCATATAGGCTAACTTAGGAGGCTGCCATGGAGAGTGTTTTCAAAAATAATAGAATTATATACATTGACATATTGCGGATCATTTCCATTATAGCTGTTATTGTGCTGCATATTACCGCGGATTTGCTGACCAGAACGAACGATTTTGACACCCCGTCATGGTGGGTCAGCAATGTGTTCAATTCCATTTCGAGATTTGCGGTTCCTGTATTTTTCATGATTAGCGGAGCGATGATACTGCGGATTGACGTCCAATCATACAGGGACTTCTACATAAAAAGAGTATTGCCTTTAGTCATCTCGCTAGTGAGCTGGTCTTTGATTTATGCCTTGTACACGCAATATTTTATCGTTAACAGCCACATGAACGTCTATCAATTTCTCGGAGATTTCGCTTATAAATTACTGACAGACGGGAACTATGTTCATTTATGGTTTTTGTATGCTATCATCGCTATTTATATGACGGTTCCTTTGATTAGCAAATTGGTGAAGGCGTGCAGCGAGAAGGATTTGCGTTATTATTTAACGCTCTGGTTCATTATCAGCATCCTGTATCGCTTGATATCTGATATCGTGCTTAAAGCAACTTCGCAATATATAAATATACCTATTTTGAACATTCCTTTTTTTACGGGTTTTTTAGGGTATTTTGTATTGGGATACTATATGTTTACATATGGGCTGCCGGAGAGACCGAAAAGATTATTTTTTAATTTGGGCATTATCTCGTTTTTTGTTACTCCGGTGGCGACTTATTTTGCATCTCTGTACAACGGCGTGCTGGATGAAATGTTTTACGGGAATTATTCCATCACGACGTTCTTTATGGCCATAGCCATATTTATTTACTTTCAAGAGAAAGACAGCTCATTAAGGGAAAAAGTAAATCACAAAATCAAAAAAATGATCGGTTCCGTGTCAAAAGCGAGCTTCAGCATTTATCTTATTCATTTGCTAATCGAATTGCTCGTATCCCGCCGGGCCGACACCGAGGGAACGCTGCTGCAAACTTCGTTCAACCTTGCGTTTAATGTAGTTGCCATCTTTGCAATCAGTTACATTACGGTCAAATTGTTGAATCTCAATAAATTCATAACCAAAGTGCTATTTGGTGGAAGAGGTTAATGATGCGTGTAAGCCATTATACAAAAGCGTTTATCGTGATGTTAATAATAGGGATGGGCTTCTATTTTTATAATTTGCACAATACAAACCATAAAATGAATACTGTTTATATTCCGATATGGAAAAATTTAAGCGATATCAAGCTGCAGGATAAGAAGGTGGATATTGCATTTATCGCCTTCGCAAAAATAGATAAAAACAATATTTATTTTCACGAAGATCCTGCCTCAAACGATCAAATCAAAGCGAACATCAAAAAGCTGAAAGAGAATCATCCGCAAACACGCTTTGTGCTGGCTATCGGAGGGTATAATGTGGATGGATTTTCGGATGCCTCGCTGGACGCCAATCGGTATCAATTTACTGAAAGCATTGTTGGGATGGTGCAGGAGCTGGACTTGGACGGGGTGGACATCGACTGGGAGTTTCCAGCTTTTGATGCTTGGGGAACACAAAAGGCACGCGCCGAGGATACTGCGAACTTTACGTACCTGATGAAAGAATTAAGGGAAAAGCTTAATAAGCTGCCCCATAAAAATAAAAAATATGTGTTGACCTTTGCTGCGGGAACGCAAGACTGGTATTTCAACAATGTAGAGGTTAAACAAGTAGAGAAGTACGTCAATTTCATCAACGTCATGAGCTATGACTTGACGGGCCGATGGTCTGATACGACAGGGTACAACGCCAATCTGTACAAGGATGCCAACGAGAAGGCCAAAGATAGCGTGGATGAAATTATCAATATGTATTTGCAGCACGGCATTGACAGTAAGAAGCTGCTTCTGGGCATTCCGGCCTATTCGTACGGATGGGAAGGCGTGAAAAGCGAAGGTGGAGGAAACGGAGCGTTTGCTGCCGGAAAACCAATCGATATAGACAAAGTGGATTTGAGTTATAAAACCATCGAACAAAAATATAGGAGTAAACAAGGATTTAAACGTTATTATGACGAGAAGGCAAAGACCGCATTTTTATATGATGGGGATATGTTCATCACTTATGAGGATAAAGAAGCGTTAAAGGAAAAAATAGCGTACATTCAAGGTAAAGACTTGGGAGGGGCAATGGTTTGGGAATACTCTCAAGACTCCGAGGATGGAATTGTGAAGTTTTTGGGTGAGCACTTGAATGAGTAATATCAGCCAAATAATTCAGGTAACGCTTAAATCATTCATGGGCAAGTAAGCGATGCCAAGCTATGATAGAGGTGTTACTAGGATGGAGGTTGGTATTAATGAAGAAACAGCGTGTAGGTATCGTGGGCTGTGGAAATATTTTTCCAATGCATGCCAAGTCCGTAGAGCTGAATGAACATGCAGAATTAGTGGCTATATGTGATGTCAAAGAAGATCGGGCACAGAAAGCAGCCAATCAATACAACTGTGCTTATTACTTGGATTATAAACAAATGATTGATGAGGCCGACCTGGACGTTGTGCATGTATGTACACCACACCATATGCATGCTCCTGTCGTCATCTATGCAGCAGAGAAAGGCAAGCATGTCATTACGGAGAAGCCGATGAGCATTACGGTGGCGGATGCGGAGGCGATGATCGAGGCGTGCCGCACACACAATGTCACATTCGGAGTCATTTTTCAAAACCGCTATAATCCAGGCTCCGTGTTGATTAAGGAAGCTCTCGACAGCGGCAAGCTGGGGCGCGTGCTTGGGGCCCGCTGTTCTGTCACCTGGAAACGGACAGACGAATATTACAGCAAGAGCGACTGGAAGGGCACCTGGGATAAAGAAGGCGGCGGCGTCATTATCGATCAGGCCATTCATACATTGGATTTGATGAGATGGTTCATCGGAGACGATATTGCTGCGATATCCGCTCACATTGAAAATCGCACGCATCGACAAATCGACGTTGAAGACGTGGCTGATGGAGTTATCGAGTTCAAAAACGGGACGATGGCCTCTTTCTACGCGATGAACTATCATAGCTATGATGCTCCAGTGGAGATTGAATTGCACTGCGAGAAAGGAACCGCGCATATCAAGGCCGAGCAAGGCGCCATTCATTATGAAGACGGCACTGAAATTAGCCGGGACACCGATCGCAACAACGTAATCGATTACGGCGAAGGGGTAAAAACATACTGGGGGATTAGCCACATCCATCAAATCGGGAACTTCTACGATGCTGTAATCAATGGTGAGCCGTTGCATATTACAGGGGAAGAAGCCTTGAAAACTCAGAAGATGGTCGCGGCTATATATGAATCCGGGAAGACGGGACTAAAGGTTCAATTTTGAGCCTGTGAATAAAAATCAAGTGAAGTTGCTATAGCTTAATGAGGAAGAATCACCTGTTAGATGCCAGCATCTATCAGGCGATTCTTCTTTTTTAGAATGGGTCCTCGTTAGCGGATGTCAATTCGCCCTCTCGTGTTCTTCAACCTCGATGTGCTCTTATATCCACTCTTCCAATGGCTCAGATTGAGCAAGTTAAAAGTCGCCGAAGTAGCCTTATGTTCACTCTCCCGTTGATTCAGATTGAGCATTGAACAGCTCGGACATCAAATCTTCTGCTTCCTGCCTTCGCTTTGCTGTTTCTGTTGGGTCGACTGTTATTTTATCTTTGCAGATGATTACAGCATCCCCAGCTTTAGCGCCATCCGGGAGCAATGACTTTTGGAAGTCATGCGTCTTTCCATCAAGCTCAATGACCGCAATATCTCCCTCAATACGGTCAATTATCCCTTTTTTCACATCGTTCACCTCGCTGTTACGAATGTTATCTTCTTCCCGTCACTGATTGCAGTGACCGTTCCTTGCTGATCGGTTCGATATATTTTGGAGTTCGCTTTTTTTAGACGAGTGAGTATATCCTTCGTTGGATGTCCATACTTGTTGCCTGTTCCTGCACTAATAATGGCATGTGCAGGTTTGACCGCATTCAGAAATTTCTGTGATGTAGATGTAGTAGAGCCATGGTGTCCTACCTTGAGTACATCGGCAGATAAGTTGGCCCCGCTTTTTATCATGTCTGCTTCACTTTTCTGCTCCGCATCACCGGTGAACAAAAAGGAAGTATCTTTGTATTGCAGGCGCAAAACCGCACTCCATTCGTTGAGCTCATTTCCGTATTCATTAACTGGTCCGACAAACTTGGCAGTCATTCCAGCAAGCGGTATGTCAACGCCGGTTTTTGCCGTTTTTATCGTGAGCTTTTGTTTCTTCACAGCTAATAAGAAATCTTTAAAGGTTTGTGTTGTATGTGATACTTTAGGTGCATAGACGGCTTGGACTGGAAATGCATGAATAACATCATCCAAGCCACCGATATGGTCGGCATCCGGGTGGGTGGCAATTACTACATCAAGCTGCTTTACCCCGAGGTGCTTGAGATAGGTTACGACGTCTTTTCCCTTGTCATTGTCACCCGCATCAATTAATATGTATTGGTTTTTTGGTGTTCGAATGAGAGTGGAATCTCCCTGTCCTACATCTAAATAGTAGACTTGCAGCGTACCGGCAGCTTGTTTCTTCGGGAGAATCAATGCCGCGCCAGTGCTTTTTTGAGCTGATTTTTTGTCGGTGGCCCTTCTTATGCTGCCATCCTTGTTATGATAATGATACTCTCCATCTGTAAGCCCCCATTGCTGGCAATTGGTACGGCACGTATGCCCCCCATTGGCATCGGTCTTACCTGGATGTGCGATGGCTGAAGCAGGAAGGATGGCAACGATCAACGTTAAAACTAGGAATAGTGGAATCAGATGTCTTCTCATGATGCTCCTTCTACTGTGTGACATAGAACCAATATTACCATAACTACATGGTAGTTGAAAACAAATGTTCGCATATAACGGGTGCTTGTATCGATTAATTGGCAACAATGCTTGTACGCTATGGAAAACATATTGGCAAGCTGTAAGAATAATTCACAATCGGGTCGCTTCATATTAATCTTCGTACCGCTTCGCTTCGTGAGCGAAGCGCTTGGAGGAAGGGTGAGCTGGTCTCCCGATGACCGGATTTGTACGCTATGGAACGATGGATAGCTTCGGGGCGATGACCGATCTCGGAAGCTTCACTGTCAACAAGTACAGCTATTCCAATGCGGATGCGGTTACAGCCATCCCGAACGAAAAACGAACCGACAGCAAATAAATTGATGTCCGAGGGTGTGAACGCGTGCGCGTCATCTTCGTAGCGTATAAGAAGAAACAATTCAGCGAATAGTTATAAGAACTTATTTACAATATTGAGGAGAATTTGTTATCATATACAAAATATTTAAACGCGATGAAGAGAAGAGTAAATAAATGAATTCTTTCACAGAGAGCTCCAGTTGCTGAAAAGGAGCAAGAATTATTTATTGAACCAAGCCTCTGAGCAGCATGTCGGAACCTGATGAAGGGGATGAGATGACAGGAGATCCTGTTACAGAAATTAGCTAAGAAAGCCCTTGCCTTTAGGCTTGGGATGAATTGGCTTA
>NZ_JAJNBZ010000047.1 GCF_021369635.1 Paenibacillus profundus | reverse complement strand
CGAATGTCGGAGCCACAATCCGATGCGTTAACCACTTCGCCACGACCGCCATATTGATTGCTCAACAGAATCGTGAACGTCAAATAGGCCCCACCTAGCGATCAGATCGGGGCCAGTGTATGATCAATGTAGATTAGTTCATGCGGCAGAAGTCCGGCAACTGCGGCGACCACGGCATAAAAGACTCTAACGCCTGTGGCTCTTGCAGATTGGCAAGCTGCGGCAACTGCTCGAACAAGTGCGTGAGATACCGAAACGGATGCAGCCCATTTTCCTTGGCCGTCTCGATCACACTGTAGATCGCTGCGCTGGCCTTGGCTCCGCGCGGAGTATGGGCAAAGAGCCAGTTTTTGCGTCCGTTCACAAACGGCTTGATTGAACGTTCCCCCCGATTGTTGTCCAGCTCTAGCCGACCGTCCTTCATAAACGCCGTCAGCTTGTCCCACTGGTTCAGGCTGTAGCCAATCGCTTGACCCAGCAAGCTCTTGGGCATCGTCCGGGATTTCTGCTGGCGCAGCCAGGCATAGTAGGCATCCAGCACCGTGGCTTTGTTCCTCGCGTGCGGCGAGCCGCTCCTCGGTCGTCGCTTCTTTGAGTTCCCGTTCGATGGCAAACAGTTGGTTGCACCAGGCAAGGCCTTGCGCCGCCACGCTGTGCGGATTCCTTCTGGCCTTTAGCGCTGCCTTCAGTGCCTCATCGTATTTGCGCCGCGCATGCGCCCAGCAGCCCGCCAGTGTCACCTCTTTGCCTTGAACCCCGCCAAAAAGTCCCGCGGATGCTCCCCGCCTCTCGTGCGCTGGTAGTCGTACAACACCACGGAGGGTGCACCTCGCCCCGTGCGGTATAGCCACATGTACGAATCCGACTGCGCCGCTTTTCCCGGTTCCTTTAACACCTGCAGCGTGGTCTCGTCCGCATGCAGCACATCCTGCTTCAGCAGATGGCGCTTCATTTCCACCACAACGGGCAGCAGCCAGCGCTCCGCACCGTAGATCATCCAGTTCGCCATCGTTTGCCGGGACAAGGGATAACCTAAACGGGTCCATTCCTGTTCCTGTCGGTAGAGCGGCTAGCTGCTCACGTATTTTTGGCACATCACATGCGCCATCGCCGATGGCGAGGCCAGGCTGCCCGGATAGACGGGCCAAGGCATTGGAGCCGTTACAATCGGCGTATGTAGTTCATGGCGCTCACAGTGCCGGCAGGCATACACCTGCCGCACATGCTGCACCACCTTGACCTGAGGCGGCACCACCGCTATCTCGCGACGGGTCTGCGTGGTCATCTCGTGCAGCGATCCACCGCAGCAGGCGCAGATTTGCTCGCCTTCGGCAAGGGTATACGTCACCGTTTCCAGCGGCAGTTTGGAGAGATCTGCTTCACCTTTGCCACTCGATTTGCGGCGCTCGTAAGTAATCTGTTCCTTCTCCGGGCTCTGCGTTAGGCACTGCCAGCACTTCAGCCTCATTAAACAGATTCAGTTCCAATTGATCCGGATGCGTCTTCTCGCTGGAAGCCCCGAAGCGTTTCTGCTGTGCAAGCCGGAACTGTTCCTCGTACCATTTGAGTTTGGCCGACAGTTCGGTATTTAAGTTGTTCCAGCTTGGCATTTTGCTGCTGGAGTTGTTCCAGGGTGAGGGATTCCGATTCTTTTTTCCATGAAAGAGAGATTCGTCAGGAGGGCCGAAAAATCCTGCTGCCCATGTTTAGATCGCCACTTCCGGCGAGACCTGAGCATGCGCCTGGCGCTGGGTGAGCGACAGGCCGTCGAGCAGCCAGCGCAGCTCACGCTGCGTCAGACATATTGGAGCCGTGCCGCCATCGGGCCACTGAAACGAGCCGCGCTCGAGCAGGTGGGATTGGATTGACGCTTACGGTCAATCCTGATCTAATGAAGCAGAGATCGATCCTTTGATCCGTCGCCTCTCCGATAAGCTGAATACGAACCAAGAGCGCAAAAGCTATTGGATCGGTCGATATACTTCGGCCTTCAAACGTTGGGCGCAGGATCGATTTTTACCGCAGCATTTTAACCAAACCGGTTATTATGGAAACGAATGGGTGTTGAAGGAGGAAGCGATTCATTCTTCCGCAGATGCTGAAGAAATGGATTTCTTCCTTTATGCAGCCGTACAGATTGGCTTCACCGAGCCGGATACTCGACTGAAGTACCTGGAACTTGCGGTGCAATTGGGTTCAAAGCGAGCAGCGGATTATTTGAAAATAGGCAGCGGAAAATTTGCGAGTTCCTATCGGGGAGAGAGTGTAGAGGCCCGCAACAATGATGTGACGCAGACGATCGACATCCGGATTCTCTCTGAAGAGGAGGCGGCTTATGGAGAAGCGCTCGATTATATCATCGCTCTGTTGCGTCAGGGCTTCCCCAAAGGCTACAATTTAAAGCTGAAAAGCAGTCAAAAGCATGTGCTTCCGTTTAAAAAGCTGGCGAAGTCCAAGCTGCATCGTTTTTTTGCCAATGCACTCAGCTATCCGGCGTTGTGTTGCAGAATATGCGGATACGGCAATGGAGGAGTTCGAGTGGTACAGCGATGTGGAGCCGAGCGAGAAATCGGCTATGCCGGGCACTTATGCCGTACTAGGACTCGGCTTATACAGCGAGGATTATTTTCCCTTGGTATGCCGTTATATGGGCCTGGTGGATACAGAGCACCAAATGGTGCAGGACGGGTATCCGCAGGCATTTATCGAGGCGCATGGCGTAAAAGCAGAGCATATGCCGGTGATCGTATCCATTTTGCTGGCAGGCATTGACGAAGGGACAAAGGTAAAAAATCTGACCATCGACCGCCCTGAGCTTGCCGAGGCGCTTATCGAGGCGTTGAAAGACAAAGAGAGTTATCAATGTGAGATGGTAGTGTGCCGAACCTTTGGAAGCTTGAAGAAGCTGGAGGGAGCGGCACGAAAAGCAGAGTCGCCGCTAAAAGAAAGACTGGAGCAGCTGCTGGCGCTCTGTTAAGCTTTTTGAAAATACCAAAGTTGAACTGATAATATTATCGCTTTTGTGCAAATAAAATTCTGTTCTGATTTATAAAGGCTTAAACATAAAGGGGGTAAACAAATTGGATAAGACTAATGTCTGCGACATATGGTTCGATTTTGCTATGGCCTTTGTGGAGAAAAATATGCCTGCATCGAACATATGTCAGAAGACAAGCGCCTTACAAAGCTCTGGGATATTCCATTGTTTCTTACTGAGGACGAGATAGAACGGCTGGATAAGTTGGATGAGAAATTTTAGGAAGACCAGGATCATATCGCGGAAATTGCACATCGGTACTACGTGGAGCAGTTGGGAATACACACTCCGTAAAAAGGTGACGTGGTGACAAGATAGGCAGCGTAATAACCATACAATGCATCGAAATGGCGGGATACATGAGAACGCAGCTTTGAGATTTCCCAGTATCCCTCAACCGGATTAACCGAGAATAGAAGAGAAGATTTAGAATGCCGCTGTAAAGCGGCTTTTCCATTGCTAAAAAGAAGAAGAGCCCGCGTCCGTCGAACGTGGGCTCTTGTTATTGCTTGCATGATGCCTGGTCGGCCTTTTTAGGCTTCTCGCAGCTGCTGAACCAATTCCTCAGCGGACTGATCCGTAAACCGAAGGCGTCCATTATCCTGAATCCCCAATCCTCAATCATGAACTTACTGCCGAGATCCCCGCAGAGCGAATAGCTTTTGTCACGGCCGATACCCAGAATTCCCGTAATAGCTATATGATCCTCAGCCCAAGAAGTGGCGTCCTCTGTTGGAAAGCAGGTGTTCTTCGGAATTCCGCCATTGCGATGCTTCATCAGTGCGATATAAGAGGAGGGGAGCTTGTATCCCAGTTCTTCCTCGATCGAGGCGATCAGTTCATCCGTAGGCGGCTCAGATTGATAGGACTTTCTCGCATACTCGCTGTCGTCCCAAAAATCAACTAGCGAGAAGTTCGAAAAAGGAACCTCCGCTGCCGATCCGCGAGACTCCAAGGCTGCTTTCCTTTTGGCAGCGATCCGACGCTCTTGTCTTTGCTGCTTTTCCGCTTTTTGTAAGCTCCATCTTAACAATAATTCAGTATTCTGTTCACCGGTTTCTAATGTATCAGAGGTGCTTAATGCTTGAGCCGCATCCTCATATCTTTTTAAATGATATAGAGCAAAACCTACCCGATAATGCCACAGTGGATCGCGTTGGCCCGCTTCAGCAATTTTTTCAAATTGGTTGAGTGCTTCTTCATAAAGCCCCAAGTTGTTATAGGCTCTAGCCAGTCGACTGACAGCATCATAGTCCCGTTCCTCCTCGGGAATGGCTAACAGCGAGTCCACGATTCGCTGATGCTCGTCTTCTTCATGCCATTGGTTCAATTGTTCGATAAGCGCTTGATTCATTGCATCCTCCAATATTCTATTTTTTATAAAATTAACTTCGTCTTACATCGACGTCAGCCACGCGACGCTGCCGCCTGCGCTCGTCAATATGGCCCCGGCCGCAACTATCCATTTATGCTTCTTATCTAATCCCAGCTCCCCAAAGCACCAGATTCTTAGCTTGAGTCATGTAGGCATCGGTTGAATTTGGACGAGAGAAAGCCAATGTTCCTCCGGTTCGTACGTTCCCATATGTAATCACCATATACATAATCAAAGTTAGCAATGTAAAAAAGACCGTAAGTGTAAATTTGATCGTGTCGAGCGTAAACCATTTTTTCAAGGACTTGGATTGAGGCAATCCGACCAGGAAAAAGACAAAGCCTACAAAAACGGCGCCCCCCACAAACACGCATTGGATGGCATTCACGGTGGCTCCCGCCATCAAAAGCAAAAATATCATTACTTCCTCTAATAGTTTGGATTAATAGATTTCGACCCATCTAACGATTAGAGTTCACTACGGATAACGATATCGGTGTATCGACATCAATTCGAAGAGGCTTATACCCGGACACAGTATATAAAGCATGGTATCTTCTACCTTTATAAATAGTAACATCAATAAATGGCTGTGTACATTTATAGGAGAACGATCAGGTGGGAATGAATCATACTGATTAAGCTAAATTCGAAGAATTCCACGACCCTTCCATATGTTACAATTAACACCAAATCGGATGGTCATACTGCATTCCTTGCCTTCTTTACCCGTAAAGTAAATCTTCCGCCGAGATTGTTCCCGTACATAGCTCTATGAACGTTGCAGCAACTTGTGCGCTGTCCTCGTAACCTAGATTTCCCGAGTGAGATACGAGAATGGGATGTTCATCTTCTTCCGAGCTACTGCGCATGTCCCAAGCATAATGATGACCGCAGCCATCCATAGCAAAGGGTACCGCCCCCGGCATATATTCGGGAAATTCATAGGCCAGCAGCATGGCTCTTAACTCATCAGCGCTGAAAAATTGAAAATACCGATCACCGTTTCCGAATTCACCGCCATTGGAATAACGAAGTAAATCAAGATAAGCTGCGGGGAGACGCTTGTTCGGAATGGACCATTTTGCCGGATCAAACGGCTGGTATAGCCTATGTAAAGGATTTGTTTCAGGGAAGGGGTTGCGCTGCCTTCCCCGTATTTCCGCAATTTCCTCCTCGGATAAAGGTTTGTTCCAATGATTCACAACCTGTTCCAACTCTCGTTCCCTTACTCCGGAATGCTTTCGATAGCACACTTCGAATACGGATTCCCAGTTCATCCCGTCATACCTCCTTTTGTCATCTACCGAATGATTACGTATTAGTATAAGATTAATGTAATTCATGCCTTTTGTGCAAATATAGCCAGTTCATCTGGGCAGGTTTCAACATAAAGTGTCATGGTGGACAAAATCGAAGCTTAGGAGCATTCAACATTGAAACAGTAGATGATTTTATTTACAATATATGTATAAGGCTTTCATCATTCATATATAGGGGTGTTATGTATGACAAAAGTGGAAGTAAGTTTTAAACATTTACCAACCACAGCGATTTCAGATGCAACGGGAGGACATACGAATTTACGCAGTGATATTAAGCCGCTGGCAGATCATTTTAAAATTGCCGGACGTGCGGTAACGGTGCGTTTGCCAGATGGAGAAAATCGTGCGGTACTAGAAGCGATTCGAGCTGCTAATGAAGGCGATATTTTAGTCATTGATGCGAAGGGGAATACAAATCGTGCGGTTGCAGGAGACTTTATTCTTTCGTTAGCAAAAGGTATAGGTGTACAAGGCTTGGTCGTGGATGGCGTCATTCGCGATATTGCGGGTATTAGAGAGCTGAATTTCCCCGTGTTTTCTCTTGGAACAACCGTAGCAGCCGGCAATAAAAACGGTGGCGGGAAAGTAAATGTACCTATTGCCATTGGCGGCGTTACTGTTCATCCGGGTGATTATGTTATCGGAGATGTGGATGGTGTAGTTGTCGTACCACAGGAGGATGCAGAACGTATTGCGGCGGCGGCTGAGACGAAACTTGCAAAGGATGAACGGCGAGTACAAGAAGCACATGCAAATGGGAAAGAATCCATTAGCGCTTATTTAGATAAAGTGTTAACAAGCCAGCTCGATAACCGCGCGTCTGCGTCGCTGGCTAAAGCGGCGGGTCTGACGCTGTTTGGAAAGCGGGAAGTGATTTCACCCGACTCCAATGACTAAGATTCCGACTCAAAATGAAATTCTTTTATACTTCATGCATCTAAAGCCGCATTTCATGCGGTTTTTTTGTTTTTGTCATCCAATCTATCGTTGCTTAGATAGGTGACTTTGTGAACAAAGGAAGGAATTCCATTATGAAAATCGAGGCAGGCAGAGTTAGAATAGATGACACAGTTATGAATCGAATGAAAATTTTTTTGTACAAAATGAACTTTTATAACCTCTGCGATCTCTTATCTATGAAAAGGGGAGTGAACATGAGAGTAAGCCATCTTGTCAAACAAGCCAAAAAAGGCAACAAGGAAGCACTATTACAACTAATCATGGCCGATAAGGACGCTTATTATCGTCTTGCCTATACATATATGGGCAATGAGCATGATGCGATGGATGCAATGGAAGACATGATTGTTGCACTTTATGAAAAGATTGATCAATTGCAAAACGGCGAAGCATTCTACAGCTGGAGCAAAACCATTCTCGTCAATCGGTGCAAAACATTGCTTCGCAAAAAGGAGCGGTTTCTTCCGCTGGAAGACGAGCGAGCACCATCACTTGCTGCATTAACCGACGATAATCCATATCGCGATACAGAGTCCGAGATGCACATGCAGGTGCTGCTATCTCATCTGAATGCACAACAGCGGGAAGCGATCGAGCTTCGTTATGTTCATGATCTTTCGTATCAGACGATAGCGGACATGACCGGCGCGCCGCTTGGAACCATCAAATCAAGAATCTCGCAAGGCATACAAAAAATGAAAGTCATGATCGGAGGTGATCGTTATGACAACGATCGAGGAGAAGTTACAGGTGCATAAAGAAACCTTGAATAAGTTACAGGCTCCGTCAGACCTTGAGGGCAGACTTCGAGATGCACTTCACAATGTTCCAGCTAAAAAAAGAAACCGGAATAAAGCCCGGGCATGGGTTGCATCAGCTGCCGCAGCGCTCATTCTCATGGTTGGAATATATGAGTATCCGGCCTTAGCTTATTACGGAAGCAAGTTGTTTAATAGCGTCAGCTTGAACTCTCTCAGCTTTGCTGAAGTGATGAAGCATGGAGTCGGACAAAGGGTAAACAAAAGCACAACGCTTAAGGACGGCACTGTCCTTACCATTAATGGCGTGATTGCGGACGATAATGTTTTTCGCATGTATTACACGATTGATCGACCTTCGGGCACCGAGTATACTAACCATGATTTTGTACGTTATAGCTTTGATCGAGTGCAAGGGTTCTTGACCGATTCCGCTGCACTAGGAGGAGGCGGCGGTCCCGGCAAAAACAAGAGCCAGTTCGTGGGAGACACTGAATTCGAGCCAGTTAGTCCATTTTCTCGAACATTAACCCTTACATTCAATGAGTGGCTCGATAATGGGGAGAAGATATCTTATCCACTCTCCTTCGAGTTTGAAGCGAACAAAGCGATGAAGAGTATCATTAAAGAGGATCTTTCCGAATCAATTGCTGTCGATAAAGGCACGATTCACTATGACTACATTACGGCTTCGCCAACTTCAACCATCGTGAAGGGGCATTATGAATTAGAGGAATACCCGAGATTTTCAGGCGAAACCAAGCTTTGTGTGAATGGAACAGAAGTTGGATTGACTAGAGCAGGGGGACGTAATCCAGACTTTCAACTGAAATTTGATCCGTTCCCTACAGACAATATTCAATCCATTGAGCTTGAACTCGTAAATTTTGAAGGATATCACAAAATACAAGAACCCATCTCGCTTGCGTCACCATCTGATCGATCCATTAAAGTGGGTGATGAAAAGTTTTGGATTCGAAGCGTTACCAAAACTGCTACAGGCTATGATATCGTCATTGCCAGAAAACAGTTTACTTTCTTGGAAACGGACAATTTATCCATACAAGCTGGTGGTAACGTAATCCCTGTATCATCGATTTCCGAAGAACGACAGTGGGATTTGAAGAATGGCAACATTATGTGGGAGCAGACGTATTCGTTTAACACAACAGACAAGCCGGAATTCCTACTCGTGGATGGATACCAATATATTAAAACCTACAATAAGAAAATATCGATTCACGTAGATAAAAAATAAAATCATGCGTTTGTGATAGCAGCTCATAGGGAGTTCGCTCAACTTGAACAGCTCGACTGGGCCTCTATGCGATCGATACGGGTGCAAACCAGCTCTCAAGTGATCATACCTTAGGTTTTCTCATTCCCTTCTTCCAGGTTATCGATAAGTCAACAACGTGGCGCTGCAAACCGTTTAATCCTATACCCATTCTAATTCGTTATATCTGAGCAGTTCTTGCCAACATCAAGAGCTGCTCTTTTTTTATTTCGAATTCACCTCATCTGCATTTTATCTGCATCTTTCTGCATTAAACTATCCCATGTTATGAAAGGTATGGGCATCGAACACATCATTTGACAGAAGTGATTCACAGGAGAGGAAGATTATCATGATGAAAACATCGAAGACCATGCAGGACAATGACACCCGGACAGCATTGAATTATATGTACCGAAGAAGGAGAAGTATACCGTCGATTATGTCGAGGAGCGGGAAACCTCTCATTCTATGTATGCGATGAACAATCTGAAGAAAAAGGACAAGTACGCCACATTTTTCAAGGGCAATCACTCCCTTATCAAGATTCATAGACATGCTGATCTTTTATAACATGAATACATTTGTCGAGGATCCTTCGATCAACCATTTAACGAACGATAAAAGAATAATGGAGAAGGAAAAACCGTATCTATGAAAAGTAGTGATCAAATCGTTAATGTCAGACGGTGGGTAGTATTGCTCATGCTCGTCTTTGCCATAATTGGATTGGTGGGATGTACTTCGAAGCAGTCAACCATCAACGTATCTGCTGCCAGGATAGAGGAGCACATGAAGCAGTCGGTCAAATTGGATAAATTGAAAAAAGGGGATGCGAATAAGCTGAAGAAGCTGTACGGCATTTGGCACCGAACAAGTTGAGGACTTCATACTGTATACGGCTAACTCCAACGCCAAAGCGGATGAAATCGTCATCATGAAGTAAAAAATGAAGAGCAAGCAGACAGCGTCAAAGCAAGTATGTAGATCGAATGAAAGCCTTTCAGCGACCCGTCAAAAATAATGTGGTTATATGTACATTCAGAGGGTGTCATAATTGAGTTCAAGCAGGAAACAGGCTAAAACTTAATTGCAGATGCTCGCTCAGCTCCCAGCGGCGGGCAACTCCAGTCCCTGGCTTGGAGAAATCGGTTTTGCGGACAGATAAAGCGATGCCGCC
Source organism: Paenibacillus profundus (assembly GCF_021369635.1). Classification (GTDB taxonomy): domain Bacteria; phylum Bacillota; class Bacilli; order Paenibacillales; family Paenibacillaceae; genus Paenibacillus_B; species Paenibacillus_B profundus. The sequence continues at coordinate 20,560 of NZ_JAJNBZ010000047.1, read as the reverse complement.
AATTCCTTGGTCGGCACGCCTTCCGATCTGCTGTTCTGGCAGTCTGGAGTCATGCCAAGGTCAACAGGCGAATGGTTGTCGCAGAGATACACCTTAACAAATTCATTAATGCAACTATTATTTAATGATATAAATCAAATAAATTATGCTGCAATCCCTGAAATATGGGATGGTAAAATTAACCGGATCCTGTATAATTGAGAATGTTTCTTAATTGATAATTTTACAGGATATGGTGAAGAGATGCATACAAAAGAGGATATTGTTGTCATCGGGGGCTACGGATATGTAGGGAGGACCATTTGCGCGAGACTGGGAGAGCGTTACCCTGGCAAGGTGTATGCAGCCGGACGAAGCCGCGAACGGGCAGAGCGATTCTGCCATTCCACCGGAGGAAAACTCAGGCCGCTGGAGATCGATATCCGGAAGCCGATACCTTCTGCCATGCTTAACAGCGTGAAGATCGTTATCATGTGTCTGGATCAGACCGATACGGGCTTTGTCCGCGAGTGCTTCCACGCTGGCACGCACTATATCGATGTGTCGGCGAACGGCTCCTTTCTCCGCCAAGTGGAGCAATGCCGGGAAGAGGCGGCGGCTCACGGGGCGACCGCGTTCTTGAGCGTGGGGTTGGCTCACGGCCTGACCAATCTTCTGGCGCTGAAGGCACATCAGCTGTTAGGCGAGACGGATCAGATTAATCTCGCGACAATGCTTGGGCTCGGGGATGCCCATGGGGAGGCGGCTATCGAATGGACGGCAGACAATATGGGCGCCCGCTTCGACATTACGCAGAACGGGAGGCAAGTGGAGGCGCTGAGCTTCACGGACGGCAAAACGTTCGATTTCGGCGCTGACATCGGCAACCACCTGGCCTACCGCTTCCCGTTCTCCGACCAGCAGACCCTTTCGCGAACATTGGACGTTCCTTCCGTCGCGACGCGCTTCTGCCTTGATTCCCCGCTGGTCACCGGACTGCTGGCCGGAGCCCGAAGGGCGGGGGCCGTCCGGCTGCTCCAAGCGGGCGGGCTGCGCAAGCGGATATTCCGCAGCCTCGGGGCGCTTCACTTCGGCGGGGACCGGTTCGCTGTCAAGACGGAAGCTCGGGGAAGAAGCAAAGAGAGGAAGCCTGCCTTGGCGGAATGCTTCCTCCAGGGCAGGGATCAATCCGCTCTTCTACTGGAGGGGAGGGAAGTCTGTTGAGCGCTTCCGCACACGACAAGCCCGGAACAGCTGACAACCAGCGGGCATGGATGATGACGGCTATTTGCCTCAGCGCTTTCTTGTCTCACTTTACCGCCGGGGTGGTGAACGTTTCACTTCCCCGGTTCATCACCGTGTTCCAGTCGGATATCGGGACAGTGCAATGGATGACGACGGGGTATCTGCTCGCCATTACGTCGCTTCTTCCCTTGATGGGCAAGTTAGGCGATCGCTGGGGGCATCGCCGCATCCATAACTGTGGTATTGCCCTGTTCACGATTAGCTCTGTCCTGGTCGCGCTCTCGCCGAATCTCACTGTCCTCCTCTTGATGCGGATTGTGCAAGCGACAAGCGCGGCGATGTTCCAGGCGACGAATATGGCGATCATCACGTTTCATATGCCGGGCGCGCACAGAGGGCGGGCTCTCGGGTTCGTGAGCACCGCCGTTGCCCTCGGCGGCATGGCGGGACCGGTTGCCGGCAGCTTCACCGCGGCCTGGCTGAGCTGGCAGTGGGCGTTCCTGATTCATGTGCCCGTGGCGGTCGTGGCAACCGGGCTGGCGGTGCGCTTTATCCCTGCTGATCAGAAGAAGGAGACGAGGAAAGCCTCATTGGACGTGGTCGGAGCCATCCTGTTCATGGGCAGCATCGGCACAGGAATCTACGCCATTGTGAACGGAGGCGCCTTAGGGTGGGGCTCCCCGAGTATGTTTCTACTGTACATTGTCTTGCTAATCGTCTGGCCGTTGAGCTGGCTGTGGCAGTCCCGGCAGGAGGAGCCTTTTCTGCCGCTCGCGGCATTCCGTATTCCGGCCGTGGCCTGCGGCCTGATGATCAGCTGCGCATCGTTCCTGATGGCCAATATCACGTTGGTTCTCATGCCGTTCTATATCTCCGAGACCACTGCGGTATCCGCGGCGGATACAGGCTATGTCATGCTGGCGTATCCGCTCCTCTTGGCCGTGATCGGTCCCGTCGCGGGGCATTTATCGGATCATATAGGCTCACGGCGCTTGATGTGTCTTGGGATGTGCGCCATGGCAGGCGGGTTCATGCTGTTCTCCGGGGCATTCGGCGGGCTGCCGCTGTGGGCAATCATTTGCACGCTGGCGTTGATCGGTTCGGGGATGGGTTTGATCGCCTCGCCGAATAACAGCTTTATTATGAGCTATGCCGTGAAGGAAGACGTAGGCTCGATCGGTAGCATGATTGCATTGACGCGTAACGTGGGCTTGGTGCTCGGCGCCGCGCTGGGATTAGGGCTTATGGACGACGGCGATCCCGCCAAGCCGTTGGAGGCGTATCTGCACATCTTTGGTTTCGGCGCCTGGATCGGCGCTGCCAGCCTGCTGCCTCTCGGATACAGCTGGTACGCAGGGAGAAGGATGATGAAACGACGACGTGACATCAGTACAGATAAATGACGGCAGGCCCCTGTCCTGCGCCGTGGTGCCGTTCGCTCTTGACTTCTGAGGGAAATCCAGAGTTTGAACTTGAATTTGATGAAAAGTTATGGATTCGAAGCGTAACAAAAACCGAAACAGGCTATGATATCGTTATCGCCAGAAAAGAATTTCTATGCTATGTATGCTTTCAAAATGACCCTTTATCTATAAAAGCCTGTGGTAAAGTCATTCCCGTATCATCGATTTCCAAAGAACGCCCTTGGGATTTGAAGAACGGTAACATTCTGTGGGAGCAGATGTATTCTTTTAACACCACAGACAAACCGGAATTCCTGCTGATGGACGGATTCCAATATATTAAAACCTACAATAAGAAAATATCGATTTCTGTAGATATCAAAAAATAAAATCATGCGCTGGTTATAGCAGCTAAATCACCTTATGTCACACAACATAAAAAAGAACAGTTCTCAGGTTTAGGATGAACTGTCACCCGGAAGATAGCACTTTTGAATAAAGAGTGGCTGTTCTCCGGGTTTTTGTATTTTAACAAAAATATAGGAATGGATTCACAATATTATTACATCAGGAATATAGCAGTCTCGTTAAACTAACGAGCAGAATAGCTGCGGGTACTGTTTAATAAGTTCTGCCTTTAACTGCGCAAAATATATCAAAAATGATAACTTGAATTATTGTATAGTATAGTTATGTTAGCTCCATGGAGGCGTTGGAATGCAATACTTTGTACAGCAGATGAAATTGCGGAATGGGTAGGTTACTCACCTTATCATTTTCACCGAATTTTTCAATCTGTTACACGAAACTCCGTTTCGGAGTACATTAGGGGACGTAGATTAACCCTCGCTGCTTATGACTTGTTTTACTCCAACCTCCGAATAGTAGAGATCGCCATCAAATATCATTTCACATCTCAGGAAGCTTTTACACGTGCATTTCAGCAAAAATCGGAAAGCTATGGAACATTTTCCGACAACGCGTATCAGAAATTGATAGAAGGCGAGATCCCGAGTCTATTTATTACTCTTTAATTGAACTTACCGGAGATAAATGGGTTACGATCATAGATACCTCGGACCGATGAGTGAAGATTCAGAAATTGACATTTACATTCCAATTGACCCTATATCTTAATATTTCTCAGGGGAGGAAAACATTAAATGGATATAAATGAAATGATACAGCTAAGCTATGCAGGATACCATAAAGTGGAAATATCCGACACATCTCTGGGAGTTTCATTTCCAATGTGGGTGATGTATCCTACGGGCACGGCTGAGCAAACAGTTCAATTGGGGCCATACTCGTTAGAGTTAGCGAGAGACGCGGAAGCCTTGGAAGGAATGTTTCCCTTAGTTTTGCTCTCTCACGGTACTGGCGGTTCTCCGCTTGTATATCGAATATTAGCTCGGCATTTAGCTCGGAACGGTTTTATCGTCGGAATGCCTGAACATCCGTTCAATAACAGGAACAATAATAGCTTGGAAGGTACTATACAAAATCTTACCTACAGACCGAGACATATTCGTATGGCCATCGACTGGTTTTTTGAAAATAAGATGTTTGCAGGAAAAATAAAAACGAATGCCGTTTCCATTATCGGTCATTCGCTCGGCGGTTACACAGCTTTGGCAGCGGCGGGTGGTTTGCCTACATCATTTCCACACGAGACGCCGGACGGACAACCGCAACTCATAGAGGTTGCGCCGGATCCCCGAATTCAGTCGCTGGTATTGCTAGCGCCGGCATCGGTATGGTTTCAATCCGAGGGGGCGTTAAGTATGGTTAACGTTCCGATATTGATGCTTGACGCCGAAAAGGATCCGTACACTCCTTCTTTTCACGCGCAAATTATTGTGAGTGGGGTTGCTAACCGAAATAAGATTCAATATAGAACAGTAAAAAATGCCGGACACTTTTCCTTTCTGAGCCCATTTCCAGCTTCGATGATCTCCCCATCATTTCTCCCTTCTCAAGATCCTCCCGGCTTTGATCGGAAACAATTTCAAGAGGTACTTAATGCTGAAATAATGAGTTTCCTGAAACGTCAGTAAGAGCCAGCAGATCCCCTCTTGGACTTCTTTAACAGAAATGAGGCGCTCCTTGTTCTTGGCGTTGCACAAATTCATGAATCATTAACCTGTCGATATGACAGGTTTTTTTGTTTGCTGTAAATAAAGAACTTAACAAAGGAAGGAGGTAAGTGTTCCCTTATGTACGCGTGGAGCTTCAGGCTGATCGGGTCTGTCACACCCATTGAAGATTTATTGAAGATTTTAACTCCATCTTTATACTTTCCTTAGAAGTTCCTGTTACGATATCTCTGCAGATAAGAGAGTAACGATAGTGGACTTCGAAGGAGGAGAATTTTTAAACATGCAAGCAGCACAACGATTAACAGGATTGATGGCTCTGGGCCTGGCATTTACGCTCATTCTATCCCCAGTCAACGCAACGGCGGCACCGCAGAAGAACGCTGGATTAAAGGAGAATATACGGGAGATTACATCGCTAACGTCATCGGACTACAAGGATTTGGCGTTCTTGAAGCCTATTTTGAAGGATAAGATGGTCGTCAGCCTCGGCGAGAACTTCCACCGTGTCGCGGAATACAGCAGCATGAAGACGAGACTGATCAAATATTTGCACGAAGAACTGGATTTTGACGTGATCGCGTTTGAATCAGGACTTGGGGACGCCTTCATGACGAACGAGAATGCCGGCACATGGACCTCGGCAGAGATGATGCAGCGTTCGATTTTCCCGATCTGGCATTCCAAGGAGACGCTGAATCTATTCGATTACATCAAGAAGCAGCAGGGAACCAAAGATCCGCTGTATCTTACAGGTTATGACATGCAATTCACTTCGGGATACCTAACGCAGTTCATTGCCGGTTGGATTGCCAAGGTGGACAAGGATCAAGGCGAGCAGTATTTCAACTTTGAAATGCAAGCGATGACGGATTTCTATAAAGTGCTCAACCAATACGGCATGGACGACAGCCATCCTGAAGCGAAGGCGGAGATCAAGAAGGTCAAAGAAGCCTACGAACCGAAATATAAGGCATTGATCCAGTTCATCCAAGAGCACAAGGAAGAACTCGCGGCGGCTTACCCAGCCAACCCGCATATGGTGGATATTGCGCTTAAAACGCTCGAAGATCGGGTCAACTTCATCGAGATGGGAACGTACGATACGAAGGAAAGCTATGAATTCCGCGACCGGATCATGGCCGACAACGTCGAGTGGTTGATGAAGGTTATGTATCCCGGCAAAAAAGTGATTTTATGGGCCCATAATGATCATCTGGCGAAGAATACGTCCAAAATTCAAACGAAAGAGCAAGGGAAATGGATCGGCAGCTTTACCAGCATGGGTGAACTGCTCCATAAGAAGCTGAAGGATAAGGCTTATGTGGTCGGTTTGTATATGAACAGCGGCAAGGCGAGCACCATTACGACGCAGAAGAGCTTCGATATCAAGCCGATGCCGAAGGGAAGTCTAGAGGAGGTGATGATGCGAAGCGGTTATAAGATTGCCTTTGCCGATCTATCGAAGCACAAGTCCCCGAACCAGAACAACGCATGGATGTTCAAGCCGATCTATGCAGCCGAGGATGGCATGACGTCCGAGATCATCGTGCCGATGTCGATGCGCTTCGTTCCGAAAGAGCAGTTCGACGGCATCATCGTCTTCGATAAAGTGATGGAACCAACAACGAAATTCTAATCCGGTTCCATTGGAGAATCAATCGTTCCTCCTGTCGTGAACACCGCGTGTGTTGCTGCAGGGGGATTTTTGACGCGTAAGCAGGTACATTGAGAGGATATAGGGCTAGTCTCGTTAAACTAACGGGGAGGATAACGCAATACATATGGAAATGCCTGTGGTAAAATATTACTACTAAAACTATCGAAAGGGAGTACATGAGTGGAAAACCTGATAATAGAACCCTACAACCCCAAAAGGGATAAAACCGCAATCAGTGCCATGTTATGTGGAAATGAACAGTTTGACGAAATGTTTCAAGAGAGCGAAAGAGTTTTCTCTGACGGCATACTTGTTGCTCGTTACAACGGCGTAACAGTAGCTTTTCTCTCATTTGATGGGTTTCAGAGAGCAACTGACACGACAATATATGTCAGTAAGGAATACAGAAGAATGGGGATTGGTACCGAACTTATTAGGAAGGCGGAGAATTTACTCTCACAAAATGAGGTAGTAGAGCGTTCTATTGGTGCATGTATGGATGGTGACCGATCTTCCCTGCAATTTGTATATAGGAACGGTTATTACATACTTCATTCATCCTATATCATGGAGCGTGAAGGCGAACCTCTTCCTGAGAGTAATATTTCTGTCAGGCAATATGAAGATGATGATTACCTTCTTTGCAATAGTATCAGTCAAATAGCATTTTACAAAATGCGTGAACAGGTTGGTATTCTTCCGTCTTATTATCTTCCTCCTAATGAAAGGGAACGGAAGCGTTTTGCGGAAAACAAAAGCAACATATACGTGATGCTTGTCGACGGTGAAATCGTGGCGGTCGGAATTATTGACGGCAGTGAGCTGAGTCATGTCTCTGTTCGACATGATCTGCAATCGCGTGGATACGGCAGAGCTTTTGTTTCATTTCTTGTAAATGAAATTATGCGTCGTGGCGAAAAAATCGTGAAGCTAGGGGTTGTCAAAGGCAATCCTGCGAAAAGTTTGTATGAGCGTCTTGGTTTCAAAGAAAAGTCAATATACCATTGGCTAACAAAATATTATAAGCCCGACACTCGATTGAGCAGACCGCCAGGCGAGAATATATCAATGAGCTAACGGGGAATATTAGTTGAATAAAAAACAGAGGCAGCCTGGGATGTATTCCAAAGCTGCCTCTGTTTTTTTATTCAAGTCTAATACTAATTTTAAGGAACCTGACACGGTAGGGGCTTTTTGTCGGTTGACAAGAACATTGAGACATTACATGCCGCGTAAAATGCGGCTTTTTTTATTTATGTCCCCAAGTTCTTGTCATACCATTTAACATAAACTGGGGACATTACCGAGTACACATCGATCCAGATTTTCCTCGTTCAATCTCCATATAAACTTCGCTACAATGCATAGAATGTTAATATTAACGGGCTTGAAGATCATAGAGGGTATGTTAGTGTAACTGAACTGTCTGATGTCGAGTGACAAGAATATGTATCGATTGTAGAAAAGAGCCAAGAAAGTAGCGAAGGAAGTATTTCAATGGTTGTGAAGTTTACTGGAAAGTGTTATGAAATCAGTTTTCGTTAATACGACTCGGTTTCGTGTTCCAGGACTATTAAGCAAATGCCATGCTGTGTACTGTTCGGCATATGGATTGGCAGCAGACATTCCGTCAACAGGAACCGCAACATTATATCCACGGAATGCAGCAGCTGTAGCTGTGTGAAGAACCGCTCCATTAGCTGAGTAACCAGTTACAATAACAGTTTGAATATTATTCTTTTGTAAAATATTCTCTAAATCAGTTTTGTAGAATTTATCTACGTTTGATTTCACAATTGGATCTATAAGGGAAGGGCTTAATTGATGATTAATATCAGAAACATTTCCTGCATGCGTAAGACTGTAGACTACTAACATTCCTACCTCACGTGCTTCAGTCAATAAATTGTTAATCTTAGAGATGGACGCAATACAGCGATGATTGTTACATATAGAATCCTCCATATCTAAGATAAGGAGTGCAGTACTGCTAGGCTCAATATAGACTGCTTTTAACTCAGGTGTAGGTGGGGTGATAACATTATTCCATTCGTCGATGATTGTATGGTCAGATCGCCAATTACCGCAAAAGGGACAACGATACCTCATAATAACCCTCCTAGATGCTTCTTTATAGCCTATGTAACGAGTTAGAAAAGGTGTATGTATGGAAGGTGAGCAATATGCCTTTTACGAGAAATAAAAGGGTGCTCCATCAGCGATATCCAAGAGGCTGGCTATTAACTATGCCGATGAAACAGACTGGATTGAATCTATTGGGAAAAGGAAGAGCAAAATCCCTACGACCCAAATCCTGCCCCTATCGGCACAATCCACGCTCCGGACGTCTCCGGGCGACCACGCCTCAAGTTGGTACAAGGGCGATATAGCCAACAAGCAAATAAACTGACTATATTTTTTTTGCATAGTTTCTATGCGCAATTTATATTTCACGATTGGAATGACGGTATGTAACATAAAGGTAACCGCAGTAGGCAGCGGCACAATTGTCGGAGGGATATGATATGAATAAAACCGGAAATGGTCAAGTCAAGAACCGGCACCAAGCACTCGATTTATCGGATCAGCAGATTCTTGAAATGTATCAGAATATGGTTTTGGCGCGAAAAGTAGATGAACGGATGTGGATTCTAAATCGTGCGGGAAAGATCCCTTTTCTCGTTTCTTGCCAAGGTCATGAAGCAGCACAGGTAGGAGCGGCTTATGCGTTGGATCGAACGAAAGATTTTCTGTGTCCGTATTATCGGGACATGGGTATGGCCATTGTTTTCGGGATGACGGCAAAGGAATTGATGCTTTCCGCTTTTGCCAGGGCGGGAGATCCAAACAGTGGCGGACGCCAAATGCCAGGGCATTACGGGAGTAAAAGACTGAATATTCTTTCCGGGTCCAGTGTCGTATCGAGTCAAGTGCCGCATGGTGTTGGAATCGCTTTATCTGGAAGAATGCAGGGGGAAAAACTTGTCGTGTTAACGGCCTTTGGGGACGGGGGCAGCAATCAAGGGGAGTTTCACGAAGCGGCGAACTTTGCAGGGGTGCACAAGCTTCCTGTCATTTTCTTGTGCGAGAATAACAAGTATGCCATTTCTGTCCCCTTTTCAAAGCAGGCGGCTTGTGAAAGTATCGCGGATCGGGCAAAAGGTTATGGGTTTCCTGGCATCAGTGTGGATGGCAATGATCCCTTAGAAGTATATAAGGTCACGAAAGAGGCGGCCGATCGAGCAAGAAGAGGAGAAGGGCCAACGCTTATCGAGGCGGTCGTCTATCGTTTAGTCCCTCATTCAAGCGACGACGATGATCGAACCTACCGTTCCCGTGAAGAAGTGGAAGAAGCCAGGAAGAAGGATCCGCTAGTAACCTTTAGCACTTATCTTAAAGATGTGGGGATATTAGATGAACGTAAAGAGAAGGAAATCCATGACCGGATGCTCATGGAAGTCGATGAGGCCACGGAATATGCGGAGAATGCCCCGGATTCGGCTCCGCAAGATGCCCTTAAGCACGTATATGCAGAATAGGGGGAGTGAGAAATGGCCGTAATTTCTTATATTGATGCAGTGACCCAAGCTCTTCGGGAGGAAATGCAGCGAGATAAAAGGGTATTTGTACTAGGAGAAGACGTCGGGGTACGTGGAGGGGTGTTTCGGGTTACACAGGGATTCTATGAGGAGTTTGGGGAACAACGGGTTATAGATACGCCACTATCCGAAGCGGCCATTGCAGGTGTATCGGTTGGGGCCGCCGCTTATGGATTGAGGCCTGTAGCAGAAATTCAGTTTGCCGAATATATCATGCCTGCTGTAAACCAAATTGTGAATGAAGCAGCCAAAATGAGATACCGCTCGAACGGAGATTGGAACTGTCCCTTAGTCATTCGTGCTCCTTATGGAGGAGGAGTTCGCGGCGCCCTCTATCATTCACAATGCGTCGAAGCCATGTTTTGCAACATACCCGGTCTAAAAGTGGTTACACCTTCCACTCCTTATGATGCCAAAGGACTGCTAAAAGCAGCCATCCGCGATGCAGATCCTGTTCTTTTCTTTGAACACAAGCGATGCTATCGATTGATCAAAGGAGAAGTGCCGGACTCGGATTACATTGTTCCCATCGGGAAGTCGGATATTAAGCGGCAAGGAGAAGACCTCACGGTTATTTCTTACGGACTTACCTTGCATTTTGCGTTGGAAGCGGCAGAAAAACTGTCCCAAGAAGGATACAGCGCTCACATTCTGGATTTGCGTACCCTCTATCCTCTGGATAAGGAATCTATTGTAGAGGCTGCTCGTAGAACCGGTAAAGTGCTGATTATTCATGAAGACAACAAAGAGGGAGGGGTTGGGGCTGAAGTAGCAGCTGTGCTCGCAGAGGAATGCCTTTTTGAATTGGATGCTCCGATCAAACGCCTTTGCGGCCCAGACGTTCCCGCTATACCTTACAGTTTGCCAATGGAGAAATTCTTCATGCTCAATCCGGATAAAGTATACCAAGCCATGAAAGAATTGGCGCAATTATGATCCGATCGGGAGGAGAATATGGCTGAGAAAATCGTTATGCCCCAGTTAGGAGAAAGTATAACGGAAGGAACCATCTCCAAGTGGCTCGTCAACATCGGGGATAAAGTCAAAAAGTATGATCCCGTATGCGAAGTGATTACCGACAAAGTTATTGCGGAGGTTCCTTCTTCTTTTAGCGGCACGATATCCGAAATTGTCGTTCAAGAAGGCGAAACGGTAGAGGTAGGAGCTTTGATTTGTTGTATTGCGGCGGAAGATAATGCGATCACGCTGGTTGAATCAAGGACCGCCGCTCCGTATCAGGAGGCCGATGATGCGACAACCCAAGCAGCCATGAACCAACGCTATTCGCCGGCTGTGCTTAAGCTGGCGCAAGAAAACAACCTGGATCTTTCCCGCATAGAAGGATCAGGCGTTGCCGGACGAATCACCAGAAAAGACATCTTGGAGATTTTGCAAGGAAAGAGTTCGGTGGATGACCAGTCTGCCGTTCATTCTCCGGTAAATCCAGCCGACGAGACGATCCCGGTTACCGGCATCCGCAAAACGATTGCCACACGAATGCTAAAAAGCAAGCAGGAAATCCCCCACGCCTGGCTTATGGTTGAATGCGATGTCACCAATCTGGTACGTTATCGGGGCCAGATCAAAGAGGAGTTTAAGAAAAAGGAAGGAATCCATTTAACTTATTTGCCTTTCTTTATCAAGTCGGTTGCAGAAGCCTTGAAGGAATTCCCCACCTTAAATTCGCAGTGGGCAGATGATCACATTATCGTCAAAAAAGCGGTTCATATCTCGATTGCCGTTGCCACCGATCAAGCGTTATTCGTTCCCGTCATTAAGGACGCCGACAAAAAAAGCGTTTTCGGTCTTGCAAAAGCAGTAGATGAATTGGTCAAGAAGACGAGGGAGGGCAGGTTAGCGGTAGAGGATACCAGCGGCGGAACTTTTACCGTTAATAACACAGGCACTTTCGGTTCCGTACTTTCATCCCCCATCATCAATCCTCCGCAGGTAGCCATTTTAAGTGTGGAAGCCATCGTAAAACGTCCGATCGTCATCGATAACATGATTGCCGTCCGCGATATGGTGAACATCTGTCTTTCCTTGGATCACCGGGTTTTGGACGGTCTGGTGTGCGGCCGCTTCTTGAAGAGAGTCAAGCAAAAGATTGAAGGTTACGGCACGTACACCGATACCGGACTCGATTAAAGGAAAGGGGCGATGAAATAATGCATTTTGATTTAACCGAAGAACAAGCGTTGATAAAGAAGATGATGCGTGATTTTGCGGATGGCGAAGTTGCTCCGGGCGCAGATGAACGGGATCGTACAAAGCAATTTCCGGAGGCTGTGTTCGAAAAATTAACGAAGCTGGGAATCATGGGTCTGCCTTTTCCCGAACAATATGGCGGCGGGGGAGCAGATACAATAAGCTTTGCTATCGCTGTAGAAGAATTAAGCCGGGTATGCGCATCCACAGGCATCACCTATTCTGCCCATATTTCGTTAGGCGGGGCACCCATCCATTTATTCGGGACGCACGAGCAAAAGGAAAAATACTTAACCCCCCTTTGTAATGGAGAATACTTGGGGGCGTTTGGGCTGACGGAACCGAATGCAGGTTCCGATGCAGGCGGAACCCGAACGACAGCGAAGCTGCATCAGGATCAGTGGATCATTTCCGGTTCCAAATGCTTTATTACCAATGCAAGCTTTGCCAAAAGCCTGGCGCTCACGGCCGTAACGGATCGCTCCAAAGGGACGGATGGAATCAGTGCGTTTATCGTGCCTACAGATGCACCAGGATTTACGGTCATTAGCAATTATGAAAAGATGGGGCTGCACGCTTCGAATACAACGGAGTTAGTTTTAGAAGATGTAACCGTTCCCAAAGAAAATCTTCTAGGGAAAGAAGGACATGGATACAAGCAATTTTTAGCTACGCTTGATGGAGGCCGAATCGGTATCGGAGCGATGGCGGTCGGAATTGCCCAAGGGGCTTACGAAAAATCACTCCAATATGCCAAAGAAAGAAAACAATTCGGCCAAAGCTTATCCTCCTTTCAAGCCATCCAATTCAAGCTGGCCGACATGGCCATGAATATTGAACTCGCACGCACTATGGTGTATAAAGCGGCTTGGCTTAAGGATAAAGGCAGGAAGTTCAAGAAGGAAGCGGCGATGGCCAAATTATTTGCTTCGGAAATATGCATGAAGGCGTGCGATCAAGCCGTTCAGATCCATGGCGGGTATGGTTATATGAAGGAATACCAGGTGGAGCGGTTCTTCCGGGACGCCAAGCTGCTAGAGATCGGGGAAGGAACTTCGGAAGTGCAACGAATGGTCATTGCACGCCAGATCGGTTGTTAAAGGGGATTGGTTCTATGTTCAAAAAGATTCTAATCGCCAACCGGGGCGAAATTGCGGCTCGAGTAATCCGCACTTGCAAATCGCTGGGCATTGCCACTGTCAGCATATACTCGAAAGTGGATAAGGAAGCCCCTCATGTCAAAATGGCAGATGAGGCCTACGAGGTGGGAAATCCCAAAGTAACAGATAGCTATTTAAAAATCGACAAAATTTTAGACATCGCCCGTCTGTCAAAAGCGGATGCGATTCATCCCGGATACGGACTTCTCTCGGAAAATGCTGAATTTGCACGCCGTTGCGAGGAAGCGGGTATCGTATTCATCGGTCCATCAGCGGATGTCATTGCCCGCATGGGTAGTAAAATTGAAGCCCGATACAGCATGGAACAGGCAGGCGTGCCTGTTGTCCCCGGCATTTCCTGCGCATTAGCAGATGCGGAAGAAGCAGCACAGGCAGCGAGTCGTATCGGCTATCCGGTCATGCTAAAGGCTTCGGCCGGCGGTGGCGGGATCGGCATGCTGATCGTTTATAACGAATCGGAGATGAAGCAAGCATTTGAAGGGAATCAGAAGCGTGCCTCTAATTTCTTCGGAGATGGGGCCATGTATCTAGAGAAGGTTGTGGAAAATCCTCGGCATATCGAAATTCAGATTTTGGCCGACTCCCATGGGAATACCGTCTACTTATGGGAACGGGAATGTTCCATTCAACGACGTCATCAAAAAGTCGTGGAGGAAGCTCCTTCTACCTTTTTGGATGAACTCATGAGAAGCAAAATGGGAGAAGCGGCGGTAAGGGCGGCTCAATCCATCGGATACCGGAATGCAGGAACCATCGAGTTTTTAGTTGACGGGAATAAAAATTTCTATTTCCTTGAAATGAATACTCGTCTACAGGTGGAGCATACGATTACAGAAGAGATTACCGGCTTAGACTTGGTTGCAGAGCAATTGCGAATTGCGGCCGGACATTCCTTGAATTTTGGTCAATCCGATGTGACACGCGACGGTCATGCGATTGAAGTGCGGATTTATGCGGAAGATCCGAAGACGTTCTTCCCATCTCCGGGAGTGATTTCGAAGTTTGCTATACCTGAAGGAGACGGGATCCGCCATGAGCTGGCTGTACATGATGGTTCCATGGTGACTCCTTTCTATGATCCGATGATTGCTAAGCTCATAGTCAAAGGGAAGGATCGCGACGAAGCGATTGACCGGATTCAAGAGGCGCTGGCCGATTATCAGGTTGAGGGCATCAAAACAAACATCCCAATGCTGCAAGAAGTCATCGCGCATCCCGCATTCCGTTCAGGCGATACGACAACGAGTTTCGTTGCGAAATATTTTAATGGAGAAGACATGACTTGATAGGGTAGGGCCTCGGCGAGTTACCGAATGGCTATTCGTAGAACAGGAGGTTATTCAGATGAGCAAAATCGTGGCTGTTATGGCGGGGAATGTGTATAAAATTCTTGTCAAGCCTGGGGATCAAGTCGAAGCAGGACAAAATGTGGCCGTTTTGGAATCGATGAAAATGGAGATCACGATTACGGTTGGTTCTGGCGGGAAGGTAAAAGAAGTAATCGTGAGCGAAGGCGACTTTGTTGATGAAGGAGATCCATTGATCGAGCTGGAGTAAACGTATGCTGGGGGTTGGGGAGATGAACTGGCCGGCGAGTGTGACGATCAAAGAGGTTGGTCCGAGGGATGGATTACAGAATGAGAAGGTCTTTGTGCCAACAGAGGATAAAATCGCTTGGATCAACCAAATGTCCGGCACCGGACTCAAATCCATTGAAATCACTTCGTTTGTGAATCCCAAGTGGATCCCGGCGCTGGCAGATGCCGCAGAAGTTGCGAAAGGGATTGAACGGAAGCCTGGCATCACGTATTCGGCTCTCGTTCCGAATCGTCAAGGCCTGGAGCGAGCGTTCGAAGTCGATGTGGATGAAGCAGCCGTCTTTATGTCTGCCAGCGAAACCCATAATCAAAGGAACATAAACAAGTCTATTCGCGTTACCTTTCCCATTCTAAGAGAAGTGGCGCAAGAAGCTCTCTCAGCAGGAAAGTCAGTCCGCGGTTATGTGTCAACCGTCTTCGGTTGTCCCTATGAAGGTCCTGTGTCCATCGACGAGGTGATCCGGGTAGCGGAAACGTTGTTCGAAATGGGGATTGGCGAGTTATCACTCGGGGATACGATTGGCATTGCAAATCCTAAGCAGGTGCAAGGTGTATTGGATATTCTTTTGCAGCGTTTCGATGCCAAAAAACTGGCCCTGCACTTTCACGATACACGCGGGACGGCTCTGGCTAATATTCTGGTGTCCATGGACATGGGGATCACAACGTTTGATGCCTCCGTCGGCGGTTTAGGCGGATGCCCGTATGCGCCTGGCGCCTCGGGCAATGTGGCTTCGGAAGATTTGCTTTACATGCTGGATGAGATGGGGATTCGAACTGGGGTAAATCAGGAAAAGCTGCTCTCCGCGGCCCGTTTTATTCAGGAAAAGATAGGAAGAGACTTACCAAGCCGTAATCTTCAGGTCGGCAGCTCGAACGGATAGGCAGGCTCATCATTCGGTTCAGGGAAGGAGGGGGAGCATGGAAAAAGCCGTATTGGTCTCCAACATGGGAAATGGAATTGTGCTCATGACTTTAAACCGGCCGGAAGCCGCCAATGCGCTATCGATAAAGATGCTGGAACAATTGCGGGATGCGGCTGCGGCATGTAAATTTGACCGGTCTGTTCGCTGTATCGTAGTCACAGGGGCTGGAGAGAAAGCCTTTTGCGCAGGTGCCGATTTAAAAGAGCGCGCAGGAATGGACATGAACCGGGTGCGCAGGACGGTTTCTTTGATTCGCGAGAGCATCAATGATTTAGAAGCCTTGCCCCAGCCGGTCATTGCCGCCGTGAACGGAGCCGCTGTTGGCGGGGGAACGGAATTGGCGTTGGCATGTGACATTCGGATCGCCTCCGAAACGGCAACATTCGCCCTTACGGAGACTTCGCTTGGGATTATTCCTGGCGCAGGAGGAACGCAGCGGTTGCCGAGGCTGATCGGGAAGGGGCGCGCCAAAGAGCTCATTTTCACGGCAAGAAAAATCGATGCCAAAGAGGCAAGGGACATGGGGGTGGTGGAAGTTGTGACACCGCCTGAATCCCTTCTCGATAAAGCACTAGAAATAGCGGGCCACATTGTTCGAAATGCTCCTATCGCCGTGGCGCAGGCCAAGTTCGCCATCGATAAGGGATGTGATGCGGATCTGAGCACCGGGCTTGCGATTGAGCAAAATGCCTATGAAGTAACGATTCCGACAAAGGATCGCTCGGAAGGACTGCAGGCGTTCAAAGATAAGCGTCCCCCCATATTTAAGGGCGAGTAACAAGCATGTTGGAGATAAGGAGGAATAGGGGATGTCCATGGAAATAAATCGGGAGGAGCTGCAGGAACGTAGTTCACGGATCCTCCAAGGGGGGGCGCAGGCTTATCATCAAAAGAATGCGGAACGAGGAAAACGATTTGTTCGCGACCGTTTAAAGCTATTGTTTGATCCGGGTTTCGAGCTGGAGGATGCGTTATTTGCCAACTGTGTGGCAGAAGACCTTCCGGCGGATGGCGTCGTTACGGCGATTGGAAAGATTAACGGGCGAATCGTGTGTGTGATGGCCAATGATTCCACCGTAAAAGCCGGTTCTTGGGGATCGCGTACGGTAGAGAAGATCATTCGAATACAAGAGACGGCCGACAAAATGAGAGTGCCGTTGATTTACCTCGTGGATTCAGCAGGTGCTCGCATTACGGACCAGGTCGAGATGTTCCCTGGCAGGCGCGGGGCTGGCCGTATTTTTTACAATCAGGTCAAATTGTCGGGTAAAATTCCTCAAATCTGCCTGCTCTTTGGTCCTTCGGCTGCAGGCGGAGCATACATTCCAGCATTTTGCGATATCGTGATTATGGTGGATGGAAATGCATCCATGTATCTCGGTTCCCCGCGGATGGCGGAGATGGTTATCGGAGAAAAGGTTACGTTAGAAGAAATGGGGGGCGCGCGCATGCATTGCTCGGTATCTGGATGCGGTGATGTGCTGGCCAACAACGAAGAAGAAGCCATTTCGATGGCACGACGATATCTTTCCTATTTTCCCGCTAATTTTTCCGAAAAACCGCCGGTCGTGGAAGCAGCGGCACCACAATGCTTTGAGCAATCATTAGAAGAAATCATCCCATCCAATCAGAATGCCCCGTTTAATATGTATGACCTGATTGACCGGATTATTGACGAGGGGTCATTCTTTGAGATTAAGAAGCTGTTTGCCGGCGAACTGATTACGGGATTGGCCCGAATGAACGGAAAACCGATTGGGATCATTGCCAATCAGCCGCGGGTTAAAGGAGGCGTGCTGTTTCACGACTCGGCGGATAAGGCAGCCAGATTTATTACCCTTTGCGACGCGTTTCATATCCCGCTTCTGTTTCTCGCCGACGTTCCCGGTTTTATGATCGGCACCAAGGTGGAGCGGGCAGGAATTATCCGCCATGGCGCGAAAATGATTTCTGCCATGTCCGAAGCGAGCGTGCCCAAAATCTCGGTGATCGTCCGTAAAGCATACGGAGCAGGCCTCTATGCGATGGCTGGTCCTGCGTTTGAACCGGATTGCTGTCTCGCATTGCCTACGTCTCAAATTGCGGTGATGGGACCGGAAGCTGCGGTCAACGCCGTCTATGCGAATAAAATTGCTCAACTGCCTGAAAACGAGCGGGCCTCTTTTATCGAACAAAAGCGGGAGGAATATAAGCAGGATATTGATATTTATCGGCTAGCCTCCGAAATGATTATTGACGGGATTATTCCGGCCGATTCGTTACGTGACGAGTTAGTGAATCGATTGGAGGCTTATTCATCAAAGGTTGTCGTCTTCTCTGAGCGGAAGCACCCGGTATATCCGGTTTAATTCGCTGGCATTTCCAAACAGCACCAAGCGTTTAGCGGCGCGCCGGTGCTGTTTTTTGCGTGGACAGCATATCATAATCTTGAGCCAGAGGATGAATGGTTTGGATACCGCTTTGCCAATAGGGGAAGGAGGCAGATCCGGATCAGATGGATATTAGACAGCTTCATTATTTTGTAGAAGTGGCCAAACATAAAAATTTTACAAAAGCTTCGCAGGTCCTGTTTGTTTCTCAGCCATCCATCAGCAAGATGATCAAAAGCCTCGAAGACGAATTGGGAGTTACTTTGCTTGACCGTTCCGAGAGGGAGGCTGTTCTCACGGATACAGGAAAGCTGGTTAACGAGAAGGCTTTGAAAATTTTGCAACTGCTAGAGGAGATATCTTCTTCTGTTAATGAGCTGGTTCAAGTACAAAGAGGAAAAGTGAAGATGGGAATAATGCCTACAATCAGCGCATTGCTTTTCCCAAAAATAATTGCCGGATTCAAGAAGAGATATCCCAGGATTGAGATTCAAATGGTAGAATACAGCGCCAAACAAGTAGAGATGCAGATGGAGCAAGGAAATATCGATTTTGGGGTCACTGTGTTGCCGGTGAACACTCGGCTGTATGGAACGGTTTCCTTGTTATCTGAAGAGCTGGTTGTCATTGTAAGCAGTCACCACTGGATTGCAGGAAGAAAATCCGTCAGTTTAGTCGAATTAAAGAAAGAGCCGTTTATTCTGTTCACCAAGGAATTCGCCCTTCATGACGTAGTGTGGCAAGCATGCTTGCAGGCCGGGTTCCAACCAGAGGTGGCTCATATGACCTCCCTGTGGGATTTCTGCTGCGAGATGGTGGCGTCTCAATTAGGAATTTCATTGATCCCCAGATCGATGGCGAACCGTTTGCATCATCTTGCCGTTCATACCGTTTCGATTTCCCATCCGCAGATTGCTTGGGAGTTGGCGCTTATTTATCCCCGGGATAAATACCTTTCATATGCATCCCGGGAGTTTATTGACTATATCCAGGCCAATCCGCCGAATCAACCGGGATTATGAACGGGGCTGTGGGCGGGAAGCACTCAGCTAGCGGAAAATGGCCACCCTGTAAAAGCAATAGGAAATCTAAGTATCGACCCAACCAACCTATACCTTCGCTACATGCCCTAAGCCTGACATATTGATTGTCCCAAGGGGGTGGGGAACAAGTAGAAGGAAGGGGAGTCTAAAACCTAATAATAAGGTTTTAGACCCATTGTCGGAAACTTCAACCATGTGTCATTTGAATACGGAAAATATAAAAACGAAATGGATCACTGATTAACTTTGCAATTTTGTATTCCAAAGACCGCATTCGCCGGACAATAGCGGGTTGTGCCTGTAATTATCGGAGCCAATCCGACTAGTCCCCACCAGCTTCTGTAATACAGTCCCGTAAAGACGATCGCAGCTCCAATTGTAATTCGAATCGCTTGTTCCGTTTTACCAACGTTACAGTTCAAGTTCTACACCTCCGTAAGTTAAAGTCAATTTGCTCATACTTAGAGTTGCCGCATAGTTATTGTTTGAGATAAGATGCATTCTCATGCTTGGAATAGATTGGCTAGTACTTATTGACGATATATTGTCACCACCGTTCCCTTCTTGCTCTCAGCCAATCAGTGAAGCTTTTTCATGCCCTCTTACGTAAAAGGGATGACTGAAGAGCGATAGCTTTCGAAATGATGGGAATATACACACTCTCCTAATGCGATGCATAGGAGAGTTTTTTATTTGCAGCGACGGGAGGGATATTCGCATGAATGGAGCGGGTTTATTCAGGTTAACGGGCATTACCGGTTGCCATACAGGAAAAAATCTTAGAGTGAGCACTCATGACTGCTATTTGCCAGACGTCAAGAAGATCGCCAATCAATTAGACTCAAAAAATTATATCTTGTGTTATTGAAGTACGGAGCTCTTGTATTCTAGAAATATAATAATTTTATGCCAAAATACCGATAAAGTTTTTACATCAAAGGAGGAGATCTTAATGAAGATTCCACAACATGGTAAAGGAATAAAAGTGCTCGTAAGTCTATTAATTGGTTTACATGTGTTTACTTATTCGAGTATTTCCTTCGCTGCAACAAACGAACTGAATGATATTGATAGCGGGATCGCAGGCCTAAATTATAATCGTAATGAAGTTTTGGCTGTACAAGGGGATCAAATCAGTAGTTTTGTTCCCAAAGAAGGCATCCAGTCGAATGGTAAATTTATCGTGGTTGAACGGGACAAAAAATCACTTACAACGTCACCCGTAGATATTTCAATCATTGATTCGATCACGA
>NZ_JAJNBZ010000046.1 GCF_021369635.1 Paenibacillus profundus | reverse complement strand
AATTCTAAGAAAACGCGAGCATTTAAGAGAAAAGTGATTCTTCATAGAGGGAGTATAGTTCAATGAATAAGCAAAAGAGATGGAAAAGCGCCGTCAGAGGCCTTTCTCTCTCATTGGCGTGAGGCGATGAGCAGCGCCGCTTTTGACGGCAAGTTTATCACTGTGGATGATATAATCCGCAATCACAACAAGACGTATGAATATCAAATTCGTTTTACCATTGGCTTTGCTGTACTGTTGCTTGTCCTAACAGCGCTCAGCATTGTTGGTGTGTTTCTTGCTGCTTTGATACGCAGGAAAAAAGAATTTGGGATCCGTTTTGCCGCCGGATCAACGATGAAACAGCTTATCATCCTCGTGTACGGGGAAATGCTTCTGCTCATTGCTACTGCGGCCCTAGCTGGCCTAATCGTCGTTACTCTCGCATCGAGTCTGATAGATATTAATCTGCGCATTGATGGGGTGACCGTACTCGTCATTCTTGGAATCATGACGGCATTAAGCGGTATTTGCTTGATTCCGTTAACGTTTCAAATGAAACGCTATATGCCAACGGATATGCTGAGAGGAGTGTAACCAGTGATTGAATTAAACAATGTTTGCAAATCTTACGGACATGGGGAGAACGAAACGCAGGTACTCAAAAATGTGAATGTAACGATTCACAGAAGCGAATGTGTGGCTATTATGGGATCTTCCGGCGCTGGCAAGACTTCGCTCCTTCATATATTGGGGCTTCTTGACCTTCCCAGTTCTGGAGAGTACGTGAATAAAGCGAAAAAGGCGCTCTATATGGTCGGTTTGAATCCCATATATATAAACGTCCGGATCAATTATCAGGAGGACAGCAGCAGCGTGTGGCCATTGCAAGGGCGATCGTTGGGGAACCTTCGGTGCTATTGGCTGATGGGAATCCCCACTGTGAATCGTCCACGCGTCTCAGCCGGCTTTTGCCTCGTTGCCAAGGAGAATACGGGTTAGCAAAATAGACGCCAAACGAGGAATATAAAGTTACTGGTAGGTGGGTGTGCCGCTGGGATTGATTTTGACTCTCCTTCCCCGTCCCGGGTCTAGTAAAAATCCCGACGTTTGTACGTCCCCCCAAAATCTTTCCTCGATTACAATTATTTTATTAAGTACAGGTGCTGAACTGATAACCGATACAGGAACAAGGTTCTCAAAGATGGTCGGATTATACGCGAGAGCGCGGCTCAAACTGATCAAATGATCTTTTGCGTCATAGATTTCAATGCAGGACGATGTTATTCCATATTCATTCATACAAGACTAGGGAGATGAGACTATCAAAAAGGTAAGAAAAGTTCTGCTTTATTTGGGAGCAACTATTATTTCACTTGTTGGGTTAGCATTGATTTTTCCCACATGGACCCCCAAAATAGACGGCGTAAACAGCATAAGTGTACTCGAGCAAGTCGAAATTAATGGCACCGGTCATGAATTGATGATACGAGGTCAGGATAAGAACAATCCTATTGTAATCTTTATACACGGGGGTCCAGGTGTTTCGGAAATACCCTATGTAACCAAATACCAAGACCTATTGGAGAAGAATTTCACGATTGTCCATTACGACCAAAGAGCTAGCGGGAAATCTTATCGCTTCGGCGAAGATTATTCCAACCTTTCGACCGATCTATTAGTGAAAGATTTATTGGCTTTGACGGATTACATATCCACTCGTTTCAACCAAAAGAAGGTCATACTAGTCGGCCATTCCTTTGGAACATATATTGGCATACAGGCTGCGCAGCAAGCTCCTGAAAAATATGAGGCCTATATCGGCATTGGGCAGATGTCCAATACGTTAGAAAGCGAATTGGATGGTCTGAATTTCACGATTGATCAAGCAAAATTGAGCGGTAATACAACCGACGTCGAGTATTTGCAAGGGTTAACTGAAAAAGTGAAAAGCGGCGAAATGTTAACTCCACGCCAGTATGTTCGAAAATATGGCGGTGCTGCAAGACTGATCGATAATAATGCGGACATAGATAATGGTTTATTGTTCGGACCGGAGTATAACTTATTAGATCGCATCCGTTATAACCGTGGCGTATCCTATGTACAAGAAACGCTAATAGGGCAGGCGATCAAAAAACCTCTGCCTTCGATCATCACAAAACTAGATTTACCGGTGTATTTTATAATGGGACATTACGACTACATGACTTCCACGAAAGCAGCCAAAACATACTTTGATCAGATTGATGCAAATAAAAAGGAATTTATAACGTACGACCAATCCGCTCATTATCCGCAATTTGAAGAAAAAGAAAAATTCTCAAAGTGGATGGTGGATTCGTTCGCAAAATGACGGATTGTCATATGAAGTGCGACAGTTACCATTAAATAAAAAAATGGCTCATGATTGATTCGTGTAAAATGGAGTCACCACAACAACCATTACACGGAGGAATCAATCATGAGTTACTCACATTTTAACATGTTCGAACGGGGGAAGCTAGGGCTCCTGTACAGCCAGGGCTGGTCCACCCGAGTCATAGCGAGGGAACTAGGACGAGCTGGTTATACTCAGGCCTGTTAGTGCAAGGTGATATTGAGATTCTTCGTCACAAAGGAAAGCGACGCAAGCCAATAGAAACGCGTGGACGGTTCAATATCGGCAGAACGATCAACCAGCGTCCCAAGGAAATCCGAAAGTGTGACAGCTTCGGACACTGAGAACTCGATACAGTCGTATCCAGTCGTGGTAAAAGCAAAGCCTGCGTAAGTAGTTAAGGATTATCCATCAGCCACGTTTCAAACGGCCACCGTGGATCGAGGGAAAGAGTTCGCTTGTCATCAAAACCTTGCTATGGTCACAGAGGAAGAACTTTCGTATGCAATAGAATTGATTAATAACCGTCCAGGGAAATGCCTCGGGTGGAAAACTGCTTACGAATCATTCATGAGTGAACTGTCGCACTTGGCTTGACAACCCGTCATCCAAATGAAGTTCATTGAAGAATTTGCTCCTAGAATCCTTTCCTATGTGCTATTTTAGAAAAATTTTAAATCAATCCTTATAAAACGACACGTTTTGTCGAGTCAATAATACTTTTAAACTATATAAAACCCAAGATATTCCCCTTATTATAAAAAGTGCCACAAAGGTGTTATTATTGAAAAAGTTGTATATTCTATTTATCCCCATTTGTCTTTCGGTTGCTTTTAGTGTTCCTCTCGCTTTTGCAGCAGTCTTTGCTACTTGGGTGAAAAAATAGCAACACCTTGGCAAGACGGTTCCTATGAAAAGGATGAAAGAAAATCTACAATAGTAGAACCCTGGTTCTGAGATGAGATGATTAAATATTGACATACTTTATTTTTTTCATAATCAACTTTGTAGCAGCTTGCTTTATCTACGATGAACCAAACTATGTTAAGCCTTTATTGCAATCTATTATTTTATTGATTCTGGTTGTTATTATAGATTTAATTAAGCGCAACAAAAAGAAAAGAAAAAATCAATCGAGTTAGGGGGGCCAAGCCTCCGTCTTCTTACACACCTACAAGTGGCTCCGTCTACGGCGGTTCTGCAAGGTTTACCAAGTTGTTTAATTTAGCTTGTAATCGGTCGTAGTTATAAAAGCGAAAGTAATCCCCAACATCCTTTTCTAACTTTTCAAAGGTCGCGTATTTATGCAGGTAATACTTCTCGCACTTGAGTGTTCCCCAAAACCTTCCATAGGGCGGCTTACGAATAAACCGTCCGGCCACGTCCGGGTGCAACCAGGAGCTCAACTACTCCGGTCTAAGACTTTATTTTTCTTCTGACATCTCCAATTCTTTATCATGAAAGCCCTTGACCCTCGCGCCGGAAGGTCAAGGGCTTTCGCGTCCCGGCTTCCAGTGGGGCAGCAGAGCGGGAACATGCTGTTTACTGCTCCTTCTGTCCGAGCGAAAATGAAGGTGTTAATCCTGCGAAGTCTCCTGCCAAGCTTGCAAGCGGCTTCCATTGCTCAATCGCTGTTTTATAGTTTCCCGCATAGGCGGCCGAGTCTATTTGCACACGCTCCACCTTGCCAAGCACAAGATGATCATCGCCTACTGAAATAATCCGATCCAGCTTCAGCTCGAACGCAATCGGAGCTTCAAGCACTGCCGGCACATTTATGGTCGTGCAAGGGCGTGGGGTGACTCCGGCAAGCTCGAATTCGTTTTTCTCCGGCTCGACATTGGCTGACGAGCGCTGCATCGCCTCACCGAGGGACTCGGACACCATATTAATGACGTACTCGCCAACCTCACGAATATTTGTGAGCGTATCCTTCATCGTACCTTCCCGCTCATTGACTCCTTGTCCTATTGAAAGCAGTAACGTCGGCGGGTTACGGGAGGCAACGGTGAAAAAACTGAACGGCGCTAAATTAAGAACGCCAGCCTTGCTCTTAGACGATACCCACGCTATCGGCCTCGGCACAACCGAACCGATCATCAGCTTATACATATCCTGTTCACTCAAGTCGTTCGCATGGAACGCGAGCGCATCTTGCTTTGGCATTTTCATCATCCTTATTAAAATTTGCCTAACTGACAGGCGGATATTAAAATTTAGGTTAGCAAATGAACGTTACTCATAAGTATAAACTCGGACTCAATAAAAGATAGTACGCACTTTTTTGAGAGATACTTACTGGAAGGAGAGTGACTATGATGATCAAAAAGCCTAAAAGCACGACCGCAAAAGAGAAACTGACTCCATTTGACTATACGTTATCAATCATTGGAGGAAAATGGAAAATGAAAATCATGTACCAATTAGCCTTTGAAGAGGTAATGCGATACGGAGAGTTGAAAAGACGCATTCCTGGTATTACTCATAAGGTGTTGAGTTCCCAGTTAAGCGAGATGGAAAGGAGCGGCATTCTAAAAAGAGAGGAATATCAGCAAATCCCTCCGAAGGTGGAATACTCCTTGCTGCCGAGAGGCAAGACGCTGATGCCGATATTAGAGGAAATGTGCAAATGGGGGGTGGAAAATCAGTAGTGCGAAAGGACTTCAGCTGGTTGTTAAGAGGGCGAGAGAAGAGCAAGAACGAATGCAGCCGGTCAAGGCTGACTTACAAGCCTGCTGCGGGAAAACCGCCTTCGGCGCTCTGACGTCAAGGGCGGTTCGATTAGTCAGGATGTGGTACGAATGTAACCGTCGTTCTACATGGTCATTCGTTCGTCAATACCCATTGGCAGAACAAGAACAAAAAAGAACCGGAAGCCGTCGGCCAAAGCGCCAACTGAACCAGTTCCGGTATCCTTATTCTGAATGCTATTCCGAACTATTCTTTTTCCTTCTCCACGGTAGAGGCACGTTCTATCAGTTGATGCGTTAACGTCACATGTTCATATTTTTTCTCCTTTGACGTCATGTTATGAATGAGCAAATTCATCGCCGTGTAGCCCAGATCATATTTAGGCTGGTGAATGGTTGTCAGTGCCGGCAAGGACATCGTAGCTTCACGGGTATTGTCAAATCCGATTACTGCAAAATCCTCCGGTACCTCGTATCCCGCTTTGCTAATCGCATTGACACATCCGATAGCCATGCTGTCGTTCATGCAAAATATAGAAGTAGGCGCATGTTGTAACTCTAGTAACTCGTTCGTAAGCACTTCGCCATCATGATGGTCATAATCCCCATACTTCACCCATTCCTGCCGAAAAGGAATGTCGGATTGGTTCAACGCCCTCCGATATCCCTGCTCTCGAAGGCGTGTTGAGTTATTCAACGTGGGCCCCCCGATTAGGGCGATACGCCGATGTCCTAATTCGATTAGATGACTGACTGCGTCAAAGGCCGCCTGTTCATCATCGATGGATACACCGCAAGTATAAGAGGCGTCAGTGATTTCTAAGCACTGAACGATGCTGTGCTTTTGTCCCAATCCGCTAAGCTCTTCTTTGCTGAGAGTCGAACTAATGACGATGACACCGTCGGCAAGCCTGTGTTGCAGCATTTGGAACAATTCCCTTTCCCGATTCGCATGATTCGAAGTTGGACAGACCAATACATAATAGCCATCCTCTTTTCCGCGATTTTCGATGCCTTTGACAATATCGGAAAAAATGGATTGTTCCAGGGTCGGAGTCAATACGAGCACCTTCATCGTCTCCGATCTCCGTAAATCCCGTCCCAACAGGTTCGGCTGGTAATTGAATTTGTGTATGACGCTTAATACTTTGTTGCGAGTCTCTTCTTTGACCAGAGAACTGTCATTCAATACCCTGGATACCGTCGCTACAGATACACCCGCCAACTGCGCCACTTCCTGAATTGTCATAGATTTCTGTTGCATATATCTCATTCCTTTACTAACAAATCGTAAGTATATTAGGGCATGTAAGGCTATAATAATATTTTCATTTCCTGAAATCCGCAGGTTGATCCCAAGATCTGTGTGGAGCTGCATCCAGCAATTTGATGAACTCTCTCGCTGCGGGGGATAGATGCTTTTTTTTATGATAAATGTAACGAATGCCCCGTTCAAATTTTACATCCTCCACAGGGAGTTTAACAAGCAGCCCGCCAGCGATTTCCTGCTTGACCGCAAACTCCGAAACCGCAGAAATCCCAAGTCCATGGATAACCCCTTGTTTGATGCCTTCCAAGCTGCTGATTTCCATAATGCTGGAAATTGATATCCCCGTCTGTTGAAACCTTTGATCAAGAAAATGCCTGGTTGCTGATTTGTCCGGCTTCATGAGAAATGTCTCTTGTTGCAGATCATGCAGCGTGCAAACTTCTTTCTGTGCTAATGGATGGTACGGCGGCGCAATAAAAACAAGGTGATCTTGATAATATGTTGCGGTATAAAAGCGAGATTCATCGATTGCAATTTGATCCGATAAAATAAGGAATTCTATGCTATTTGACTCCAGCAGCTGCGTGAGCTGTTGGGACGAAGTAATTTTCATGCTGATGTTAATATTGGGAAATTGTTCTTTATACTGAGCAAGCAAGGGTGGAAGCAAATAAACGCCGACAAAGTTGCTTGCGCCAAAGGAAAGTGTCCCCGATGACATATCCTCCATTTGATGGAGATGCTCTTTGGCCGCTTGCAGCAAATTCACAATCTGTTCCGCATACGGCTTAAACTGCTCGCCCTGTTTTGTTAAGTATAACTTTTTACCGATGCGGTCAAACAGGCGCGTATCCAAGTCTTCTTCTAAACTTAGAATTTGCATACTGACCGCAGGTTGAGAACAGTAGAGTTGTTCCGCTGCCTCTGTAAAGCTCAAACAATTGGATAACGTGATGAAGGTTTCGAGTTTGTTGATGTTCATCGTGAGCCTCATCCTCCTACGTACCATCTATAAGGCAATGTTATGAATACTATTATACAATCAAATTGTCTTATAATTATAGTCTTCGCTATAATGAAAACGCAATCATTTCTTTATCATCTTGGGAGGATTATTTAATGACTACTAAGCCATTAAAATCAGGCGGCAATTCCACGGAACCAAACAAACCAGAGGCGGGTGGTAAGAAAGGTCGTTTTGAAGCGTTATTTAAGAAAGTCGGGATTCCGCTTGCGGTCATTGTGTTTCTCGTACTGATGTTCATGCCAACGCCCGCAGGCATGGAACCGCAGGCTCAAAAAGCGGTTGCGATCTTCGCCAGTGCACTTATACTATGGGTTAGCGGCGCATTGCCTATTTACTTAACCTCCATGATCGCCATTATTATTTTGAGCTTATCCGGCACAGCCGAAGAAAAGACGGCATTTGGGACGCTTGGATTTGATGTCATTTGGCTCATGGTCTCCGCGTTTATTCTCACTTCTGCCATGATTAAGTCTAATTTGGCGCGGAGATTCGCATTATGGATGGTAACCAAATTCGGACAGACGCCAAAGAAAACATTACTTGTCTTAATTTTCATCAACTTTGCCCTCGCGTTCTTCGTTCCATCTACGACAGCACGCGCAACGTTAATGGTTCCGATCTGTTTAATTTTGTTAGAGATTTATAAAGCAACACCGGGTAAAAGCAATTTCGGCAAATTAATGATGCTGCAAGGTGTTCAAGCCGATGCGATTGCCACTTCCGGCGTCATGACTGCGACAGCTGCGAACATCATTGCCGTTGGTTTTATTAATGAGCAAGCCGGAGGCTCGATCGGATATATGGATTGGTTAGCAGCCTCCATGCCAACCGCCATCATTACCATGTTGCTTACATTCTTCGTTGGTTTAAGGCTCTTCTCTTTTAAAGGGGAAGCGGAGTTCGAAGGCGCGATGTCAAAACTTAAAGAAGAATTAAAGAAGCTGGAGAAATTCTCACTTGATGAGAAAAAAGCAATGACAATCTTCTTATTTACTGTTTTGTTATGGGCAACGGAAGATTATCACAAGGCCTTGTTTGGCTTTGAAATTAGTGTATACATGACGGCGGTCATTGCAGGTGTGCTTTGTTTGCTTCCAAGAATCGGATTGCTTACCTGGAAGGAAGCTAACATTAAGTGGGATCTGATGATTTTTGCAGCAGGCGCTTACGCCGTCGGGAATGCGCTTGAGAAATCGAAAGGCGCGGAATGGATGATCAATAAAGTCGTCTATGGTCTGGGTCTGGAACAAATGAATCATATGCTCGTCTATGTTGTTGTTATATTCATCAGCATGTACAGTCACTTAATTTTCACGAGCAAGACCGTACGGACAACGATCCTTATTCCCGCTTTTATCGCACTTGCCAAAACGTTAGGCATGGACCCTGTTACCCTGGCGTTAGCTTCGGCCATGACTTTAACCTATACGATCACTTTGCCGCCACATTCGAAAGTAAATACGATTTATTTTTCCACTGGATATTTCAGTGTATTTGATCAAGTGAAATATGCAGTCGTTACCTGCTTTATCGGTGCTGCAGTCATTAGTCTCTCCGTATTTACGTGGTTCCAAATTCTTGGATATCGATTATAAGACACATTGCTAGACTAGCAAATGATAGAGGAGTGCGTGTATGCTATACAGAAAAGTAATTATGGCGATTGCGGATGGATCAGGAGATCGTCCGCATCCGCTGCTAGGTCATAAAACACCGTTGGAATATGCTCATACTCCAAATTTAGATCGGTTAGCCTCGGAAGGAATAACCGGTATGATGGACTTAATCGGGTCGGGAATTCCAGTTGGCACCGATATGGGACATATGATATTATTCGGGTTTCAACCGGAGCATTATCCGGGCCGCGGACCCATTGAAGCGCTGGGAATCGGTATGGAAGTCCAGCCCGGAGATGTCGTACTTCGCTGCAACTTTGCTACGATCAATGATGAGGGGATTGTCCTGGACCGTCGTGCCGGGCGAATTCGCGAGAATACGGCCGGGCTTGCCGAAGCGCTTAATGGCATGGAAATTATCGAAGGCATCCGTGCTTATTTCAAGCCAGCAACGGAACATCGGGCCGTACTTGTTATACGTGGCAATGGTCTTAGCGATCAGATCAGCGATTCTGACCCGAAAGCCCCGAACGATGGGAAGGCCTATCTTCCCGTTGAAGCACGGGACGATACGGTGGAAGCGAAGCGGACCGCTACTGCAGTCAACCTGTTTCTTAAGCAAGCCCATTCGATTCTTGCATCGCATCCGATTAATCGAGAGCGTATTGCGCAAGGACATCCACCTGCGAATTTCATTCTCACCCGAGGTGCTGGACGAATGGCGCAATTGGAACCCATTGCTGCGAATATGCATTTCCGCGGCAGCTGCATCGCTGCGGAAAGCACGGTTCTTGGGGCAGCCAAATTGGCTGGATATAACGCGGTCACCGACGTAAAGCTGACCGGCAGCTTAGATACCGACGTTGAATTAAAAGCGAAACTTGCGCTCGAGCAAATTGCTGATCATGATATCGTCTACGTTCATCTCAAGGCTCCGGATTTAATGGGGCATGATAATGAACCTTTTAAAAAGGCACGATCTCTTGAACAGTTTGATCGTATGGTTGGGTTAATCGCGAATCATTTGCCCGAAGATGTATATTTGGCTTTGGCCGCGGATCATTCAACACCATGTGAGGTTAAGGAGCACACGGGCGAACCGGTTCCGGTAGTGATATACGGTCCCAGTATCCGAAAAGATCGGGTAACGTCTTATAATGAAATAGACTGCGCTTATGGCGCATTAGGCCGCATGTCAGGTTCTGAGTTCGTGAGGACCTTGCATGGTCTGATGGGATATGTGAAGAAACAAGGAAATTAATGCTGAAAACTGGATAGGAACGGGCACAACCACTGTCAGCGCTTTAAGGCCTATGGTGGTTGTTTTTTTGGCAAAAGGCGCATGAACTACCCGCGGTAAACAACCGTGCATGAAGATTGTCAGGCTGAGCTCCGCACTAGGGTTGACAATTCGTCATTATTAGCCCAAAATCGATTCGTCATGAACTGAATTTGGTTTTGAATCAGACCACAATGATAACGATGATGACGGCTCATCGACTTCGATAGGGGGATGCAGGATTATGCCGAGTTATAAGGTATGATGTCGAATCGTAAATTATTTTTTATTGCAGGACTATTGCTAGCCGCGCTTACAGGCCTGCGCTTCGTTTGGCTATCTTTTCAGCTGCCCCCGGAACACCCGCTAGCGGCTCAAGGCGTGTTGGATTTGCGCGATTGGGAATTTGAAAATCAACGTTCTATCGCGTTGAATGGCGAGTGGGAATTTTATCCGGGCAGGTTTTTGGAGCAAAATGATGCCGAAGCATTTTCACTTCCATCGCAATCTTACGTTAAAGTTCCGGGAGATTGGCGCTCTTCTGTGTCAGACAAGGGCGATTCTTCCTATGGTTATGGCACGTACAGACTGCGTATTCTAACGGGGGGCCGTTTGAACCAACCTTACGGATTTTGGATTCGTAACATCCAGACTTCCTCGATGCTATTCATGAATGGACAATTGCTGGCCAAGTTCGGCTCGCCTGCGGAGCAAGCCGAGAATTATAAGCCCAAAGCCAACTCATATACCGTTTCGTACATAGCAGGGGAGCAGCGAGAAATTGAAATTATCGTACATGCAACCAACTTCGACAATCCCTTAAAAGGAGGCATTGTCCAGTCGATCCGATTCGGATCGCAAGCGGCCATCGACACCGAGTGGATGTACTCGATAGGTTTTCAACTGGTTACCTTTATTATTTTGCTGTTGCACGGCCTGTATGCGGGTATTATGTACGTTTTCAACAGGCGGCAGCAGGTATTCAGTTGTCTGTTTTTGTTACTCGTATGTTCAGCATTGTCTGTTGCTGCAGACGACAGTACTTTGCTGCTCATCTGGCTGCCGATTAACTACACGTGGGCAGTCAAAATTAAATGGTTGGCGTATCTGGGCATATCGCTGTTCATGTTGAAGCTGACAACAAGCCTGATTCCCGAACATGAAATCAATAAATCGTTTCGTTGGTTTTATGTCCCGCTCGGATTGTACACTGCGTTTATTTTCTTTTCGCCGGTACAGTATGTGATCTACAGCGGATGGTTATTCCTGTTCTTTTATCTTTTTCCTGTCTTGGCAGTTCTATATGTGATAGGTAAAATGCTGTTGAAAAATTACATCGACATCGTATTTTTGTTAATGGCGGCTGTCAGCTTAACATCCAGCATCATTTGGGGAATCGTGCAGACTTTCAATTGGGTCGACATGACCTTCTATCCATGGGATATCTTTGCAGGAATCATTGGTTTTTCGGCTTTTTGGTTCAAAAGGTATTATCGCCATGCCGAGCAAAACGCCAAGCTTACCGCGCGGCTTCTGCGAGCGGACAAGCTGAAGGATGAATTTCTAGCAAATACTTCGCACGAGCTGAGAACTCCGCTTCACGGCATCATTAACATTGCACACACCATCGCGGCTAATGAGCGGCACTCGATGAATGAAAAGAGCCGCAAAGATTTTGAACTGCTCATTACGATAAGCCGGCGAATGTCGCAAATGCTGAACGATTTGCTCGACTTGTCGCGGCTTAATGAGAAAAGGATCGTGCTCCAACCGGCTGATCTGCGCGTGCAATCGGTCGCTTCGGGGGTTGTGGACATGCTCGGATTTATGACGGAAGGCAAGCCGATTCGGTTCAGCATGGATATACCGGAATCGTTCCCCCATGTTATGGCCGATGAGAAAAGGCTTGTTCAAATTCTGTTCAACCTGCTGCATAACGCAGTTAAATTTACGGAAGAGGGTACCATTTCCATTTCAGCCGAAACAAAGGGCGGCCGAGCGGTCATTCATGTATCGGATACAGGGATTGGGATGGATGAGGACACGCAAAGCCGAGTTTTTCAGCCTTATGAGCAAGGAATGCCCGGAATTGGCACCGGTGGAGGTATCGGGCTCGGACTGAGCATCTGCAAGCAACTGGTGGAATTGCATGGCGGGAAGCTGACGGTTCGCTCGACACCGGGCGAAGGCTCGGAATTCACTTTTACGCTTCCGTTGTCCAACGAGTCCCTCCGTCGCGAGGAAGCGGCAGCAATGGTCCCGGAATTAGATGACTCTGACGAGGTACTAGTCTTGCATAACGCAGCCACACCTGAACTATGGTCCGTCCTGCCGGATACTAGCCAAAGTACCGCAACAGACACAATGAAAATATTGGCTGTTGATGATGATCCCGTTAATTTGAAGGTCTTATGCAACATTTTGTCTACGGAACAGTATGATATCGGGACAGCGGTATCCGGGAGAGAAGCCGTCGGGATGCTGGATGCCGAGCAATGGGATCTGATAATTGCAGACGTCATGATGCCTCATATGTCCGGGTATGAATTGGCTCGGATTGTGCGGGAGCGATTCTCGATTGCCGAGCTGCCGATTTTACTGCTGACGGCACGGAATCAGCCGGAAGACGTGTATTCCGGATTTTTGTCAGGCGCCAACGATTATGTCACCAAACCGGTCGACGCTTTGGAATTGAAATACCGCGTCCGGGCATTAGCCACGTTGAAGCAGTCTGTCAGTGAACGTCTGCGTATCGAAGCTGCTTATCTGCAAGCTCAAATTCAACCTCACTTTTTGTTCAACACGTTGAACTCGATTATGGCGTTAAGCACTATAGATACGGACAAAATGCAAAAGCTGGTCGAAGCTTTTAGCTCTTTTCTGCGAATCAGCTTCGACTTCTGGAACTCGGAACAGCTTGTTCCGCTCGAGCACGAGCTTGAACTCGTCCGTTCGTATCTGTACATCGAGAAGGAACGATTTGAGGATAGATTACATATTGTCTGGGAGGTAGAACTGGACATCCGGTTGCAATTGCCTCCCCTCACCATCCAGCCGCTCGTCGAAAATGCCGTCAAACACGGAATTCTAAGCCAACGCAAAGGCGGAACCGTTCGTATCCACATCACGGATGACAGCAATTGCTGGGCCTTTACGATATCGGATGACGGTGCAGGCATGGACGAGGAAAAGGTGCGAAATTTGCTGGACAGCACGCAACGCAGCGATAGAGGAATCGGATTGCTAAATACGGATCGGAGGTTAAAGCAACTGTATGGCAAAGGCTTGTCCATTGCAAGCAAACCCGGGGAAGGAACTTCGATCTCGTTCATTATTCCCAAGCCAGGGAAGGACCCGCTTTTTTTGCAATGAATACATCCTTAAGCATCATTAAGGCAGGTGAATGTTAAAGGTGACAACCTTGAATGAAACTGGTTCTAATCTTGTGATCAAACGAGCGAATGCCGATCACGTTGGCATTTTACAAGAGCTCTATGTTGAAGCTGCCCGCTGGAGAGTCGCAAGAGGCATTAAGCTGTGGAGTGAGCACACTTTCACAAAAGAATATATAGAGAACTTCATGCAAGAAAAAGAAGTGTTTGTAGCCTTAGCGGGTCAGACCGGAATCGGATGTTTTTCGATCCAATGGAACGACAAACCGATATGGCAAGAGCTAGATAATGAGGAATCAGGTTACTTGCACCGGTTGGTGGTAAGCAGAACATACAGCGGGATGAGGATGGGACACAAGCTATTGGAATGGGCTGAGCAATATGTAAGAAGGGAAGGAAAGCGATTTTTCAGATTGGACTGCATGACCGAAAATACAGGACTGAATCAATATTATAAGGAGGCTGGATTTGTTTTTCAAAAAACTGTCGTTGGAGAAGGCTGGAGCGCAAATTTATATGAAAAGCAGCTGATGTTGTGAGGCTGGTTCAGATGTTTCCCGAGGGATTATAGACACAGGCAGCAGTCCGCCTGTGTTTTTTGCTGTGTAAACCCGGATTGAGTTTTCGGGTTGAAAGCTATGTGTGGATTGTAATAAAATAGAACTATTAATAATAATGATAATCATTATCATATAAATCGAACAGCTAAGGAGGAAGCCCATGTTATTGCCGAGAAAACCGGTATGTAAGGAGCGGTTAAGTGACGATGAATTAGAACGGTTTGTCCGCTGCCGACGTTGTTATTTTCGCAAGTGCCGGAATTCTCACGAATCGAGCTGGATAAATGCAGCTCAAGCATCTGTCAATAAGATCGTGCATGCGTATTATGCCCGTGCCCCTGAGATAAGAACACCGGCTTCCGTCATTCACGATGTAGATAGGTATTGGACACAAGAATGGGAGCGATTCCAATCGGAACAACATTACGTTCTAATCAAACGTTCGGTATCTTACAATTTGAGTGAATATTTGACAAGTGAATCCTCCGGTCAGTCGCTGCTGCTGTTGGGGGAGACTCTTACCGTTCAAGCTGCGGAATTGGGAGCAACCCTGTCAATGACACTGCAAATGGCTGAGTGCTCGGACGCGTCCTTCGTCGTTCGAAAATATGTTATCGCTGATGAGCCGCAAGTGTTTAAAGCTTTTATTCATCTTGCCATCGTATTCGCTCATGAAGCTTTTCACAGGTTGCCAGAAAAAATTGAAGTGTGCTCTCTGCTGAATGGCGCAGCCTACACCGTCCATCCGCAAGCGGAACATTATCGTTCTTCGGTTGACTTTTTGCGCCTTATGCTTGGCGTTATGAGTGAAGGGCCGCTCAGCAGCAATTTATATCACTGAATGGGGTTAATTTTAGGATTGCGTAATTGCATTACATAAGATAAAGTTTGAATATATGATGATAATGATTATCAATATCAAATAAAGCGCCATGTGATCATTGGCGGGAAAATGAAGGGTGGAATGATGATGCCAAAGATCATTTTGATTTTTGCCAGCATGAGCGGGAATACCGAAGAGATGGCCGATGCGATTGCGAAAGGGGTTCGTGAGGCAGAAGGGAACCTGACCGTGATGGACGTTATGGATGCATACGCGGCCGACCTGACAGATTACGACGGAATATTGTTGGGTGCCTATACTTGGGGGGATGGGGAACTGCCGAACGAATTCCTTGATTTTTACGATGAAATGGAAGAGCTCGATCTGTCTGGCAAGAAAGCGGCTGTGTTCGGCTCATGCGATTCAAGCTACCCGGAGGTTGGCAAAGCGGTTGATATTCTCATCGATAGGCTGCGGGAATTGGGAGGTGACATCGTTCAAGATGGCTTGAAAGTAGAGCTGACTCCCTCCGCCTCTGACAAACAATTGTGCAGAGAATTCGGACGGACTTTCGCGAACAGCGTCGTCGATGGCGCCTTGCAGGCGGGCAATTTGAGCGGAGCGGTTCCTTTTGGCAATCACTGAAAGCTGTGAAAAATAACCGCATATACGATCTGGATGGGGACTACTTCTGGCCTTACGATCCGATTGCGGTGAAAAACCAAGTAGAAAAAGTCGCCGAGATGCTCGTGGAGGAAGCAAAAAGTAAACTGAACCACATCATTATTTTTCGAGGAGTCTTCTGTTCAGGAACAGAAGGCTCTTTTTGCTGTTCAAAAGAATACATAATAAACCTACTCATAAGAAGGAATAATATAGTAAAATATTTCTGATCTGAACTAACAATTACATGCGACACAAAGCATGAAGGAGGTTGAACATGAAGCTTGAGTTAGTCACTTCAAGATTAAAGCTAACATCCATTGATGAATCTAAAGCGATCCAAGTGTTGGATTATGTGCAACGAAATAAGGAATTTTTAAAGGAATGGGAAATTCTCAGAGCTCCCGATTACTATACGCTGGAAGCGCAAAAGAACCTTATTCATCAAGACATTCAACAAATGGAAAGAGGACAGTTAGTTAGAGTATGGATGTATAAATTAGATGAGCTTGAAAGAATAATTGGCTCTATTACACTGAGCAATATTGTAAAAGGAGGCTTCCTATCCTGTTATTTAGGTTATCGAATCGACGAACAAGAGAGAAACAAAGGTTATATGACCGAGGGAATCAAACATATGATTGAATTTGCGTTCAACATCTTGCAGCTGCATCGAATTGAAGCCAATATCATGCCCAGAAATACGGCGTCTATAAAAGTAGTTCAAAAGCTTGGATTCCATAATGAAGGCGCAGCAAAGAAATATTTGAAGATAAATGGGAAATGGGAAGATCATATCCACATGGTTCTCCTTAATGACGAGATGGAGTAGAAGCAGGCGGAATGATTGTGAATAATCGCCAATGTTCTAATGAAAACGGTTTTTTCTATTGACATTATTGCTCGGACATAAGAAAGTAAAGCTAGAACATACTCAAGGAGGACACACAACATGGTGCAACAGTGGTTTGAAGAAGCGAAGTTAGGCATTTTCATTCATTACGGTATTTATGCGGTCAATGGGATAGCAGAATCTTGGTCTTTCTATAACGGAAGAATATCTCACAAAGATTACATGAAGCAATTAGATGGCTTTACAGCCAAGAACTTCGATGCAGACAAATGGGCCGATCTGATTGAAAAGTCAGGGGCACAATACGCCGTGTTAACAACAAAGCACCATGATGGCGTAGCTCTATGGGATACCCAATATTCCGACTTAAACGTCGTGAAAAAGACGCCTGCCAAAAAAGACCTGATAAAAGAGTATGCCGAAGCGATAACCAAAAAAGGGATTAAGCTGGGGATGTACTACTCTTTAATTGATTGGTCACATCCAGACTATCCGAGTGTATATGAGGGCGGCAAGGTGCCGGAGGATCTGAGCAAGGTCAATAAATTCTCCAGTCCAGTAGACGGCGTTCAAGACGAGGAGAAATGGAAACGGTTCCTTGAATTTAACAACAATCAATTAAAAGAACTGTTAACCAACTATGGAAAAGTAGATTTGCTGTGGTTTGACGGTG
Organism: Paenibacillus profundus; assembly: GCF_021369635.1. Classification (GTDB taxonomy): domain Bacteria; phylum Bacillota; class Bacilli; order Paenibacillales; family Paenibacillaceae; genus Paenibacillus_B; species Paenibacillus_B profundus. Next base: position 14,913 of record NZ_JAJNBZ010000046.1, on the reverse strand, counting down.
ACTGGGAAAGAAGCGCCGAACAGTGGAATCTACCGGAATTCAAGCACTATCTTCAATCGTTCAATCCAGAGATTATTATCAACTCACGACTTCAAGGTCATGGAGACTATAAAACTCCGGAGCAGGGGATACCGATAACACGACCGGAAGGCCCATGGGAATTCTGCACGACCATCAATAGCTCCTGGGGATATCAACCGGCAGATAACGAATATAAATCGTTGAAACAAATCATTCGAATGTTCTGTGACTGCATCACGATGGGCGGCAACATGCTGCTGGATATCGGACCTATGGAAGATGGCACGGTAGATAAGAGACAAGAAGATATTTTATTAGGGCTTGGCAAATGGATTAGTACTCATGAAGAAGCGGTATTTGGAACAACCGAGGGGATTCATACACGATACTACTTAGGCGGCAGTACGGTATCTAAAGATAAACAGTCACTTTATCTATTTGTATACGACGATCCTAAAGAGTGCGTCTGCTTGAAAGGGTTATCGAACAAAATCAAGAAAATTACAGTGCTTCACTCTGGCAAAGAGCTTACCCATGAAATTCATGGTGGCGTGCCTTGGTTCAACATTCCAGGAACAACTTGGATTCATATGACACCAGAAGATGCACATGAACATGTAACCGTTCTGAAGCTTGAACTTGAAGGTGAACTCGATATGTACGGAGGTTCCGGTGCAGTAGTAACACATAACTAAGCAAGGACAACTAAAAAGTATAAAGTGAGACTTCATGGTAGATCGCTATCATGAAGTCTTTCTATGCCGGGGGTAGCGGGCAATATTATTCTGGGCAAGAATTGAGAATTGAAAGAGAGCCTTCCCGGAAAGGAATTTGTATAAAAGCAAGAGTAGAGATGTCGTTATGAACGCGAAGAGATGGCATTGTTCCGCATCGTTCAATGGTCAATGCTCTTAGCTCCATTCTCCCACACAGTCAGGAGGGGATAGCGTTGAGAACAAGCTGCATGCAGTTGCATATACCAACACATATATATAGCGGCAATTCATGATAGATAGCGATGTACTAGAGTTGTTCTTGGACGTCCGCCTTCTGATGGAACGAGAGAATGAAGCAATGCAGCAGTTGAAACGATTCAGAACAGCGCTGTCCCGTTCGGTGAAAGGACAGACGTTTGCTTTCCTGCGGGTATCGGCTGATTGCATCAGTGTGTATCTGGAATATACGGGGTCTGTATTATACCGGAATTTGGGCATGGAGCCGCATCCGCTTGTCAGCCAATTGACAGGTAAAACCGAGAAAAGGAGTGTACCATAGGAAAGGCTCTCCGAGCTGGATGCTGATCATCTGTTCTTCACATTTGACAAGTGACATGACGTAGAGGATGGCGCGGAAAGAGCTCAATTGCTGGATCCTAGATGGCGTTCGCTTCCGGCTGTGCGCAATCACCGCGTGTATGAGATTGACTTCTTGACGTGGATGAACAATGGCGTCATTGCCAATGGCAAGAAGATTGACGATGTGTTGCGTGTGTTAGCTTAGCAAGGAGAAAGGGGGAACGACGAATCATGTTCAAGATAGGAGCTTTTCTTTTAATGCTTAGTTCCACTATCCCCTTAGTTCAGAAACTACATAAGGTGGTATAGGATGTACCGTCCGTACTTATTTTTTCACTTTCGATATGTATAGCCAGAAGACTGTGCCTGAAAATAATCATTTCCAAAAAAAATTTTCAACATACAGAGCGGCGTAGCAAAAACGGCAGCCGAAAAATGCTGGAACAGAGCAGATTAATAATGTGTGAATACGCCTTCGAAATAATAGTTCGCAAGGTGCAGCGCAATCAACTTGGTCATGCCGCTGTCGTAGCGCCTAAAACTAAGGGGGCGTCATTTCGGTCGTAAGAAGCAGCCCAGGCAGGGGAAAGCACGGCCACGCATAAGCACAATAGTTGCTCCCAAGCGGACGTATGATGGAGAGAGCTATTGAATCGAAAGCAAAATTCATCCAGGTATGCCTGAAGATATTTAGCGCCTATCCCGTGAAAGGTGTCGTTCATCCAATGCCATGCCCTTTTGAAGGATTGATATAAGGGGTTTTTGCGGCGAACCCGACAGTTGTGTCGGGTGATGGATGTCTCGGTAGCCGTCTTGGCAACATGCAATTCGGCGAATTGATCACAGTCGGAACGAAGCAGCAGCTTGTCGGAGAGGCGAGTCGGCTCGACAAGCTTCATCTTAAGTTCACCCGTTTGTCCGTCTAGTGTGACAGATTCGGCGACGATTAGCGGGCATTCCCGCGGGTTGAGCTGTCTTGATGGATGGCTGCCATAGAAGGCCACGAACCCATGAACCACCCCTGCCAGCGGCCGATCGGTGTCGGCGCGGCTAATTGAAGCCCGGATCTTACGCAGCATCAACCAGGCAGTTTTGTATGTCACCTGAATAATCGAGCTAAGCCGGACGGCGTTGATGCCGATATCGGAACGGGAGACAAGCCAGAATGTTGTGAGCCACTTCTGTAAAGACGTGCGGCTGCCTTCCATGACCGTGCCGACGATGAGAGATGTCTGATGGCGGCAAGCGCGGCACTCGTACAGTGGAAGCCTGCGTGTTCGGATGACGTAGGCATGGGCATGCTGACAGCGTGGGCAGACAAAGCCCTTTGGCCACTTCAGCTTATATAGAAAAGAGACGCAAGAAGATTCGGAATGAAACTGACGCTGTAACTCTTCCAATGTATCAATAGATTGCAATGCTTCCATGAAGACATCCTCCTCGCAATGTGGTTTATAGACCTAAATATGGAACAAATGTTCTTATATTCATTATATAGAACTAACGTTCGCATTTCAAGCTACTATTAAAATTTATTCGCATGCAGGGGGGATGGTATGCTGTTCTGAATGGCGGGGAGAGTGAAGCAAAGGAGTAGGTGAAGTATAATCTCTTGTAGGAGCAAAGATATCGATAATCGCTTCTGCCGGCAATTTTCAATGTAAAATTTTGTGGATACGAGAAATTCAGCCCTTATCATTAGAGGAATTGAGAAGCGATTTTCATTTTACTGCGCCGCAGTCCTATATCAATGTGGACACGAAATCGGGTTTAAAGGAAGAGTTAATGAAGAGGCTGCAGGCCTTTTATCAAGCTCATCGTTAAGTAGGCTTTCAGCTTACCAAGAGCAGCTTCGAGCGCACAAGGGCATCTCTCTGGATGCCCCTGTCGAGGATACTGTAAATAACCTGTTTTCTATGGAGTTCTGCGCAGCAAATTAGGAAGCATATCGAGGACCTTCTCTCTTATTAATGCATCTCCATAGTTCCACTCATTTGCTTCAACGATATACACATAACCATTTTTCACAGCGGGGAGATTGTGCCAGAGCGAGTCATTCATCAAGTCCATTGCCGCTTGCCGGGACACCGCATTCTCAGGTAGCAGCATGAAGATCCGATCACCAGCATAAGCAGGTAAGCTCGCTGTCGGGATTTCCATGAATCCATCGCCCGAGTCTAGCACCTTCTGAATCTTATCTGCTGGCTGAAAGCCAAGCGGGTGGTACAGCGAGGAAGAAAATCCGCTTGTCCCCATAACAAACAGGCGCTTACCATGATCAAAGATGAACACGGATGCCGTTTCCCCAGGACTCAGCTCAGAGCGAAGCTGCTTCCACATGGCGACGGCTTTAGCATGATAGACATTCAGCCATTGTTCAGCCTCTTGTTTACGGTCGAGCCAATCGCCGAGCGTTTGCAGACGCTGGTCGAGCGGCGCAAAGGAGTTAAACGTTACGGTAGGGGCGATTTTCGAGATTTTTTGATATTGGGTTTCGTCGGCGTTTGAGAAGATTATCAAATCTGGTTTTAGCGCGATTAATTTGTCAAAATTCATCGGGAAACCTACATCCTGCACGTTGCGGACCCGATCTTCAAATAAGGATTGAGCGATGCAAGAGTACCCTCCGCCGATTGCTTCAACGCCAAGAGCGAGCAAGTCACCAAACGTTTCACTATGGAAGATGATACGTTTGGGCTGAGCGGGAATGGCGACCTCATGGCCGGTCCAATCTTTGACGCGAACGCTGTGGCGCATGGCGATGGCATATTGTCTGGGAGTGACACCAGTCGTTTGACGAAAACGGCGATTGAAGTAATATTCGTCTGTAAAACCGACCCGATGGGCGATCTCGCGCAGTGGCTCTTCTGAACACAGCAACCATTCTTTGGAACGGTTAATGCGCAGCTCGGTTAAGTAGTCAAGCGGCTTTTTGCCAGTTAATTTATGGAAAATAGGAGTGTACTGCCAAAGAGGCACGTTTGCTAATTGTGCAAGCTGTTTGACCGTTATTTTGTGCATGAAATTGTTCTGCAAATATTGAATGGTGTTCTCAACCGACAGGGCCGAAATAAACGACTGATCCGAAAAACGCAAGTTATGCTCGAACAATAAGCCCATCAGCTCTTGAAAACGAAGGTGCTGCTGAAAGCATTCAATATCAGAGATGTTGTGTTTGTTGGCATATAACCCTTCTATCAGTCGAATGAATCGTGCAAAGGGATACACTGCAAATTCATAGCGTCCCGGAATAATGTCTTCTGCATATGTCTCATGCCGAGGATTCCCGACTCGGATGACGGCAAACGTAATTTGATAAAAACGGAGGGGAGTGTTTGCTTCATTTTTAATTTGAAGTGCTGCTCCGGGTGAGAGCATATAGTATTTGTCGGCCGACAAATGATACTGCTCGTTATTAATATGCAAGCTGCCTTTTCCGTGAGTAAATATGTAGAGAGTATGTAGCTCAGCCGTTTGTTCATCAGATTTCCATCCGACTGGCCGGATATCTAAATGAATGTCTGACAGGTGAAAAAGCAGGGAGCGGAGTGGAACGGAAGTCGATTTGTGATGAACCATCTATGTGCCTCCTCTCGCAATTGAGAATTATTATCAATTGAATTCTATTGTATAAAAAACAAAGAAGCTTTTCAATGACAGCTTGAAAAGCTTCCTGATCCGTTCTATTCATCAAGCGTGACAAAAACTTATTTTTTCAGCATTCGCGGCAATTCCTCCAACAACCATTCTCTTGTGGATGCATCACTGCTTGCTTTAATAATATTGATAGTATAGACATGACCTTTCTTAACAGCAGGCAGGTCGAGCCAGATTTTGCTCTTTATTAATTCCTCTGTCGATTGTTGCGCCTCTTCATCGACTGCGTTAAGAATGAAAATCCGATCTCCGGCATATTCCGGCAGAAGTTCTGCGGAGATCTGCTCAAATCCTTTATTGGCGTCCAGCACATCCTGAATCATACCGGCAGGCTGGAAGCCATTCGGATCATACAATACTTGTGAAAGCCCCGTTCGTGCCATGACAAACAGCCGATCGCCAGGATAATAAGTAAAGACAGAAGCCGTCTCTCCCGGTTCTATTTCCTCCTCATGAAGCTGCTTCCACATGGATTCGGCTTTGGTATGGTATTCAGTAAGCCAATTTTCCGCTTGCTGTTTCTTCCCAAGCAGATCTCCCAGTAATGGCATGCGTTCTTCCAATGGTGCGAAAGTATCGAACATTACCGTAGGAGCGATTTTGACAAGCTGTTCGTATTCCTTCTCATCTGTATTCCCCGTAATGATCAGGTCTGGATTAAGTCCTAGCGCTTTTTCTAAATTGATCGGAAAGCCGATATCCTCCGTATTTTTCACCTGCTCTTCAAATACATAATCTTTTATAAATCCGCCTCCGACAGCATTTACATCAAGAGCCACCAAATCTCCGAACGTCTCACCGACAAAAATGACGCGCTGTGGTGAAGTGGAGATCTCCACTTCATGACCTTTATAATCTGTAAACTTGCGTGTACTCGACGCCGTTTCTTTGCCGGCTTGTCCCGCAGCGGTGGAGGCACCGTTCTGAGTAGTATTCACGTCGTTAGTTCCCACAGCGTTGGATGGTTCATCCAAATCACGGCTGCAAGCCAAAAGAATAGTCCCCATTAGTGCAATTATGCATAAAACAGCAGTGATTCTTCTTGCTTGTTTCATTATTTTGCTTCCCCCAATAACATTATATAGTAAAGAGATAATGATTCTTATTATCACAATGTCCATAATAAGGGAGTGCACAGTGTTACTCAATGGACAAACAAAATTGCATTTGCTTTTATTTTGTACAAAGAGGAGCAGCAGTCATGTGGGCGATGCATGAATATGAGAAGAGCCTTCTCTGACCGTTTATATTGAAATTGATAAAGACGGAGTTGCGCCTTTGATGAGATAGAGCGGCGCGAAGAGCAAGCTTCGGAACCAGTATTGAAAGTAAATCACTCATGCAATGTGTATGGCATAACAATTGAACAGTTTGGAGAAATAATAGATTTTATAGACAACCAAATCATCTCGTATATCCATGTGTTAAAGAACGATAATCAGCTAATGTCGTTCATCGACGAATCAATCAAGGAAAGACGCTATTACCTCGAACGATCCGACCTTAGCGAATACATAGAACTCACTTTTCTTGATGAAAAAGAGGAACTTCTCGCGGCTTTAAATAAGAAGTTTGAGAAGCAATGTGAAACTGACAGAGTTGACACATCTATTCAATTCTAACTATAAAGCGAGGATTACAATATGGAACTAGTAGGAAAACGAGTGAAGTTACGATTAATGGAAGAAACAGATGCAGAAGGGTTATTTTATTTAATAGAAGAAAACCGAGAATTATGGACATATATGGTTAGGAAGTTGGCCGATTTAGAGGATATGAAAAAGATAGTAGCGGAAGCAATTGAAGATTATAAAGGGGGGCAAAGTATGCCTAATCTTGAAGACTATCAAGGTCAATACGTAAAAGTAATAACTGCTGATTCCGATTGGTTCATATGTGAATTACAAAGTAAGGACGAACATGGGTATAGAATAGAGATTGTAATTACAAAAAGAAGGCAAATATACAAATGGAATAATGACAATCAGAATGATCTAATCGATCTAATTAAATGCAGAGAAGAAATAGAGAAACAAGTGCAGGATGGAATAAGAATGACAATCCAATATGTTCCTGATATTGTTAACGCTTATTTATCAGCAGATAATTTACCCAGTAAGGTAGAGTTAGGACATCAAACAGCTGCAAATAAGCCTAAACCCATGACACCTGAAGAGTAGCAAAGGAAGCGGTTGGCCTTGCTTCTTGAACTTGCGGGCGAGGGCTCGCATTTTTACATAGGTCAGCTAGTTGAAATTACGCACACCAGTCGGGCTATAATGCCATGCGGTCCTTTTATCCTTGAAGAGAAGTGGCAGGCAAGGAGGTAGGGGATCTTTTGCCTTATCCGTTGGATTCTGTCCAATGAAACAGAGACGTATATCGTCTTGCGGCCGGTTTCATTGGAAATGATCCAATGGTTTGGCACTCCCTCCGCACCGAACGCCGCCAAACAGCCGGATCCATTGTACAAAATATAGCCTGCATGCCGGTACTCCGTTTCATCCACACATTCTGCTGCATGTTTTCCAATGGAGCTTACGTCACCCGCAGAAATGATCGCGAAAAACAATGCAGTTCTACTTATATGGCTCATACCATGCATGGCCTACATCTGTTTTATGCGTTTATCTGTATTGAGCAGTCCAATGCCACTCTTTCCGTTAACCTCACTGTCCCCCAGTATCAGTCCTGCCTTTGTCTCGTCCATATATACGCTGTCATCTGAACTCGAAATATCGGTTTCCAAATGTCTCATAACGCATTGTGTTCCAGTGGAAATTACCACTTCATGACGTGGATTCTGATTCAATATTCCCTTGTTCAGAAAATGTTCAGTAATAGGCGCTAAGATAGTCTTAGTCGAAAAGACCTAATTATTTACAAATCGTTCGTTTAGTCGACAAAGATTGTAGGATGGGAGAAGGCTAGGAGATGAAATTAGTTTTGTTATCCGGCGGCAGCGGGAAACGGTTGTGGCCGTTATCCAATGATAGCCGTTCCAAGCAATTTATTAGAGTGAATCATTCGAATGAGGAAAATGATCAAATGCGTTTTTCCATGCTGCAAAAAGTATGGAAGCAGATTAAAAAGGCGGGCTTACAGCAATCAGCCGTTATTGCGGCCGGTCGGGGACAGCAAGAATTGCTTCTCACCCAACTTGATCAAGATGTGCCGCTTGTTCTGGAGCCAGAGCGTCGCGATACGTTTCCAGCGATTGCATTGGCGTGCACTTATTTACAAGGCGTGCTGAATACAGCAGAGGACGAAGTTATCGTGGTGATGCCTGTCGATGTTGATGTTGATGACGATTATTTTGCCGAGCTGCGCGCACTTGCGAACGGGTTGGCCCATGCCGAGGACAACTTGGCTTTAATGGGCATACAACCTTCCTATCCTGCCGAGAAATATGGCTACATTATCCCGGTACCTGATCCGTGCATGCAACAATCATTACGCAAAGTTCAGCGTTTCATTGAGAAGCCGCCCGCTGCGGAAGCAGAAAAGTGGATTAAGCATGGCGCTCTATGGAATTGCGGTGTATTCGCGTTTCGCTTGTCATATGTGCTGCGCATTTTGGAACAGAACGGATGGCCGACTTCATACGAAGACTTAATCGCTCAATACGAACGGTTGCCGCAAAATAGCTTTGACTATGAAGTGGTAGAGAAAGAGAAGAAAATCTCTGTCAAGCCGTTTGCAGGCCGGTGGAACGATCTGGGTACTTGGAACGAATGGACGGAACAAATGAAAGAACCGATGTATGGAAAGGGATATGTCAGCAAGGATTGCCTCAATACGCATGTAATCAATGAGCTTAATATCCCCGTTGTTGCCCTAGGGATAACCGATGCGGTAATTGTGGCTTCTCCAGATGGGATTCTCATCACAGATAAAGCAGCAAGCACTGGGCTGAAGCAAGTTGTCCAGACGCTATCGATGCCCCCCATGTATAAGGAAGCGTTATATGGCTGGTATACGATTCTGCATTTGGGAGAACCGATGGGGGAACACGGCTCGGTGACGAAACGAGTCCATATGTATGCGGGTAAACAGATGAGCGATCAGAAGCAAGATCAGCGGAGTGAACTGTGGACGCTTATCCGCGGGGAAGCGAAGGTCAGTATTGACGGCAAACGCTTCACGGCCAGAGCGGGTGATGCGATTCAAATTCCTCCCGGATCGAACCATAGCATCAAAGCGATAACCGCGGTCGATCTGATTGTTATTCAAATCGAAATGCGTGATCATAACGTGGCTTTTTGAACAACATCGAGAAAGGTGCAATAGAATGAAGAGCATTCAAGATGAGCAGGTGGAGCAGAATGAATTGCAGACACCTCAACCTTCAAGAAGGATTGGGGAGCTGCTCGTGAGCGAAGGTTGGATTACGAACGAGCAACTTCGCAACGCGGTTGAACGGCAGCAGCAATATGGAGGCAGACTGGGTGACGTCGTGTCAGAACTCTATGACGTCAGTCCACACACTATCCAGCAGCTGACGGAGCGCAACCAGAGCAAGGGACGGATTGGTGAAATGCTTGTACAGTCCGGAGCGATCACGGAGAAGCAACTCGAACAAGCGCTTGAGTTCCAAAGAAAAAGCGGGGGTAAATTGGGTGACATCTTGTTATCACTCAAGTTCGTTGAACCGGACAGGCTCTACCGCGAGATTGCCACCCAACAGCAGATCGGGCGGATTGGCAAGGAATTTTCCTTTGAGCACGAAGCGAGATTACCTGAGGCGACAGCGCGAGCTTATGACGCGATTATGATCAATAAAATGCCGAATCGTTATCTTATTGCCGTTGGTGCGCCTCTGACAGAAGCGAAAATCGTCGACTTGGAAGCGATTGTGGAGGCGCCGATTGAGCAGGTGCTCGCGACACGCAAAGAAATGGAGGATTTCTGGAAGGCTGTATACGAACCGGAATTGATGCAGGCAAGCACGGCTAAGTTGATCGAGGAGAATCCGGGGAACTCGGCGCATATTACATTCACGACGCCGCAACTGTGGGGACTCTGCTTGCTTGCGGTGGTGATTATCGCGGGGCTGATCTGGAATTGGTTCGTTACGTTGATCGTATTGAATATCATCGTTCAAGTCGTTTATTTTGTCATGTCTGTGTTTAAGTTTGCGATTATTTTAAAAGGAACCAAAAGCACGGCGCAGCTTCGCTTTACGGAAGAAGAGGTGCTTGCGGTGGACGAGAAAGAACTCCCGATTTACACCATTCTGGTACCTATGTATAAAGAAAGTGAAGTCATCCCGCATCTGCTGGAGAACTTGGAACGGTTGGATTATCCGAAGGCTAAGCTGGATGTTCGCTTATTAATTGAAGAAGACGATATCGAGGCGCAGGAGCTTCTGCAAAACATGGATTTGCCAGCCTATTATACGGTTCTGATCGTACCGCACAGCTTGCCTAAAACCAAACCGAAGGCATGTAATTACGGCTTGATCCGCGCACGGGGAGAGTACGTGGTTATCTATGACGCGGAAGATCGACCGGATCCTGATCAATTGAAGAAAGTTATTCTCTCTTTCCAGCAGAGTCCGGAGCATGTTGTATGCATTCAAGCGAAATTGAATTATTTCAATAGTGATCAAAACATGTTGACGCGGTGGTTTACTCATGAATACAGCATGTGGTTTGAACTTCTGCTGCCGGGAATTATGCGGCTTAATTATCCTATTCCGTTAGGTGGAACTTCGAATCATTTCAAAACAGCAGTATTAAAGGAGCTGAATGCATGGGATCCATATAACGTGACGGAAGATGCTGACCTTGGCATCCGGCTATACAAAGAGGGCTATATGACCGTGGTTGTCGATTCGCGAACCTGGGAGGAAGCCAATAGCCGCGTGGGTAATTGGATTAGGCAGCGTTCGCGTTGGATTAAGGGATACATGCAGACGTGGCTTGTCCATATGCGCAACCCGGTTCAATTATGGAAGGAAATCGGTCCCAAAGGTTTTTTTGGCTTTCAAGCCTTGGTTGCGTCAACTCCGATTCTCCCGCTGATCAATCCGATCTTCTGGACGTTGCTCATTCTCTGGTATGGGTGGGAAATGGAGTTCGTGCCGAAGTTTTTTCCAGGCATCATTTATTACATGGCTGCGATTCAATTTATAATCGGAAATTTCTTGTTCGTTCTTAGTAATGTGGCAGGCGTATATTGGGTGATTGAGGAACTTGAGCGTAAAAAAGAGCGCATCTTTTCATACGGGATTGTCAAATACGCCTTGCTGACGCCGCTCTATTGGGTGTTGATGAGTGCGGCCGCATATAAAGCGCTGTGGCAGCTCATTACGAAACCATTCTACTGGGAAAAAACGACACACGGTTTAACGGGAGCGCCATCCGCTCCTGCGGAAGCAACAATAGAGAGGGGCGTGTAAGCATGTCGGAAGTTTCCATACCTTATTTCAAGAGAGAACGATCGACTGCAGCGGCGGAAGAACATAAGTCACGCTCCTTGTATTGGGCAATATTTGCTGTTGTATGGGTAACTGAATTCATCGTCGGCTACTATGTCAGCCATAAGATCGGTTATATGCATACCGACGCCATAAGCAGGGTAGCTAACGCGTTCTACGTGCTATATAGCGGTGATCCGCACTTGGGAGCGATCGGGTTTATTTGGAACCCGTTGCCGAGTCTGGTCGAAATCATTTTTTTAGTGTTTTATCCGTTATTTCCTGCGTTAGCCTCGTCAGGCTTAGCGGGCGTGCTTATGTCCAGCCTGTTCGCCGGGTTTACAGCCTCTCTGCTTGTGCGAGCGGGTGACTATCACGGGATTTCACGCTGGGTAAGCGTAGGTATCAGTTTATTGTTTGCTTTTAATCCCTTTATGTTTTTGTTTGGCATGAACGGACTAAGTGATGCTCCCTTTATCTTTTTCACGATGCATGCGGTCATTCATTTGACTTATTGGATGAAGGATCGGCATGTTGGCAATTTGCTAAAGCTCTCTTTGTCGCTGGCACTGGCGTTTTGGACACGGTACGAAGCGGTACCTTTCGCGATTGGCGTAGGCTTAGTCGTCGTGCTTGCCCTGCTCTATCGCTTGAAAAAAAATAAAGCGGAGAAACAAACTCCGGCGAAGGATAAGTATCAGCAAGCGGAAAGCGCGTTAACTCTCGTCTGGTCGCCGATTGTCTATTCTGGTTTGCTATGGGTGTTCCTGAACTACATCATCATGGGGAACCCGTTCTATTTCTTGAACTCTGAGTATTCCAATGTGGAGCAATCTGCGGTGTTGGCAACGGATCTCAAGTTTCAGCATCTGATTGGTCATCCATGGAATAGCTTCGTGTTCGTATTGGGTAAAATGCTGTACTTCTCGATCCCATTGTTCGGTGTGGTGTTGCTTCGCATCGTCAACCGCAGATGGCAGATATGGGAATTAGTAGGTTTATTGGGTATGGTCTCCTCGATCGTGGCTTTACAATATTTACTGATAGTAAAGGGAACTTCATTTGGCTGGTTCCGATATTTTATGTATGTGTTCCCCATTACGGTGGCATGGCTTCCTTATGAGCTAAGTAAAGTGAGAAGGTCTTGGTTGAATAGTTCCATCATTCTTGCTTCGCTTATTCTGTCAGTGGTAGTTCTGACAGGTGCTTTGTTCAATCCTGAAGTTGCGCCAGACGAAAATAAAATGCTGCATGCCTATGAACATGCTGCGGAGATGGACGTCGATCGGCAAGTGGCACGATACTTGGACAGTGAATTAAATAAGGACACGATCCTAATGGATTCTTATTCGGCTTATAATGTTATTCTCAACAGTGACCAGCCAAGCCGATTTATCATTACAAGTGATGCTAACTTTCGAGAATCGCTGGATGATCCGCGAGCAAGCGGTGTCGATTACATTTTGAGTCCGAAACCGGACAGCAGCTCCGCATTAAGCGCCGATAACAGATTATACCCTCAGTTCTATGAACGCGGTGCGGAATGGTGTGAATTATACAAGGAATTTGGCAATGAGCATGGCGGGCGCTGGCGTATTTATAAAGTAAAGAAAAAAGCGGATGTGATAGAGCATGAATCCTGAAATAACAATCATTGTTCCCGTATATAACGAGGAAGCTAATATTGATGAAGCGCTCACTTTGATCCGCAGCCATATGCTGCAACTGGGCGAACGGTTCGAGATGCTAATTATCGATGACGGTTCAAAGGATCGGACATGGACGCGGATTGAAGCATGCTGTCGGCGCTTCGAAGAGTTGTCGGCGATCCGCTTGAGCCGGAATTTCGGCAAGGAGCTGGCGCTGTGCGCCGGCTTGGAGCAGGCAAACGGCAATGCCGTCATTGTCATGGACGCGGATTTGCAGCATCCGCCTGCTTTGTTTTCAGAAATGGTGCATAAGTGGCGGGTTGAGGGCTATGAAATTGTGGAATGTGTGAAACGAAGCCGCGGCAAGGAACCATTGCAAAAAAAGTGGGGATCAGCCTTGTTTTACTTGATGCTAAATCGCATGTCTGGTTTTGACCTGCACGGCGCTTCCGACTTTAAGCTGCTGGATAGGAAGGTCATCCAAGCATGGAGAGACATGCCCGAGAGGAACACCTTCTTCCGTGGGATGACCGCTTGGCTAGGCTTCAGCAGAGCACAGATTGAGTTCGAGGTTCCGGAACGGATTGGCAGTACGAGTCGTTGGGGCTTGGTGAGCTTGGTTAAGCTGGCCGTACAAGCGGTGACTTCATTCTCTTCATTGCCTCTACGATTCGTCAACTTTGCCGGCGCATTATTTCTATGCGGGGCTATTGTGTTGGGCGCACAAACCTTGTACCGTAAACTCGTTGGCGAAGCGGTAACAGGCTTTACAACTGTTATTTTGCTGCAATTGATGATCGGCAGTGTGATTATGGTTAGCTTGGGTATTGTCGGCGAGTATATATCCGCCATCTATAATGAAACGAAACATCGACCACGGTACGTTGTCAGAGAACGCATCACGGCTAAAATAACCGAAGAGACCGAAGAAATTGTGAATGAACTCATATGCGTACAAAAATAGTGAAGTATGGGGTAGTTGGCGTATTGGGCACGTTGTTACACTTTTCGGTACTGATCCTACTTGTCGAATGGTGGGGCTGCAATCCGATTATCAGTTCCGCCATCGGATTCATCATTGTACTGATCATCTCATTCTTCATGAACCAACGGTGGACATTTGGTACGCGAGGGATGGGCCGATCGGCGTTTATAAAGTATGCGATCGTCTCCGCAAACGGGCTGATCATGAATACAGCGATCGTGTTCGTTACGGTCGATTTGCTACATTGGTCATATTTGATTGGGCAACTTTGCGTCGTGGCTATCGTCCCGCCACTTAATTTTGTGTTGAATTATTATTGGACGTTTGATGAACAAGCGGTGGCACGTACGTGACTGTAAAAAACGCTGGTGTAACGCAATCGAATGGCCAAGACACTGCAGCGGATCGGTGCCAGAGGTTGGGGGGGGCTGAACGCCCCTCCCATTTGACACCATGTTCTTTTGTGGCGTACAAATCCGTTATGGTTGCTAACTTGATTGTTTATTTTGGTATTATAAAAGAAACAGTAGTTCCTTGATTCGGCTTGCTCTGAATGGTCAAACCATGGCCATATATTTGTTTCAAGCGTTTGTTTGTATAGATCAGTCCGATGCCCCTCTTTTTGTAAACCTGACTGTCCAGCAGATGTGCCACTGTTTTCTCTGAACCTCTGTCAATAGATTGGTAAGACGTCTTGAATCCAGAAAGATCCGCCGGCTCTGCTTGTCCATTTGTTCTTGGCGTTTGGCGCGGTTACTCTTCTTGCGCCGAGTCCATTCATAATAGCCGCTTCGAGATACTTGAAATACACTGCACATCTTCGCGACGCGGAGCTTGAAGCGATGATCATGGATAAAAGAATAGATCAGCGCCGGTCTTTTGCGA
>NZ_JAJNBZ010000045.1 GCF_021369635.1 Paenibacillus profundus | reverse complement strand
ATTGGATGTCGCAGATGTGATCCGTCCTTATCCGGAGATCATTGAATATTTGCAACATGTCAAAGATGAGCACTTTTTGGATGAACTGCTTAAGTTAGATGGCGGGCAGGAAACCCGAGACGCGATCAAAGGTTATCTCGACAAATACGGAATGCGATGTGCCGGAGAAATCGATATGACTAGAACGCGCTGGATCGAAAAACCAATTATACTTGTCCCGTTGATCCTTGGTAACATCAAAAACTTTGAGCCTAATGCTAGCCAGCGGAAATTTGAGCAAGGGCAGCAAGAAGCTTTGAAAAAAGAACAAGAGTTATTAGAACGATTAAAGCAATTGCCTGATGGTGAACAAAAAGCTAAAGAAACAAAACAAACGATCGACTTCATCCGGAATTTCAGCGGGTATAGGGAATATCCGAAATACGGCATGGTTAATCGCTACTTCGTGTATAAACAGGCTTTACTGAAAGAAGCCGAACAACTCGTACAAGCGGACATCATTCATGAAAAAGAAGATATCTTCTATCTCACTTATGAGGAACTTCACGAGGTTGTACGCACAAATAAACTGGATTTCCACATCATCAGCAAACGAAAAGACGAGTACAACTATTATGAAAAACTAACTCCACCACGTGTTATCACGTCTGATGGTGAAATCATTCCAGGGGAGTACAAACGAGAAAATCTGCCTGACGAAGCGATTATAGGTCTACCCGTGTCTTCCGGAGTTATAGAGGGACGCGCACGTGTCATCTTGAACATGGAAGATGCTGATCTAGAAGATGGAGATATATTAGTCACCGCCTTTACGGATCCTAGCTGGACACCATTGTTTGTATCTATAAAAGGTCTAGTCACCGAAGTTGGCGGACTGATGACCCACGGGGCAGTTATCGCACGTGAATATGGCCTGCCTGCAGTTGTAGGAGTGGAGAGTGCCACCAATCGGATAAAAGATGGACAACGAATTCGCGTGCATGGAACAGAAGGGTATATCGAAATATTGTAATGGTTAAGTACGTCAAGTAAGAGCCTTGTCATATGGGTGCTTTTCTTATATGAAAAACCATCTAATACAGCACATGACATGCTGAAAAACATGAAGTAAAATTAGGTACATTAAAGAGCCGTAAAAGTCGCTAACGAAGGCAACAGTGAACAGTTGCTAACAGGACTTGTGGAGATGTGGAACAGAACACTAAGTGAAAAGATGGGACGAAATCCATTTAACTTAGACAATCGTTTTTCCTTTTACTTGCAAAGTTTGAGGTAAACGAAAGTGGGGGAATTGAAGCCTAAAATCCATGCCTATCAATCACACTTTCAAGAATTTAATTGGGGAGGAAGTAAGGCAATCATAGGAGATGATAAGGTGTACCCAATTATGATGTCATATTATAAAACCAATACAGATGATTTGACATTTGAAGAGGCATTAGATTTTTATCAAAAAGGATTTGTGGAAGTTATGGAACAAGTAGAAACCGTCGGAGGTCCAATTGATATCTATGTACTGGACGCAAATCCTAATAATTCCTATTGGCAAGAACATAAACCTGACAATTAGGTTGTTATTACATATGGATGTCTTTTTTGCTTTATTAAAGTATTTCTTATTGAACAACGGGTAGCTAGTGTTCAATAAGTGCGAGCCATATACAGCAGCCACTGATCTTTTACAATCGGGCGCGTTTGTAGAACAAGAAGTAAAAGGGTGATACATATAATCATGTCTAATAAGTATCACCCTCTATTTTTTTATGACTTTTTACGATTTATGTCTTGATAATTCGATGCCCCTTAAAAACCACCTTCTTTTTACTTTAAATCCTTAAAGTTGTTTAATTTTGAACCTACAAACCAGCAAAACAGGACCCATTAATTCTCAGAGGACTGGATATCGGTAATTGTAGCCATCTTAATCCGCTGCACATACTGGTTGATGTTTACCAAGCGAATTTTTTGTTTAAATTGATCCTAATAATGAATTTACCTAATGGAATGAAAAAACGCTCCTGATGGTAATAGGTAATGTCTACAGATAAGTTATATTCATGTACATAGCACAAAAGCCGATGACTCATTATATTTTGTAATGAATCATCGACTTTTGATTTTGAAGAGTAGTTAGTCAACAAGTCCTTGAATCGGCAGATTACTGCATTAGAAGCCTGCTCTAGGGCGAACTATCAAGCCGGTATCACCATCATACAACCCCAAATCCATACTGACGATATCTCCAGAAGGCTCTTGAACTCTTACCAACAGACGATGGATCGACCTCAGTTTTCTTACATCAAATGTACTTCCCATTCCCACGATTTTTTTACCATCCATCAACCATGTAATGTTTTCACCTTGAATAGGACCATGTTGTCTAGAAAACCCCTGTGCAAACAGGAGAGGACCCGAAGTATCTCCCAGCAGAATTTCGGCCGGTTTATAAGGAAGTTCAAAAGGTCGCGTCTCGACGTATGCTGTTTGATAACCATTGGTCGCAATCACCTGAGCCACACAATGTTTACCACCTGGCATTTCGCGTAAATCTAAGTCAAATTCTGTTTTTCTTAGATTGACCCCAGGCCGTACCCAGTGTTCATAGTCATGAGAGAACCTAACATAGTAGGTGTAGGGAGTTTTTTTATGATGTCCAGATTTTGCTTCCCATCGAAGATGCAAGATACCCAGGGGATCGATATCTCTCGTCTTAATCGGATGATGGAGCACGAAATCCGGCAGCTTCTGTGTTACATTCAACACCCCGATTTCTTTGCTCCCTTTGCGTAAAACAACGCGTGCTGTCTGACGGTGATAGGGAAGTCGTTGGACAAAAGTGCCCCATTCCTGATCTTCTGCAAAAAAATCAGGTTGTGCCAGAGCACAGGCGAGGACATTTCCTTGGCCATCCTCAAACAGAATCCAATAGTCATGCGTCCAATTCGTGGTCTTTATGGTATCAACATGCTCTACTGGATCCGGAAGCTGGAGTCCATGGGGTTGCCGGTACGTTCGAATACATGGGCTCCAACGAACGTCATCGTTGCGAGACAAACGGCCGCGTACTCGAACGAAGGGGGCTTCAAATTCACGACTAGCGATAAGATGTTCATTTGTCATGGCGATAATTCCTCCTTTTTAAGGCTCTATGTGCATCATCACTATTCCCGAAAATCTTGAAAGAGCTTGTTCCAATGATAGGCGCTGATCCACTGATTCTCATAAGGTAATCCAAGACTTCCACAATAACTCATAAAGTCGCTGACGGTTGGTGAGAACGCAACTTTACCGACTACGTCCACACCTACCTCACCGATTAAACCATTTGCAGGCACAAAATCGTCATCAGTATCATCCGGATAATTCCCTGATGTTCCGCATGGAGCATGATCCAGACCATATAGGTGCCCAAGTTCATGGCCCACCGATTCCATGATGTAAGAATAGCCCAATGCTACATTGTCCCATTTGCGCGATGTACCAAAACGGTTCATAGACACGTTATTTGGGATGAGAGCATATGCTTTTGTTTCTTCGGAAGTTTCTTCTTGAATATCTTCCAGGTCATCTAATAGATCATGCATGCCATCGTCAGTGCTTAAGTCGTGTGTATTCATTACCACCTCAGATCCTGGGATGATCCAATATCGTATTGCCTGTCCGGGATCAGTCGGAATAGGATAGATTAATGGAAGTTGATTCACCGCCGCAAAGTAACTAACTTGACTCGGAGCGGGAACACCATTACTTGCAATACGAATCATGAGGATATCCAGTTGTTTCGCTGCTGTAAACGAGACCGATGTTTGTATCGGTGCACTGAAATTTCCACCTACGGTGGCTTGAACAGTAAGATTCAAAGTACCGTTTGCAATCTCTGCGGGGATGATAAAATTCAGGGTGTCCGAGAAGTTTGCTCTATTGATGGCCGACGCCGGTTTTGCGGTCATTGGAGCGATAGATTGAATTGTTAGGTAAGTCGCCCCAGAGACAGTGAGAGTTCCTGTGACATTATCAATCGTACCGCCAGCGGCGAGTCCGGAGTCCAAATATGCCCTGACGAGCGTGACTTTGTTCGCTACCAATGGTACAGAATTGTCAGGGGCGAGCGCGCTAGCAAAGTGTTGAATGGCTTGTGTAACCTCAAGTCCAATAACGGAAAGGCTGGGACCATCACCGGCAGGTGGAAGCATATCTACCGTCAAGTTAATTACGTAACCTGTATTGTCGTTGTCCGTGCTAGTAGGTCCTAGTTGACGCTGTCCTAATGTGCTTGGATCACTAGGGTCGATCGTAATCAGCGCTTGTCCAAGGGAATTTTCATGCCTCTCTCTTGAGGGCCAGTTCCGATCATCATCGGCGTAACCCTCTACCCAGATGACCGTAGGTCCGTTCAAGGTTAACCGGATAGTAGTTGAATCCAAACCGTTGTTCAAAGGGTAAGAATTAACTTCGTCCACTTCCTTATCGGCATTGTTCCAACGGAAGATCTCTTGGTGGAAGGCAGGACGTCCGTTTTGTTCCGGAGCTTGTGCGTGCATGTAAATAGCCATATGTGTGCTTCCCCATTCCTCATCCTCATACAGAATGAGATTATCCAATTGGATTCTAACCTCAGCCGGAGATGGTTCCGCGATAAGTGAAGCTTCGAGCGTGACAAGGTAGCCCGTATTGCCGTTGTCCGTTCGTGTTGGTCCAAGCGTCAGGGTACCTAGTGAACTCAGAACGCGAGGATCGATTGTTTTCGAGGCCGAACCAAGTTGATTCTCGTTGTCGTCTGAATTTGGCCAAGCGTTGTCATCATGCGTAAAAGCCGAAACTTGAATTGTGGCCCATGAGGATAGATCAATGTCAATCACATTGTTATTTTCCGGATCGATCGCTAAACTATATGTAGTCGTTTCGTCAACTTCTCTTCCAAGATTGTTCCATTGAAAAGCTGCCAACGGCGTACCGGAGCTATCACGAACAGTAGCGTACATTGCCATGTGCGTGTCTCCCCATTCCTCGTCTTCAAATAACGTAAGGCTACGAAAATTTAATCGAATACGTGCCATAAATGAACGACTCCTTTTCTGTTCACTGGGCAGCAAGCTAACGTAGTTCGCATTACCAAATGATAATATATACCAAATACACCTATATTATACAAACTAAGATTGTTGCGAGTTCACACAAAAAACGCCGAATTCAAATGAATTCAACGTGTGTTCCTCTGTGACTTTTTTTATTTGGCGTCATTACTTTAGAATTAAATGACGTTTGGCACTACTTTAGATTTAAAATAAAGTTTGATCATTTATAACAAACTCTGATCCTTTGTAAAAAAGTTTGAACAGAATCCCCAATTATGTTATTCCATTTAATGGCGCAATTCTGCAGTAAGAATTGTGCTTTTTCTTTAGTTTAAGGGCCATTTTATTGAACGAGAATAAAAAAATAAAGAAGATAATTTGCTTAAAATATGGATAAAAGGGCGGATACCCTGGTTAGCAATTGCAATGTATGGCGTCGCGGATGTGGATAAATACGTACACACGACCAGCGTTGGAACAACTAGAATTAATTGCTCTAATAGGAGGTTTTGTTATTCAAAGCCCATATGCTTCTGTCGCGAGGCAACGACAAAAAACATATGGGCTTAATCGCTTTACGACACGGATTTATGCGCATAATTGAGGAAATGAGATGAAAGGGAAGAAAGGGGGACGAGGGTTGCTAAAATCGCCGTTATCGCAACCTTAATCTAAAAACTTCTATGCAACAAACTCCAACACCTTCCAGGCACATCGGATTGAAACATTTCAATGCTTCCTGTATCAGACATTGTCACATAGCAGGTTCTTCCATCAGGTCCCCCAAATGTAAGGTTGGTACAGTTTTTACCAATAAGGGAAATTTCGCTTAGTAAAAGACCATCAGGGGAAATCTTCGCCACCATACCTTTTTCAGGGCGAGTAACAAACAAATTGCCTGCCACATCACAGCGCATTCCATCAAGTCCAAAATCCCGAAACTCTACCAATAAGCGTTTATTACTCAATTCATTAGTACTTGATAGATCATATACCCATATTCTTCTTTGCGAAGATTCGTTTACATATAATTTTTTACCGTCAGGACTCACTTCAATTCCATTCGTCGTTCCCATATTCCTTTCTAATAAATGCGTGTTTCCATTTGTATTAATACGCCACAATTGCCCCTTATTTTGATGGAGCCAGTTGGGGTCACTAGCGAATAAAACACCTTGTTCGGTTATCGCTAAATCATTAGGCTGGTTCATTGCAGGTTCATTAGCATGTACACGGATCTCTTTCGTTTCAAGGTTAACGGCGAATATATTATGTTTTTTAAAATCTGCAATGTACATAGTTCCATTAGGGTCAATACGTGTCCCGCATCCGGTACTTCCCGTAGGCAATTCAATAAAAACACTGCTTTTTCCATTTGGGGTTACTTTACCAACCGTGCCATCTCTTTGAAAATTAACGGCGTAAATATTCCCGTTTTTATCGCATGAAGGACCTTCTATTAAGCGTGTAAATCCATCCGTTAGAATTTTGCTCTTAAATAACTCAAATCGCATGGTTTAAAATCTCCTTTCCTCAATACATGGATTCACTTAGTATGTTTATTTTCCGCTAAGTCAAAAAAGTACGATTAATGCAAAAAATTCTCTTATCGAAAGACGGTCGGTTCAATACCGTTTCACAACTCTAATTCAAAATATCCCGTTGCACCGAGTGTAATTCCTTTATCTGGGGACATTAAAGATTTTTTTAATGAATATGAACCAAGGGAACTAACATCAAATGAGATATGGCAGCTCATTTATCGATTTGGGAATGCCGCTCACGGCTATTTAATCAATCAATTTTTATCTCCTCACCACAATAAACTTCAAGACGAGTGGGGCGGTGATTTGAATGGCCGTATGAAATTCTTAATCAAAACCCTATGAGGAAATGCGTAAGAAAGTAGGGGAAGACTTCCCGATAGGGTTGAAATTTGAGCATGTAAGTTTACAAATCGATACCAACTGGAAATTGGGCTTTACGGGGAGGAACGGCCGGGGCAAGACTACGTTTCTCAATCTGCTGCTCGGCAAGTATGAATACAGCGGAACGATTTCCTCTAACGTCAGTTTCGAGTATTTCCCGTTCCACGTCGAACACAAGGAAAACTATACATTCGATGTGGTAGCCGACATCCATCCGGACTATGAGCACTGGCAACTCATGCGCGAGTTTTCGCTGCTGAAGTTGTCAGAAGATGTGTTGTACCGACCGTTCGACTCGTTGTCCAACGGAGAACAGACGAAGGTAATGCTGGCGGTTCTGTTTTTGAAGGAGAACAGCTTTTTGCTTATCGACGAGCCGACCAATCATCTGGATCTGCATGCTCGGAAGCTAGTAAGTGATTATTTGAACGACAAGAGCGGTTTTATTTTGGTGTCACACGATCGGGCGTTTCTCGACAATTGTGTGGATCACATTATTTCGATCAATAAGACCAATATCGAAATCCAGAACGGAAACTTTTCAGACTGGTGGGAGAACAAACAAAGACAGGACAATTTCGAACTGGCCGAGAACGAAAAGCTGAGGAAGGACATTAAGAGGCTGTCCGAAGCGGCCAAGCGAACGAGCAACTGGTCGCACGAAGTAGAAAAAACGAAAAACGGCACCCGTAACTCCGGCTCCAAGGTCGACAAAGGATACATCGGTCACAAGGCCGCCAAAATGATGAAGCGATCCAAATCAATTGAGCAAAGACAGCATTCCGCGATCGAGGAAAGATCCCAGCTCCTGAGAAACGTCGATAGCTCGGAAAGCCTGAAAATATCGCAGATGACTTTCGAGGGTTCAACGACTCGACGGAGCATGCGAGAGCGGTTGCCGCTCTGTTAAGGGGAAGGGGATCTTGGGAACATCTCTACCACGTGAACCTAATTCCCTACAATTCGACAGAAGTGACGCCTCAAAGCTACTTGCCAACTGACCCTGAAAGGATCAAAACGTTCGTTCGGACGTTGAAGCTAAATGGTGTGAACGTTACGGTCCGAACTCAATTCGGATCGGACATTAATGCGGCATGCGGTCAGTTATACCGAACTGAATAGTCGACGTTTGAAAATTTAAACGACAGTTAAGAGAAGCGGTTGCCGTGAAGAAGGCAACCGTTTTCTGCTATGTTAAGATACGCAATAAAAAAATTCATACAAAATTGTGCAGTAACCTTAAGGGATCTATTGAAGCAAGGAGCAGTTTGCCGGAGCAGCTGCTCCTTTTGGTGTTCGACTAGAACTTTTACAATTATGCTTTTTTAACTCGACATATCGGAGTAGATTCGTACTTCTTTTCTTAACCTTTTTTTGCCCAAAATAAGTTAGAACAAAATGTATTAAAAACATAGAATATATAGGTTGACAAATGTAGGAACTATGATTAATATACAATTAACACATTGGTAATTGTTAAAAGAGAGAAAGGGTTGTGCTTATAAATGTCAAACAAAGATGCCTTAGCACAATATAATGTAAAAAAATATCGAACGCCAGATGGCTATACATCAGATATTGCTGTATTTACGATATTGCCTGTTACAATCAAAGAATTCAAACCGCCCGAGATGGATCTCAAGATTATGCTCATTCAGCGGAGTAAGCTTAACAGCGAAGGAACGCCAAATATCGAAGCAGGGAAGTGGGCATTGCCTGGTGGCTTCGTAAATCCAAATGAGACTGCATTTGAAAGTGCAAAACGTGAGTTACAAGAAGAAACAGGTGTAGAGAACATTCATCTTGAACATTACGGTGTATATGATAGACCAGGACGTGATCCGCGGGGCTGGATGATTACAAATGCACACTTTGCGATTGTTCCAGAACACAAGTTGTCCAAAAGACAGGCAAACGATGATGCCGCAGAT
This sequence comes from Paenibacillus profundus, assembly GCF_021369635.1. GTDB lineage: Bacteria > Bacillota > Bacilli > Paenibacillales > Paenibacillaceae > Paenibacillus_B > Paenibacillus_B profundus. The sequence continues at coordinate 26,428 of NZ_JAJNBZ010000045.1, read as the reverse complement.
GTTCAACTGTTCTCGGTAAAAGAGGTCATGAATCTTGAGCTTGCTTTTGATCATGCACAAATCATTGCAGATGCGATTCATGTGATTCGCCAGAAACTTCTCGAAACGACTGTCGCAAAGGAATTTCTACCTGAAGAATTCACTTACTCGGAGCTGCAAGCCGTTCTCCTTACGGTCACTGATGATTCCGCAATTGCATTGGAATCGGCATTTGCAAGAAAGGTCAAATCTTTGCCATTTATCCAAGAGGTTGTAGGGAAGAAGACAACCCGAACATCTAAACGACCGACACAGTTGTACCGATTCGTCGATATGGAACTAAACAAATCCATTTACCATACCAGAATGTGATTGATGATAGATGCTTAAAATAAGATGGTGACTAAAGTAAATAGCACTCCGAAGTCGATGTGAGATGGTTGAAGTGCTATTCTAACTTTATTGTCACTACTCTTTTTACAATTAACAATTAACAATTATGCAATAGTTAAATTAAAGGAGGAGTACAAAATGAAAAAGAAAGCACTTATTCATATTGACTATACAAAGGACTTCGTTGCTACGGATGGGGCATTGACTTGTGAAGCACCAGGGCAAGCGATTGAAGGGCGAATTACTGAAATTACGAAAGAGTTTATTCAAAGCGGGGATTTCGTTGTATTCGCAATCGACATTCATAAGGAGAATGATGCATTCCATCCGGAAACGAAGCTGTTCCCGCCGCACAACATTGAGGGAACAGATGGTCGGAAGCTTTTCGGTCAATTGGAGGATCTGTATCAAGCAAATAAAGACGCAAATAATGTCTATTGGATGGACAAAACAAGATACAGTGCATTTGCAGGAACGGACTTAGAACTTCAACTTCGAGCAAGAGGAATAAATGAACTTCATCTTGTAGGCGTTTGTACGGACATTTGCATACTCCACACCGCAGTAGATGCTTACAATAAAGGCTTCGATATTGTTGTTCACGAGGATGCCGTTGCAAGCTTTGATGCCGAAGGTCATGTATGGGCACTAAGACATTTCAAAGGTTCGCTTGGAGCTGCAGTAGTCAAAAAGGAGGAAAACGAAGATGAATAAGATTGAGCTTCCGGTATTCAATCATTGTGATGACAGTTTCGCGCTGCATACCGATAAATATCAAATTAATATGGCGCAAGTCTACTGGCAAAATGGCATGCATAACCGAAAGGCAGTTTTTGAAGTGTACTTCCGCAAGCTTCCATTCCAGAACGGATATGCGATCTTTGCAGGCTTAGAACGAGTCATCCGATATTTGTATGATTTCCGTTTTACTGAGAGTGATTTGGATTTTCTTCGGGAGGAAGGATACAGTGAAGAATATCTGGACTACCTTCGGACAATTCGTTTCACAGGAACCGCTCGTTCGATGAAAGAAGGTGAATTGGTGTTTGCGAATGAACCGATTATGCGAATTGAAGCACCGCTGGCAGAAGCACAACTTTGTGAGACGGCAATACTTAATATCGTTAATTACCAAACCCTTATTGCAACAAAGGCATCTCGTATGAAGCAAGTTGCGGTTGATGATCATTGCATGGAGTTCGGAACTCGGAGAGCGCAAGAAATGGATGCCGCGATTTGGGGTACGAGAGCTGCATACCTTGCGGGGTTCGAAGCAACATCGAATGTAAGGGCAGGGAAGTTATTTGGCATCCCAGTCTCGGGTACACACGCTCATGCAATGGTTCAAGCATACCGTGATGAATATAAGGCATTTAAAGCCTATGCTGAAACGCATAAAGACTGCGTATTTCTTGTTGATACCTATGACACACTGAGATCTGGTGTCCCTACGGCAATTAAAGTGGCAAAAGAGTTCGGTGATCGTATCCACTTTAAGGGTATCCGACTTGATAGCGGAGACTTAGCGTACTTATCGAAAGAAGCTCGTAAAATGCTTGATGAAGCAGGCTTCCCGAATGCCAAAATCTTTGCATCAAACGATCTCGATGAACAAACCATCATGAACCTGAAAACACAGGGGGCTAGAATTGACGTGTGGGGCATTGGCACCAAGCTGATTACAGCGTATGATCAACCCGCTTTGGGTGCTGTATACAAGCTGATCTCGATTGAAGACGAAAACGGAGATATGGTCGATACGATCAAAATAAGCTCGAATCCTGAAAAGATTACAACCCCTGGACGCAAACGTGTATTCCGGATCGTCAACAAGGCGAATGGGAAATCGGAGGGCGACTACATTGCGCTGGAACATGAAGAACCGAAGTATGAACAACGCTTGCACATGTTTCATCCCGTTCACACATATATCGCAAAATTTATAACGGGCTATGAGGCGAAAGAACTTCATCATACCATCTATGAAAATGGCAACTTGGTCTACGAGTTACCTACGCTTAAAGAAATTAGGGAGTTTGTAACAGAAAATCTCGATGTATTGTGGGATGAATATAAACGCACCCTCAATCCAGCCGAATACCCTGTTAACCTCAGTCAAGCATGCTGGAATAACAAGATGCAATTGATTGAAGAAGTTCGAAATAAAGTTCAAGCAGCTCTCGAGGCATAGAAGGAGGCTGTATACGATGGCGAAAATCGGGATTTATGGATCATCCTTTGACCCTATCACGAATGTCCATCTTTGGACAGCAAGCACAGTAGCACATCGTTGCAAGCTGGACAAGGTGATTTTCCTGCCTTGTTCCAGTAAGCGGCAAGATAAACAAATGCATGTTTCGGATGAACATCGTATCAACATGGTTCGGATTGCGATTGAGGGCAACGACAAATTTGAAGTTGACGATTTTGAAATGAATCAACCTGGTTGGGAAATCGCCACGTACAAAACAATGAAGCATTTTCGTGAGAAATTTCCGAATGACGAAGTATATTTCATCATGGGTGCTGATCTGCTCGTAGATATCGGTGAAGGGAAATGGAAACGGGCAGAAGAACTAATTCGTGAAAATAAGTTCATTGTCATGGCAAGAGACGGCATCAATATGCTGTCGGCCATTAGCAAATCTCCAATTCTTCGGAATGCAGACGATGGTTATACGTTTCATTTGATCGACAAGGGGCTGGCAATGGAGATTAGCTCTAGTTATATCAGAGATGAATTCAAAATGGGTGGAGAACCACGCTATTTGGTTCCTGATAAGGTTTACGACTACATTCAAATCAATCACCTGTACAAATAGTGAAAGGGGAAGCGGGATATGAATAAGCAAACCGGAATCATCAACGCACTGCATGTAAAACGCACGATTGTACCTTCGGAAGAGCTTCGTTATAGAGTGAATTTCCTTAAGGATTATTGCCGTAAAACGGGAGCGAAAGGATTTGTGTTAGGAATCAGCGGGGGGCAGGATTCGACACTTGCAGGACGATTATCCCAATTGGCGGTTGAAGAGCTTCGTGCAGAAGGCTATGAAGCCAAGTTTATTGCGATCCGTTTGCCTTACGGGACACAAACAGATGAGGACGATGCCCAGCTTGCTTTGCAGTTCATTAATCCTGACGCTACGCTTACGTTCAATATAGAGGCTCCTGTACATGTTTTTGCAGAAGCTTATGAGGGTGCTGACGGAAAAGCTCTTACGGATTACCACAAAGGGAACGTGAAGGCAAGAATGCGTATGATTGCACAGTATGCTGTGGCAGGCGAGCATCAGTGCCTTGTTGTTGGAACCGATCATGCCGCAGAAGCAATCACTGGCTTCTACACCAAGTTTGGTGATGGCGGAGCCGATATTCTCCCGCTAGCTGGACTGACGAAAGGTCAAGGGCGTGAACTCTTAATAGAACTACATGCACAAGAACGTCTATATCTGAAGACGCCAACAGCAGATCTTCTCGACAACAAGCCGCAACAAGCTGATGAAGCTGAGCTTGGTTTGGAATATGCCGTGCTTGATGAATATCTTGTCGGCAACGAAGTTGCTCCAGAAGCGAAGGTGATTATTGAAAACCGCTACGCGGTGACACAACACAAACGGGAACTGCCTGTAACACCATTCGATCAATGGTGGAAGTAAGGAAACAGACGGGATTCCCGTTAGTTACGAACCTTTTTCGAAAGGGGCTTGTTGATAGAGATGGCCGATTGACTAGAACATCATGATAGTAGGAGCCGCGTACACCGCGGTTTTTCGGCAGTGATGTAAAAAAATGAAAGTACTAGACTGAAAAATAAAGTGTTAGACTGAAAAATAAAGTGTTAGACTGAGTATATAAAGTAGTAGACTCACGAGGAGGATACATACATGTATACGTATCATTTTGAGAAAGTTAAGATTGGGATATCGCAAAAGAACGCAGAAACTAAGGTGCAAGAGATCATCCACGAGCATGCTAAGGAAGGCTGGCGCTTAGTTCAAGTGATTCCACCATATCATGGAGCGTTTACTCCGTGTTTTGAAATCATCTTTGAAAAAAAAGAATAAGTAGCTACGATGAAAATAGAACGTCGTGAATTCTATAAAAATCTGTAATAACTCAAATAAGCTGCCAATAGTAGCCTATTTGAGTTATGTTTGAGGTATCATTATTTCCCATAAATATACAGCTAAGGTTTTTGATCCATATAATCCTTTGAGATTCTTACATGGATCTTCCGACCAGCTTGTCTTTCCGACAGACTACATTAGATTACAGAGATACGTAAATGGAAGTGGGACCTGCCAAAAAGGTATTCGTTGCGCCCCAAGCAAGCTGATTGCCGTTTGGACCAACCGCTCTAATTTCTACTCTATAGGCGCTGCCCGTCTCCATCCCGACATCTCTGTTTGTGGAACTCTGACTTCCCCACTCATGCAGGTTTCCGTTTTTATACACGAAAAACTCATAGTGAGATGCGCCAGAAACATTTCTCCAAGAAATATTAGCGAAGAAATAAGACTGTGCAGAAATCGACTCAGAATTGACAACACTTGCGGCTGTTGGTGCAGAAGCTTGAGTGCTCTCTTGGGCAAAAGCTGGAACAGCGGAAGTAAGTAAGAGAGCGGTTGTAAGCACGGTTGCAAACATTTTTTTCATTGTTTGGCACACTTCCTTTTCAATTTTTTCAATACCTTAAGTCCGTTGAGTGTAATTATCTTCCAAGTGCCTTTATATTACCATTAATAGAAATAGAAGATAAATATTACTCTTTTCCTATTTTTTAGATATTTTCATGGTGCTTAAGGCGTGGATAATCGCGACAATCCGACACTGCGGCCGTATAGAGGCAAACAAGTAGGCAGCGAGTTGGTATGCTGATAAACAAGGGTCATTCTCGAAGCAGATAAGATACCGTATTATTCAGCATTCATATCATATCTTGCCTCTAAAAATACTTGTCTACATGCAAGCTATAAACCCTTATGAATACTGCTGAAATCATTCGTAGAGATCGGAATATCGGGATTAAGGAATGTGACGAATTCAGAGAAATCAATTTGGGTGTCTGGGGAGGAAAGACTTAATTTAGAAGAAAAGCTTAGGCAAATCACGACTCCTAATTATTCATCCAGCTTGTCTATGTAAAGAGGAGCCTTCCATGGATTAAATATTATTTACAAGAAAGCAGATGGCATGAAGCCTGATCTGCTTTCTTTTTTCATCCTATTTCATAGGATAATAAATAGTCATGCTTAAGCGGGTCAACGTATCGCCAGGATTGGAATACAGGTGGGGCCGATCGGCTTTGAAACGAATAGAGTCTCCGCTATTTAGGTGATGTTCATGATCATTTACTTGAATGATCAATTGTCCTTCAAACACGGTGATATACTCCTCTGTACCATCTTTATGGGAATCTGAGCTCAGTTCCCCATGTGCTTCAATTTCTACACTGTATATTTCAAAGCGTCTATCCTCCTGATAGAGAAATGAGGGGTAGACTCGATATTTTCCGCTATCTTCCGTTAGAACTTTCATTTCATTACGCAGCACCACTTTTGCTTCTTGATCAGGTTCGTTAATCAACGAAGAGAAAGAAATCTTTAGCCCATTGGCAATCTTCCAAATGGTAGTTATGGTAGGGCTAGATTCACCTCTCTCAATTTGACTGATCATCGTTTTGCTTACACCACTCAACTCTGCGACCTTTTCCAAGCTTAGCTTTTCTTTCTCGCGAATCGCCTTCAAATTTTTAGCAAGAATATACTGAATGTCTTCCATTCCGTTCACCTCACGCTATTTACGTTATAACGATCATTATGTACAATATATAGAATGTTCACTATAATGTACGTTTTGAACATTATAACATACCCTAGAGGAGGTTCTAAAATGCCGTTTCTATCATTCTTATTGTTTGTCGTCGTTAGCAGCTTTACTCCTGGCCCGAACAATATCATGGCGATGGCGTTTGCTAACCAAATAGCTTTGAAACGCTCTTTGATTTTTTGTGCCGGGGTAGGCGGAGGATTTTTCGTTATTACATTATTGTGTACCGTATTTAATCTGCTGCTCACCAATCTTCTGCCTGTTATTGAAACACCGCTAATGATATTCGGCGCAGCCTATATGCTCTACTTAGCTTACAAAATATTAACTAGTAATAGCCAGAGCCGCGATCAGGCGGCAGTACACAAGAACCTGTTTTGGATTGGGGCCTTAATGCAATTTATTAATCCCAAAGGCATTTTGTATAGTATTGCAGTAGTGGCAACGTATATCCTTCCTTATTACAGCACTTATTTTAGCTATTTCATGTTCGCCGTGGCTTTAGGCTTTGTTGGTTTCCTGAGCACCTTTAGCTGGAGCTTGTTTGGTTCCCTTTTTCAATCCTTTATATCAAAGCACAGGAAGCCGTTTAATATCATCATGGCCTTGCTGCTTGTTTATTGTGCAATATCGATCATCTATCCTTAGTGATTTTTACAAACCGAATGGAAGATTGAATTTGGTGTATAGAAGAAGCTGCCTATCATTTATTCTTTGCGACTTCTTGATATAATGTCTCCAGATGCTGCTGAACACTTCGAAGTTCATCTTTTCCGCTTAATGTAATATCGTATAGAGAACCTTTGCTAGTCAGATAACCTTCGCTCGTCAGATGATCCAGCTCTAGTTTTACTTGCTGAGGACTAAATTGATAGCCGTGGCTGTTAATTTCAGGTTGGATCTCCTCAGGTGTAATTGCATGTTGATTCGCATGATACAACAGGTGAATTCGTGTAAATGAGTTTTCGAAATCTGAATGCATGGTAAACGCTCTCCTTTTCATAAATGGTATTCAATCACAGTTATCATTGTTTTTCTGTCCCTGTATTATGCATTGCCCGTAATCGTAACTTAGATTGTATTCAATCCATGATGTGAACTTTACGCTACCTGCATGTAACGGCGGACTGACCTTGAATAATATACCGCCGTATACCTTACAAAGGCCAAGAAGCGGGTACATCTTTTGTTATCAAGCGGAGAACAGCAAAATATTAGGAGAACAAAGAAGCCATTGCGAAACTTCTGGCGGATGGCGCTGATATTGACGCTACGGATGAAAGAGGTAGAACCTCTGATTCATTAATATTTTTGTTTATAAGTTGTGCGTCTCCCGCTCGGTGAATCGATTTAGAAAGATCAGGGAAAGCTATGTTTTGGAATGATACGCAGGCAAAAGCAGCGTTTCCCATCACAAAATGAGGAGTGAAAGAGATGGCTAAAAACAACGACCGTAACCGAAACGATGATTCTAAACACAACACGGCTGGTTTGGGAACTGGAGAGGCTGTAGGAACAGTGAGTGGTGGTGCCGTAGGCGCTGTAGTTGGTTCCGCTTTGGGGCCTGTTGGAACCGTTGTAGGTGGTATCGTAGGCGCATCGTTGGGCAACAAGGCAGGCGATCAAGTTGATAGTAATAACGGAACTGAACAGGATAAACAGGAATAGCTTCATTTTTTAGTGAGGAAAATCAGGGTGCAGAGGAAACTCTGCACCCTCTATTCACTGTATCAGATGAAGAACGACTCGGCATTTGCCTATTTAGTAAAGAACGCTTCTGAAACGATTCCGCTTGCTGACACTTTGATGGCAATCAGTGAGTCGAAGGAAAATGAAGAACCTGCTAAGATTCGGCAATTGATCGATAAGGCGAAGATACAAGCGGAAGAAATCGATGAGCAACTATTAACATTCATTGTATTTAGTGATATCTACACAAACAATGCTGTTCCTAAGCATTTTGTTAATAATACTGCAATGACAACGGATGAGCAGCTGGACATGTTTATTCTTGCTCGTGAGGCGAGGATATGGTGGCCGTTATACGATACAAGCTATTCGTATTGGAAATCTAATCCTAAAACGATAGACGCCAAGACTAGAAAAACCTTGCGCTCACTTGCGACGGAGCTCCGTGAGTTAAACAAGACGATTATGTTGTTTAAGGATGAAGCACATCACATGTTTTTCCAAGAGCAAGCGGAGCTTAATAAAGCGGCGATGCTGCGGCAGTTGAAACCACACCTTGAAAGATTAAAAAAGATCCAAGATGATTTTTCAGGACATAAATAACCCGAATACATGGAATGGGGTCACCACGAAGCTATCAGAAGTTGACCTTGAGTCATTCACTAACGGGAGCAATAGCAACAACGTGAATGCGTTGGCAAAAGCGGGATTTGTAATTGAGCAAATGATTGAGCGATCCGATAATGTTAGCGCACCTTCATCAAGAGATACCGAATACCAAGATTCATCGAAATAACATTTTTTAAAAGTCGAAGTAATCCATTGTTATGCCACATTCTTCTTCCATGGGCGATCAAATAAATTTTGCTGAAAAGTCGCATGACGTCAAGTGCTGCTTAGCCTTTTCGATTTGTTTTTCTGATATATCCACAGCCTATCTCCAGCATCTTTTCCCCTGATACGTCGCCAAAAAGCTGGCATTTTTCTTCTGAGACAAATGCTCCATAAAAAGGAAGTACGGTTGCTCCTAAGAAGTCACTTCCTTTTGTATCCCAATAGAAGCTGTTTGTTTTATACACAGAATTCTTGTCCATGTCAAATCCCTCCCCAAGTATAAATAATATGAGCCTACACGTATATCCCGACTTGCGCGTTATCCCAATAATAATTCGGAGATTGCTCAAAATGTAGGAAATGGACTTTGAGACTAGCAACGAGGACATGGGTTCGATGCCACCTATGTCACCAAATGCAAAGAACACGCCATATTCAGCGTGTTCTTTGCGACGAGGAGGGGATCATGAAGGCTCCTTCTCTGTTCTTGATCGCCATCTACTGCTTCTGGTTGTGCAGGTGCGTCATCAGATCGTCGAGCGTATTGGTCCAGCCGTCGTACACGAACTGATCGCCGGGGTGACCGGCGAATCCGCGCAGGTGGAAGATCATCTCGGTGCGGTCGCCATGTGCGGTGAGGGTTAGGGTCACGACAGGGGAGTTCTCGATGGGAGCATCGGGGTAACCCCAGGTGAAGACGAGCCGTTCGAAAGGTACGACGTCGAGGAACGTACCTCCGGTGGGATACTACTCGCCGGTCTCGATGTTAACCATTGTGTAGCGGTAGCGTCCGCCTTCGCGAACGTCGAAGGAGATGGTCTCCAGGGGCGTCGAAGGCAACCAGGCGGCGAGTTCCTTCTCCTCGGTCCAGGCGCGCCACACGAGCTCGCGGCGGGCATTTAGGGTGCGGGTAATGGTGAACTCCGGTACGGATGCAGGCATGTTCATTGTTCCTCCTTTATGGTCATGGTATTGAGTGTTCTTCCAGAGCGTCGAAGCGCTGGTTCCACTCGCGGCGGTGCTTCTCGACCCAGGCCGACACCTCATCGAGAGGCACTGTGCGTTCGATCAGCCCTGCTCGCTCCAGCACTTTGAGGTGCTGGGAGATCGCAGGTGCGCTTATCTCGAAGGGCTCGGCGACCTCCCTGACTGTCGCTAAAACTTCTATTTACTCTATTACCCATAGGTTCAATAGGAGATAAAGTCGAGTAATTCCCTTTTATTGTAATCAATTCTTGTGAGCTAATCGTAGTAATTAATCAATATTTTGAATACGATAACGAGGGAAGATTGTGAGCATGGAGACATCGTTATTTCTATGAGTTCCAGCAACGGCTTTTGCACGATTGGAGTAATAGATGATGGCAAAGGATTCAACGTTGAAGAATGTTCACAAAAAAGTTTAGGTTTATCTATTGTAATTAGCTATGTAGAGGATAAACTAAAAGGGAGTATGCAATTTTAATCTACAGTGTGTGGAACAATAGTTTCATTCACGTTTAAAATGTAATAGAGGACTACAAAGGCGTAGTCTCACTAAAGCAAAGAGGCTTAAGGTTATAGCATTCCTACTTGATAGGAAGCGGTATAACCTTAGGCCTCTTTGTGTTTAAATTTTGGTATGGGAAATAAGGAAATGGCAGAGGAATTGTTAAGTGTAGGAAAAGATATGGGAACATCAACAACACAACTTGTCCTATCCAAACTTTATATCCAGAATATGGCGTCATCGTTTTCCGTTCCGCGTATCGTGATTACGGGGAAAGAAGTCATATACCGTAGTGAAATTGGTTTCACGCCTCCTTTTACCCAAGAACAGAATCGATGTTCAAAATTGTATCACAACTGTAATGGTTGCTATGCTTATTGCAAGTAAAATGGTTCCAAAAAACTGCACCTAAGAAGTAGAGGAGGATACCCATGAGTATCGATAAAAAGATGATTGAAGAGATGGTTCGTAAAATTATCATGGAACAAGTAGGGGCTGATGCTATTGAACAGAACGTTCATAGAGGTCCTGGAGGGATTACTTCTGTTAAAGTGCCAAATATGAAAGTAACAGAAGAGGATCGTCTCGATACAGGCAACCCTAATGATATCGTCTATTGTAAAGATCTTTTTTCGCTAAAGGAAAGTCCAAGACTTGGCTGCGGTATCATGGAGATGAAAGAAACAACCTTTGACTGGACACTTAACTATGATGAAATTGATTATGTGATTGAGGGACATCTGGATGTTATCATTGATGGTACAAAGGTGTCAGCTGGTCCAGGAGAAGTGATCCTGATTCCAAAAGGAAGTAAGATTCAATTTTCTGTGCCAGAATATGCACGATTTATCTATGTAACATATCCGGCTAACTGGGCAGAACAAGCGTAACATTCTAATTTCTACTCCGCCGGAGGATAAGCGGTTTATATCGGAAGATACGTATGAAGGGGAACTGACGAACCCGCTGAGTTTGAATCGGTATACGTATGTGCAGAATAATCCGCTGAAATATATTGACCCAAGTGGACATGCAGAATGTGGAGGGGCTACGAACTGCAATCCGAAACCCAAACCGCAATCTAGCATTTGCCTGTTCCGGATCAAACAGTAGACGTCATCATCTCTAACTGTGTTATCAATCTTTCTCCAGATAAACAGCAAGTGTTTCATGAAGCAATCCGCGATCTGCGCCCCGGTGGTCGTCTGGCTGTTTCCGATGTCGTGATGACGGCAGAGCTTCCGGCGGAAATCAAAAACGACTTGGATGTTTTATATTCGGGGTGCATATCCGAGGCCTCGTCTGTTGACGACTGAAAACGACGCTAACGCAAAGCGGATTTCAAGATGTGGTGGTCGAGTCGAAAGAGGAATCCAGGGCGTGTATTAAAGATTGGGTTCCTGGGTCGAAGGTGGAGGATTATATCGTTTCAGCTGTAATAAAGGGGATCAAGCCGTAATTAAGTACTCATCATGATAATTAATGAATAAGAGACACCCGAATTATTTGGGTGTCTCTTATTCTTTTCAACTTAACCTATGGGTAAATACGCATTAACGTTGCACGTTGAGCCTCATTCATCTTCAGAATGGAACGTGCTTCTCTAGCTTTAGATAAAGCTTCATCAATGTCGGATGCTAATTTTAATTCCAATAGCGTTCCAACGGCAACAGCTCCCGTACGTCCTCGACCAGCTCCGCAGTGGAAAGCGACCTTTTTGCCTGCTTGGTGATGGGTAACAACAGCCTGAATTGCTTCTTTCATTTGCGATTCTTCTGTATCCTCCGCATGATCCTCTAAAGGGGCATGAATTCTTGTTATGTTGAGTGGTGTAAGCTCGGCAGGGTCTACCTCTGCTCGTAGATCAACAACCACATCAATGCCTTGCTCTTGGATCAGTTGATTTACATCTTTTGCTCCACACATATAGAGATTTGGTATCAACGCGTGGTAAGGTTTTTCGTTCATTTCAGGCTCCTTTAATGTTGAGTGAGTATTTCTAGCTGTCTCCATCCTGTTGGTTCGGTTGCTTTCCAAGGGACGAGAGCCGTGTGTTTGGATAACACCGTGACTTTATGAATCCATTGATTTTCTGCAAGAGCACGGTTTTGTAAGACAGGTTCTGTAGTCTTAATATCTTGCCAGCTTTGATTGACAACCCACCAATCGGGCTCGATCTCTGCACGTTGTAAATCCCTTTGAAGGCGTTCCGCTTCCATTACAGGTGTTGCCTCTGGTAATGTGACGATTACAACGTGGGTCTCCTCAGGATTGCGAAGGCGTGGGAGAAGGTTGCGTACGGAATCAGGAATATTCCCTGTCGATCGCTGAACTTCTCGATGATATGCCTCTGCTGCATCTAATAAGAGAAGGGTATGGCCGGTTGGTGCTGTATCCATCACTACAAATCCATGATCGGCTTCCTCTACGATACGTGCAAATGCACGGAAGACCGCGATCTCTTCTGTACAAGGGGAGGCAAGGTCTTCTTTTAGTAGTTCCAGTCCATCCTGATCCAGATGGTCTACATTCATACCAATGATTTCACTGGAGTAACGAGTGGTCTCTAATTTGGGATCAATTCGACTGACCTGAAGGAGTGGGTATTTCTCCTCTATATCATCTCCAAGGGCGAGCGAGAGGTGAGCTGCTGGGTCTGTTGTCGTGAGATGAACACGATGCCCACGGCTTGCTATACCAATTGCCAGAGCAGCAGCAACCGTCGTTTTTCCTACACCGCCTTTACCCATTGTCATGATTACACCGCTTGGTTTAGCCGTTAGGCTATCCAAAAGCGACGATAGGTTTTGGAGGTTCAATTCCTCGACCTGCTCGGTGTTGTGATTCAGCACTGTATCCTTATTCGGATCAAGAAACTCCTGCAAGAGATTTAATCCTGTTACGCTATTAGGCTTCAACGAAACATCATACTGTGGTAACGAATTCAGCCCACTCGGCATATTGGCGAGTGCTGCTTCTTGCCGGTCCGAAAATGCTTGGGCATTAGGATCATCAGTTTGCCGTTTAAGAACGCCATTAATGATGAGGTGCTGATTGGTAATGCTAAGCTCTTGAAGCTCGACAGATGCTCGTGCAGCCTCTTGTAAAGCGGTACGCTCTGGACGGGCGACTAAGATTAGGAGGGTCTGACACGAATCGGATAATGCTTCTACTGTCTTGGCATACATCTCTTGTTTTGCGCTTAACCCCGAAAGAGGCCCAAGGCATGATGCTCCGTGGATGTTGGTATCCATAAAACCTGTCCAAGCTTTAGGAAGCTGCAAGAGTCGTAAGGTATGACCTGTTGGAGCTGTATCAAAAACGATATGGTCGTATTCATTTTCGTTTGCAGATAATAGCTTGGTGAATTCATCAAAGGCGGCAATTTCAACCGTACATGCTCCTGAGAGTTGCTCTTCAATTTGTTGAATCGCTTCCTGAGGAAGAATGTCGCGATAAGGTCCACTTGAGCCCGATAATCGCGTGCAGCTTGTTCAGGATCTAAGTTAGCTGCGTAGAGTCCAGAACAGCAATGCGAATGAGTTTAAGATCGACACTCGGCCCACAAACACCCGTAGAACAGCATAATGCAGGATCAAAGACTTCAATTTTCATTTGAGACATCTCCTCGTGTGTGATATTTTCGAATACGTGAGTAATAATATAATTATGTACTTATATTTTCAACGGTTTTCATCACAATAAATAATCAGTTGATTATATAAGCATCTGATTATATAATAAGCATGAAATCAAGGAGGTGTACCGACACATGATGATCTCAATAGAGGAAATGGCGGAACAGTTTAAGTTGTTAGGTGATAAAACTCGACTTAAAATGGTTTCACTTTTATCTCAACAACAAATGTGCGTTTGTCATTTAGTTGAGCTACTGCAATCGACTCAACCGAATATTAGCCAGCATCTTCGTAAATTAAAGGACGCCGGTTTAGTGGTAGAAGAACGAAGAGGACAGTGGATTTATTACTCTCTTTCGATTGAAGATAAACCTCATTTAAAAGATGCAATTGAATATTTGCCGAAGGTAGGGGAAGAAGAGCAGGGAAAAATCAACGCGATGATGTGTGAATAAGGAGTGTGGGTGTCATGAGTCAAAGTAACACCAAGAGACTCTCTTTTCTGGATCGCTATCTCACCTTTTGGATCTTTGGGGCAATGGCCATTGGATTAGGGTTAGGGTATCTGGTGCCTAATTTCTCCGAAGTACTTTCTAGCATGCAAATTGGAACGACTTCGGTACCGCTTGCTATAGGTCTGATTGTGATGATGTATCCGCCGCTTGCAAAAGTGAAGTATGAAAAGCTTGGACGGGTGTTTAAGGATTGGAAGGTACTCCTTCTGTCCTTAGTGCAGAACTGGATTATCGGTCCGATTCTGATGTTCTTGTTAGCTATTTTGTTTCTAAGTGATATGCCTGAATACATGATCGGACTGATCATGATTGGGCTTGCAAGATGTATTGCTATGGTCTTGGTATGGAGTGATCTGGCTAAGGGAGATCCTGAATACACAGCAGGTCTTGTTGCATTCAACTCGATCTTTCAGATCCTGTTTTATTCCGTTTTTACGTATGTGTTTATTACGGTGCTACCAGGCTGGTTTGGGGTTGAAGGCGCTGTTGTTGATGTCTCCATGGGACAGATTGCAGAGAGCGTATTGATCTATTTAGGGATTCCGTTTGCAGCAGGGTTACTGACACGTGTGATTGGAATCAAGCTGAAGGGTCAACAGTGGTACGAACAAGTGTTGATTCCGAAGATTAGTCCACTTGCACTTATTGCACTATTATTTACGATCGTCTTGATGTTCACGCTTAAAGCAGAATTGATTATCGAGTTACCGCTTGATGTAGTGCGTATTGCGATTCCAATGATCATCTACTTTGTCGTGATGTTCTTAGTATCCTTCTTCATATCGAAAAAGTCAGGAACCTCCTATCCAGTGGCATCATCTTTATCTTTCACGGCTGCAAGCAATAACTTTGAACTAGCGATAGCCGTAGCGATTGGTGTGTTCGGTCTGGATTCAGGAGTTGCATTCGCCGCGGTAATTGGACCACTCGTTGAAGTACCCGTATTGATTGGGCTTGTAAATGTATCGCTTTGGATCAAACGGAAGTATTTCGAGCCTGCACTAAATAAGTAAGAACCAGGAGAGATTACGGATGAGTAAACCATTGATGTATTTTCTATGTACAGGAAACTCTTGTCGGAGCCAGATAGCAGATGGATGGCTGAAAGCGTTAGGTAGCGATCAATACGAAGTCAAGAGTGCAGGGTTAAAGGCGCATGGTTTGAATCCAAGAGCGGTTCAAGTAATGAAGGAAGCAGGGGTTGATATATCGAACCATAACTCTGATGTGATTGATCCTGAGATCCTCAATCGTGCTGATTATGTCGTAACCCTATGTGGGCATGCGGATGAGCATTGTCCTGTGATTTCGAACCCACGAGTGGTGAAATGGCATTGGGGATTTGATGACCCTGCGAAAGCTGTTGGAACCGAAGAGGAAATCATGGCTCAATTCCGTGAGGTGCGCGATGCAATCAAAGCCAGAATCGAGTATTTTCTAGCAGAAGGAAAATAATCAACGCTTTGAACCGACCCTTGTGGTCGGTTTTTACTTAGGGCATGAAGGAGTACAGCATGAAAGGCACAACTGATTTAACCCAAGGTAAGATTATGCCGACTTTGATGAAACTATCCCTTCCGATCATAGCAACCAACTTCATCTCCACGACTTATGGACTTGTCGATATGATGTGGGTTGGCCGGCTCGGAAGTGATCCTGTTGCAGCAATTGGGACGGCGAGCTTCTTTATTAATCTAGCGATTGCTTTGGCCACGATGATAACGATCGGAACGGGGATCAAGGTGTCCCATTGTATGGGAGCGGGCGAGGGTGATAAAGCTAAGACCTATATTAAAAATGGATTCATCATGTCTGTCTTGCTAGGTCTTCTTTATATGGTATTCGTCTTTTTGACAAAGGATCAGCTTATCGGGTTCTTTGATTTAGGTAGTGGTGAAGTTGAGTTGATGGCGAAGCAGTTCTTATTGATCTCCATCTTGGGTACTGTCTTTTCCGTCGTAAATATTTTATTCGCGACCATATTGAATGCGATGGGAAACAGCAAGCAGCCGTTTCATATCTTCACGGTTGGTCTTATTCTTAATATCATTCTCGATCCTTTTCTGATTTTTGGCGTAGGACCATTTGAAGGGTTGGGCGTTGTAGGGGCAGCTATTGCGACTTTGATGGCAAACCTTCTTGTGACGGTATTATTTATCATTCAAACAAGACATTCCGAGTTGATTACCAAGTCATCCGCATGGAATAGCCGCCTTATGAAAGAAGTCATCCGAATGGGACTACCGATCACCATTCAACGGGTGACCTTCACATTGATTTCCATCATCATAGCAAAGATCATTGTGCGCTTTGGTTCGGATGCAATTGCGGTTCAAAAAGTCGGTATTCAGATTGAATCAATTTCCTACATGACCATAGGGGGGCTACAAGGCGCTATCGCTGCTTTCTTCGGACAAAATTATGGAGCGCGTCGATTAGATCGTATCCAGCAGGGATACCAACAAGCTTTGCTGCTGACGTCGGGATTCGGTATCTTTATATCGATCATCTTTATTCTCTTCCCCGAGCAGCTCTTCTCTGTATTTTTATCTGATGAGGCGAGTTTAGCGTTAGGGACGGATTATATGCGAATCATTGGTTATTCCCAACTGTTTATGTGCATGGAGCTTATGACGGTAGGTGCCTTTAACGGAATCGGGAAAACCCATATCCCACCGATTTTCAGTATTACCTTTACAGCATTACGAATACCATTAGCTCTGATTCTATCCGAACCATTCGGTTTGAATGGGGTATGGATGTCTATTGCATTAAGCAGTGTGTTCAAGGGAATCGTTTTGGTCCTCTGGTTTAGAAGATCGCTACGTAAAATGAAAGTCCCACAAACCGTGGTTTAACATAAGTAAGAAGGAAGGTCCAGCATGTGAACTTGTTAAATCGTGAAATCTTACAACACATAATCGACAATTCGTTAAATAAGGGTTTGTTTCGAGGTCAATTTGGCTTAGAGAAAGAGAATGTTAGGGTAGATCATGAGGGTAAATTGGCGCTGACCCCACATCCTAAGGCGTTTGGGAGTAAGACGGAGAATCCCTATATCCAAACCGACTTTTCGGAGAGTCAGATCGAGATGATTACCCCATCTTTTGACTCGATTGAAGAGACATATCGGTTCATGGAAGCCCTCCAGGATATTGTGTCATTAGAGCTTGATGGAGAGTACTTGTGGCCAAGCAGTAATCCTCCAATCTTACCTGATGAAGAAGAGATTCCTATTGCTAAGATGAATGATCCTGTTGCGGATGAATACCGACATGAATTAGCAGATAAGTATGGTCGCAAAAGACAACTGCTAAGTGGAATCCATTATAATTTCTCGTTTGATGAACGGTTCTTACGAAAGTTGCATGAAACGCTAGGGCAAGGTGAAGCCTACAAGGACTTCAAGGATGCAATTTACTTTAAGATCGCACGCAACCTGCTTCGGTACCGTTGGTTGCTCATCTATTTAACAGGGGCAAGTCCAGTCTTTGATAAGACCTATATCGACAAGTGTGTGTCATTAGGCAATTCAGATGATAACAAGAGCTACTACTTCCCGAATATGAATTCACTGCGGAATAGTGTATGTGGCTATCGAAATGAAAAACCGTTCTATGTATCCTTTGATTCAACACATGACTACGTACAGGATTTGAACACGTTAATTCAGCAGGGCGAATTGCTGAATGCACAGGAATTCTACAGCCCCGTTCGCTTGAAAACAGCCAAAGGGTTGAATCCCTTGCAAGAACTTGTGGAAGACGGTGTAGCTTACTTAGAGCTGCGCTTGATTGATCTCAATCCACTACATAAGATTGGGATCAGTAAAGATACGATGTATTTTATCCATCTATTTATTCTCTTTATGCTGCTCAAAGAAGATGAGCCTTTCGGTACGGAAGACGAGAAGATGGCGGACTTCAATCATGATCAGGTGATCACGAAAGGCATTGAAGGGATCTTAAATGATTCTAGAGGCTCCTGTGACACGATGAAGGAGATGGCACTTGCTTGTATCCGTGAGATGCAAGAAATGGTGCAACTCTTGGATCCTCACGGGGAAGAGTTGATCCGAATCCTTGGTGGAGAGATGCAAAAAATCCTTTATCCCGAGTTGTGCTTTGCCTACAGGATTAAGTCGGATATTCAGAAATCCACTTATATGAAATATCATCTGGCTAAAGCCAAAGCGTATGCCAAAGAGAGCGTAAAAAGTGGGTACCGCTTTGTTGGATATGAAGATTTAGAATTATCAACTCAAGTGCTTCTAAAGGCAGCCGTGAAACGTGGGATTACGTTCAAATTAATTGACCGAGACGAGAACTTCGTTCTGCTTACGAAGGGAGAACACAAGGAATATGTAAAGCAGGCTACCAAGACGTCGCTAGATTCCTACAGTACGGTATTGATCATGGAGAATAAAATCGTAACGAAAGAAGTCCTTAAAGAGCGTGGTATTCGGGTACCGAATGGGGATGCGTTCCGTAGTCAGGAAGAGGCATTGGCTGCCTATGAGATGTACCGTGACAAAGCTATCGTCATTAAACCGAAGTCCACCAACTTTGGGTTGGGTATCACCATCTTTAATCGTGAGTTCTCGAAAGAGGACTATCAAAAATCATTTGAGATGGCGTTTAAACACGATCAGACCGTTCTGCTTGAAGAATTCATGTCAGGTAAGGAGTATCGATTCCTGGTCATGGGCGATGAAGTTGTAGGGATACTGCATCGCGTACCAGCGAATGTCGTGGGTGATGGAGTTCACACGATTGAGCAGCTCGTCCATGAAAAGAATAAAGATCCGCTTCGGGGTCGCGGTTATAGAACGCCATTAGAAAGGATCCAGCTAGGTGAAGCAGAAACCATGTTTTTAAACAATCATAATCATCAATGGAGCGGGATCCCTTCTTTAGGACAAGTCGTCTATTTACGGGAAAACTCCAATATCAGTACTGGGGGAGACAGTCTTGACTTTACCGATGAAATTCCTGAGAGCTATAAGACATT
This sequence comes from Paenibacillus profundus, assembly GCF_021369635.1. GTDB lineage: Bacteria > Bacillota > Bacilli > Paenibacillales > Paenibacillaceae > Paenibacillus_B > Paenibacillus_B profundus. The sequence goes on along the minus strand of NZ_JAJNBZ010000045.1, from coordinate 7,049 downwards.
AGCCATTGAATCAGCAAAGGCTGCAGGTGCTACTTTCTGTGGGGTAGATATGATGATTGATGATATTGCATCTGAAGCATCTGATTCCAATTACAGTATCATTGAGATCAACTTTAACCCAGCCATTCATATCCATTGCTATCCATACAAGGGGAAGAACCGTAAGGCGGATGAGAAAATTCTCGACTTGCTGTTTGGGGAAGTGGCAAAATAATTACGAATAGCCGATCTAGAGCGAAAGCAATGCAAGACATGTTATAGGCACCGGTTCATTATGGAAAATGTCTAGGGTTAACATTTTGCAAAACTTTAAGTTCAATTGTTAGTCGAGATAGTTTTTTTGGCACTTAATGTTGTTGCATTAACATAGCCCTATTCAAAGCCGCTAGGTTTAGCGGCTTTTTTGTTTAATAGGACCAAGTTGATGAATGTCTAATCAAGAGCCTTATGCCGAGGCAAGCGATGCGGCATATACGCCTATCGATCCGCGGCCTCCAGAGAAGTGCGAGCATTATCCACCGTTTAATAGTGGAGCCTGGTTTGTGCTGAACCAAGCGCGGTACCACAAGGATCTGTAGCAGTTGGCCCAGGTGCAGGCTGTTCGCCATCTGCAGCGAGGGCTGCAAGCGCATGTTAACGACTGGGCTGAAGGTGCCGCAGAGAGGCGGAACTTCACCCTATTGTAACTGCTTCTTGATCCCGCTTAACTTTTCGGTTTGGCTGCTTAGGATCGTGCCACAGGTGAAGCCGGGAAGCGGCCCCGCTATTTGATTCCAACCAAAGTAGTTCCTTAATTTAATGGATAGCCTAGAAAAAAATATTGAAATTTTTAACAATAACCCTTTACACAATATAGGGGGGTAGGGTATATTGATTGTAAAATTAAGGAGGTGAGGCCATGTAGATGACTTCAGAAAGTTTTAATGAAAATTGTTGTAATCACATCAATGCTGCTCATAAGACGGTGCAAGAAAAAGCCACCATTCAGATAAAGTAAAGAATAACTTAACGATTAGTTCAGAAGATACTAAGTCATATTTGGGGAGGGTTGAAAAACATGGGTTTAAAAGCTTTGAATGAACAAGTCAAAAGGGATCTTTCGTATCTTGTATTTGGGGGAGAGGACTGGGTATGCCGGGCCCGCCATCCTGAGGGGCATGTCTACGATGCCGTGGTTATAGGAGGGGGCCAGTGTGGCTTAGGTGTGGCCTTTGGGCTTTTGCGAGAAAGAATATCTAATATCCTTGTCGTCGACGAAAACGTTGAAGGATATGAAGGGCCATGGGTAACTTACGCTCGTATGATGACATTGCGTACAGCTAAACATTTGATATCCATTGATCTTGGAGTTCCTTCTCTAACATTTCGCTCCTGGTGGGAAGCGCAATTTGGACCACAAAGTTGGGAGGACATCGATAAGATTCCACGGAACGATTGGATGAACTATTTACGTTGGTATCGAAAGATTCTTAACTTACCTGTTGTTAATGAGGTAAAGTTGAAGCTTATTGAGCCTGCAGGGGGAAATATTTATCGACTGCATATGGAAGAAGCGGGAGCATCATCTCAACCATTACTGGCCCGCAAGGTTATTTTAGCTACTGGTATTCAAGGCGGAGGGGAATGGCACGTACCATCTATGATTTCCGAATCATTACCCCGTCATCTCTATGCACACACCTCAGAAGACATTGACTTTAAGCCCCTAAAAGGCAAGAAGGTGGCCATTTTAGGCGGTGGAGCCTCGGCTTTTGATAATGCTAATTTTGCATTATCTGAAGGTGTAGATTCGGCTCATGTGTTTGTTCGCCGCACGGAGATGCCACGTATTAACCCAATGCGACAAATGGGGGTGTCAGGTCTCATTGAACGTTTCCATGTTTTATCTGATGCTGATAAATATTCTGTTATATCCCATTATTTAAAGCATCAACCTCCTACAAATGACACATTTGAACGTGCAGCTTCACACCCTGGCTTTCAATTACACTTAGGTGCACCATGGCTTGACGTACAGCATGAAGCTGAAAAGGCTGTGGTCACGACTCCACAAGGTAAGTTCACTTTTGATTTTTTAATCATTTCCACTGGCCTTCTGACTGATCATTCTTTACGTCCAGAGCTAAAGCTTTTTGAACCTCATATTGCACGTTGGGACGACTATTATCATGCACCTGCTGAGACAGCCAACCATAAGCTTGATGCTTATCCATACCTTAGCCCTGGCTTTACGTTCACATGCCGTGACAAAAAGGATACAAAGCTTCTTCATGGGCTTTTTGTTTTTAACTTTTCAGCTATAGTTAGCTGTGGTATCTCGGCCTCTTCGCTCCCTGGAATGAGATATGGGATACCTAGACTCGTCTCAGCTGTAGCAGACCAACTGTTCGCTGATAATCGGGAGGAGATTCTGAATAACTACTATTCTTATAATGAAGCTGAATTTGTTGGAGAATGGACAATGACTTAGTTTCCTATTCAACTATTGAAGGGAGGATAGGCAATTGGGGAAGGTCTTTACAAAATCGACGTGTGCCTTACTATTATTAGTCTTTATTTGGGGTGGAAGTTGGCCAATCTATAAAATGGCTGTGCCTTATACGCCCCCGTTATTATTTGCAGGTATGCGTACAGTAATTGGGGGCCTTATCCTTGCAGCTCTCATATATAAAATGAGGGACAGGATCAAATGGCGTGAAAATTGGTCGAAATATTGTATTTCAGCATTCTTTAATACGATTCTCTTTTTTGGGCTACAGACAGTAGGGCTTAGTTATTTGCCAGGAGGATTATTTTCCGTGCTTGTCTATTTTCAGCCCGTTCTACTGGGATTGCTTGCTTGGATTTGGCTTGGGGAGTACATGTCGCTGTTTAAAATTATGGGTATGATTATTGGATTTATTGGAATTGTAGTTGTCAGTGTGGACGGATTAACCGTTCATGTATCGAGCATTGGTGTTGTCTTAGGGTTGCTTATGGCATTTAGCTGGGCACTTGGTGTGGTTTATGTGAAGAAGGTGAGCAGCGAAGTAGATGCATTCTGGATGGTGTCTTTGCAGTTTATCATTGGTGGAGTTATTCTAATAGGTGCTGGAACCATTGTTGAAAACTGGTCAGCAATTGAATGGAATGGTAAGTACCTTTTTGGACTCGGATACGGCTCCACTTTCGGAATTCCACTAGCCTATATCATTTACTATAAACTTATTAATGCAGGAGAGGCAAGCAAAGTCGGGACATTCACGTTTCTTGTACCGATCATTGCCGTAATCATCAGTACGGTGTTTTTAGATGAACCGGTAACTTACCGCCTTGTCGTAGGACTGTTATTAGTAGGTGTAAGTATTTATTTCGTGAATTATCGCGGGAAAAAGGTGAATGCTTCATTATTCAATAGAGCGCAGGAAGAATGTAATACGAAAGATGTCGGATGACAAGAACGTATATGCTTAAAAGCCGCGTAGCAGCGGCTTTTTTTTGTTTGTTGAATGATTCAATGATATTCGGTGAACATATGCTTGTGTCACTAAACTGTAGAGAAAAAGATTTGATTTTCCTGTTAATCGTTATCTAGATTACATTTTTATACATTGAACTGTATTAAAAGTTCTAATACTCTTATAAAAAGGATATGACATTGTAAATTCATTTTAAAGTAAGAAAAGAAAGGATAACCAATGAAAAAAAGAAAAAATAAAAAGACATATATCATTTTGGGGGTAACCCTTTTGGTTGTTATGGTTTGGATGAATAATACGAGTCTATTTTACTCGATAGTTACAAATTATAAGATTCTAGCTCATAGAGGGTTGGCTCAAACCTTTGATATTTCACAGGTAGAGTATGATACGAATACAGCTGAAATTATTTATCCACCTGTGCACCCTTATTTAGAAAACACAATTCCTTCTATGAAGGCAGCATTTGATAATGGTGCTGACGTAGTGGAATTAGATATTCAGTTAACGAAGGATCATCAATTAGCTGTTTTTCATGATTTTACTTTAGAGTATAGAACAAATGGTAAAGGTGAAGTCATAGATTATAAAATGAACGAATTGAAGAAACTAGATGTCGGCTATAGATATACGGCTGATAATGGTGAGAGCTATCCGTTTCGTGGCAAAGGCATTGGTATGATGCCAAGCTTAGATGAGGTGTTTGCAGCTTTTCCAAATAAAGAGTTTTTAATTCATGACAAAGATGGAGATATGGAAACAACAAAAGTATTGTGGGATTCTTATTTAAGTAAATTGTCTAAGAATCAATTAGATAAAATAACAGTTTATGGTGATGGAGACAGCGAAGGGTTTGATTATTTACGTTCAAAACATGCAGAGTTGAAATTGTTAACGAAAACAATGATGAAAAATGCACTTTTAAAATATGAATTATTAGGTTGGACGGGGTATATTCCGAAAGAATTGCATAATATGGAGCTACATTTGCCTTTAAATTATGCGAAGTTCTTATGGGGTTGGCCAAATAAATTTATTGATAGAATGGAGTCTGTCAACACGCGAGTCGTAATCGTAGAGGGAAATGGTAAATGGTCAGAAGGATTTGATACAAAAGAAAGCCTTGAAAAAATCCCAGCAGGATATCAGGGCTATATATGGACAAATAGGGTTGATAAAATTACTAAATGATTTAATTCATCAAAAATAGTTGATTCTTCATTATAAGGAATCGTACTTCTTATGTTATTAAAGGGCAGCATTCCTGTTGTGAATAGACAAAAATCCCATCGTAAAGAAACTGATGGGATTTTTATTATGGGTTCGGGAGCGATAGGCTAAGAGATCGCGGCAATATTCATACGATTGCACGGCCATGGACCTCCTGAGAACCACAAACCGTCTATATATTGATCCGCACAATTGCAAAATGGGAGTTTTCTCCACCAGTTGAATTGACAAATCCATTATCATTGAGCGGGAAAGTATTTTGCTTAACAGTATCTGATACATTTCCGCCGATGACTGTTATGTCAGTAGAGCTTACACCAATGACAATATCACCATGCGTCTCTTTAGAAATAAAGTCGTTCCATGTTGCACCGCTTCCATTTCTACTCTTTACTACAATATCACCTTCTTGTGGTCTCACCTCATTAATAGCGAAAGCCCAGAAGGGATTACTTGCACTATTCATTTGTCGATTAATCTTGGCGGGCGCAGTATAGCGCCAATGTGCGGCCGGATTTCCAAATTCATTCCGATAATTTGATTCGTCATTGACCTTGCCAAAACGATCGCCTCCGCCTGCCTGAGTGACAATCCACGAGATAAAGGCAGCACTCCAAGCACTTCCTGGAATTGTTATATATTCTGGTATCGATACATCCTTATAAACACCTTGTTGCCAATATTCACGTATCCGTGCTTGCATATCATATTCCTTTATGGTTCCTTTATTCCACGTCACTTCGAATTCCTGCTTTGCTAGATGGATCATTTGCTGCCTTACGTTTTCCCAGCTCAAGCTTATCTACTCCTAACTACTACTTAAAATAAAATTCCAAGTGTTCAAATAAACGACTTTCCGTCTCCCTTGGATAGTATCCCAATCAACTCGCAAGCTATTCATGATAGTTGGTTAAGAAATATAATGAAGCGGTTGCCGCCCATTACGAGATCATTCACACCAATTTTAGAAAACAGCCTGAGGCGATATAATCGTGCATTCTCGAAAGAGGACTATCAAAAATCATTTGAGATGACGTTTAACCACGATCAGACCGTTTTGCTTGAAGAATTCATGACAGGTAAAGAATATCGATTCCTGGTTATGGGCGATGAGGTTGTAGGGGGACTGCATCTCGTACCAGCCAATGACGTGGGTGATGGATTTCTCATGATTGAGCAGCTCGTCCATGAAAAGAATAAAGATCCGCTTCGGGGTCGCGGTTATAAGACACCTTTAGAGAAAATCCAGCTAGATGAAGCAGAAACCATGTTCTTAAAGAATCATTACGATCACTGTGACTGGAAATCAAGGATTTGGTCGTAGCAATCGGGGAGCCGCGCAGCCGCGGTGCTGCACTTGAAGTTCGGGGTACAATCGGCGTTATCAATGACTTTGAGGGGAATCGAATTGAACTGAAGGAGTATGCGGTACGGAGTAAGGATTAGTGATTAGGGAATAAGAAAGCAAATGGAATCAGACAAAGGAAGCACGGCCATCAGGATGTAACGCTGGCATGCCTCTTTTTGTTTTCAGGATTACATTTTGAATCTTATATCTCAAACTTCAATTTATGAAGGACAGGAAAATTACGTCATTACCAGTAAGGAACAAGCTATAGGGAAATTAATAATAACCGAGGAATTTCTTCCAAAGGTAGCGTCAAGAATTTTGTGTAAATGAAAATAACCTTCTCTTGTAGAAGACTGCATTAGTCCCTAGTGCTGAACATCGCTTGGAGCTCAGCGCGTGCTTGGTCAAAGCCAATATGGCATCGAGTAGCGAACCTTTGATTATAGCCCTCGAACTGCGATACCAGAAACTTTTCTAGTGCTTCTTCATGCGGAAACTGTTCTTTTCGCTTTGTATATTTCTTAATCTGCTTGTTGAATGATTCAATGAGATTGGTTGAATAGATGCTTTTCCATACTGGCTTCGGAAAGCTATAGAACGTAAAGATGTATGGGTTCTCACGCAGAGATTTAATTACCTTGGGGTAAGCTGATTTCCACTTGTCACAAAAAGTGTCTAGAGCGGCTTTCCCAGACTGCTCATCTTCTGCTCGGTACACAGCTTTGAAGTCATCACAGATGCTTGCCCGATCAGATACACGTACTTTATGAGCAATATTACGTGCTACATGTACGCAGCATGATTGGTATTTTGCCCTTGGATATACTTGCTCAATTGCTGCCACAATGCCCTTTAATCCGTCAGAGATAAACAACAAGACTTCCTCTACACCACGCTCTTTCACGTCCAGTAACAGCTCGTTCCATACATAGGCCGATTCGGTTGGAGCAATGGGATACGTTAACACTTCCTTAGAACCATCTTCACGTATACCGACTGCCAGATACACG
>NZ_JAJNBZ010000044.1 GCF_021369635.1 Paenibacillus profundus | reverse complement strand
GGTTCATTTTTCCTTGCCAAGGGTTGCTAAGAACTTTGATTCAACTTATATAGTTAAATTTTAATTGATTTTGGGAGTTTACACACTTTATTTTACAGACTCATTTTTAGTGATAGATTGTAAAGTAATTACAAAACTAAAACATACTGATTAAAAAAGATATTGTGTGAAAAGCAATATCTTTTTTTAATACCACTTTGCATTCACACCGCAATTTAGTTCTGTAGTATTGTCATTTATAAATAATTATTTGAAACTTTTTCAAAAATCATTTGACCTTCCCCCTTACTGAAGGGTTTATACTTTGGATCAAATAAACAAAATGGAGGATTTAAGATGTTTAAAATAGGTGATTTTTCTATGTTAAGTAAAGTTCCCGTAAAAACGTTGCGATATTATGACCAAATTGAGTTATTAAAGCCCCAAAAAACGGATCGAGATACAGGGTATCGATATTATTCAGCAGAGCAACTTTTTGATGTAAATCGAATTTTTTTATACAAAGAATTAGGTTTTACCTTAAAGCAAATTGCTCAACTCCTTCATGAAGAAATTTCCTTAGATCAAATTCAGGGTATGTTTAAGCTCAAAGAGAGCGAAATTCAACAATTGCTAGAGAGGGAACAAGAAAAATTAGTTCGTATTAAGGAACGTATGCACTTAATCAGACGAGAAGGGAGTGTTGAAAAGGAGCAGGAGGTTATCATAAAAACAGTCGAAAGCAAGCGACTCATTTCTTTTCGTTCCTTCGGATCAGTAAAGGAGATTCCTTCACTTTTTCAAACACTCAATCATTTGTTAGATAAATATAATGAAGAATGGATAACAGAACCTCAAACCGTTCTATGGAGGGAATCGCTTGAAAAAGAAAGTGGTTTTGAATTTGAAGTAGGTTATTCTGTCAAAGGTGAAATAACATCTCTTCCAAAAGAGTTATATATACGTTCTTTACCAACGGAGACGATGGCTACGCTTTTATTTCATTCGAATTCAACCTTTGCACAAACTGCTTGTATTGATTTAGCGACATGGATAGAGAAAAATGGATATCGAGTGAAAGAAGATCAACCGGGTAGAGAAATTTATTTACCATTGTCTGAAAATCAAGAAGATAGATTAATTGAAATTCAAATCCCAATTGAACTATGAAGTAAAATTTCCAATGAATATTTGGTTCATTTTACAAATTCTAAATCAGGTAAACTGAGTTTAATTTTTGGATGAAAGTTATACTGCTCGTTTATTTTGATAAAAGCAGAATTTGTTGTACGAAGGAGAAATGTTTCAATGAAAAATAAAACAGTCATCTATTTGCTTGCCCTAGCAGCCTTTCTAATTGGAACGATTGAATATATTATCACAGGTATCATTCAAATGGTAGCAACTGACTTAAGTGTATCTACATCTGTTGCTGGGTTATTGGTCACTTCATTTGCACTTTCAGCGGCTATTGGTGCACCTATTGTCATTGCCCTCACCATTAATTTTGACCGCAAAAAAATATTGTTATCGATGCTTATTCTTTTCATTTTTAGTAATTTTATCACTTTTTTTAGTCATTCTTTTGAAATGGTTCTTTTCACACGAATTTTGCAAGGATTAAGTGGTGGGATTGCTATAGTCGTAGCAATGGCTGTTGCTACTCGCCTTGTTGAAAATGAAGAAAGAGGAAGTGCTATTGGGATTATTTTAATGGGTTTAAGTAGTTCCTTAGTTTTTGGAGTACCACTTGGCACATTTCTCAGTGGGATCATAGGATGGAAGGCATTATTCGTTTTAATTGGTTTGATAACAATTATTCCACTACTCGTTGTTTATAGAAGTGTTCCTACTATTAAGGAACAAGAACCAGTTACGATTGGTATGCAATTATCCATATTAAAAGATAAAAGAATTGTATTCGCAGTTGCAGTGACGTTGTTTTATATAGGTGGCTACTCCACATTGTTCACCTATTTAACACCATTCTTACAAGTTTCAGCAAATCTCACAATTGCAGAAATTAGTGGTGTTTTATTACTTGCTGGAATCTGTAGCTTCATTGGCTCTATCATTGGAGGGATAGCAGCGGATAAAAAAGGACCAAAATTTACGATCCTAACGGGATTAATACTACAAGTAATCATGTTGATTTCACTGGCAATGATCGGGGCAAATCTAGTTGTCATTATTGCCGTTATCATGATTTGGATGATAGCTACGTGGAGTACTTCTCCAGCCCAACAACTATATTTAGTTACGCTGGTACCAAAATCTCCTGATATCGCCTTAAGTGTGAACACTTCATTTATTCAATTTGGATTCGCTCTAGGTTCGGGATTAGGAGGTCTTGTGATTAGTGGCACATCTATATTGAATCTTAGTTGGGTCAGTGCCGGCACAGTTGTTCTCGCTTTACTAATGACCTTAATGTTAGTTGTTTTTGAACGAATCTCTAGTAGTAAGACATTGATGGAAAAATGTTAGAAACAGTCGTCTATTTCAACTATGGGTTCGAATTTGAGTGGTATTAGTAGTTTACTTGTAGTACTTGCTTTCTTTTTTCTTGAATAAAGTGAACAGAAAAAAACAAATTTATACTTTCTTGTGAAATGAAAAATAATACACATGCATTATGCGGTTTAAAAAAGATATCAAAGTCGCTGTTTTCCATTAAAGAAGCGGGATTTAGAGAATATATTAAGATTGCTCTTTTTTACATACTTGTGACACATGTGGAGTATTGTGCCATAACGCCTATTTTTATAATTATCAATTTTCCATGTGTCGGCTTTTCTCAATAACACAAACAGGTATTCATCATTAAAGTTAGTTTCTGTTTTGAAATAAACTTCTGCACGGTTTTTATTCTTAAGTTCAACATTTGTTTCAATAGAGTGCTCTATCCCATTGAACTTCACCGGAAAACCAAAGCTCTGTCTGCTTCTACCGCCATACACCCTCTTTTTATCGGTACAGTATTCAACAAAAATAGGACCGATCAGCCCAGAGAATTGTTCGTGCCAATCTGTTCGTTGTACATAATGATATTCATCACCTGTATATTTTTCTCTTAATTCAGCTTCTTCTTGTTCATACTGTTTATAGATGTGATCTTCAATGTTGTTCCATTTTGATCCGTATTCTTGGACGATATGAACTAAATGCTTGTTCAACTCTTGTTGATCCATGGGGTAACACCTCTACAAATATGAATTTAGTTATTACTTGTCCGACAAGTTATTTAATACCCTTCTCGATTAATGGATCAGCCTTAGCAAGACTCTTATGGCTTCTTCCATAGCTTCTCATACATGAAATACTAACCTCAATTTATGACTTATACAATCATTCTTTGATACAAGTGGATCGGCTACACTAGGTTAGACAGAATAACAAGGGCTTGAAGAATATAACTATCATGCTAAGGAGCGGATCTCTACAATGCCTAAACAATCACGACACACTATCTCCTGTGCAGAGGTAATTCAATATGTGCTGTCAGATTATTCTGCTGTGTTATAATTGAAACAAATGTCGATACTGATGGTATGTGTCTCATGCATGAACAGAAGCCAATCATGTATGTATTTGCTGGTAATAATGGTAGGGTAAGACCTAACGATTTGGAAATGCCTTCGTGTCGCAGAACTTTCCTGACGTGAAGCGAGGCAAAAAGTTTGGAAAAACGAGACTGTTCAGACAAGGAATGTTGTTGTAACCTAGAGCTATCCATCTTTTTTGTTGGCATGGTTGGTCGTACTTCCATGATACCAAACAAGCGAGGTGGTGTTTTTTTGTCAAGATGAACAATTGTAATAGAGTTATTCTTACAGACTCAAGGGAGTAGGTCTATTTTTCAGGTACGAAAAATATAGAACAAGGAGTAGTACATGAGCTGGAGCAAATTGAAACAAAATCTGGAGAGTTTTCTATGTCCTGCGTTACATGGAAGGGTCGAATACCGTGCAACGAGCTATCGTTATTTACCCGATAAAGCAGGGCTTTGTTATATTGCAGTAGATAAAAAGAACGTATTTAATATGAGTGATACAACTAACTTAATCAGATGGTATCAGACGGAGCTGGAAATTAAGAATGATGCAAATATCCAAATTCCGATTAGCAATGAAGAAATTGAAGCAGTCAGAAAAGATACCAAGGGAACAGTGCCGGAGGATCGGCTAAAAGTAATTGCAAGAAATAGAAAAATAACAGAATATGCAAAAGAGCTTTTGTCGGCACAATCATCATTAAGTAAATCAAATTTTGTCGTTACAGCTAATAAATTTTTATCCATTTCTATAGAGGAAAGCATAGAGAGCGATGATATCTTATTGAATATTCTAGCTTTGGTGGACAGACGAGTTGGCAAAAAGCGAATTTTAAATATGACCGAGAAGATGAAGTTAAAGCACTCCATTGTGCAGTATTTTTATGAACTACGGCGTAGTACGTTATAGTAATAAGTTACGCATTCACCTATACCAGGGGCTGCTTTTTCTTTTACTCATTATACAGATATCATGCTCTGCTGCATTAACTTTCATAATTGAACATGTAAAAAGGCGAGTCTGTGAAAACAGAGTTAAGGTTGAAGAGCGACAAGTAATCATTGATGTCTAACAAAGAAAGGTAAGTGTCAAATGATTCGGCATAATTGTCCCTGTTGTGGCTATCCTACACTAGAGGAAAGACGGGATTGGGTGATTTGTTGTTTATGTAATTGGGAAGATGATGGACAAGATGATCCCCATGCAGAAAAAGTTAGGGGCGGTCCAAATCAAGATTATTCACTTACAGAAGCTCGAGAGAACTTCAAAAAACACTACATCATGTATAGAGATAGACAGAGGGTCCTAGCACAAACGGATAAAGAAGTTCAAACAAAGAAAAGTTTAATGCATGCATTTGAACAACTTAGAACCGCAAATAAGGAATCTGCTCAACAAATAAGGCAGGAAATCGACTCCTTGGAAAAGCTACTAGATGATATTGTTCACGAGCGAGTGGAGCGTTACAGCAACAACATAGAACAAAATCAAGAGATCATAAGCCTGATCAATTCGGATAACCCTGTATAAGAGGAATAGCAATTCTATGCTTTGGTCATATTGCAAGAATACACAGAACCGTTAATAAGGAACTGATTATTCCACTTATCAATAATGCACTGAAAGAGGAGAGTTCGTTTGTTAGAGGGCATGCTCATTCAGCTTTGGATGATATAAATAGGTTTTGTAAGTAATCACGCTTCAGAGATTATCTCTGAGGCGTTTTTTATGGTGGGGTGGGTAATGCACCATGGCCCCGCCGTGAGGCGGGGTCTGAAGGAAGCCGGAGGCAAACGCACGGCTTGAGGTACACGAATCCAAATTGAGGCGTTCATGGCCGGATGAGTCTCCAACACAAGACGAATCCATAGCCCAAAGACCAGCATGGGAACACGGCTTTGAATCAACTTCTCTTGCTCAGTTGCGCGCCGCGATGCGAGATATATCAGCAGCAGCAGCATTGAACATTTGATAAATTAAATATTGACAGTTACAATCAAAATATATAAACTACTAAATGAAAGTTAATGTCATAATAAGAAAGGGTGCTTTCAGTATGAATTCGCAATATAAACAAAGATGGTGGGTACTGGCTTCACTTGCATTCGGAATTCTTGCGGTTGGACTGGACATGACGATTTTAAATTTGGCTTTGCCGATTTTGGCCGAAGATATGCACGCAACAAATGCCGAGCTCCAATGGTTTGCCAATGCATATAATCTTGTTTTTGCCGCGATGCTGCTTCCGATGGGGATGCTAGGGGATAGAATCGGGCGCAAGAGGATGCTTATTGCCGGATTGCTCATTTTTGGTGCAGCCTCCCTTGCGTGCGCGTATTCCACATTGCCATGGGAACTTATAACAGCGCGCGTCTTTCTCGGCTTAGGCGCTTCCATGCTTGTGCCATTATCCATGGCGATTATTCCAGTGATGTTTTCAAAAAAGGAAAGGCCGAAAGCAATTGCAGTTTGGATGATGGCTAATGCGATTGGAATACCGTTTGGTCCTATTCTTGGGGGTTGGCTCCTTAACAACTATTGGTGGGGTTCGGTATTTATCATCAATATTCCGCTGGTTATTTTATCGCTAATAGCAGTAACTTTCCTCTTGCCTGAATCTCGGAGCGAAGAACGCCGCGCTATGGATTTTCCGGGGATGTTGCTTTCAAGCATAGGGTTGATCGGTTTAACGTATGGTGTTATTGAAGCAGGTGAAAGAGGCTGGAGCGATGCAATAACATTAACGTCAGTTATTGCAGGTATACTTCTATTATTCTGGTTTGTTGTATATCAGACTCGGACCGCTCAACCATTGGTTGACCCTTCGTTATTCCGATCTCGAAGTTTTACAGGTGGAACCTTGATAGGCTCTATCATCTCTTTTGCTCTATTCGGCGTATTGTTCGCTTTGCCTCAATACCTTCGGGCCGTGTTAGAAGTAGACGCGCTAAGCGCCGGGTTGAGACTATTGCCGCTCGTTATCGGGCTAGTGATTGGATCGCCTATATCGGATGCCCTGCAGTCACGATTCGGAACCAGGACGGCAATTGTTCTTGGATCTTTACTGCTTGGAATTGGGTTGGCGATGGGTAGCGCTACAGATATCTCGACCGGATACGGATTTACTTCCATTTGGATTTCTGCAGTGGGGCTTGGCATTGGATTTGCACTCCCGGCTGCGATGGATGTAGCTATCTCAGCACTTTCACCCGAGAGAAGCGGTGTGGGATCGGCACTTCTTATGGCCATCAGACAGGTTGGAGGAACGTTAGGAGTCGCAATTCTAGGGACTGTTCTGAGCGCTGTTTATCGAAATAATCTCAACCTGGATGAATGGCCTGCGGATGCTTTTGAAGTCGCGCAACGAAATGTATCTGCCGGTATGGCGGCCGCGCGTCAAATCGGTTCAGATTCGCTCGTTCATTCTGTTAAAACCTCTTTTGTCGGCGGCATGGGCAATATGTTCTGGATATGTGTAGGAGCTGCGGTTGTTGGAATTGCTTTTACCTTCGGTCTTTTAAAAGCGCGCACGGTAGAGAGTAAACATTCCAGGACGAGTCTTTAAGTTAAGGAAAAGTTTGGTTGTGTCTTATCAATGGCAGAAAGGGAGTGATCGCGTTGGAGCGCCAAAAGACGATAACCATTCATATGAACAATGTTAATAAATCTTATGGTTCGAAACGCGGGTGACAGATTTAAATCAAGCCGTAAAATGAAACAAACGGTAAAGGGGCGGCAAAAACGGATTAACCAGAAGAACTATATCCTTGGCGTCGATTAGGAAAATGACACTTTCTTGGTCGGTAATCAGTGATAGTTGATGGGTTATGAACTTGAGTGTAAGTTGACATTGACTCTAATTTAAGTGACAATATGCTTGAATTCATCACATTGAGTTTAATTTGACTTTGTTAGGAGTGCAAAAGATGTCTGAGGGTGCGAAACAAAAAGTCGGATTACGTGAGCGAAAAAAAGCGAAAACGATGGCCAATGTTCAGACGCATGCATTAAGGCTTTTTCGAGAAAATGGTTATCATGCGACAACGGTTGAACAAATTGCTGAAGCTGCGGAAATCTCACCGAGTACATTTTTTCGTTATTTTGCTACAAAAGAGGACGTGGTATTAACCGATAATTATGATCCTCTTCTCGTCGCTGCATTTGAAAATCAACCGTCAGAGTTGAATCCCTTACAAGCCGTTCGAAATGCCATGATTTTGGGAATTAACGAGATCACTGACGATGAGTGGGAAACAACACGTCAGCGAAATCAACTGATCATGGCGGTCCCGGAGCTACGCGCGGCTGCGCTGAACAACTTAACACAGATGATGCAGCTGTTAACACAGATTGTCGCCAATCGAGTAGGTAGTAATTCTGATGATCTAGCAGTACGAACCTTTGCCGGGGTGGTCGTTGGGGTAAATATATCGTTAATGGAATACAGTGCTGAGGCTACAAAATCAGAGTTTGCTAAATTATTGGATGAAGCTTTAGTAGTAGTGGAGAATGGCCTGCTGATATGATAATACTCGCCATCGTAAGCTTCTAAACCGAATGGATTGTTGAATTAACCCTTTTTGAAAAAAACTAAGCTTATTCAGCCTGTTGAGGTTTCTCAACAGGCTGAATAGCCTTAAGTTCCAAGAACTTAAGGCTATTTCTCCATTATTCTATACTTTTTAATGATTCAATCATATTTATTTTGGTAACTTTTCTCCTAAGTAGTAAGTTAGATAGAATGGTAAGTAAGAATGCAAGAATAACAGATACCAACATTATAAAAATATTTAATTTATCTGGGATTTGTTGATGGGTACTAGACAGTGCCTTTACAATCATTGTATAAATATAGCCGCTTATCGGTAAAGCTACAATTACCGCAAATGTGGTTAGTATGATGTTTTCAAAAAATATAAGTCTGTTTATTTTATGTTTTTGATAGCCTAATACCTTAAGTGTTGCAAGCTCACGATTCCTTTCATAAATGTTTATGGAAGATATCGTATATATGGCGCCAAAGGAGAGTACGACGGCACAAATGATAAACATGATAAATATAAAACTGTTTTGTTTCAACATATATTGAGCTGATTTCTTTAGATCATTCTTGTCTGCAATGGTATCTACATGATGATCTTGTTCAAAGAAGTTACGAACGCTTACAAGATCTGTAGAGCTATTTGCTTCAACTAAAAGCGAGGTTGGACTGTAGTCTATGTTAAAGCTCTTTAAATAGGCTGGTGTGATATAAAACGACGGGTTCGTATACTGTGTAGATATGTTTAAAACCTTCATGTCCACAGATTTATTTTTAAGCTCTGGTGCTGTGAACTTTATTTGGATGATATCCCCTTCTGCAATATGATAGTTGTCCGCGTAAGATTGGGGTACCAGCACACCATTATTTTCTAAAGATAGTCGATTGTCATTTTTGTCAAAGAAATGAATGAGATTGTTTTCTTTTTCCGTAACAACTAAAGTGGCATTTTCTTTTTCACCCCCTTTGATGAATTCAACAGGAAAGGTGGATGTAAAATAACTATTTTTAATGCCGGAGGGTAGTTGTAACGTATCGGAAGATGTACCCAGCTTATAATCTACTCTTAAATCATACGTATAAACATCTTCAATTTGGTTCGCTATTTTGATCAAGGACGATTGAGTGCCCAAAGCAGTTATCAATAACACCGTGCTTACAACAACACCAATTGAACTCGCTAAAGCTTTTTGTTTATTTAAAAATATATTTCTCAAAATGAGTTTGTAACTGTAGGAAATACGACTCCAAATACCTGGAACTCTTTCTATTAACAGCTTTTTCATTTTCTTAGGCGGTTTAGGACGCATAGCCTGAGCCGCACGTTCTTTTAATATCGTTCTGCCACTCAAGTAACAGGACAGAAGTCCAAAAGCGCTAGAAAAAATGATGGAAGGAATGAGCGAATACCAAGAAAGTGAGAATGTAATGTCAGGCAGAGTGTAGGACCTTGCACTCGACGCCGTTACTAATGGAATAAATACAAGAGCGGCCATGATACAGCCTATGATTGAGCCTACTATACCTACCAGCACAGGGTATCCCATGTAATGAAGCATGATGTTTCGGTTCTTTACACCCAAAGCCTTCATGATACCTACTTGATTTCGCTCAGAATCGATCGTCCTCGACATGGTAAGAAATAGGATGATAGCTGAAATCAAAAAGAGAACTAGAGGTATAACCTTACTCATCATACTATTGTTATATATCGTTTGTTTTATTTGAGAATAACCGTAAGTCCGTTCCTTACTTGTTTGGTCTAAATAAGGAAGATGTTTGGATTGTCCTTCAATTGATTTGCCTAATTGGTCAATATCGTAACCTTCTTGAGCATCAATCATGATTTCATTATAGTAAAAGCCGTCCCGGATTTCAGGTATTGTCTCTTCGGCAATATAAGCGACTCCGTGGGTTTTATGGTCTTGTGTGGGGTTCTTTTTTAAATATTCCACATTCTCGCACAAGCCGCTAATGGTAAACTTCAAATTTTTATCATCCGTACGTATATTGATTTCATCGCCGACACGATAATGATGTTCTTTGGCATAATGGGAATCTAATAAGATTTCACCCTTTTTTGACGGGATACTACCCTCAATCATAGTAGGCGTATTGATTTCATTGTTTACAGGGAGCGAATGAATTTTTAATGAGGCTTTGTAATTTTCCAAGACTTGCGTGGCATCAAAGGTATAACGTCCTTCTATTTTATGTATACCTTTAACTTCGCTTAAACCAGCCACATCGTCTTTGGAAATTTGACTGTAATATACATTTAAGTCGCTTAAATTATGTTCTTTAAAGTAAGCCTCAGAATAAGTACGATGCTTATTGCTATAACTATTCAGCCCCGCATAGAAAAAAGCGCCTACTGCGACAACCAAAGCTAAGGCTATGAATTGAACGATCGATTGTTTAATATCCCTTAATAATTTCGAGAATAATTTCATAATCACCACTCAATCCCTTCAACGCTTTGTTTCTCATCATTAATCGTAACGCTCTCGATCATTCCGCTTTTAACCTTAATAATCTTATCGGCCATAGGAGCAATTGCGGAATTATGTGTGACCAGAACGACGCACTTGTTCGTTTCCCTGTTCAAATCTTGAAGAAGCTTTAAGACGGACTTACCTGTCACATAATCCAAAGCTCCGGTTGGTTCATCACAGAGTAAAAGTAATGGATTTTTAGCAACAGCTCTAGCTATAGCCACTCTTTGTTGTTCTCCTCCAGAGAGCTGGGAAGGGAAGTTTTTGATACGATTTTTTAATCCAACTTTATGTAAAATATCTTTAGCATCCAGATGGTTTTTACATACTTCAGTGGCAAATTCAACATTTTCTAGAGCGTTTAAATTCGGAATTAAGTTATAGAATTGAAATACAAAGCCAACTTTCTCACCGCGATATTCTGTTAATTTTTTTTCGTTGAATCTTGTTATTTCTTGATCACCAACGAACACTTGACCTGAGGTAACTGTATCCATACCGCCAAGTATATTCAAAATCGTACTTTTACCCGCACCACTTGCACCCAAAATAACGACGAATTCTCCCTCTGATATGGATAAATCAACACCATCAAGGGCCTTGATTGGCACTTCTCCTATTTTGTATTCTTTCGTTACTTTTTTGAATTCGATTAACTTTTTCACTTATTACATCACCTCGTATCGTATTTTTTGAAGCTTGGTTTGACGAGACTTCCAGTTTTCTAGAGAGATGGAAATAGTCAAACTGAATTTCTTTCTAGTATCTTGGACCTGTCCGTAGGACAATAGGATCAACAAGCTTCTTCTCAGGATATTTCTTCTCTTTGCGGGTTTAATGACAGTGATTAGGAAAGCCTGTTACCCAAGATCCACCACTCAATTTCTAACCGCTAGTTGCACCGCTGAGCTGATGGGGGTAGCGCCCAAATTATCGTCATGTTCGGATATGAGTGCGGATGACGAGGATACAGTAGGTGGTTCCGACGGGCACCCAGGTCTGAGATCAGCTTGATTAATACTTAGGAGGTAATCTTATATCGCAAATGCTGGTTGGGATTGATGTGGCACTCGTTCATTACTTGAAAGATCAATTAGAAGGCTATGAACCAGAGGTGAAAGCCCATATCTACGTCTTAAATGCAAGAAAAGTCGCACGTTTTTAAAAAGGGGATGACACTCTTCCCAAAAACGATCGCGTTGATGCCTCGGTAATTGCAGACCACCTGCGTTTCGGCCGATCAGTCCGGACAACTTGCCGAATACGATAGGCGAAACCGGTGCCCCTGTTTACCTTCATTTTTGTTTTACCGTCTCTCCGTTGTTCCTCTTGTCTTCATGTTCTTATTGTAGGCGATTCCACGATTCGAAAAACCGACCTGCGATGGTTTTTGCGACTGGACCTAGGTTGGGGAGGCGGTCGGTCTGAGGGGCGAGAAGCGTAAAACAGTTAAGCCTATTTGAAGGGGAAGGTTAAATAACGTATTAGAGAGGAAGTGTAAGTATGATGCTAGCTCCGGATAAAAATAAGCTTTATCCAAATGAAAATATTAGAACAGTTTGTTACATTAAAAATTTACCAAGTAGACCAAACGTTGAGATTGGCGATTATACATATTACAGTGACAATACAACCTCACCAGAGAATTTCTATGACAATATTCAGCATCATTATGACTTTTTAGGTGATAAGCTGATTATCGGTAAGTTCTGCGCCATGGCTGAAGGGGTTACTTTTATTATGAATGGTGCTAATCATCAGATGGATGGTTTTACAACATATCCCTTCAATATTTTTGCTGGAGGCTGGGAAAAGGTCACTCCAACGAAAGAACAATTGCCTTTCAAAGGCGATACTTTGATTGGTAATGATGTATGGCTGGGACAACATGTCACGATTATGCCGGGGGTAAAAGTTGGCGACGGTGCAATTGTTGCTGCGAACTCAACTGTTGTGAAAAACGTTGAACCATATACAATTGTTGGCGGCAATCCTGCAAATGCTATTAAGAAGCGTTTCAGTGATGAGACGATTAAATTATTGTTGGAGCTTCAATGGTGGAACTGGGATGAGAAAAAGATATTTGAAAATCTTGAGCAATTAGTTTCGAGTAACGATATTGCCACATTAAAGAAGCTATTGAATGAGGGATAATATAATTAATAGCAGGTCACGCTCCTGCAAATGGGCTTATTTTTTATATCCCATTGACCGTCTCAACACATGTGGAGTGTTGCTCACTGTTGGTGAAGCAGGATACTTAAATAAGGGATGTATTGGCGGAAATAGTAAAGAGGGGCGGCGAACCCCTCTTTTTGTTATTAAGTCCGCTATGATACTATTTTAATTCTTGAACTAAAATATGTACCCATTAGGTATAGTGAGGTCACGTCATTTTTCGCTAACGTTCCTCTTTACCCATTTGATACATCGATATATGGAAATTTAGGATTTTTTCTTTTCTTTTTGTTGCGCTTAATTAAATCTATAATAACAACCAGAATCAATAAAATCAGATTGCAACATAGTCTTAACATAGTTTGATTCATCGTAGATAAAGCAAGCTGCTTCTTCAACGCTCTTGTCATTCGGCGATAGCCATAGTAGGGATGTTTCATGTAGATTTCATCGATCCGGTGCATGATCTGCACATTTTCTTCACTAGGCTTCTTCTTGCAGACTGGTCGATAGACGCTGGTCCGGTTCACAGTGAGTAGCGTTGCTTGCCGTTTGATGTTAATCTTTGGATGATCCCTTTCGGCCATGGCTTTACGTGCTTGATCTGCTCTTCCTGGAAGACCTCCAGCACTACTTTTGTTTTAAACTCTGGGGTATATCGGTTCCGTTTTTCCATGGCATTATTATAACTTATTTATCACGCTCCCGTGTCTCAACCTATGGGAGCATTATAATCTACCTCCTTGAACTTTGTTTTTTTCTTATGTTTTTTCTCTGAAAGAAACAGACCCGCCAGCGTTAGGAGTGTACCGAGCAGAGCTGCTCCTGTAATAGTTTCATGCAAGAACAAATATGAGGCTGCAATGGTGATGACCGGTACCAAATAAATATAGGCGCTTGTTTTGATCGCCCCCAAGATGCCCACACACCAGTTCCATGTAACAAAGCACAATGCCGAGGCTCCCAACCCAAGAAATAAAATATTCAGCAGATTGACAGGCTCCGCAAACCGCTCAAGACCCAATTGAGAATCTGACAGTAGCAGTGGCGGGAGCATGAAAAGCAGACCATAGAAAAATACCCGCCGGGTGCAGCCGATGTTATGATAACCAAGCCCGCTGATCTTGCGCATCAGAATGGAATACGTCGCCCAAAATATGCAGGCCAGAACAGCGAGAATATCCCCTTTGGGATTGAGTCTCAAAATATAGCTTCCGTTAAAGGCAATCAATACAATTCCCAGCATGGCTACCGCAAAGCCCACAAAGAACAGCGGCTGCAGGGATTCACCCTTCAAAAAGAAATGAGCCATTACCGCCGTGAAAAACGGTGCGACGGAAGCGATAATCCCCACATTGGAGGCGAGTGTATAGGTAAGGGCGATGTTTTCCAGTAAAAAATACATGGTCACGCCGCAAAATCCCGCCGCGGCAAAAAGCAATTCTTCCCGTATGTTCTTTGATTTCACAAAGCGCGGATATACCGCCAGCAAAGCGGCATAACCGATGGTAAAGCGGAAAAACAGAATCTCAAAGGGAGAAAAATCAACCAAAAGGACTTTGGTGGAGATGAAGGTTGTCCCCCAAATCAAAATGGTTAAAAGCGCTGCCAGATGCCCGGCAGCGCTGGAATGGAACTTCATCATAATTCCTTCCTTTCAGCCTGGTGCTGTATAGAAGATTCACTTTGAAATATCTGCATATACTGCTTCGGAGTTAGGCCGATAAATTACTTGAAGAAGTTGGGAAAATGGCTCTGATCGCTGAAGCCTGTCTGGAATGCGGCTTCAACCGGGGGAACCCCCTGCTCTAACAGCTTTTTCGCATTGCCGATTCGGATCGTTTCCAAGTAGCTGTAGGGGGAAATCCCTTTCTGCCTGGTAAAGGAGCGTAAGAAATGGTATTTGCTCATATTTGCCAGCCTGCTTAGTTCATCCAGCGTAATAGCCTTTGCAAAGTTTGCTTCCAGATAATCGCACACAGGCTTAAATTCAGAAGTAGGCTCCTGAGCAAGAGGATCTGTAATGCTATCTGCATACTCCTGTATGAGCTGACTGATCAAAAACAGGTACAGCTCTTCCTTGATAAAATCAGTTTCTCCCTCGCAAATCATGTGGTGCAGCTCCCGCAAGGAACTGGCAAGCTCACTGCGGTAAAGAACCGCTTGTGAAAAATTCGGAAAGAATTCCCGCCCGGTTATCTCAAGCGCCGTTTTCTTCATCATCTCCGGTTGAATGTTGATGCACCGGTAGTCCAGCGTTTTGCCGTCTATCTGTTCACAGGAGTGAACATCCCTCGGGTTAAAGATGATGATGTCACCGGGATTGATGAAATATTCCTGATTTTTGCACAGCAGATACCGCTGTCCAGCTTCGATAAAACCAATCACATAATAATCGTGAAAATGGTTGGGGAATTTTTGCATGATTCCCTCGAACCAGTATGCCTCTATCTGCAAATCTGCGTCATAACTGACGGTTCTTTTTTCGTTTGGCACTTAACATTCCTCCTTCTATTGGTTTGATTGTAAGGATGCCATAAGGAGAAACAAAATGATTGGATGATATTGCTCAATCAAAGTAAATCCGTAAAACTATTATTATTATATAGAGAAGTATCTCTTAGGCTGTTGAATTAGGTCAACCAGAGATTTCTGGTTGGCCTATTCTTTAGGTGTATTAAAATGGAAGTAGCCGGGAGAACAGCCGTCGTTCTGGTCTTCTTTTCTGTACCTATTTTTTGGATAGGGAGTGTGGGAGAAGGGGGATAGTGGACCCTAACGAGCCTGATTCACGATTTGTTGAAAAGGCGTTTCAAAGGCGGAGATGATGAGCTATAATGCGACTACACCCCTAAGACAAGCCTGACCGGGAAACGTTGCATGCGCTGGTGCGACGCAGCAATGTTCACGAAGGCGGAAGGGACGCAATGTGGAATGTGGTGCTTTTACTTGAGTACCGATTATTTATCTAAAAAAGGAATATACAGATTATGTTATAAATATAAGGATAATATAACAAGACTACTAAATAAGGTTTATGAAAGGAGAAATCATGGAAGGAAAAAAAATCACGTATGAGTCCATCGATGATTATATTTCACAATTTCCTCCTGAGGTTCAGGCAATACTTAAAACATTAAGAAAAGTTATTAAAGAGTCGGCACCAGACGCAAAGGAAAAGATAAGCTATCAAATGCCTACTTTTGTGCTGCATGGAAATCTGGTGCATTTTGCCGCTTATAAAAATCATATTGGATTTTATCCAACCCCCAGCGGGATTCATGCATTTAAAGATGAATTAGCTGAATATAAAGGGGCAAAAGGGTCCATACAATTTCCTATAGACAAGCCGCTGCCTTATGAATTAATAAACAAAATCGTTCAATTTAGAGTTGCTGAGAATATAGAAAAAGCTGAAGGGAAATTAAAAAAGAAGAAAGGAGCAGTTATATGAATTTTAATATGAAAGAAGCTATTGAGGTTCTGGAGCGTACACCACAAACATTGGAGTATTTTTTATCTGGTGTATCTAATGGATGGTTGCAATGCAATGAAGGAGAAGGAACCTGGAACGTCTCTGAAGTGATTGAGCACCTCATAGAGGGAGAGAAAAATAATTGGATACCAAGGTTAGAATTTATTCTTCAGGAAGGCGAAAGTAAACCATTTCCCCCATTTGATCGTTATTCTCACTTAAATGAAAGGTCTGAAAGATCGATTGAACAAAAGTTGCTTGAATTTAAAACGATTAGAACACTGAATACAACCAAACTTATGGATCTTATTGAACCTGAATTGCATCTTGAATTGACTGGCTCACACCCTGCGTTCGGTGTAGTGAAGTTAAGAGAATTGCTTTCTACGTGGGTTGTTCATGATTTAACGCACATTGCTCAAATCGTACGGGTAATGGCTGAGAGATACAGGGCTGACGTTGGGCCTTGGAAAGAATATTTAGGCATACTGAAAAAGAAATAATGACATGAAAAAAGGTCAGATCCCGCATGCGGGATTTATGATTATTACGGACCGTATCCAATTGCCATCTTGGCAATTCAAAATAAAAAAATCATCAATCTTCTTGGTTCAAACGGCAGCAAGGCGGTCGCCCTTGCCTTGCTGGGAGCGGATGGTCTCTATTGTAGATTTCTCGTCGGACAACGAGCGTTGTGCGAACGAGCTGGCTGCGGAAGCGGGCGCCAGCATTCAATATATATTGTCCGACGTGCTTCAGATGCCTGCCGCAAGGTACAGCTGCGGAACAGGACATTGGGCGAAATCGTGACCTCGATTGCGGCCGAAGGACTTTATGTGAAGTCGTTGGAAGAACTGCCGAATCTCTCATCCGACGTATTCGACAAAGGCATACCGAAATCATATATCATCGTGGCGGATAAGCTGTAGCGCTGAAAGCGCATAGGCGCCCGTCGCGCTGAATCCCTTCAAGGGGACAAGACCGGCCCGGCAAGCTGCCGGGCCTTGTCGTGTTACAGCAAAGCGATAGCAAGCAAGGTGAACAAGCTCAGCGTTATGATTTCGTTGTTGAAGCTAGGGAAGAAGGCGGATGTCTTCACCCCCCCGCCTCTAGCTTCGCGACGCAAGTAGACATTTTCTCTGTCTACATTCACTATCGTTCCTGCATATTCTTTGCGGTCTACCGTCAGGATGCGGACTTTTTTGTTCATGCAAGACAAGCAATTATAATATGCTTCCATTCGTATTTCCCTCCTTTATCATTACCTTATGATGCGCTTCTTGGTGAGACACGGCGAATATACATCCCCGCCTCGGGGAATTTGTCTTCGTTGGAACGTGCTGGATGCGAGGAAGGGAGGAACAACATGGCAAGCCACTCGGAAGGATGCCATGCATGCAATATGGCGGCGGATATGATTAATGTCATTAAATATAAATGGAATGGTTCTACAACGTTATTGATTCGGGTGCGCAACAAAGTCGGAGATGCATTGAGCATCGGTTTAGTATCATGGTTGACAATCGGTGGTAATATCGAGAGTAAGATCTGCACGAGGTGAAGCCATGGAAAACACTCTCTTTACAGTGGAAAAACTGTTGCAATTACCGCTGTTTCAACTGGATAATAAAAATGAAGAAACGAAAAAGCATTTTTTTCAAAAATTGGACATTTCGATCATCTGTTTACGCCAGGAGCTTCTTATGTGCGCGGCCCCATCACATCGGATACAGAGATCGCGAAAAGCTGCTTTGAAGGAAAGTTTTGGTCGCAATATTTTGCCGTCAAGTATGCGGCGCCGTTCATTTCTGAGAATGGCTCAGCCGTGCTGATGTCAGGGGCGTTCGGTCAAAGACCTCTCGCCGACGGTGCCTCGTATGCTGCGTGCAATGGAGCGATTGAAAGTCTAGG
This sequence comes from Paenibacillus profundus, assembly GCF_021369635.1. Lineage (GTDB taxonomy): Bacteria > Bacillota > Bacilli > Paenibacillales > Paenibacillaceae > Paenibacillus_B > Paenibacillus_B profundus. The sequence continues at coordinate 20,047 of NZ_JAJNBZ010000044.1, read as the reverse complement.
CAAAGCTCTAGCCGTGGAATTAGCTCCCGTGCGCGTTAACGTGATTTCGCCAGACACGATCAAAACCTCCTTCCAATGGGAGGGCGTTCCGGAAGAAAAGCGAACTGAAGCTTATGAGGCATACAACAAAATGTGTCTGCTCGAACGAGTGGGCGAGGCGGATGAGGTTGCGCACTCAGTCATCTATTTGATGAGTAACCGGTATACGACGGGAAGCACGCTCTTCCCCGATGGCGGCTATATTATGAGATAGGAGCTAACAACTCAATTATCCAGTAGTACGCAGAATAAGGCTCCATTGGCAGGAGCCTTATTAACTTTTGCAGTATATCTATGGGTAAGCGTTACCAGCGCCAAAAACACCGTTGGTGGAAGTTAAATTTTTAACTTTAATATGTGCTCCTGTAACACCATTCAATCCAAGGTTGATTTTTTCATTATACCAACTTCCTTTTTTGTCATAGTTCCCTTGAATAATCTTTTCTCCTTTAACGTCATCCGAGAACCAACCTTTTATAACAACCTGATATGCAACCGAAGCATCGGTTGAAGTGGTAGTGTCTTGCCAGCCTTTTATAGTAAGAGATTTGTTGTTTGTATCAAATGATGATGTACTATATGAGGTTGTATTGCAAGGTTTATTAGGACAATCAACTTTTGTAAGCAAAAAATCATAATATGGTGCGTTTGATGCTCATACTTGCGTTTGAAAAAGGATCGTTAGAGAACATAGTAAAATATATATTGAGACCTTTGTTGGGCAGGTGAGTCAAAACGTGTATCCTTTACCCATCTCATTATTTCATCAACGTTCTTACTTTCAATTGCTTCAATGTAGTTCTCAACAGTATTTTTAGCTTCTTGAATGTCTGGGATCGATTCTAATAAATCGAATTTATTCTATTATTTCTTAAAGGAGGTTATTGTTGTGGTTCATTTTGGATCGACAAATGTCAAGAAAGATGATGTTAAAGATTCTCATAGCTTTTCCATTGAAAAGTTAACTGTTGATAATTCAATTTTAATATCTGCAATTCGAAGTTCTAGGCAACCTGATATGAATGATGAAAATGATATCAATTTGTTATTTGAAGCCATATGTACAGAATTAGAAGAAGAGGGGGGGACAGTCTACGATATTGTTGAGATTCATGTACATATAAACGATTCTGTAAAAAGAGATTTTTTTAAAAAATACTATGAGTTCTTTGTGGAAAAAGTTCCGAGACTAGTTTTGATGACTAGCGAGAAACAGGGGATTTCACAAGTAAGGGTAGCAGCACATCACGGTAGAAGAAGTCCCAGAATAAAAACAACCATTAAGGAAGTTGCAAAACTTCTGGTCATAAGCAGCTTTCTCGGAATTGCCATCGGAGCAGTATTGCTAGGGGGAATTTACTATCTTCTCCTGAGATATGATTAAAAACAGTTTGAACCCAACCTGATTTATAGCTGCTCTTCATGTGGATAAAAGGCCTTTTATTCCATGCTCCTTATGACTATTCTCCCCTTTGATCAGAAAGGATAACGTCGAGGATGGCCAAATAACGTGTGGTATGGTTACCGTGCCCTGGAGCGCTACTATACATGGCGTGGCGACAGTTCACTCGTATCATTCAGCGCTGTCACTAAGGTACAGGGGCTCTCTGACGGAAGGGGAGAATGGAGCAAAGGAGCGGACGAGGCCGAACAGCTTCCATTCGGCGTGAAAAACGTGTTACGTTACTGCACTGCTGTTACGACATTTCATAAAAGCACCCCATTTGACGATAATGGCCGCTATGCTGTAATCCACTCGACATTCACACCAGACCGTGCCCAATCCTCCGGCATCGGCGCATTGCAGATAACGGCGGAGACTTTGTCCAGTTCGCAGATGCGGAAAAATTGCGTTTCCCCGAGCTTCGATCGGTCTCCTAGCACATACGCTTGGTCCGATTGTTGAATCATTAAGTTCGAGCATATCGATTCTTCCATGTCGTAATCGCTAATGCCGGAAGACGTCATCCCGCCGCAGGAGATGAACGCTTTATCGAAGTGGAATCGCGTAAGCAATTCGCACGTCAAAGCGCCCGCTATCGATTTCTGTTCCGGATGTGTCACGCCTCCCAGCATAATCACTTTACCATCGAACCATTTGGCTTCCAGCCGTTCATTGAGCAGTTCTGCTGCAGGAATTGAATTCGTGACAATCGTTACACGAACGACGCCGCGGATTGCCCGGGCGAGCTCGACGGTCGTCGTGCCGACATCGATGACGATGGTATCGCCGTCTTTAATGAGCGTGGCGGCAGCTTCGCCTATTGCCGTCTTCGCCGTGTGTTCTATGGTGCTCTTCTTTTCGAAGCGGGGCTCCATCTTTACATGTGAATAGGCAACGGCACCGCCGTACACCCGCTTCAGCATTTGCTTCGCTTCCAACTCGTCCAAGTCACGGCGGATCGTCTCCTGCGTGACAGTTAACGCAGTGGCGAGGGACGCCACCTGAATTTTCCCATATCGTTGCAGCTGTTCTAAAATATGCTGTCTACGTTCATCAGGCAGTAGCATCATGAAGCGGAATCACGTCCTTCGGATGTAAATAGACGGTGGTAGAATCGCCGACGTTGGCCCAATCCGAAGCCCGGTGAATTTGGTCGACGACGACGTGTTGGCCCTGCACGTTCAATTCCATGCGCGTAATGTTGCCGAGCATCGTCACGCTGCTGACCGTGCCTGTGACGGCTAATCCGCCTTCAAGCGGCTGCGCGCAGAACGTTTCCGGACGAATCGCATATAACTTGCTGCCTATATGCTCAACCTGCGGCGCGATGCGGCCGAGCGCTTCGGCGCTCCATACGTTATAGCTCCCGATGAAGCGTGCAACGAACTCGTTGCGAGGCTGCGTATATATGTCATGCGGAGCGCCATGTTGGGCGATATGTCCGGCATTCATAATGTAGATATGATCGCTTACCGCCATCGCTTCCTCTTGATCGTGCGTCACGAGCACGGTCGTCATATTCAATTCCCGCTGAATGGAGCGCAGCTGTTGCTGCAGGTTTTTGCGAATTTGCGCATCTAAGGCGCTGAGCGGTTCGTCAAGCAGCAGCACCTTCGGCTTCGTCACAAGCGAGCGGGCGAGCGCGACACGCTGTTGTTGGCCGCCTGACAGTTCGCGCGGAAATGCTCTTTCTTTGCCTTGCAGACCGGTGAGCTCGATCATCTCGCCGACTGCACGGCGGATGTCATCACGCGGTATCTTTTTCATTTCCAACCCGAAAGCGATATTATCGGTTACCGTCAAGTTCGGGAACAGCGCGTACGATTGAAATACCATGCCGATTTCCCGGTCCTTCGGCTCAATCGGGGTGACGTCCTTGTCGTCGATATGAATGGTGCCGCTGTCGAGTGCCGTCAAGCCGGATAAGATACGGAGCAGCGTACTTTTGCCGCAACCGCTGGGGCCGAGCAGGGTGACCAATTCCCCTTTTTTTATTTGCATATCGATGCTGTCGAGCACCTTCTGTTCTTGGAACGCCTTGCTTACTTGATTCATCTGCACGTAGCTCATTATGAAGCCTCCTTGCTCATCATCGCTTTAGTTGTAGGGATAGCAGCTTCAGCCACCGCAGCGCTTGGTTCCTTGTTCGGCTTGGATGTGCGTCCTGTCAGCTTCACAATCCATGCGCTGAGGATGGCCATGAGGATGAAGTATGTTACGGTAATGGCGCTTGCGATATGTCCGCTCGTATTCAATTTGGCGTATAAGTACAGCTGCATCGTTTCGAAGCGGCCGCCGACAAGAATGTTGATGAGCACGAACTCGCCGAACAAGATGGAGAAGGAGAGCAGCGCCGACACGAGAATCCCTGGCATAATATTCGGAACGATAACGCGAATGAAAGCTTTCATGCGGCTCGCGCCGAGCAGTTCGGCAGCTTCCATCAGCGAGCCTGCCTGTACGGCACGCAAGCTGTTGCGTGTGCCTTGGTACATGAACGGAAGCATGCCGATGACATATGCGCCGAAGACGATGATAATCATCGAGAAGCCTTTGCCTGAGTAGGCCCGAATCAATCCGACCGCCATAATGACGCCTGGCACGGCGTAGGTGAGCATGACAAGCGTTTGCACCCAGCGCTCCAGCTTCGGAGCATACAGCGAAATGGCGAATGTAGCCGGAACGATGACGACAACGGCGGCAATTGTAGCCGCACTGCTTAGCAGCAGCGAGCGTCCGAACGCCTGAATGAATCGTGTATCGCGGAACAGCTCGCCGAACCACTGCAGCGTCAGGCCTTCTGGCAATATCGTCTTGTTCCACGACGTGGCTAGCGAGTAGAGCAGGGTGGCGATAACGGGAATGAACAAGTAGATGAGCACTGCAGCAAAAGCAACCATCGGCAGCGAACGAGTCAATCGTGTCATAGCAGATCCCTCCGAACTTTACGCGTCAGCCATTCATTGACGAGCATGGCGGCCAGCAGCGTTAAGCCAAGCAGCACGCCTAAGGCGCTGCCCAACTCTGGACGAGCGAATATATCACCCGATACGAGCGCGCCGATGCGCACCGGCACGAGATTGTAGTTGCTGCCCGTCAACGCGTAAGCAGAAGCGTAGGCGCCCATCGCATTGGCGAACAAGATACTGAACGTGCCTGCGATCCCTGGCAGCAATATCGGCAGTCCGATGCGTCTCCAGAATTGAAAAGGGGATGCGCCGAGCAGCGACGCGGCTTCTTTCCAATTGTCCTGGATAGCGTAGTACATCGGGTACAGCAGCATAATTGCGAGCGGAAGCTGGAAGTACACGTAAATAACGGTCAGCCCCGACCACGAATACAAATCGAACGCCGCCGACATATCAATGCCGAATTGACGGAACAGCAAGGTGAACAAGCCGCTGTTGCCGAGCAGCACGATGAAGGCGAATGCCAGCGGAATGCCTGCGAAGTTCGAGGTCAAGTTCGTAATGACGAGCACGCGTTCCTGAATGTGCTTCGGGAAGCGGGTAATGGCGTACGTCGCGAACACCGCAGCTGCAATGCCAATTAAGCTCGACAATAAGGAAATGAGAATGCTGTTCTCGAATGCTTTCAAGTAATATGGATTCGTGAATATTTCTGTATATTGCGTCAACGTGAACGCGCCGCCGCCGTCTGGCTGGAAGCTTCCCGAGATCATCGTGAAGAGCGGAACGAACATGAATAACGCCACAAAAATGAATAACGGGATCACCGTGATGTACAGCATGCTGTTAAACCGTTTCATATACGTACTCCTTTCGGCTGTCGTCTGTCATGTGAACAAAAAGCGTCCCCTTACGGAGACGCCGATGTTTGCTCCAACATGATAAAGATAAGCTTCTTATTGGACATGGATGAGCACCTGTTCTTGCCACAGCTGTGGAAGTTTTTTCGTCGTTTCTTCCCATGCTTTTAAATCTTTGACCGGCTTCGCATTTTTGTACATATCATCCGGAAGCAGCATTGCCTTGGCGTCGTCAGCCAGCTTCGCGTTCGCGCGGATTGGACGCGCATACCCGCGTGCCAAGTTCGATTGACCTTCATCGGACAAAATATGTTCGCGTGCCAGCATCGCAGCGTGTGGATGCTTCGCATATTTGTTGATGACGGTTGCGTAACCGCTAATGACCGAAGCTTCTTCCGGGATTACGACATCGAAGCGGTTCTTGCCGATTTTGTCACGGTAGCCGAGCGCATTGAAATCCCAGAGGAAGCCGACTTCCACTTCACCCTTCTCCAGGTTCGCCAATCCGGCATCATTGGAAGCAAGGCGCTTGTTCTTCGCCAGTTCTGCGAAGAAATCAATGCCCGGTTGAATGTTCGTTTCGTCACCGCCGAAAGCATAAGCGGCAGCCAAGACGGCGAATTGCGCTTGGTTCGCCTTCATGACGTCGCCGACAGCGACTTTAAAGGTGCCGGTTTTAATGTCATCCCACGTTTTCGGCGGGTTCTTCACTTTGTTCTTATCTGTAATGATGGACAGTGTTCCGGTATAGCCGAGCAGCCAGTGGCCTTCATTGTCTTTGGCCCAATTCGGAATGTCATTCCAGTACGAGGTTTTGTACGGGAGTGTCAGTCCTTTTTGCTGTGCCAGCGGACCGAACGCAATGCCGACGTCTCCGATATCTGCGGTTGCATCATCTTGTTCCGATTCGAACTTCGCAAGCTCTTCGGCACTGGACATGTCTGTATCTGTATGTTTCAAGCCATATTTCGTTCCTAAATCGTTCCACGTTTGCACCCAGTTGGCCCAAGTATCCGGCATGCCGACCGAATTGACTTCACCTTCTTGTTTTGCCTTTTCAACAATTTGATCCAAGGTCAGGTTGGAAGCATCGACTGCCTGGTTCGCAGCTTGTCCGGAAGAGCAGCCTGCGAGCAATAATGCGGAAGCAAGCACGGCTGCTGTCCATTTCATGAAACGATGAGTACGCATGTTCATGACTCCTTTTTCATTTAGTTTTCACTTTGTTTTTCATCCTTTTACGTGTCTAATCATAGATGAACAAAGTTAAACCAACATCAAGCGGAATATAATTTATTGTAAAGGGGGCGGTTATGGTTTGTGTCCAAATTGTGGGGGGCTTCTATTTCAAGCCGCTCTTCCATGTGCAATTTAGTTCAGGATTAGTTAAACTAAATCTACAAGTTTGCCAATGAATAAGAAGCTGGTGAGAAGATGGAAGATATTCAAGTCCTTATAGCCGATGATGAAAAAGAAATTCGGGAGCTGTTGAAAACGTATTTAGAAAGAGAAATGTACAAGGTCGATATGGCGGTAAATGGAGAGGAAGCCCTTCGTCTATTTGATAACAATAAATATAACTTAATTATATTGGATCTGATGATGCCCAAGATCGATGGCATAGAGGTATGCAGAACACTTCGCAATAAAACCAATGTTCCGATCCTTATGCTCACGGCTAAGGACCAAGAGATTGATAAGATCTTAGGGCTGGGCATCGGGGCGGATGATTATATTACGAAGCCTTTTAGCGTTAATGAATTGGTTGCCAGAATCAAGGCTCATCTGAGGCGGTTTTTAATATTAGGCAGCGAGGGCAGTATAGGCAGTGTTCATGAGGACACGTTAATCCGGTACAAAGGCTTAACGATCGATTCGAAAAAGTATACTGCGACCAGAGCTGGAGAAGAGATTTTATTAACGGCAAAAGAATTTGAACTGCTAAAGTTTTTTGCTTCCCATCCGGAACAAGTATTTACGAAGACCCAAATATTTCGCCAGGTGTGGGACAGCGAATACTTGGAAGATGACAATACCGTGATGGTGCATATCCGCAAGCTCAGAAAAAAAATCGAAGAAGACCCATCCGATCCGAAGTTGATTCAGACCGTGTGGGGAATCGGTTATAAGTTTGTAGGTGAGAAAGATGAAGCATGACAAGAGCATCTCTCTCCTCATTGCGCAATTAGTAATCATGATAGCTCTTGTCATCATGGATTTCATGAATCAGCCCCATGGAATATTTCGTGGGGTTTTATTTACTGCGCTTTTTGTAATAACGGCAATCCTATTATCCATGAGATTCCAATTCATGACGAAAGTAAAGGGCGCGGTTACAGCATTGAAACGTGCCATTGCTGGAAATGTGAACACCAGACTATTGGCGAATGACGAGCCTTTATTTAATGAGGTTATTTTCTCTATCAATGAGTTGATCGAGCAGTTAGACAAAGTCCAAGTCCAGACGATCAAATCCGAGGCGGCAAGAAAGAGTCTGTTGTCTAATATTTCCCATGATATTCGGACACCCCTCACATCGATTATCGGATATGTGGATGCCCTCAAGGATGATATCGCTGCTTCGAGAGAAGAAAGACAAGAATATGTTGACATCATCTCCAAGAAGGCTAGCGCCTTAAAGGATTTGATTGATGAAATATTCCATTTGGCGAAGCTGGATGCAGATGAAGTTCCATTGCAGCCGGAAGTGCTTGATTTTGCGGAGATTACGCGGGAAGCAGTGATTGAATTTTTGCCTGAGTTGACTAAAGTCAATATGGAGCTTAACGCATCCATCCTCGAAGAGAAATGCTTGGTCACGGCAGAGCGGCTAAGCTTGCTGCGAATAATAAACAATATCATAAAAAATGCGGTGCAGTATGGACAAGATGGGCAAGTATTGGGCATTGAGCTGACAGAACACACGACAGTGTATCAACTGAGCATATGGGACAAGGGGGCAGGAATTCCGGAAGACGAATTGACCAAGGTATTCGAACGAATGTATCGTACCGAGCGCTCAAGGAATCCTTTGCACGGCGGAAGCGGTCTGGGTCTTGCCATCGCAAAAGCGCTTGTCGAGAAAAACGGAGGGAGAATATGGGCGGAAAGCAATCCGGGAGTGAAAACGTCGTTTAGCTTCACTATCCCTAAACAATTGTAAGAGAATATCCCAATGTTTCCTTATGAACGGGTCATGTTAAGAATTAATTAAGAACTGGTTAAGAGGCATTTAAAATCGCCTGCTTATCATGTAGTTATGAGCCGATGTAAAAGTCATGAAAAAGCAGGAGGTGCAGCATGAGCGCAATTATAAAAACGACCCATTTAACGAAAGCATATGGTACGCAGAAGGCCGTGGACAACCTTCACATGACCGTGGAGCAGGGGCAGATTTACGGCTTTCTTGGACAGAATGGCGCAGGCAAAACGACGACTATTCGCATGTTGCTAGGCTTAATCAAACCGACCCAAGGGCAGATCGAAATATTCGGAGAAAATTTGCTAACCAAGCAAAAAGAGATTTTAAGGAGAGTGGGTTCCATTGTCGAGTTTTCAGGTTTTTATGAAAACCTGACGGCCCGGGAAAATCTGCTCATTAATGCCAAGCTCATGGGCGTCCATAAAAAAAATGCAATCGAAGAAGCTCTAGAAATCGTTGGGCTGCAGAATGAACCTGCTAAGTTAGTCGGCAAATATTCCTTGGGGATGAAGCAGAGACTGGGAATCGCCCGCGCTATTCTTCATCACCCGGAGCTGTTAATACTAGATGAGCCTACTAATGGCTTGGATCCGATCGGCATCAAGGAAATACGCAAACTCATCACAACTCTTGCCGAAGAAAGAAAGATAACGATTCTCATTTCGAGCCATATTTTATCCGAAGTCGAGCAGCTGGCCGATCAGATCGGGATTATTCATCAAGGGAAGCTGCTTGAAGAAATCTCTTTTGCGGAGCTGCGGACAAGGAACCGTAAATTTCTTGAGTTTCAAGTATCCAACGATAACAAAGCAGCAATGCTTCTGGAGCAGCGTTTCGATATTTTTGACTATGAGGTTCATGACGATGGGAAAATCCGCGTGTACTCGCACATTGGCCAGCAAGGCAAGATTAACAAAATGCTCGTGGAGCATGACATCGAAGTATCAAGGATTGCGCTAAGTGAGGACAGATTGGAAGATTACTTCATCAAATTAATAGGAGGCGGGACGATTGGTTAATTTGGTGTATACAGAACTTCTCAAGCTTAAGCGAGCCAAGATGTTCATGGTCAGTCTTATTGGAGCGGCAGCGGCCCCGTTGATGGTCTTTATCGGATATTTAGATTACAAAGCGAAAAAGCCCGATATGCCTGTTCTATTTAGCGAGGCATTTTCCCAGACCAATTTGTATGTGCTTCTTCTAATTGGAACCCTGCTATATGGAGTCATTACGGCTTATCTGTTTAACCGTGAGTATGTGGAAGACACACTGAAAAATCTGTTAACCATCCCTGTGTCAAAAATTAGCTTCATTGCAAGCAAGCTGGTGTTGCTATTCATTTGGATACTGGTATTAACTTTGGTGGCTTGGGGACTGACTTTCATTTTGGGATGGATAGGACAGTATGAAGGCTTGAGTGCTGGCGTATTGTTACAATCACTGAAACAATTTCTCATCGGAGGCAGCCTGCTGTTTCTCTTGTCGACCCCAACTATATTTGTCACCTTTCTGTTCAAAAATTATGTTCCAACCATTATCTTTACGGCTGTTATTACGATGGGCAACGTGGCGCTTGCCAATCGGGAATATAAGGCTTTATATCCGTGGTCAGCCGTACATCTTATCGCGGACAACGGCTTTGTTCCCGAATATCCCCCGTTGTATTCGTATGCGGCGATTATTGCTACCGCTATCATTGGACTTATAGCAACCATTGTTTACTTTAAAAAGGCGGATATCCATTGAAGTTGATATCAGGGTAGTTCAATCATGAATTAGAAATGCGGGAGGAATTTTATAAGTGTCTTTTTCTCAGTATCATATAGATGTCTTTCGAGCAATTAATGATTTAGGCAAGCAGTATGCTTCCCTTAACCCGGTGGCCGTCTTTGTGGCGGAATATATGCTGTATTTTTTAGTCTTGGGTATGTTTGTATATTGGTTCACCCGCACGGGTAAAAACAGAATGATGGTCATACAAGCTGGGCTTGCCTTTGTTCTTGCTGAAATTCTCGGGAAAATGGCTGGTCAACTATACACCCATCATCAGCCATTTGCGGAGCTGCCGCACGTCAACAAGCTGATTGAACATGCTATCGATAATTCATTTCCGAGTGACCATACGATTTTGTTCTTTTCAATCTGTGTGTCATTCTGGCTCGTTCGCAAAAAGGAAGGGTGGCTGTGGCTTGGGCTTGCATGCTGTGTAGCCGTCTCCCGGATTTGGGTAGGGGTCCATTATCCTGTAGATGTCGCTGCAGGAGCTATGTTAGGCATCGTTTCGGCCTTGTTCATATACTGGTCGGCGCCTAAGATCGCATTCATCAAGCGATTGCTTGCTCTGTATGAAAAGGCGGAACAGCGCGTCCTGCCTGTGAACAACAAGTCCGATAGCTTTTGATAAGTTCATTTGGGTCTTGGAAAGAAGTGAACAGGCACAAAAATAGTGGAGGCGATCGCCCAATCTTCGGCGGTACCCTCCACTATTTTTGTTTGACACTAATTGGGGATGATATGTTCGTAAAGTGACTTTGAATGTCTGCTCACGTCTGCTAATTCGTACACCGCTTTGGGCCGCTCTGGACAGAGGAATCAGCATATAATCACATTATTGGGGGAACATATTTTCAATCCATATAAATATGATTGAGGAGAGAAAGGCCCCAATGGACAATAATAGGAATAAAACAGAAACACCCTCGATGAATAACAACAATTTGCCTATTGAGAATGACAACCACACGATCGAGAAATACTTGCATCATTCGTTCAAGCATACTCAAGACCTCACCGTTCAACGAATAGAGGAAAACGGCGCGTCTGTCCTAATTGCTTATCTAGATACAATCGCCGATCATAATAAATTGCAACGGATCGTATTTCAGACCTTTTTAAAAATGCCGCTGAATGAAATAAACACCGGAAACCAAACATGTGTAAATTATAAGGTATTGCGGGAAATGGCTGAGGCGAAGGAAGAGCTCCTTAAGGGCTCTTGTGTCATTAGCATAGAAGGAACGAAACAATTGTACGCTATTAACATTGCCAATGATGTTATGCGTTCAATAGCGGAACCTGAAAATGAAAAAGTGGTGCAAGGCTCTCATGAAGGCTTCGTTGAGACTCTCAGGCAAAATGTATATTTAATCCGTAAAACGCTTAAAAGCGACGATCTCATTATTCAATATGACAAAGTCGGAGACGAGGTTCAAACTGAAATAGCTTTGGTGTATTTAGAAAAGCATTCAAATAAACGGGTGATTAATGAAATCAAGAGAAGAATCAAATCCAAACCAATAGACTGCGTTGTGAATGTTGGACAGCTGGAAGGACTAATTGAAGACTCCGCACGTTCCCCTTTTCCGCAGATGTTAAATACAGAAAGGGTAGATCGAACGATAGCTCACCTCAATGAGGGGAAGATCATCATCTTTTTAGAAGGCTGCGCTACTTGCCTTATTGCGCCCGTTCATTTCTCAGCTTTCTTGCAATCGGCTGATGACTACAGCAGTCGATGGAACACCAGGCTCTTCATCAGTTCATTGCGATTCATGGGCATTTTTGTAGCTGTATTTTTACCTGCCTTTTATATAGCTGTCATTGCATTTCATTTTGATGTATTGCCTGATGAACTTGTTATGCCCATTAAAAATTCTATAAATGAAATTCCGTTCCCGCCGTTAATTGAGGCCTTTATTATGGAGTTAACTATTGAACTAATTCGCGAAGCAGGTCTGAGATTGCCGCCGCGAATTGGACCGACTGTCAGTATTGTAGGCGGTTTAGTTATCGGAGATGCTATTGTAAGAGCTGGGTTAATCTCGACAACGATGATCATCGTTGTTGCGATTACAGCCATAGCTGCGTTTAGTATACCAACTCATGAAATGAGCGAAGCTGTTCGATTATTGCGTTTTCCGTTTATGCTTCTGGCTGCGTGTCTTGGGCTTGTTGGAATGTCATTTGGTGTAATTGTGGTATTAGGTCATTTATGTAAGCTGGAGTCTTTCGGCTCCCCTTATTTTACGCCATTTACTTTAAAGGATTTTAAAGACAAGATTATAGGGAAATATATAAAGAAGCTAATAAAAACGAATACGTAACGGTAATTTACATCGTGGTAGACTACAAATAAAGGATGAAGCAAATTGTTCGCAAGTAAAGATAATATTACTATCCAGCAAATGGTATACATTGTTATACAAGCACAAATTGGAGTTGGAATATTGTCGCTCCCTTATAATGTTGCTAAATATGCTGACCATGACAGTTGGATATCCACATTAATAGCAGGTGTTCTCATGATCGGTGTTATTTTAATCATGTGGATGCTCTGTAATCAATATCCGTGCTTAGTCATGTACGATATCTTTAAAAAGACCTCAGGTGAATTTTTGGGGAAAACCCTTATTGTTTGCTATGCAGTATACTTCATGCTTCAAGGGAGTTATATCCTTGCGAGATACGGTCATATCGTTGGAAGCTGGGTACTAGAACGTACTCCACATTGGATAATCATTTCGTTAATGGTAGCAGTCAGCGCGTATCTTGTAAAAGATACGTTGCAGAGTCTCGCGCGCTTCTATGTTCTGGTAACACCGCTATTGATTATTTTACTTTTTCTAAGCACATATTCCCTGAAGGATGCGAACTTCTTATATATCCTGCCCATAGGCAGTGCAGGCGCCTTGAATATTTTCAAAGGCTCTAAGGAAGCAATATTCTCGATGCTCGGGTTTGATTTTATTTTTTTTATATTTCCGTTTGTCAATGGAAGCAGCAAGCAAAAATTAAAAGCTGTAATTATGGCTCATATATTTGTCACTTTATTTTATACCTATTTAGTTTTTATAAGCCTTGTGTATTTCATGAGCCCGGTAGACATCAATCTTACACCAGAACCGTTTATTTATATGATTAAGGCTTACTCATTCCACGTCATTGAACGTATGGATTTGTTTTTCATTTCAATTTGGATTATTTCAGTCGCTACCTCTTTTATGTATCTTTTACTCCTATCTTCAAAAGGATTGGCTAACCTTTTCAGGTTAGAGCATACTCGCTTTTTACCCCTTATTTGCGTCATTACTCTCATTGTTTCCATTTGGTTTATGCATATAGACAAGCTTAATGTTATTAATAAATATCTCACCGCATGTCATTATGTGTTTCAATTGTTCATTCCTGCTTTGTTGTTGGCCGTTTCATTTATCACAAAAAGAAGGGCAAGTGTAAGGCATGAAGCGAAATAAGTGTTTAATAATCATGTTAAGTTTCAGTCTGATAAGCACTGGGTGCTGGGATCAACATTTAATGAAGAATGTAACACTTATTCAGGCCCTGACGTATGACCTCACTAATAAGCAGCTTCTTTGCGTGGGTGCAGCAGCTCCCGTAATTGGAAATTTACATTCAAAGAATTCTTCTTCGAAAAGTGACATATTGGTTACTACTGCAAGAACACCCGGAGAAGCGAAAATAATTCTGAATCACATGGCTTCCGGTGTATTGGATACCGCAAAGAATAAATTATTATTGCTTGGAGAAGCCTTTGCTGCCCAAGATATATACCCCTTTCTCGATCTGCATTACCGCAACCCCCGCAATTCATTAAATGCAAGAGTGGCAGTAGTGAAGGATAAGGCATTGCCGCTTATTCAATTAAAAAATGACAGGGAAGAACATATAAGCAGATATTTATTGGATCTAATCCAGAGTGCAGAAGAAAGCTTGATTATTCCCGAGGAGAACATTCAATCCATTGCATCTGTTTTGCTTGATCCTGGAGAGGATATTACGTTGCCTTTTATCGTGGTAGAGGAAAACAAACATAAAGCGTTCGTAAAAGGAATTGCATTATTTAATGATCGGAAGTATACCGGTTACCACCTGAATCATAATCAATCGACTCTCTACTTGTTGTTGAAAAAAGGAAGTCCGCAGCAAAACAGTTTCATCATAACTTTGGATAATGTAACTAAAAACTATCCGGAACGATTTGTTTCATTTACGGTTAAACATATAAAAAGAAAAATTAAGCTGCATAAATCCACACATAACCAAATTTACGTTTCCATTGATATGAATCTTAAACTGCAAATTACAGAGTATCCCAAAGGTGATGTCGAGAATGATAGTTCCATATTAAAGGAAAAATTGAGTGCTGCTCTGACAACGTTAACGGAGGAAGTCCTCAGTCATTTAAAAGAAAGCAACTGCGACGCGTTAGGAATTGGGCGTAAATTAATGGCTTTTCAGCCTGAGGTATGGAGCCAATTAAACAAGGAGGATTACTTTAAAAAGGTTCATTTCAAGACATCCATCACTATCGATGGAATAAAATCTGGAATTGTTAAGTGACAAGATGTCTACACCGTCTTTCCGTCCTCCCCCCTTGTTGATTAAAAACAAAGCCGATAATCCTTAGCGTAGGAAAAATCGGCTTTTTCTTCCCATAAATTGTGTTAACACGGGATTTGGTGAACCAACTGGATTTCCGATTGCTAAATATCAGCGGATTGGTTTTTCTAAGAGACGATTCTCAATTACAATTTCTCCTGATATTACTTTCATTTCAAATTCGTAAATACACGATGCTAATTTACTTATAATCTCTCCGGTTTTATCCTCAGAAAATAAATACATGGGGTATAGTAAAAAAGCTATTTTCATTCTATCCTCTGGATTCACTTTAAATTCTGGCACAATACTAATTAATGGAATTTCTCGTCCTTTATTAGTTTCGTTCCAACAATATTGAATGAACGTTTTGGCAATTTCACTCGGATCAAAATCGGAATAATGTAATCGAATTCGGTTAAATGAAATCGTAAAAACAATTTCCCAGCCGAGTGAAGCAGTATTAATAACAGACACACCACTTAGATTTTCTATTTCTTTTTTAAACAATAAACTTAATGTATGTAGTCGGACTAAATATTCTTGATAGCCTGTTTTCCCTAAACGATTCATTGCTACCCAGGCAGCAGCGATGCCGGTAGCTGGCCGAGAATTTTCAACGGTATATCGATAGGCACGAAAATTACCAAATTCATAGTCATTTTCTCCGTAAGTATATGTACCTTCATTCAAGCGATTAAAACATTCATCTGTTTTTGAAATAAAAAAACTTGTTGAATACGGACATAAACCATTTTTATGCATATCTACACCGAACGAGTCAAAACGAGAAACACCTTCCATTTTTTGTGCTGCTCGCTTAATTTTGAAACGGATTTCAGGATTTTCAACTCGTTGTTCCCATTCTTTTTCACTTAAGCCCATAAAATTAAACCACAGCCAACCGATAACACTATCTAGATGAAAATATGGGAAATACGTTTGGTTCGTTTCTTTAAAAACCTGCTCTACACATTGATAAACTTCATTTGTATCATCACAAGCAAAGTTAATTGTGGTTCCACCGCAACAAACAATGGCTGCAATACGCTTACCTTTAGCTAATTGCTCGTAAATAACCTGTTTTAATTTATCTATGTCCATTCGCCAATCTTCTTTTGTTCCAATACGAATACATTGATTCGCTCCTAATCCGAGTATTGAACATACATGTTCAACACAATAGTGTGCTCCCTCATTTGTTAAAACAACGAGATCCTTTGGAATGCCTTCACGTCTTGACTCAGGTGCGATTTTTGAAATTGCTGATTTTATGGCATACAAAAGTGTTAATTTTCCACCATTACAAGAAATTCCATACGATTGATCCCAGCCTACTAAACGACCAATGGCCCTGGTTATGCGTTGTTCGAATAATATGGTTTTTCCACCAAAAGCATCCATTAGACTATTTGAATTGTATAATTGCGTCATTGTTGTTGCAGCCACTGTATCCAGTAATGGTGATGGTACCATATTAAAGAGCGAATATGGTGATTGTGGTCGAATACTTCCTTCAAACATTTCAGAAAGACTTGTAAAGACCTCCTCTGTATTTATTCCTGTTTCAGGCATATAACTCTTTTCCAACTCTTTTTTATAAAGAAATGTATCTGAAGGGAATTTAGGGTTAAGATGATTATTGGCTTTAAGCTGTTTTTGAAGGAGGGCTGTCTTGTTTAATAACGTTTCTAAATTATCTTCTTGGGGATGTAAAAATTCTTTTTCTACAATTGTGTTTTTTTTCATGTCTAATCCTCCGTTATTACTACTCTGCTTCCATATTTGCGTCTAAAGGGTAGCGTACATCTTTTTTTATATTGGGTTTGCATAAAGTTGATGTTAGGCTCAGCATTGGACACGAAGAACCGAGAGTGCGACAATAATATAGGAATCGCCGTCAAGCGGAATGCCTGTCCGGCTCAACAGATCCAGGTCGTGCTGCGTGAAGGAAGCGGTTACAATTTGGGGGTTGGGCGACGGCTCGGATTTCTCGGATGATGGCGCAACTGCCGACTCCGCAAATATAGGAGTCGAGAACAAGGAAATTGCCAGTGTCATGGAGCAGATTGTGGAGAACATAATCATTTTCATATTCGTTTTCATGCCAATGATACACTCCTTTGCATTCATATTCATTGTCATGGAGTATACGCCTGCTGCATGGGGATGTGTGTTCTCTCCCTGTAATGGCGCTTACCGGGATGAGAGGGGGGGATTGCTCTGTGAGAAATGATGAACAGCAGCGAATGCGGGAGCCGCATAGTTCCCCGGATAGGACCTCCCTTCCTCGCCTAGCTTACTGTTATAATGCTCTTGCTGTGTATCATATTGTACTGAACAGTGATGGTATTTACAATAAGTAACTCAACTTTCGTAGCATGAAATCGACAGATATGCCTTGATGTAACTGGGCAGATGGACGCGGCTTTATTGTCGTGGCAGATGAAGTGCGCAAGCCAAGAACAGCTCGCTTCCATGGAAGAAATAACAAACCCTGCACTAGGAGAAATGAGAGGGAAAATCGTTATTCTTCGTAATGTTGCCGGTTCGAATATCGGGATCGATTATGCTCGTCAATTTGATATACAAGATTCGTATCTGGATTTTCCTAGAACCGATTGTTTCATCGGGATATGAACAATTGCATTTGAAGGAACTAACGTTTTGACAACGGATTATATAGCCAATCACAATTTGGAGTATACCGGTATAGTTGCTGCTGATTTCCTGGGAAAAGGAGTGATTGAAAATATGATTAGTGCTAATAAGAAATGATTTAAATAAGCAAATTGCCTCCCTATGCTTTAGCTTGAGCAATAACTTGACCCATATAAAACAATCTATGTATAACTTTTGATTGACAAAAAGAATAAATATACTTATATTTGTTCAGGGTTATCATTCTATCAGTTTAAGGGAGGATGATTTTTTTGAAGTTTAAAATGAAAGCGTATTCATTGTTGGCAGCAGGTGCGTTGGGGATGCTGTTCTCGGCACCCGCCTTTGCCGATCCGCTCCATCCGGTGCAGCACAATGAGTGGATGCAGCAGAAACATATTATTACGGGCTATGAGCAAGGGGACTTGCGGCTGAATCGCCCGGTATCATTGGGGGAAACCGTCGCGCTGATTGCCAGAGGCACCGGAGAGACCATTCCGCAGCAGAATGGATACTGGGCACAGGGTTATCTGGACTGGGCTTCCGGCAAAGGAGCGATTACGGCGCAAGAGGGCGCTAATGACAGAGAGGCTCCTTCCGCCAAGCGTATTTCCGAAATTGCCCGGTCACTAGGCGTCGAACTCGAGCTGCCTGACGGCCCCCATGTGACTCGCGAGCAATTGGTTGAGGCGCTGGGAGTTGCCCTGACGGAGCATATTACGATTGCCCATACGAATGATGTGCATGGGCACATTCAGGAAGACCAGCGTGGCCAAGAATTCGGATACGCCAAAATCGCTACGCTCGTCAAAGAATGGGAGCAGGAAAACAATAACTTCCTTTTGATGGACGCGGGAGACACGTTTCAGGGAACGATCTATACGAATCAGTTCAAAGGGGAGTCGATTCTTCCGATTTTGAATTCTCTTGGATATGCCGCAATGGCAGCCGGGAACCACGAATTCGATTACGGCTATGAGCAACTGTTGAAGCTGCGCGATCAGTTGAAGTATCCGATGATTAGCGCCAACGTCTTCAAGGCGGATGGCTCCAATCTGTTGGTGCCGACGTTCACGACTGAAGTTGGCGGTGAGACCTTTGCGTTTATTGGCTTTGTCACGGAAGAGACGCCGATCGTTACGCATCCAAACAACGTGAAGGGTCTGACGTTCAAAGATCCGGTAGACATTGCCAAGCAATTGGTGCCGGAGATGAAGAAGGAAGCCGATCATGTTATCGTCGTATCGCATATCGGGGTTGAAAAAGACCGGGAGATTGCGAAAAACGTAGCGGGAATCGACCTCATTATCGGCGGACATTCCCATACTCCGCTTCGCACGCCAGAAGTCGTCAACGGCACTTATATTGTACAGGACTGGGAGTACGGCAAGTCGCTGGGACGCGTTGATCTTTACTATTATAATAAGGAGCTTGTCGGCTTCAGCGGCGGGCTGGTCGAGTACGACGAGAAGGTAAAGGCTGATGCGGAGATCGAGAAGCTCGTGCAAGAGGTCGTGACCAAGGTAGAGGAATCGATGAAGGACGTAATCGGCAAAACAGAAGTCAATCTAGACGGCGAGCGGACGCAGGTCCGCGCGATGGAGACCAATCTGGGCAACTTCGTTGCGGATGCGCTCATCGCCAAGACGAAGACGATCGCGGGATATGAAGCCGATGTGGCGCTAGTCAATGGCGGGGGAATCCGGGCCAGCAAGGTGGCGGGAGAAATTACGAAGAAGGATCTCTATTCCATTCTGCCATTTCCGAATACATTGACGATCGTGGAAGCGACCGGTGCGGATGTGAAGGCTGCGCTGGAAGTATCCGTCAAAGGGGCGGAGAAAGCCGATGATTTGCCAGGCTCTTTCCTGCAAGTGGGCGGATTGTCCTTCGTCTACGATGTGAAGAAGCCGGTTGGCGAGCGCGTGATGGAAGTAAAGATTGGCGGACAGCCGCTTGATCTGGCGAAAACATACAAGATTGCAACGAACGACTTCATTACGTCAGGAGGAGACGGCTACTCCATGCTGAAGAAGGATCGTGTGCTGGATACCGGCTATACCTTCTATGAATTGGTAGAGGAATACTTGATTAACAACAAGGTTATTCACCCGGCAGTAGAGAAGCGCATTGTCGAAGTAAAATAGTCCGGCGAACGGACGAAGAGCCTATATTGATGATAGAATCATAAGATAAATGTGTGGCAGCGAGCGCTCCCTGAACTGTGCAGGGGGCGCTCGTTTTTGCTTATCCCGGGTTTTTAACATGATTGAAACAGAATATAACAATCCTTATGCAATGAGGAAATAAATGCCGTGCTACCATAACATTAACCCGAATGAAAGGAGGATTATGAGGCGAAATCATCAGCACAATCAATCGGAGGGATACACGCTTCGGTCTAATCCAGATAGTGTTACACCCGTAATCGATCTATCTATTGATGCGAAAACTGAAAACATACACTATGATTCAACGCTCCCTCTATGAAGAATCACTTTTCTCTTAAATGCTCGCGTTTTCTTAGAATTTG
>NZ_JAJNBZ010000043.1 GCF_021369635.1 Paenibacillus profundus | reverse complement strand
GCCGCTTAATTGATTTTTATTTTTTGTACTGTCTACTTGACGGGGTGCAGTTCACCTGTCGGGACAGCCTCTTTTGACTGCAATGCGATTAGTAATGCTAGTTCAAGAAGAATAGCACGAACAATCCGGCGAAGACGCAGTATACGGAGAACCATTTCAGATTGCCGCGCGCCATTAAGCCCATGAACCACTTCAATGCAAAGTAGGAAGCGACGAAGGAACAAATAAAAGCGAGCAAATAAGGACCGATCAATTGACCCATCATAGGGTCCTTTATCATGTCTTTCCCTTCAAGTATCATACTTCCCACACTGACCGGGATATAAAGGAAGAAAGAAAAGCGCAGTGCCGTTTCCTGCTTCCATCCTAATGCCATGGCAGCCACTATCGTGGCCCCGGAACGGCTGATCCCGGGAATGAGCGCAACGGATTGCGCCAAACCGACGATGAACGTTTCCCCGAAGGACAAGTCTTTGTCCCCTTTGCGCCCGCGCAAATTGCGAATGAGCCATAATGCGAGAGCGGTGATGAGCAGGGTAGCGCCAATAATCTTTAATCCTTTGAATACATCGGCAATCGTATCTTTAAATACAACGCCGATGACACCTGCAGGAATCGTAGCAAGAATTAAATAGACGACAAACATAAAGTCCGATTTTGCATCCGGATCGCGTTTAAAAATGAAGCGGAACGTATTTACAGCCAGTCTGACAATATCTTTGCGATAAATGAGCAAAATAGCTAACAAGGATGCAAAGTTGACGAGCACTTCAAAGCTGAGTCCTTCCATATGTAACCCAAACAACTTTTCGGCAATTACCAAATGTCCGCTGGATGATACCGGAATCGGTTCCGTGAACCCTTGCACCAAACCGAGCACTGCATATTTAAGCCAATCCAACCATTCCAAAAATATTCACTCCCTAATTAGATGCAGTTCAAAAAGCCCTCTTTTGAACACGCACTATTAATAAATTGCTTGTCTGCTAGATTAAGAGACACGTAATCATCTTATAATCGTGGCTAGATAGTTGTCAAAGTCAGAAGGGGGATGAATTGAAAAAGGGGATTGACAATAGAATTAACCACGCCTATAATCTTAATAGTAATAATTACGAAGAAGATAGAACACCTTGCTCACTCATACATATGAGCATAGGAGAGGAAATTAGAGGAATGGAAAGGAAGTTAAGCAATGAATCTACGTACTCCTACCCACATTCGTAAACTGGCAGTGCTGGTGTGCAGCTTCATGCTCGTGCTGGCCGGCTGCGGGAACGGCGCTCAGCAGGGCATCGTCGAGGGCAAAGTCAATGTCGTTACGAGCTTTTATCCGATCTATTATATGGTTAATGAAATAGGCGGCGAACATGTGAATGCCATTAATTTAATTCCTGCTGGTGTCGAGCCGCATGATTGGACGCCAAAAAGCCGCGATTTGCAAAATGCGTCAAAGTCCCAGCTGCTCATGGTGAACGGAGCCGGATTTGAAGGCTGGCTAGACGATTTCGTGAAAGGATTGGATTCCACGTCGACAATTAAGACGATCGAGGTAAGCAAGGGCGTTGCTCTCATTGAAGCGGACGGCGCTCATGAAGAATCCGCTGATCATGCCCATGAGGAAGGGCATGAGGATGGCGATGCAGAGGGTCATGAGCATGACCACGACCATGGCAGCACTGACCCGCACACTTGGGTGAGTCCGAAATCGGCGCTCGTAATGGCGAAAAATGTGAAAGATGCGCTTGTGCAGGAAGATGCGGCGCACCAAGCTGAGTATGAGAGTAATTATGAAAAGCTGAAATCGAAGCTTGAAGCTATCGATGCCAAATACGAAGAGTCGTTGAAAAATGTGAAGCATCGTGATATCGTCGTATCCCACCACGCATTCGGATATTTAAGCCGTGATTATGGATTGACTCAGCATGCAATTATGGGAATTACGCCGGATGCGGAACCAAGAGCGCAGGATTTGCTGCGGTTATCGAAGCTGGTTCAGGAGAAAGGGCTTAAATACGTGTTTTTCGAAGAGTTGGTGTCGGATCAATTGGCAAAAACGTTAGCAAGCGAAGCGAAAGCCGATATCCTGGTGCTGAGTCCGCTCGAAGGGCTGACGAAAGAACAGGCGGATGCGGGCGACAACTATTTGACGTTGATGGAACGCAATTTGCAAAATCTCCTTCTCGCGTTACAATAAGAATGGACGTTCAGCGCGGTCTCTTATACAGCTTGAACGAGGAAGCGAGATGAATCGAGGATGAATACGATTGACACCTGTCATGAGCAGGTGATTTCATTAGAGCATGTAGGATTTGGATATGAAGGACAGCAAGTATTTCAAGATGTGAATTTTACGGTATATGAGCGGGATTTTGTCGGTGTCATCGGAACGAACGGTGCGGGCAAGACCACGTTGCTTCGATTATTGGTCGGGTTGCTGCGTCCCTCATCGGGCGAGGTTAAGCTATTTGGCACACCAATTCAACGGTTCAAAGAATGGGAGCGGATTGGCTATGTTCCGCAGAAAAACTCGTTCAATCCACTCTTTCCGGCTACCGTTATGGAAGTGGTGCAGTCCGGGATGTATAACCGGAGCCGCTTGTTCCGGCGACTGACCAAAGAAGACATCAATCAGTCAAAAGACGCACTGCGTGCGATGCGGATCGAGGACCTGGCACACAAGCGCATCGGGCAGTTGTCAGGCGGACAGCAACAGCGTGTGTTTC
The DNA here is from genome assembly GCF_021369635.1 of Paenibacillus profundus. Classification (GTDB taxonomy): domain Bacteria; phylum Bacillota; class Bacilli; order Paenibacillales; family Paenibacillaceae; genus Paenibacillus_B; species Paenibacillus_B profundus. The sequence continues at coordinate 40,540 of NZ_JAJNBZ010000043.1, read as the reverse complement.
TCGCCAGAGCGATGGTGAATAAGCCGGAGTTGCTCATTCTTGACGAACCGACGGTTGGAATAGATGCACAAACGCAAAAGGAATTTTTCAATTTATTACAGCATCTTCACGAGCATCATCATATGACGTTCATTATGGTGTCGCACGATCTGGATCTGGTCAATTCGTGGTTGGGCAGTGATCCGAAGGGAACGTGCGGCAAGCTTAACTTCTATGTCAAGCATTCGCACAATGTGGAGTGTGTGGAACCAGATTTAACACACGGCGTGCTCAGTTAAGAGTAACGCCGTGTTGCACTTGGATTGAATTTAAGGGGTAGTTCAAAAAGCCCTCCTTTTATCACGAAGCAGGGTTCTTGCAACCTTCTCGGTGCTGAAAAGTGGTCTTTTTGAACACGTATTTAAAGGGGTCGTTACGATTGTTGGATATTATCAGTTCTGAATTTTTTCAACGGGCGCTTATCGGTGGTTTGCTTATTGGAGTGACCGGGCCGTTAATGGGGATGTTCCTTGTGCTGCGCCGTTTATCGATGATCGGCGACACGCTTGCGCACGTAACGATAGCCGGCGTAGCGCTCGGCTTTTTGCTCGGTGTGTATCCTCTAGCTATGGGGATCGTATTTGCGCTTCTCGGTGCGGTAGCGATTGAGAAGCTGCGCAAAGCGTACAAAACCTATGCCGAATTGTCCATCGCGGTTATTATGTCAGGCGGGGTAGCGCTGGCTTCGTTATTTTTTACGCTCGGTATGAGCTTTAATGCGAATGTGACCAATTATTTGTTCGGAAGCATTTATACACTGAACAGCACGGACTTGACGGTCGTTGGAGTCGTTACGGCCATTGTCATTATATTTATGCTTATCTTCTTCAAAGAGATGTTCATGCTGACGTTTGACGAAGATGCAGCAGCCGTCAATGGCTTGCCGGTACGCTGGCTCAATTTAGCCGTAACCGTGCTGACCGCACTCGTCATCAGCGCAGCGATTAAGATTGTGGGGGCTCTGCTCGTATCCGCATTATTGACGATCCCGGTCGCCACGAGCCTGTTAGTCGCCAGAGGCTTCAAGCAAGCGGTCATTACGTCTGTGTTGGTGGCAGAGTTCGCCGTCGTTGCTGGACTGCTGACAGCAGGTATTTGGAATTTGGCACCAGGGGCAACGATTGTCCTTCTGCTCATTGCCGTGTTAATATTGACCTTAGTAATACGCCGCGGGGTAAAAGTATAACGGTGCTTGCATGACGAAATACAGCTCCATGCAAGCTTGCGCGGGAGGAGGCGGTTTCAATGGCGGATATTACGGTGTGGATTGCATTTTGGGCGGGAGTGGTATCATTTATTTCTCCCTGCTGCTTGCCGTTGTATCCTTCGTACATTTCGATTATTACCGGAATGTCGGTCAATGAGTTGAAGAATGAGCAGAACACGCGGGCAGTCAAATGGAAGACGATGACGCATACGCTGTTCTTCATTCTCGGAATTAGCGTCGTGTTCTACACGTTAGGACTGAGTGCCACCTTCTTGGGATCCTTTTTGTCCCAATACAGGGATGTGGTGCGGCAAATTTCAGCGATATTGATTTTGGTGATGGGGCTCATCTTACTCGGTATATTCCGTCCGCAGATGCTCATGAAGGATTGGAAGCTCGATGTCAGCAAAAAAGGGGGCTATTTCGGTTCGTTCTTATTCGGAATGGGCTTCTCAGCAGGCTGGTCGCCTTGTGTAGGGCCGATTTTGGGGGCCATTTTTTCTCTGACCGCCTCAGAGCCCAGCATGGGCATCTTGATGACCACAGCTTACTGCATCGGATTCGGTTTGCCGTTTTTTATTTTATCGTTCTTTATTGGTTCGACCCGCTGGCTTACGAAATATTCCGGTATCATGATGAAACTAGGCGGTGGCATCATGATCATAATGGGAGTGCTACTCTTTACGGATCATTTGAACCAGCTCAATATTTGGCTGCAGCAAATTACGCCTGATTGGTTGCGAAATCTTACATAGACATTCATTAACCGATAGACCGTGTGCTCTTATTCCTACCAAGAGCACACGGTTTTTTTCATCACGTGAAGTAAAGGATGCGGGAAGTCGGGAAATGCTCGTAAATTTGTTCCGAAATGAATGACTTTAACACGCCGGCCTTCTCATCCGGATAAACATATTTCCCTTGTCCCCAACGGCCCCATTTGTACTTGCGTTCCTCTTCCTTCATTTCAAGCTTGCTCTTCGGATATCGCTTCTCTATGACAGATTTGGCTGTTTTCGTGAAGCGGTGCTGGATGAGCTCAAACGTCAAGTCCCATTTCGCTTCCTCCGGCAATGATTGCGCTAGTCGCTTAATCAAAGTTGTATATCCGTCCTCCCAGCCTTCATACCAATAGATTGGTGCGATGATAAAGCCTAACGGGTAACCGGCACGAGCGATTTTGCCTGCAGCTTCAATACGCTCCTCGAAGCGTGAGGTTCCAGGTTCGAATTGGTGTATGACATAATCGGCATTCACACTGAAGCGGACGTCTGTGCGGCGATTATGATTCAGGTGAAGCAGGGGTTCAACATGATGATACTTGGTGACGAAGCGAAGGCGTCCGAATTCCTCCTGTCCCATTCTTTCGATCAGATCAGACAAGCTGCCTGTAATGTGTTCGAGACTTAACGGGTCGGATGTACACGACGCTTCGAACCGTGTAACCTCAGGCTTTCTTTCTTCGATATAACGCTTTGCCGCATTCCACACGTCATCTGTATTGACATATACCCGTATATATGGCTTGGCGCCTAGCGTTGTTTGCAAGTAACAATAATGGCAATGCCCGATGCAGCCTGTTCCGATAGGAATTGCATATTCCGCCGATGGTTTAGATTGATCGAAATGTAATGTTTTGCGCACACCGACAACAAGCGTGCGTTTGGCGATTCGATATTTCTCTACATCGGTTTCTCCGGGCAAATTAGTAATTCGGTTATGAGAGGTGGTCATTTGATACTCAATCCCTTGCGCTGTGACCCAATCCATAATTTGCTTGCCTTTCGGATAATCTAACGCATCTGGTTCAAAATAGACGAGCTCTGGCACGAATTTCAACGTGGCGCGAGGGGAGCGGCTTGTGGTGGCGGAGGCCGGAACAACCTTCTGGGTTGGCATGCGCATATCCTCCCTTCCTTTTGTATTAGCAATGTGTGTGCAGTCCAATATAGTTTGTGTATTCGAAGTGGAGTAATCGACTGGTAAATGTCGTATTTACGGGGAAGGTTGAACTTGTTCGAGAAACAATGTAAACTTAGAGGTGCACTATTCTGCTCCGGCTGGAGTTTTTTTAATGTGGAATGAAATGAGGGAATCTTGATGCCTACACCAAGCATGGAAGATTATTTGGAGCGCATCTATAAACTGATCGACGAAAAGGGCTACGCTCGCGTATCAGACATCGCGGAAGGACTGGAGGTACATCCGTCATCCGTAACCAAGATGATTCAGAAACTCGATAAAGATCAATATCTCATATATGAAAAATATCGGGGCCTTGTTCTTACGAGCAAAGGAAAGAAGATCGGCAAGCGCTTGGTTGACAGACACCAGCTGCTCGAGCATTTTTTAGAGTTGATTGGAGTGCAGGACGAGCATATTTATACAGATGTGGAAGGAATCGAGCATCACTTAAGCTGGGATTCGATTACTTGCATTGAAGCGCTGGTTGAATACTTCCAACGTGATCCGGAACGAGTGGCAGCGTTGAACAGCGTGCGCAGTGAATTGGAAGTTGAATCGTAAAACATCTGTTTCAAGCGAAACAGATGTTTTATTTTTTGCGTCTAATACAAGGAGAGCAGTTTTTACTCATCACATGTAAGGGAGAGGTTACGGATCATGAACAATGTCAAACGAATACTGATGGGCACATGCGCAGCGATGATGCTGAGCACGTCGCTGCCTGTGCTTGCGGCAGCGGCAGCCGACGATGTAAGCATCTTCGTCAATCAGCGCCGTCTGGAGACGGATGCAGCGCCTTATATCGTTCCGGGCAAAAATGTGACAATGCTGCCTTTTCGGGCCGTCGGGGAAGCGATTGGAGCGGGAGTCGACTGGGATCCAACGAATAGGCAGGTAGAGTTCCGCAAGGACGGCACCGTAATCAAGTTAACGCTGGGCAGCAGCTTGGCGGATGTAAACGGTGAAAATAAGGAATTGGATGTCGGCGCCACGATGAATGCGGGCCGCACGATGGTTCCTCTTCGGTTCATTAGTGAAAATGTCGGCGTGCCGGTTAATTGGGACAAGAACACGCGAACGGTTACGCTAGTGACTGGGAGCAGCAGCGAGGATGTCGGCGAAGAAATCCATATGGACGGCTTGAAAGGAACATGGATATCGACGGTTTACAATATCGATTGGCCGCAAGATCCGCGCAAGTCCGGCTTTAACGCCGAGCAGCAGAAGCAGCAATATGTCGATATGCTGGACAAGCTGAAGCAGATGGGAATGAATTCCGTATTTGTTCAGGTTCGCCCGACATCGGACGCCTTTTACCCATCGAAGCTTCTGCCATGGTCGGAATGGCTGACAGGCAAACAGGGACAAGACCCGGGTTATGATCCGCTCGCCTTCATGGTAGAAGAGACTCATAAACGAGGGATGGAGTTTCACGCTTGGTTTAATCCGTATCGCATAAGCGTTCAAGGCAATCTTGATAAACTTGTTGATGATCATCCGGCGAAGCAGCATCCGGAATGGGTCGTCAAACATAGCGGCAAGCTGCTGTATAATCCAGGCGTACCGGAAGCAAGAAGCTTCATTGCGGATACGATTATGGAGGTCGTGACACAGTATGACATCGACGGCGTCCATCTGGACGATTACTTCTATCCGTACGGTGAAGATAAGGAACCGTTCAAGGATGAGGATACATACCGCAAATACAACAAAGTATTCAATAACAAAGCGGATTGGCGGCGAAGCAATGTCAATCAATTCGTGCAGACGCTGAGCGAGGACATTAAAGCGTCGAAACCGCAAGTGAAATTCGGCATCAGCCCATTCGGCGTCTGGCGGAACTCCAGTGCTGATCCGACAGGCTCAGCAACGAAAGCAGGGGTAAGCAGCTATGACAATTTATATGCGGATACGAGAACGTGGATTAAGAATGGTTGGATCGACTATATCGCTCCCCAAGTATATTGGCATATCGGTCATACGGCCGCTTCATACGATACGCTTGTAGATTGGTGGGTCAAAGAAACGGCGGGTACCGGCGTTGATTTATATATCGGACATGCCGCTTATAAATTGACAGATGCGAAGGAGAAGGACTGGAGCAGTGCGGATGTGCTCGTAAAACAGCTTGATTACAACAAGCAATACAATAATATCGCAGGCAGCATTTTCTTTAGCGCTACAGATTTAATGAAGAACACGAAGCAGGTATCGGATCGTTTACAGCAATATTATAAACAATAATAATTTTATCGCGTCTAGCTTGAAACGTGACCTTATTTAAACGCATTTCAATGGTAATCATAATTTTTTTTATTAAAGTTGTAACGGGAAATGGACATATCCTCCTCCCGCCGTGCATACATAACAGTAGGCAGGCGGGAAGGGGTCATGGGCGATGTACATTAATGCCGTATTTGAGGGCGGAGGCGTTAAGGGCATTTCGTTAGCAGGCGCAGTTCGTGCGGCGGAGTTGAACGGTATCCGATTCAGGCACGTCGCAGGGACCTCCTCTGGATCCGTCGTCGCTGCATTGATCGCAGCCGGTTATTCGGCTGAAGAATTGCAGCGGCTCATTTTGGATATGCCCTTCTCATCGTTTTTACAGCGTGCACCCATTTTTCAAGTGAAGTGGATTGGACCTGCAGCCAGATTGCTGTTCAAGAAGGGGCTATATTCTGGTGAACGGCTGGAGCAGTGGATTCATGCTTGTCTATTGAAAAAAAACATCCGCACCTTCGGCGATTTGAAGAACAATCAGCTTCGTATAATCGCTTCGGATATTTCGAATGGCCGTCTGCTGGTCTTGCCTGACGATATCAAACAGTATGGCATTGAGCCAAATCAAATGCTTATCAGCCAAGCGGTTCGAATGAGCACAAGCATTCCATACTTTTTTGATCCTGTCATCATTCGCTATGCCCATCATACTCCGCGCGGACGCAGCAAGCCGTTCAATAAGCAGTTCGCCTATATTGTCGACGGCGGGATGCTAAGCAACTTTCCGTTGTGGCTGTTCGACGATGAGCGCGATCCGAAGACGAGGCGCATCATGCCGACGATCGGGTTCCAAATGGTGGGGAAGAAAGAAAATCAGCCTAACCGGATTACAGGGCTTATTACGATGCTGCAGGCGATGTTCGAAACGATGATGTCGGCTCATGATCAGCGTTATATCGATAAACAGAATCGGTTTCGCACCATTAAAATCCCGACGCTTGGCATCGGAACGACGGAATTCGATTTGACGCTAAAAGAAAGCATGGCGTTGTACGAATCCGGCCTGAGTGCGGGGACGAAATTTTTTGACGAGTGGGATTACGGCAATTACGAACAAATGTATCAAGCGTTCTGCACGAAGGTTATCAAAGTATAGGCACGCTAACAAAAAGACAGCGCAGCATCGGGATTTCCCGTCTGCTGCGCTGTCTTTTGTTTATTTCGATTGCTTCTTCGTTTCTTTTGACTTTTGTCCGTCAATGACACGCAGCGATGCCTGTGAACGGCTGCGCACGCGCTTTTTTGGCTGTGTTCCTTTTAGCTTCGCTTCTGTCTGAGCAGACTTCTTCACTCTCTGGGTGTTGCGCTTCGGTCCGAATCGGTAGAGCAGCCAAATCACTGCAATAAGCACAATAGGGATGAGGACGTATAACGGATCCTGCCTAAAGCTACTAAATATACCGATTCCGACGAATAGGACGAGTACATATAATAACCAACGTGGAGCCATCGTCTTCATCCCTTTCGCTTGGGTTTAGGAAGCTGCATTATTGCTTACCAGTTCTTTATCCAATTCACGCATACGGTTAAAGGAAGCAATGGATACTTCAACCTGGTCATCCTCAGGCTGCTTTGTCGTCAAGAGCTGCAGCCACAGACCAGGATATCCGAGCCAACGCAAGACAGGGACGTCTCGCAGCGCATTGGTCAGCCGCAAAAATTCGTATGATATGCCAATGACGACCGGAATAAGCAGCAGGCGCGGATACACGCGCTCCCATAAGTTATCATATGGGATGAATGAGTAAATCACGACACCAATAATGACGGATAAGATAATAAAGCTGCTGCCGCAGCGGTAATGCAATGTATTGAACTTCTGAACGTTCTTCACTGTCAGGTCAACGCCTGCTTCATAGGCAGTAATAACCTTATGCTCTGCTCCGTGGTACTGGAACAATCGCTTAATGATCGGTGTCTTGGCAATCAGCCATAGGTAGCCGAGCAGAAAGGCGATTTTGATAAGACCTTCAATCAATGTGTGCACGACACGGTTGTCGAATGCCTTGCCGAGCAGCAATTCTTCAATTATGGCAGGAACGGCAGTGAAGATGATCTTGCTGAATACGAGCGACAATACGCCGACTACCGCCACACCGACAATCATTGCCAGATTCCACTTGGACTCTTGCTTGTCTTGCGGATTCGCTTCCGGGCCTTCCTCATCTTCCGCATACTTCTCTGCAGCGTAATTCAAATGTTGATACCCTTTGGCACTGGCGTCAAAGATGCCCACAATGCCGCGGATGAACGGAATCTTCTTCAACTTATTCATCCAGGGCTTATCTTGCCGCGGTACTTCGTAAAAAGTAATCTCGTTATTTTTACGTCGAACGGCCGTCACATTTACATGTCTGCCGGCGAACATTACGCCTTCAATAACGGCCTGTCCTCCGTAATTTGCTTTTGTTTCTTGAGACAATCGTTTCACCATCCTTAATTGTGCATTCCCGATAAATCCAAATTGTAATAATTTTATTGTAACGAATTTCTTTGCCGTTTTCCACACCATGATTGTAATCATGATTGTAATCTATAATTCTACAGTGGAGCATACTACATGAAAGATCGCACATGAGAGGTGGGCTTCAACGGATGAATCAGCAGCAAGCTAGACAGGTAAGACAGCAGAAGCGGACGAACCCATTAAAATTTGCGCTTCAGCTCGGATTTTTTGCAGGGTTGATATGGGGGGGCTTGCATTGGCTATCTTATTTGTTTCAATTTACAATCGTTGTACCTGGCTTTCTGGTTGAACCTTTTTACAAGCATGAGTACTTGACTACGATAAAGGGGCAGGCTGCAGGTCTGGTTTTCTTTATCTTCTTCTCTATAGCGGCAGCCATTTTGTATACATTGTTCATGCGGAAGATTCCAGGTCCATGGGCAGGCATGTTGTATGGGCTGGCATGGTGGTTTCTGCTATTTGTCGCTATTGGTCCGTGGATAGGGCTCATGCCTCCCGTACGGCAGACAACGTGGAATACGATTTGGACGGAAGCCTGCACCATGCTTTTATGGGGGCTGTTCATTGGATATACGGTTGCTACAGAATTCAATGATGAACGATTGCGTGAGCCCGATGATGCCAAATCGCAAAAACAAGGCAGTAATCAAGGCGGCGATCAGGGACCGACCACTGGGAGCAATGATAAATCTGGCGGCGGCTACGGCTCAAATTCGGAAGGGAAGCAGCCTGAACCGGTCATGTGAATCCATGAAATGGTTTTCATTCAACTTTATGCTTTAGTTCTTCTCATTTCTTGCTTCGTATGATAAAATACGTGAGGATTCGTCTGTTGACGATACGCTGGAGAGGTGGGATCTGCTTGGCTTGCTATTTGGTACTGAACGGTCCGAACTTAAATATGCTCGGCATTCGAGAGCCAGGTGTCTACGGCAGCGAATCGTTAGCTGCGATTGAAGCACGGCTTGAACAAATGGCGCAGGAGATGGACGTTCAATTAGAGACGTTCCAGAGCAATCACGAAGGCGCAATCATTGACCGCATCCACGCTGCTTACGGCAAATGTGACGGCATTATGATCAACCCTGGAGCGTTAACACATTATAGTTATGCACTGCGGGACGCCATCAGCACCGTAAGTATTCCGACCGTAGAAGTTCATATGTCCAACATACATAAGCGTGAGGAATTCCGTCACGTCTCGGTAACTGCACCCGTCGTTGTCGGTCAGATCGCTGGATTTGGGTCGCTTAGCTATGAATTGGGGTTAATCGCATTGCACCGTTATGTGTCTTCGCATACGGCTGCGGCCCCGTCCGAAACGTAAATATGAAGTGCGTCAGGAGATGATGAGAAGATGAGCCAACCACGATTGACTCGATTAAGACATGCAATGGAAACGAAAGGCTTGGAAGCTATGTTCATCGCGAGCGCGGTGAATCGAAGCTACTTGTCCGGATTTACAGGCTCAGCTGGTTACGTCGTCATTACGAAAGACCGCGCCGTGTTCATGACCGATTTCCGTTATACGACGCAAGCCTCCGAGCAAGCGAAGGAATTCGAGGTTGTTGAACATGCGCTTCGGATGACGGATACGCTGAAGCAGCTTCTGTCGGAAATGAATATTAAGCGGCTCGGCTTCGAGCAGGATCATGTGACTTATTCGACTTATACTTCTTATCAGGAGCAATTGAAGCCTGTGGAACTCGTGCCAGTCAGCGGTATTATCGAAGATCTGCGTATGATTAAGGATGCCGATGAACTGGCTGTCATGCGAGAAGCAGCGCAGCTTGCAGATAAGACGTTCAGTCACATCCTGAACTTCATCAAGCCGGGTGTGAGTGAGAAGGAATTAGCGTTGGAGATGGAATTCTTCATGCGCAAAAACGGCGCGACATCGAGCTCCTTCGACACCATTGTCGCTTCCGGCGAGCGTTCCGCCTTGCCGCACGGCGTGGCAAGCGACCGCATCATTCAAGGCAATGAATTCATCAAATTCGACTTTGGTGCGCTGTATAAAGGGTACTGCTCTGATCTGACCCGCACCGTCGTGCTCGGGACACCGAGCGACAAGCATAACGAGATTTACAGTATCGTGCTTGAAGCGCAGCTGAAGGCGCTAGAGCACATCCGCCCGGGAATGACGGGCCGCGAAGCTGATGCTCTCGCGCGCGATGTTATCAAGGGATATGGTTACGGAGACAATTTCGGTCACAGTCTGGGACATGGCTTGGGCATGGAAATTCATGAGTTTCCAAGAGTGGCTCATACTAGCGATCAGGTGTTAACTCCCGGTATGACCGTAACGGTGGAACCTGGCATTTACTTGCCTGGATTCGGCGGGGTGCGAATCGAAGACGATATCGTCATCACGGACAACGGGATTGAAATAATAACACAATCCACGAAACAACTGCTCGTATTAGACATGTAATGACCGATTCGGCAGTGCGGGTTCGGCATGGCCTTACGCAGGCAATGAATGAACCCGCTTCTTGACGGTTCTCGGCGTCATAATGGATAAACGGGGTTGCCATGCATGTAGGAGGGAATTTACAGTGATATCAGTTAACGATTTTAAGACAGGCTTGACAGTGGTAGTGGACGGTGACATCTTCTCCGTCGTAGACTTCCAGCATGTAAAGCCAGGTAAAGGCGCAGCGTTTGTACGCTCCAAATTGCGTAACTTGCGCAACGGAAACGTAGTTGAGAAGACGTTCCGTGCGGGAGAAACGATCGGACGCGCGCAAATCGATAATCGCGAAGTGCAATATTTGTATAACAGCGGTGACGAATATACGTTTATGGATAACGAATCTTATGACCAATTCTCCTTGACCAAGGAGCAATTGGAATGGGAAATTAATTTCTTGAAAGACAACATGATCGTTAACATTGTTAGCTATCAAGGCGAAATTTTAGGTATTAACTTACCAAATAGCGTTGAACTGCAAGTTACCGAGACTGAACCTGGCGTAAAAGGGAACACGGCTCAAGGCGCGACGAAGAATGCGACTGTGGAAACCGGATTGAACGTCCAAGTGCCGCTCTTCATTAACGAAGGCGACGTTCTCTTGATTGATACGCGTGAAGGCAAATATATTTCACGCGCATAATGGAAGTGCACTAAGGCTATGAGTGTAATTGTGCTCATAGCTTTTTTCTGTTTTGATGTAGCATCAGGCAAGTACAGCTCCAATTTATATTGGGTTTTGGAAAAAAACTTAAGGCTAAACAAATACAGTACATGCGATGGGAAGTCTGTGTCTCTATACCAGATGAATTTTAATGGCCATCCAAGTAACCGGGTGCTGTTATTTAAAGTTTGAAACGTATTAAACAATACAGGGAGGAAGGGAATTATTAAACTAGCGTAGCGTAGAAAGGAATATATTTTAAATTTTCAAGGAGTAATTTCTAAACAGAATCCATTTTAGGTAACGGAAATGTGAGTATGCCTAAAGTGATTTCGTGAATGCTTTTTTAGGGCAGTCTGTGTTTGCCAAACGAACACGTTATCTCATTGCTTGGAGCCACTCTCCCCGCAGGTCAGAATCCGAACATGCCAGACCGTGCAGATTTTCATATATTTTTTCCACCATACGAATAAAAACATGCTATAATATGCAATTAAATGAAAGCATCATACAGTTTACATGGGTGGGAGTGAGTCAGCGTGGCACTATACGTCATGAAATTCGGGGGCAGTTCTGTCGGAGATCTCGAACGGTTGAAGCGGGTTGCCAAACGAATCATTGAAAAAAAAGAACAAGGCCACCAATGCGTCGTCGTCGTCTCCGCGATGGGGGATACGACGGACGAATTAATCGATCAATCCAGGAATTTGAATGAGAATCCGCCTGCGCGCGAGATGGACATGCTTCTCACGACAGGGGAACAAATATCTGTCGCCCTTCTATCCATAGCCATCCATCAACAAGGTCATGATGCAGTATCGATGACGGGATGGCAGGCAGGCTTCCGCACAGATGAAACACACGGCAAAGCCCGCATTCAGGATATTCAGCCTGAACGAGTGAAGAACGCATTGCATGACGGGCAAATTGTAATTGTAGCCGGATTTCAAGGCATGACGAACAGAGGTGAGATTACGACCTTGGGCCGTGGAGGCTCAGACACGACGGCCGTCGCCCTAGCTGCAGCCATCGAAGCGGATGTCTGTGAGATTTATACGGACGTGGACGGAATCTATTCGACAGATCCTCGTATCGTACGATGTGCCCGCAAATTAAAAGAGATTTCGTATGATGAGATGCTGGAGTTGGCTCATTTAGGCGCGGCAGTTCTGCATCCGCGGGCGGTTGAGTATGCGAAGCACAACAACGTATGCATCGTTGTTCGCTCAAGCTTCAACCATAATGAAGGGACCTATGTGAAGGAGGAAGCGATTATGGAACAAGGCGTCGTCGTCAGCGGCATCGCTTATGATAAGAACGTAGCACGAATTAGTGTACTCGGCGTTGCTGATCTGCCGGGTGTGTTGGCGAACATGTTCGGAGCGCTCGCAGATGCGCATATTGATGTCGATATTATCGTGCAGAGCGGTGTGCAAGATGGTGAGGCAGACTTCTCCTTTACGACGGATCTTCATGACTGTGAACGCGCGATTGCCGTGCTTGAACAGATTCGAGCAGAGGTTCCGTATCGGGAAGTTACGTCCGAAGTTGATTTGGTGAAGATTTCTATCGTAGGGGCGGGCATGGTCAGTCATCCAGGTGTTGCAGCGAAGATGTTCAAAGTCATCTCCGAGACAGGGGTCAGCATCAAGATGGTCAGCACGTCCGAGATTAAAGTGTCCTGCGTGGTGGCTGCGGACAACATCCATGATATTATCCGCGCGCTCCACACAGCTTATGGCTTGGACACATTGGAGCAGGCATTCGTCGGCGGCCCGAAAGATCGACGCTAAGCAACGGTCAAGACGCAGCATTTCTCATATTAGAACTTGTCTATAATCCACCTGCTGATTTGCAGTAATAATGCGGTAATACCGGCTGCCATTAACGGTCCGACCGGTATGCCGCGCAACATGACGATCCCGATGATTGAACCGGCGACAAGCCCAACAATCATTTGCGGATCGTTTTTTAATAGATCCAGTCCTCTGCCATTCATCGATGTTGCAATCGCACCGCCAGCTAGCGCCAAGAGGCCGGGCCAGGAGGTAAGCGTCTGCAATAAGTCTTGCGTGCTGATCCGTTCAGCGGCAAAGGGCACGAGGACTGCAATGGTCAAAAACAGCAACCCGAATTCCAAACCGCGCCGTTCAATAGTCGGCAAGAATCGTTCCAAATGGACAAGTTTAATAATTAGCAAAATACAAGCGGCCGTCGTAATAATAGGGGACCTGCTCACCAACCCGACAATAATAAGTGTTAGCAATACGAACTCGCCATTCATAAAATATGCTCCTCAGAAGAGAGTTGTTCCGCAGAAAAGGTGCTGTTATTTAAACTTATGAACAAGCCCTCTCACTTTAGAACAGGAAAGAATGTGCGCCTCTGCCCCAATGCTTATAGATTGAATGGCTTCATGATGTTGTTCTCTAGGATGGGCACAAGCGGATTCACATTGACCTGTGCGCAATAATCGACATCTTTGGCGTAGCCGAGCTTGGATAGTCGTTTACCGCCAGAAGAGCTCATTAATGCCTGAACCATATTGTTTTCATGGAAACGATAGGCGCTATACATCATAGAGCCGTAATCGTTCGTGACTATTTCCTGCACGTTTTCCCCACAACGATACAACTCAGCTAGGATTAACCCGGCACAAAGACCGTCTTCGAAAGCAAATGTATCCTGTGTACCTGCGCAGAGCAGGGCAATATCTTTGCGAAGCTTATAGGCGGCGTTAGCGCATGCGGCAGCATTGATCATTGCGCCTGCCAACACGTGATCGGCTTTCATCGCTTTCTGGATGGCACGGGTTCCGTTCGAGGTCGTCAAGACGATACGTTTTCCATTATAATCGTTCACCATGTACTCGAAAGGAGAATTGCCGGTGTCAAATCCGGTAATCTTCTTGGAGTAACGCTCACCGCCAAGCACATCACCGGTTTGAACGGTCTGCTTAGCCTGACTGACCGTCTCTACGGGGATGACGCCGGATGCACCGTGGGACAATGCCGTAACGATGGTGCTTGTCGCCCGCAGAACGTCGATGACGATGACGGTGCGATGCGTAAGATCAATGGCTCGAGCTTCATTTACGCTTGCAATGACATCGACTTGCAACCATCACCACCTCCTCCGTGATTATTAATTTTTTTCGTTCTGAATTTTCGTTCTGAAATGGTTAATTTGTACCTCGCAGCACATCGGGCTGATTCATCGTATCGGAACGAAGGCCGCGACGCAGCGCCTCGCACGCGATAATCTCCTGCGGGGCGATATTGCCAATATTGGCGCGGAGTCCGGCCGTGTGAAGAATGGCTACCTGCTGATCTTTACGCGGCGCCTCCCACATCAACCGTTCCGGTGTGTGAACGGCTTCAATGATTCGGGTCACGAGAGCGGTGTCACAGCTGCCGCTGTCATCATATACGCCCACCCCGATACCGGATTCTCTTCCTTCGAGCGTCATCCACGCGGAACCGTGCGCGATATCTTCTGTGAAGGTTTCCAGCAAGTCATCCAAGTGAAATGATGATACGGAATCTTTTTTTCCGTACTCCGTACACACATGAAACCCTAGCTCACGTGCCCGCCCGATCAATGTGTTGCGCACTTGGCGCGGCAGTGTAATCGTCCCATCTGACACTTCCACACCTGTGAATCCCGTTTCTCCCATCATATGAAAAAAATCTTTGACAATGCCTTTTGCGATCGCGATCTCCAGAAATGTTCCGCCGGGCATGACCGTAATTCCGTATCGCTTGGCAGCGTTCAGCTTGGCGGTAAGCAGGCGATGAGGGATAACAGCTGAGGTGCCGAAGCCCAGCTTGATTATATCGATATGCTCATGGGCCAGTTCAAGCATATCCGTAAATTCGCCTAGCCCCAGCCCTTTGTCCATAACCATCGTTAATCCTGACGTTCTCGGCTTGCGTTCACGTTCTCCGCTCGGATCGCATAAGGCACTTGGCCAGGCTTCGATTTGATTGTCCGTCAAGCTCATGTTCACAATCTCCTTCATGTCAGCAGGATAGTCGAATCATGGAAGCAATATATGCGGTTCGCCCCTGACAGGTGCCTAGTTCAACCATGTGAAGTCCGTATTTGATGGAATAGAACGATGTGAAAAGTGTGATGAACACGCTGGAGGATGCTCTAAAACGGCATGGGCAAGCATAGAATGGTTTCAGCATAGAGAGGACAGGCAGCGGGACGAAGTAACTTATGCGGCTTCAGGGCTGCGCATGTGATCCGGAAGGAGGGAATGAACCGTGTCGATTGATAAATTTGTCGCAAGTATGGCCGGGCTGAGAGTGATGTCAGGATGTTTGGAAATAACGGCAGCGATCATTATGCTGAGGCTTAACCAACCGGAGCGGGCACTGGCGGTGAATTCGCTGCTTGCTTTGGTTGGGCCGATGGTATTAATCGCGACGACGACGATCGGACTAATTGGTATGGCGGACAAGCTCAACTGGAACAAAATAGCGTGGATCGTCGTTGGGGTAACTTGTCTGCTTATCGGCATTCTCAAGAAATAGACATATAGATAGTGCGGCTTGTTGCATAAATGAGGGACAAGAACCATACATATGTTGATACGAGCAGCGACACAGTCAATGTCGAAGCAGAGGCAGCCTTACACGCAGAAAACGTGTGCCTCCTCACACAGCGTTGCAGCGTGTCTGCATGGGGGGAACAGATATGAATACTCTGAGTTGGTCAGCAGTGCTGCCTCCGGAACTGAAATCCGTCCTGATGCGTCTGCCTGCACGGATGCTTGCCGAACTGGAAGAAATTCGTATACGGGAAAGACGGCCGCTTGAAATCGGCGTGATGGGAGACTTCTATTTAGTGACCCCGCTCGGCACGGTGACGGAGGACCCCGATGCGGCCTATCGTCCAAGCCGTGAGGACGGTCATCAATTACTCGATTTCATTACGAATCATTCGCTATATACGATGGAAGAGGAGCTGCGCCGCGGGTTCGTGACCATCCCGGGAGGGCATCGCATCGGCTTGGCGGGACGGACCGTGTTAACACAGGGCAGTGTCAGTCATTTACGAGAGATTACAGGATTTAATATTCGAATAGCAAGAGAAGTGCGAGGAATTGCCGACTCCATTATGCCGATGATGCTTGATTTCAGACATCAGACCGTGTATCACACGTTGATTGTCTCTCCACCGCAGCATGGGAAGACGACGATGCTCCGCGATATTGCGCGTGCAGTTGGCACGGGGGCATGGAATCATCCTGAAGCAAGATGGAAAGCGTTGAAGGTGGGCATCGTCGATGAGCGTTCGGAGATTGCCGGGTGCATCAAAGGCGTACCAAGCTATGATTTAGGCTACCGGACCGATGTCATGGACGGCTGTCCGAAGGCGGAAGGAATGATGATGTTCATTCGCTCTATGTCTCCTGATGTGCTCATCGTCGACGAATTCGGGCGGGACGAGGACTTGCATGCGATGCGCGAAGCGATGCATGCGGGCGTAAGGCTGATTGCCTCGGCTCACGGAGCGGATATAGACGATCTGATAAAGCGTCCAAGCATTCAGCAGTTGATGGACGAAGGGGCATTTGGCCGCATCGTCGTACTGAAGCGTTCCAAGCGCGAATGGCAGCGGAAAGTGTACGACGAGAAGCGCAGGGCACTGCAGGGGCAGGATAGCCAAGGTATCAAGAAGGGAGGGGGCACCGATCGTTAAATTTTTTGGAGCGGCGCTTCTCATCGCCTCGGCCTCCAGCATCGGCTGGTTGAAGGCGGCGCAATACGCGGCGCGTCCGAAGCAGCTGCGTTTGCTCAATCATGCGCTTCAACGACTGGAGACGGCGATTGTGTACGGTCATACGCCGCTCTCGACCGCGTTTACCGACATCAGCAGGCAAATGCCTTCTCCGCTTCAATTTATCTTTTCGGAGGCCGCTCAAGCGATGAATGGTGCCGATGGTCCTCCATTGACTGCCCGGGAAGCTTGGGAACACGCGTGGCGGCGTAATGGAAGGAAGACGGCGCTTGCCAAGGACGACATACGAATTTTGAACGAGCTCGGCTACAGCTTAGGCGTAAGCGATCGCGAGGATCAGAGAAAGCACATTCGGCATGCCGTCAAGCAGTTGGAGCAGGAGGAAAGCACGGCCAGGGAAGAACATCAACGGTACGGTACGATGTGCCGGAGTCTGGGCGTATTAAGCGGATTGTTAGCTGTTATTTTGATGTATTGAGGTGCCAGGGGATGAGTGTGGATGTTAGCGCCATTTTCCAAATTGCCGGAATCGGCATCATCATTGCGATGATTCATACCGTGCTGAAGCAAATGGGAAAAGAAGATATGGCCCATTGGGTGACGGTAATCGGCTTTGTCGTGGTCTTATTCATGGTCGTCCGCTTGCTGGATCACCTTTTTCAAGAGATTAAGACCATCTTCTTGTTTCAATGATAATGTGTGATCAAAAATGGGTCTAAAATGGATTCTGCTCGGCAGGTGATTTCATGGAAATCATTCAAGTGGTAGGTCTCGGGCTGCTCGCAACGATTCTGGTACTTGTCGTAAAAGAGCAGAAACCGATGTTTGCTTTTTTAATATCTGCCTTTGCGGGGATATTAATCTTTCTCTTCCTCATCGGGAAGATAGAAACCGTCATTCATGTGCTTGAGGACTTGGCGGAGCGCTCAGGAATTCAACCCGTCTATTTAAAGACGATTTTGAAAATAATCGGGATTGCTTACATCGCGGAATTCGGGGCCCAAGTCGTGCGCGATGCTGGACAAGAAGGTATCGCTTCAAAGATTGAGCTTGCAGGGAAAGTGCTTATCATGGTTCTGGCCATCCCGATTATTAGTGTCATTATCGAAACGGTGATGAGATTGCTTCCGGCGTAAGGATGGAGAGCGAATGGATCGAAGCCAATTGAAAAGGTCGCTGACTAAGTCGAATAGGCTCAAGTGGACGTGGATCGCCATGATGTGCTGTTTCCTGTTCGCCTTTATCGGTGTTGGATTTGCCGCTCCGGACGAGCTGTCCCATAAGGAAAAGCCTGCTTCTTCCATAGCGACGAAAGCCTGGGTGGAGCAGCAAGCCAACCGGCTGCAGACGGGGGAAGTTGAGCGCTATTGGAATGATTTGCTGACCCAATATGGCGGCTTTTTTCCGAAGGATGCCATGCCCAGCTTCGTGGACATCCTGCTTCCCGGCGGGGAGAAGCTTACAATAGGCAATGTGCTGAGAGCGATTAGCATGTTCTTAATGCAGGAAGTGGTCATGAACGGCAAGCTCATCGTGACGATCGTTATATTAGCTGTATTCAGCATGGTGTTGGAGACGTTGCAGACCGCGTTTGAACGAAATGCGGTCAGTAAAATCGCCTACGCCATCTCATACATGGTCATTATTATATTGGCGATCAATAGCTTCCACATCGCGATTGGATACGCGAAGGATGCGATTTCGAGCATGATTCACTTCATGATGGCGATGGTGCCGCTCCTATTCACGCTGCTTGCTTCGATGGGCAGTGTGGTTACGGTCTCCGTCATGCATCCGCTCATCGTCTTCATGGTGCACATTATCGGCACGCTGATTTATGCGGGGGTGTTTCCGCTGCTATTTTTTTCAGCGGTTCTTCATATCGTCAGTGCGTTGTCGGACAAGTATAAGGTGACGCAGCTTGCCAATTTGCTGCGCAATATTAGCGTAGGGCTGCTAGGTGTGCTGCTTACCATTTTTTTGGGCGTGATCTCCGTGCAAGGTGTTACGAGCTCGATAACGGACGGTGTCACGATACGAACAGCAAAGTACATTACAGGCAACTTCGTGCCCGTCGTGGGACGCGCATTCTCTGACGCGACGGATACGGTCATCTCGGCATCGCTGCTGGTTAAGAATGCAGTCGGCTTGACAGGGGTCATCATTTTATTGTTCTTATGCGCTTTTCCGGCCATCAAAATTTTAACGCTGGCGCTTATTTACAACGTATCCTCCGCCGTCATGCAGCCGCTCGGCGACAGTCCTGTCGTCGGATGTCTCAAGACAGTCGGCAACAGCATGATCTACGTGTTTGCCGCTATGGCAGCTGTGGGCTTAATGTTCTTTCTCGCCATTACGATACTGTTAACCGCAGGTAACGTCACGGTCATGATGAGGTAGCGTTGTCAAGCATGTGGGGAAGGAGCTCGTGGCATGAGCTGGTTAGGTCAATGGCTGAAAGAAATAATAATGATCATTCTACTGGCGACATTCATAGACTTGCTGCTGCCGAATCGCACAATGCAGCGTTATGTTAAGCTCATGCTGAGCCTGATTATATTACTTACGCTGCTGTCTCCCGTGCTGAAGCTGTTCGATGCGAAAGTAACGGATGAATTAGCCGAACAGTGGAATACGATGTTGTCTTCCGGCACGCAAGCTGCGGGGAATGAGCGGACAAGCTTAGCAAATATACAACAGCAAGGGGAGCAGCTGGCGCGGGAACGGCAGGCAGATGCGCTTCGTCTAGCCGCTCTGGAGATCGAATCCCGCATGAAGGAACAGCTCAGTGTGGCCCTCAGGTCATCGGATGAATCGGATTCGGATTCCGATTCTCAACAAGTGTTGCATGCGGAAGTAGCGGATATTGACGTAACGCTATCCCGCGATGTCAAGCAGGGGCAGCCTGTTATCGAGCGGATAACGGTCATTATGAAAGAGGTTGCCGAAATTCCGGCTTCATCGTCTGCACCTTCCGCCCGTGAGCGTCAGGAAAGTGTGTCTCCATTGCCTATTGAAGCGATTGAAGACGTTCAAAATGTTGAAAAGGTACACGTCGATACAACACAACGCAGTGACTCCGGTAGCTCTCCGACAACGCAACGATCGACGGCTGCGCCTGCCTCGACATCCATCATAAAAAAACAAGTCAGCGCTGAGATAGAGACACAAGCGATCAGGGCGTTAACGGCTTCCTGGCTCGTCTCTCCTGAGCAAATATCAATTCAGTGGACAGAAACGAACAAATACTAATCTTTTTCGAGAAATGCTTCCGATATCGTTTTCTTGCAAACTTGTACTTCTCGGTGCTGAAAAGTGACCTTTTTGAACACGCACTAAAGGTACTAATTTTAAAAAAACGATCGTAAATCGGTCATAAAAACAAAAGAAACGCGTATAGGTGAAAATAGGACAAGTGAGAGCAAGTCCATTCTACGCAAAAGGCGGTCGATAGCGTTGGCGAAATGGTTGCAGCAGGTCGAAAAGTGGATCGGCAAGGGTGCAAACGGTTCGAAGCGCGTACGAACGTTCCGCTGGCTGCTCATTCTCGGTCTCGTAGGTGCGGCACTCCTCTTGTACGGGTCGTTTCAACCGTTTGACAGCAGCAATGGGGGGCTTACAGGCAAAAAAAATACGGGCAGGGAGCCTCCGGCAGTCGGTGCGTTCGAAACGGTAGATGGGAAGGATTCAGCTGCAGCAGCTTCTACGATTGCATTCGAATCCGTTGAAAGATCGTTTGAATCACGAGTCAAAAGCATCTTGGAAGAAATTGTAGGCGTCGGACAAGTAGATGTGCTTGTCACAATTGATTCGACCGAAGAGATCATCGTTCAACGCAATTACAAAGACAATCAGCAGCAGACGAACGAAACTGATGCAAACGGAGGCAAACGCAATGTCACCAATTACACGCGCGATGGTGAAATTGTCATGTACCAGGATTCAGGCAATCAGACTCCGATTGTAACGAAGCGCATCAAGCCGAAAGTGCGCGGAGTCGTCGTCGTCGCCAAAGGGGCAGAGAACGCGGTGGTGAAGCAGATGATTGTCGATGCCGTGGAAAAAGGATTGAATGTGCCAGCGTACCGCATATCGGTCGTCCCACGCAAAATCGCCGAGTAGCAAAGAATAGGCAGAACGCGAGAATGGAGAAGGAGGAAGTGTAACGATGAACACAAAAAGACAAACGATATGGCTGGTTTCGATGCTGAGCTTAATGGTGGTGCTGTCCGCATACTACTTGTTTACGGAAGATACGCCATCCCCGCTGCAGGAGACAGCGGATAACGTCCGAATGGGAGAACAGCTCAAGGGGGATGCGACCGAGGTAAGTCAACTGCCGGAAATTCAAGTGACTCCGGTATCCACTGGTGATGAGGCTGAATCGAAGGCCACAGGGAATGCCGCGGAAGGAAGCGCCATGACCGGTGAGGGAGCGGGAACGAATGGTGCGGCGACGACACAGACCGATGCCGGCAAGGTTAAGGATGACCAAGCGGGAGCGGCTGCAACCCCTCAGGATAAGGCTGCGAAGACGGATACGGAAGATGGCACGGCATCCGCAGGCAACGCAAAGACGGGAGACAAGGAACAGGCCATCCTCGATCAGATTGAGGCCGAAGGCGTTATGAAACGCAGCATGATCGAAGAGAAGCAAATGCAGCGCAATGAGCAGTATCAGCAAGATATGGAGCGGCTCATGGCGATGATTAACGACTCTAATACGACCGGAGACAAGTGGTCCCAAGCCTATGAGGAAATGAACGTGTTGGACGAGCGTGAAACGAAGATTACGAACCTGGAATCCGAATTGCAGAAGGAATACGATAACGCCGTCATTACGCAAGATAACGATAGATACAAAGTTGTCGTGCAAAGCGACAAGATGGAAGTGAAAGAAGCGGTCGACATTATCGACAAGCTGATGAAAGAGTTAGACGTGACTCAAGATAAGGTAAGCGTGCAATATGTATCGGAGTAACGCTTGCAATAGGAACAAGCCCAGTTCAAAACTGGGCTCTTTCCATTTGATGCGTTTGTGATATAATACATACGTCTGTAGATTGTCCGCTTTGAAACGAATCTACCTTTTATACATATTGTCACGAGGAGTGAAAAGTTTTGTTCAAGATAAGCGAAATCAAAGAGTTGATAAAGCTGTTGGACCAGACTTCTGTGCATGAACTGGAAATCGAGAACGAAGGTTACCGTCTATCCATTCGCAAGCCAGGCAAAACCGAAGTTATCAGCGTCCAACCTGCACCTGCACAGCATACATATCCTGTCGTATCGGTTGCTCCTCAGCAACCTGCTGCAGCAGTAGAGACTGCTGCTGAGAAGCCTGCGGAAGCGTCCGCTGCCCAGGTGGCAGATCAGGCGGGACTGCACAAGATCGTATCGCCGATGGTAGGCACGTTCTATAGTGCGCCGTCTCCGGAAGCTCCGTCTTTCGTTAACACAGGGGATAAGATCAATGAGAAATCGGTTGTATGCATATTGGAAGCGATGAAGTTGATGAATGAGCTTGAAGCCGAAGTCAAAGGTGAAATCGTTGAAGTGCTTGTAGAGAACGGGCAATTGGTCGAATTCGGCCAGACTTTATTCTTGGTGAAGCCGGAATGACGAGGGATCCCCATTCCGAATCAAATGCCAAGCCAAGGAGGTCTCAGGATGAAGTTTCAGAAGATTCTTATTGCTAACCGTGGTGAAATCGCTGTTCGTATCATTCGCGCTTGCCGAGAGCTCGGGATTGCAACCGTAGCTGTATATTCTGAAGCAGACCGCGATGCTCTGCACGTACGATTGGCTGATGAAGCGTATTGTATCGGACCGACATCATCCAAAGAGAGTTATTTGAATTTCACCAATATTATGAGTGTTGCTACGTTGACCGAATGTGATGCCGTGCATCCAGGTTACGGATTTCTAGCGGAGAACGCTGATTTTGCGGATATTTGCGAATCGTGCGGCATTACGTTTATCGGACCGTCTTCCGACGCCATTGAGCGTATGGGGGACAAAGCGGTTGCGAAGCAGACGATGAAGGATGCGGGGGTTCCGGTTATCCCCGGTTCTAACGGTCTGGTGGAAGATATGGATGAAGCGTTAATGATCGCTCGTGACATCGGCTATCCCATCATCATCAAGGCGACAGCCGGTGGGGGTGGTAAAGGGATTCGGATTGCCGAGAATGAAGACTCGCTCGTGAAGCAAATGACTACGGCTCAACAAGAAGCGGAAAGAGCATTCGGAAACGCCGGAGTTTATCTAGAGAAACTTTTGACGGGGATGAAACACGTTGAAATCCAGATTATTGCGGACAAACACGGTCATGCTGTTCACTTAGGTGAACGTGACTGTTCCATTCAGCGGCGCCGTCAGAAACTGATCGAAGAAGCGCCTTGTTCTATTTTGACACCGGATATTCGTGAGCGTATGGGGGAAGCTGCCGTGCGTGCGGCTCTAGCCGTTGATTATTCCGGAGCAGGGACGTTGGAATTTTTGCTGGGACCGGACGGTCAATTTTACTTCATGGAAATGAATACACGGATTCAAGTTGAGCATCCGGTCACGGAAATGATTACGGGAATCGATCTGATTAAAGAAATGATCCTCGTAGCTCAAGGCGAACCTTTATCCTTCCGTCAAGAGAATGTTCAGATTGATGGTTGGGCGATAGAATGCCGTGTGAACGCAGAAGATCCGGCACGCAACTTTATGCCGTCAGCTGGACAGATTCATTTCTATCTGCCTCCAGGGGGCTTCGGAGTGCGGGTGGATAGCGCTGCATATCCGGGATATGTTATTTCGCCTCACTACGATTCCATGATAGCGAAGCTTATCGTGTGGGCGCCAACGCGGGAAGAAGCGATTGAGCGCATGAAGCGGGCGTTATCCGAGTTCGCCATCGAGGGCATCCATACGACGATTCCGTTCCATATGCGTCTCTTGCAGCATCCGAATTTCGTGCAAGGTGATTTTGACATCAAGTTTTTGGAAGAGCATGAGGTATAGCATTGAGTCGTTTGTCATAGAAATGGACAAATGATATAGTTAGAATAATAACGGACAAGAATCGCCTCAAGGCATAAAATAATGGGGAGTGTGTGACGGATGAATCAGACGATCGTTCCGGATTTTGAGCGTACGGACCTAGGTAATATTCAAATTGCGCCAGAAGTCATAACTGTCATTGCAGGACTTGCTACAATTGAAGTAGAGGGTGTTGCTGGTATGAGCGGCGGCTTTGCAGGCGATATCGCCGAGCTGCTGGGTCGCAAGAACCTGTCTAAAGGTGTAAAGGTTGAGGTCGGGCAGCGCGAAGCGGCTGTGGACGTAAATATTATCGTTGTATATGGTCACCGCATTCCGACCGTGGCTGATGAGATTCAACAGAATGTCAAGCGTTCCATCGAGACAATGACGGGTCTCCATGTCGTGGAAGTGAATGTGCATGTTCACGATGTGCACTTCAAGACGCAGGAGAAGCTGGAGGAAGTTGATAATCCAATACGAGTGAAGTAAATATGATAAGTTAAACCCCCTCCTGGTGGCAGGGGGTTTACTGCCATTCAACAAGGAGGCACGGGCTAACGTGAGCAGAATTGTGGACAGGCTTTTGTTGTTTGTGTATAGTTTTGTCATCGGTGCCATCTCGGTAGCGGCCATATTGGCGGCATTGGGGTTAATGGGCAGACCGATTGACTTTACAGAACCGTTCTTGATTCAGACGACCGTTATTGCGACGGCCGCCGTTTTATTTTTACTGAGCGTGCGTTTTTTCTACGTATCCATTCGCCGCGAGCGTGCATCCCTGCCGTCGATCGATCAGCGTACAGATATCGGCGATATTAAGATTTCTTTGGAAACTATAGAAAATGTAGCTCTCAAAGCGGCAGCTCGCGTAAGAGGCGTCAAGGATTTGAAGGCTCGCATCCGTACAAATGAAGCGGGACTCGATATTATGATCCGCACCGTCGTCGATGGAGAAACGGCGATCCCCAGCATGACGGAGGAAGTGCAGTGCCAAGTTCGAGATTATGTTCAAGAGATTACAGGGATTCCGGTCTCATACGTATCGGTATATGTCGCGAATATCGTACAGACGCAAACCTTCAAAGCGCGCGTTGAATAGGTGGTGAGCTTTCCATGTGGAAAGAGATTTGGGAGAGTCACGGGGGACGCATCATCGGCATCGCGGCAGGTATCTTTTTTGGCATGCTGTATTTGATGGTCGGCTTTTGGGATATGCTCTTCTTTGCGCTGCTTGTATTCATCGGATACAATGTAGGCAGACAGAAAGACTTACATTTGGGCCCCATGTTCCCGTGGCAACGTATCGGTTCATGGTTGTCTGAACGTTGGAGAAGGTTGAAGTAGTCCTATGGACGCTCCGAACGACTGCCTTGATCGCCGGTGATGACCGACGGAAGACAATCGGAGCGGGCATAGGATTTTTTTAAATGAATCAGTTCGTCACTTTTAGTAAATAAGGAAGCTATAGGGTTGCCGGACGCTTTATACGCAGGAGGATAAATAATGAAAAGACGCATCGCCAGAGAGATGGCTATTCAGAGCTTATATCAGCTTGAAATGACGGAGGTAACCCCGGAACAAGCGGTTGCCATGATCGTCACGGAATCGAACCAAGACAATGAAATCGGCGTTAAGCCCGAGCATGCTGAGGCTATGCATAAGCATGTTCTAGAATGGGTTCATGCTACTTGGAAGCAGCGCGAAGAAATCGATATGATTTTGGCGCATTACTTAAAAAATTGGCAAATGGACCGGCTATCGCGTGTCGACAGACAAATTCTGCGTCTTGCTTGCTATGAAATGAAGTTCCGTGATGACGTTCCTCCGAAGGTGGCAATTAACGAAGCCATCAATTTGGCGAAGCACTTCGGCACGGATGAATCAGGCAAGTTCGTAAACGGCGTGCTCGGTCAACTGATGCGGGATAGCGAACGCTCGCAAGTATCCGCAGAAGCCGACACCGAAGAGGCCGAGATCGAAGAGTAGAGAGCTGGCATCGGATTGGTTAGAGCAGTGATGACGACATCAGTGGATTCATGAATGGGGGAGTAGACGATGACAGCATCTGTATTGGATGGTAAAGCTTTATCTCGCACGATTCGCGAAGAGGTTAAACAGGAAACCGCACGATTGCAGGAACTTGGAATTCAGCCGGGACTGGCCGTTGTGCTCGTTGGTGAAGATCCGGCTTCGCAAGTGTATGTCAACAGTAAGCATAAGGCATGCCTCGAGCTTGGATTTTATTCCGAGGTGCATCGTCTGCCGAATGATACGACACAAGAGCAGTTGCTAGGTCTTGTGGATCAACTGAATCAACAGGGAACCATTCATGGCATCCTCGTTCAGCTCCCTCTGCCGAAGCATATTGACGAAAAGGCCGTAATTGATGCCATTTCCGTGGAAAAAGACGTCGATGGGTTCCATCCGATCAGCGTCGGCAACATGGTAATCGGCGATGAGTCGTTGTTGCCATGCACGCCAGCAGGCATGATGGAGATGCTGAAACGCAATCGCATCCCAATCGAAGGAAAGCATGCCGTCGTCATCGGACGGAGCAACATTGTCGGAAAGCCGATCTCGCTCTTGCTGCAAAGAGAGAACGCTACCGTCACAATGTGCCATTCCCGTACGAATAACATGCGTGAGCTTACACGCATGGCCGACATATTGGTTGTCGCTATCGGTAAAGCTCATTTCGTAGATCGCTCGTTCATTAAGCCGGGTGCCGTCGTCATCGATGTAGGCATGAACCGGTTGGAGAACGGCAAGTTAGTGGGCGATGTAAACTTCGATGATGTGGTGGAGGAATGCAGTTGGATAACACCGGTGCCTGGCGGGGTCGGCCCGATGACGATTACGATGCTGATGGTGAATACACTGAAGGCAGCGAAACGGGTTCATCAGATTCAGTAACAGGAGCGGGTACAGAAAGGAGGCAAAAGTCGTGTCCTCAGAAACGCGAATACTGTCCATTAAGGATGTAAACCGATATATCCGTATGAAATTGGAAGGGGACGCCATGCTGCAGGATGTATGGCTGCGCGGCGAAATATCGAACTTCACGCACCATTCCAGCGGTCATATGTATTTCACGTTGAAGGATGCAGATAGCCGCATTCGAACGATTATGTTTGCCTCCCATAATCAGAAGCTTGCTTTTCGTCCTAAGGAAGGGACTCGAGTGATTGCGCGCGGATATGTAACGGTATACGAACGGGACGGTCAATACCAGTTCTACGCGCAGCACATGCAGCCCGACGGCATCGGAAGTTTGTACATGGCATATGAGCAGCTTAAGGAACGGCTGCAAGTGGAAGGATTGTTCGAAGAGGAACGGAAGCGTGCGCTACCGCGATTCCCCAAGGCGATTGGTGTCATTACGTCACCTACGGGTGCGGCAGTCCGCGATATTATGATTACGCTGAAGCGAAGACAGCCCGGAATGTCTGTGCTGCTCTATCCCGTTCTTGTGCAGGGGACCCAAGCAGCCGCATCGATCGCTGCGGCGATTGAAGCGATGAATCGCCATCAAGAGGCGGACGTGCTTATCATTGGCCGCGGGGGCGGCTCACTGGAAGAACTGTGGGCTTTTAACGAAGAGATCGTGGCGCGTGCCATAGCCGGGTCTTCCATTCCGGTCATTTCGGCAGTGGGACACGAGACAGACTTTACGATTGCGGACTTTGTGGCCGATCTGCGCGCGCCGACACCGACGGCTGCTGCGGAGCTTGCCGTCATCCATCATGAGGAGCTGAGCAAGCATCTGCTCCATATGCAGCAGCGGCTGCAGCACGGGATGAACCGTCTGCTGAACCGCAATCAAGAGCGGTTGATGCGCGCACAGCAATCCTCCATGTTGAGAAGACCGGAGCAGTTGACCTTGAAGCAGGCAGATCGCTTGGAACGACTGACCGAACAACTGCACTATCGGTCCGTGCTGCACATCGGCAAAGCGGAAGAACGCTGGAAGGAACTGCGCGGCCGTCTGCGTGAGCAGACCCCAGTCCATCAGATTCGCACGGCTCGGCAGCGGCTGACGAATGCTGAGCGGCAGTTGCAAGGTACGATGGCGGCTCAGATGAGACAGCATCAGATGGTGCTTGGCGGCCATATGCGCCAGCTTGACGCGCTTAGCCCGCTCAAGATCATGTCACGCGGCTACAGCCTCGTGTACGACGAACAGGAATCCAAAATTATACGTACCATTGCAGACGTTCAGCTTGGAGACGTGGTCAATGTGAAATTAAGCGACGGCCAATTGAATTGTCAAGTATGGTCTATGAAAGGAGAGCGTGAATAACTCCCATGGCAAAGAGCGAAGTCGAAATAATGGAAGAACTGAATTTCGAAGCGGCGATAGAAAAACTGGAACTGATTGTCTCGCAGTTAGAGGGTGGTGACGCTCCCCTTGAGCAAGCCATCGATCTATTTCAAGAAGGAATGCGCTTATCCAAGTTCTGCTCCGAGAAGCTTCAGCAAGTGGAGCGCAAGATCGAAATGCTGACTGAACAGAACGGCGAATTGAAACGACAGCCGTTCAGCCCTGAAGAAGAGGGTGGTGTCATTGATTAATCCTCATCCCGCCGGATCGTTCACCTCTTACTTGAAAGATCGAGTGACTAGGCTGGAACAATTGCTTCCGGCCATGCTGCCTTCCAACTGGTATGTGCCCGATCCGTTGAGACAAGCAATGCACTATTCACTAATGGCGGGTGGAAAGCGCCTTCGGCCTGTGTGCGTATTGCTGGCTTGCGAAAGCTTGAATGGAAGAGATGTGGCTGCAGAGCCCGTTGCCTGCGCCGTCGAGATGATTCACACCTATTCGCTCGTTCATGATGACTTGCCTGCGTTGGACAATGACGATTACCGGCGCGGCAAACCGACGAACCATAAAGTATATGGCGAAGCTATGGCCATCTTGGCAGGTGATGGATTGCTAACGCACGCGTTCCATACGATCGTGCAGAGCTCCCGCCAATTCGGTGTTCCTGCAGATGTGGCGCTCGCTATCGTGGAAGAATTGGCGGAATATGCCGGCATGAGAGGCATGGTCGGTGGACAAGCAGCCGATATGCTGGGCGAACAAGGGATTACGACGATCGAACAGCTGGAATACATTCACTTGCACAAGACAGGTGATCTAATCGTATTCTCTCTGCGCGCCGGGGGGCGGATTGCCGGAGCAAATGAAGCGCAGCTTCAAGCGTTGACGATATATGGAACAAAGCTCGGCTTAGCGTTCCAAATTCAAGACGATATATTGGATGTCGTCGGAGATGAAGCGATGCTCGGAAAAGCGAAAGGAAGCGATGAGAAGAGTGGCAAAGTGACCTATCCTTACTTTATCGGTCTTGAAGCTTCACAGCAAGAAGTGGAACGGTTGACGCGGGAAGCGAAGCAGGCGATAAGTGATGCAGGCTTCCCTGTACCGGAACGTTTGTTCGAATTGGCTGACTATTTAATGAAGAGAAACCATTAAATGGCGCGTAAAACGATAAAAAATGTGATATAATAGGGCTTACGTAGAGTGGTGCAGTATTCTAGTCGGCCTCCCAACATTGAAGGCGGGCCTAAAAATTCGCCAAAGGGCACATCGATGAAGTTCCTGGTGTTGGCTTTCGACGCCCAGTCGGGGGCTGATGCTGGGAGTTAAGGTTGTGGGGCGATCCACAATGGCATGTGGGCGTTGACCCCGCTTCCGCGGAGGCCCAAGTGCGTGGTACGACGCCCTCGCGCGTCGCATTACGGCTTGGGGTATGAACCTACATTGCGAGTCGCACATATCATTTCCTCTTACTTAATGAAATGGTACTGTACGAACCCGGCTTGTTTGTAGCGTAGCCTGCCTTGAGTGAATCTGCAGGGATAGCGGATGTGTAGAACTGATGTCCTTCGGCCAAAGGCCATCATTTCGGATGCCGTTTGAAATCTGGTTTGCAAAAGAGGCTAAGGGTTGGTTCAGGGCTGCTCGAGGAAAACTCCTAGACTGTTCACGTGCGTGAGACTTCTTGGGGATTATAGTGTGGACTAAGTGGTAATTCAGTCTGACGATCGGCAACGACGTCAAGACGACCGTAAAGGGAAACTGCCTGTTCGGCGACGAATAGGTGGTCGTCTGGGAAAACCTACTGGACCTAAGCCACAGCGTTTACTTAAGAAGTTACCACTCCCAATATATTTATTACATCAGTTAATTCGTTATTTATAAAATGTAACCTCTTAAAGGATGGAACGACTAATATAATGAAATTCTCATTTAAACATTCCGTTAGATGGAGCGTCTTGATTTTCTTCATCACGTTTGCGCTTGCTGCCGTCTTCTCCGTCACATCGACCGCGATGCTGGAAGGAGTGGGCTGGAGCATTGGCATGGTGATCGTGCTCTTGCTCGTGCTTATCGGAGTGTTTTTTGATATGATGGGCTTAGCTGCAGCGGCAGCGAATGAAACGCCGTTCCACGCCATGGCATCAGAGAAGGTCCATGGTGCCAAGCAGGCGATTTCTATCGTGCGCAACGCAGACCGGTTCTCTAATTTCTGCAATGACGTCATTGGTGATATTACGGGGGTTATTAGCGGAGCGGCAACAGCCATCGTCGTAACGAATCTGCTGTATGCAATGGATGCGGACACGGCGCTGTTGAAGACGGTTACGAGCGTTGTCTTCACTGGTCTCGTTTCAGCGTTGACAGTGGGAGGCAAAGCATTGGGGAAATCATTTGCCATTTATTATGCAACACCAATTGTGCTGATTATTGGCAAATGCTTTTATGTTTTAGAAACGAAACTAAAAATTTCGCTCTTCACTAAGAAACGCAGCAAATCGAAACAACGAAAGCGAGGGAAATCCCGTGCTGCTCGAACAGATTAACCAACCTAGCGATTTAAAGCGAATGACTAAAGAACAGTTAGTTCCATTGGCGGAGGAAATTCGTCAATTTCTGATCGAAAAATTATCTGCAACAGGCGGACATTTGGCTCCTAACTTGGGTGTTGTCGAGCTGACGCTTGTCCTGCATTATTTATATGACAGTCCCAAGGATAAAATGATATTCGACGTCGGTCATCAGGCTTATGTACATAAGATTTTGACTGGGCGCAAGGAGCGGTTTGATACACTGCGCCAATACAAAGGATTGTGCGGCTTCGTCAAACGTGCGGAGAGCGAGCACGATGTGTGGGAAGCAGGCCATAGCAGCACTTCCTTGTCAGCGGCGATGGGGATGGCATTGTCACGCGATTTCAAAGGAGAAGACAGCAAAGTGGTTGCCGTCATTGGAGATGGCGCGCTCACTGGCGGGATGGCTCTGGAAGCGCTCAACCATATAGGGCATGAACAGAAGAAATTAATGGTCGTCTTGAATGATAATGAAATGTCGATTGCGCCGAACGTTGGAGCTCTACATAATTACTTGAGCAAAATACGCTCTGACCGCAATTACAAAAAAGCGAAAGAAGAAGTGGAACAGCTTCTAAAGAAGATTCCAGCCATCGGAGGCAAGCTGGCCAAGACAGCGGAACGGATGAAGGACAGCCTCAAGTATCTCGTCGTTTCCGGTATGCTGTTCGAAGAATTCGGCTTGAAGTATTTCGGACCGGTCGACGGTCACGATGTAGATAAGCTGATTGACATTTTCCAGCAAGCGGAGCGCGTGGATGGTCCGGTGCTCGTCCATGTCTTGACAACCAAAGGCAAGGGATATTCTCCTGCGGAAGCCGATTCGCACAAGTGGCACGGCATCTCGCCCTACAAGATTGAATCCGGTCAACCGTTGAAGGCGGTCGGCAATCCGATGTATACGGAAGTGTTCTCGAACACCTTAATCGAACTGGCGCAGCAGGACGAGCGAATCGTCGCGGTAACGCCGGCGATGCCGGGCGGTTCGGGGTTGCTGAAGTTCGCTGAGACGTTTCCGGGCCGTATGATCGATGTCGGCATAGCGGAACAGCATGCGGCCACCATGTGCGCAGCGCTTGCAATGGAAGGGATGAAGCCGGTGTTCGCCGTCTATTCGACTTTCCTGCAGCGGGCGTACGACCAAGTCGTACATGACATTTGCCGTCAGCATGCCAACGTCGTATTCGCCATCGACCGCGCTGGATTTGTCGGGCCGGACGGCGAAACGCATCATGGTGTGTTCGATATTACATTCTTGCGTCATATCCCGAACATGGTGCTGATGATGCCGAAGGACGAGAACGAGCTGCGCCACATGCTCAAGACAGCGGTGGATTATGAAGCCGGGCCTATTGCAGTGCGTTACCCGCGCATCAACGGTGTTGGTGTGAAGCTGGATGAAGTGCTGACTCCCATACCGATCGGATCATGGGAAATCGTTCGCCAGGGCGATCATGCAGTTGTACTTGCCATCGGACCGATGGTGCAAGTGGCGGAAGAAGCGGCGGAGCAATTGCGGCGCGAAGGAATACAATTGCGTATCATTAATGCCCGTTTCATCAAGCCGCTGGATGAAGCAATGTTGATTCAGCTAGCCAAGGAACAAATCCCTCTTCTTGTCATGGAAGAAGGAGCCATAGCCGGTGGATTAGCGAGCGCGGTGATGGAATTTTATGCGGAGAATAATCTATTCGGAGTTAAAATCAAGCCGATAGGTGTTCCGGATTGCTTCGTCGAGCACGGAAGCATTAAAGAACAACGCCTGGAGGTTGGCTTGACGGCTGAACGTCTAGCGAAGGAAGTTCATACGATGTTGTTCGCACATGGGAACAATGTGATGACCCGGGCTTGACGGCGTGACGCCGTTACAGAGAGTGAAGTCAGACAGGAGCAAAGCATGTCTATACCTAAAGAACGGATTGATGTCCTGCTTGTTGAGCAGGGCTACTATGATAGTCGTGAAAAAGCAAAAAAGTCTATTATGGCTGGATTAGTCTATGCAAATGAAGAACGAATCGAGAAAGCGGGCATGAAGGTTCCGCGCGATGTCTCCATTAAGGTAAAAGGCGCGCTTCATCCTTATGTCAGCCGTGGCGGATTGAAGCTAGAGAAGGCGATACGCCACTTCGACCTGTCCTTGGACAGCAGTGTTATGCTGGACATCGGAGCATCAACGGGAGGTTTTACGGATTGCGCTCTTCAAAATGGAGCGAGCCAAGTGTACGCCATCGATGTCGGTTACAATCAATTGGATTGGTCCTTACGGAATGACGAACGGGTTCATGTCATGGAACGGACCAATTTCCGCTATATGGAGCCAGAGCATCTCGAAGGTCCGCAACCGGACACGGCGACGATTGACGTGTCCTTTATCTCGCTTAAGTTAATTCTTCCGCCTTTGAAGCGGCTTCTTGCTGCCGGAGGACGTGTCATTGCTCTTATCAAGCCTCAGTTCGAGGCGGGACGGGATAAGGTTGGCAAATCGGGCGTCGTACGTGATCCGAGCACGCATGAGCAAGTGCTGCGAGACGTTCTGGATTTTGCGGCTTCCATCGGGTTTCATTTAGAAGGGTTGACTTACTCTCCAATTACCGGTGGTGAGGGCAATATTGAATTTTTAGCTTATTGGACTGTGCCTGAGCAGGCGAATGAACCGGAACCGCAAATATCCCGCGACGGGATTGCTGCTGTCGTCAAGGAAGCTAATTCCACATTTCGCACTTCATAAGGTATCCAGATAGGCTAAGCAGCAAAAGAAACTCATCCGGGACAGGCATCCGACGGATGAGTTTCTTTTGCTCTTCGATTCGCTGAATTACAGTAAGTTGCATATATCCTAATCCTAACCTGAGGTGAATGACCATATGGGCGATCTATGGGTGATGGGCATAATCGGAATTGGATTATTGCTTTGGATTGGTTTTGGACTGCGCCATTATGTGCGTACGTCTGAACCGCTGGAGGATGTAATATTAAGTGACCGGTTCCCGCAAGACGAAGAAGTCATTGCTTTAATTGAAAGCAGCGGCTATGAAATCATTGGCGGTAAATTTTTCGTTCCGCTGCATTTTTGTCTCGATGGGGAAAATTTGGAGCCGACGCGACTTTGGGGGGATATGGTCGTCAAACGGGACGAACAATGGTATATTGTTCGTATCGCACGAGAACGGATGCAATTGGATTGGAGTGCGAGCGGGTTGCGCAAGCTATGGTCACCTTATTTTGCGGCTTATCCGGATTGCGCCGGGTTGCTTATTGTAGATTTATTGGAACGACGAGTACGTCTGTTGCGTATGGATTTTGGAGAAGCGCAATCTTGATAAGCAGTTTTTATATTGATTTTCAATGGATATCTACACACATGATTGATCTAATGGAGGGCATGCATGAAAGGACAACGACATATTAAAATCAGAGAAATCGTTATGAATAATGACATCGAGACGCAGGATGAACTGGTGGACGCGCTGCGCCAAGCCGGATTCCATGTTACGCAAGCGACCGTGTCTCGAGATATGAAAGAACTGCACCTTATCAAAGTTCCAATGGATAATGGACGATATAAATATTCACTGCCAATCGATCAGCGCTTCAATCCGGCACAGAAATTGAAGCGTGCATTGTTGGATAACTTCGTCAGCGTCGATAGTGCCGAGAATCTGGTTGTCATGAAGTGCCTGCCAGGTACGGCGAATGCGATTGCTGTGCTGATGGACTCCATCGAATGGCCTGAAATTATGGGGACGGTGTGTGGTGATGATACGATACTAATCATTTGCCGAACGAAGCAGCTCAGTCAGGCCGTCGTAGACCAGATTATGAGCCATATTTCATAACTTGCGTTCGGGAGGGGTGCTCCATGTTAGTAGCTATATCCATTCGTAATTTGGCAGTTGTCGAATCGGTGCAACTGCACTTTCATCGTGGATTCCATGTTCTTACAGGGGAAACGGGAGCAGGTAAATCCATCATTATTGATGCACTAGGGCTTATCGGCGGAGCACGTGGATCGGCTGACTTCGTTCGCTACGGTTGTGATCGGGCTGAGGTCGAAGCTTCATTTGATTTGCCGGGAGATCACCCGGTCTGGGATGCGCTATTGCGTTTAGGCATCCAAGCCGATCGTGACGAATTGCTCATTATCCGCCGGGAATTGACGGCGCAAGGAAAGAGCTTATGCCGGATGAACGGCCAGATGGTCAACTTGACGATGCTGCGCGAGGTTGGAGAATTGCTCATTAATATACATGGACAGCACGAACATCAATCACTGCTTAAGGTAGAGCGTCATCTGGGATGGTTAGACGCTTACGGCGGTGAGGAGTTAGCTTCCATCAAGACACGATACCGTGAAGACTTCGGGTGCTTCATGGCGCTTCAGCATGAATTGAATCAACTGAAGGAGACAAGCCAACAAGCGTACCAGATGCTTGATTTGTATCGCTTCCAGATTGAAGAACTTAACAATGCCCAACTAAAAATTGGCGAAGATGAATGTTTATCGGAAGAAAAGCGCAAACTAGCCAATGCAGAGAAGCTGATGGATCATGTGAACAATGCCTATGAACGATTATATGCACAGGGAGCTATGGATTCAGTCAGTGTTGCACTATCGAAGCTTGAGGATGTATTGGTGTATGATACGGTGAAATTCCAGCCTATGGTAGAACAGCTTCAGTCTGCCTATTACCAACTGGAGGATGCAGCGTATCAGCTCAGGGACTACCGTGAAAATATAGAGTTCAATCCAGTTCGTCTCGAACAAATTGAGGAGCGTCTTGATCAGCTTACCTCATTAAAACGCAAGTATGGATCAACCGTTGAAGACATGCTCCAATATTTACAGCGGATTGAAGCCGAAGCGGATAAGATTGAACATAAGGATGAACGTATCGCTGCTCTAGAGAAGGAAGCGCAAGAACGACTCGTCAAGCTGGCGCGCAAAGCGGAGGCGTTAACCAATACAAGACGCCAATTGGCTAATGAATTGACGACTCGCATTGAAGCAGAGCTGCAGCACCTTCATATGGAACGAACACGGCTAGATGTCCGGCTTGATCGGCTGCAAGGCGAACAGGGCTTTGATGTGAACGGCGTGTCGGTTCGCTTTACGAAGAACGGTTGGGACGATGCGGAGTTTCTTATTTCCCCTAACCCTGGTGAACCGCTTCGCCCCCTCCATAAGATTGCGTCTGGGGGAGAATTGTCCCGCATTATGCTGGCTATGAAGACCATATTTGCTCAGGTGGATCGGATTCCGGTGCTCGTGTTCGATGAAGTGGACACGGGAGTAAGCGGTCGTGCCGCACAAGCGATAGCTGAGAAGCTTGCATGGGTGTCCAGCAGTGGTCAAGTGTTCGCTATTACGCATCTGCCACAGGTGGCTTGTATGGCCGATCATCAATATTATATCGAGAAGCAGGTGCGGGATGAGCGCACTTCAACGCAAGTAACGGAATTAGACGAAACAGGTCGCATTGCCGAATTGGCCCGTATGCTCGGTGGAGTGGAAGTGACGGAAAGAACTTTGCATCATGCACAAGAAATGCTGAAGTTGGCTGAACGTCAAAAAGGTGCGTAAATAAAGGGATTGAGGAATCATTTTCACTTATAAAACGTAGGGGTCAAGGATACCTTATAGTTACGAAACGGCACGTCCTTTTCGTCAAGCTTCCGCCAACAAAGGAGTGTGACACCTTTGAACCCCAACGTTAAACGTCTGCTCGGTCTGATGCTAGTCATTATCGTTTGTTTATGCTGTACAACGGCTCCATTTCGCACTTTTGCGGCATTGCCGAGCGAGCTTCGATTATTTGAAGGAGAGCAAAAAGAACTTCATCTCGTTATGCCTGTACACGCTCAAGCTACGGTGGACCGACCGGATATTTTGCGTGTTAATGGCGAGAATCGCCCTTCCTTCAACTTATCGCTGCAGCAGCCGATTTCTCTACAATCGTCCCAATCAGGGCAGGCCGAACTTAAGCTGAAGCTATTCGGAGGCATTCCGTTAAAGACGCTTAAGGTGAATGTCGTACCTAACCTGCGCGTTATTCCAGGTGGACAGACGATTGGCGTTAAAGTCAAATCAGCGGGCATCCTTGTTGTAGGTCACCATCTTGTCCATGTAAGTCCGGATAACAAAATCTCTCCTGGAGAAGCGGCGGGAGTCCGATTAGGTGATCTCATTATGAGTATGAACGGGATTCGACTAAATGATGTAAGCAAAGTGGCGGATGTTGTAAGGCAGGCTGGAGAAAGCAAGAAGCCGCTTGAGCTTGTTATTCGCCGCGGAGAAGCGGAAGTGAAGACAAAGCTTACGCCAGCATATGATACAGAGGATAAGACGTGGAGACTCGGATTGTACATTCGTGACTCTGCGGCAGGTGTAGGAACGCTTACTTTCTATGCACCGGATCAAGGTGTGTATGGAGCATTAGGTCACGTAATTACTGATATGGATACGCAGTCGCCCATTGTCGTCGGTCAAGGTGAGATTGTTCAATCCAACGTAACCTCGATATCTAAAAGTCAAAATGGTGAACCCGGTGAGAAAAGAGCCCATTTTCTGAAAGAAAGTCGTGTATTAGGCAATATTGAACGAAATACTCCGTTCGGAATATTCGGGAAAATGACGGCTACTCCGGATCACAGTGTATTTAAAGAGCCAATCCCGGTAGCATTTAGCGAAGAAGTGCAAGAAGGACCTGCGGAAATGCTGACCGTAGTTAACGGCCAACAGGTCGAGCGCTTCAAGATCGAAATTGCGCATGTGACGAAGCAGTCTACACCTGCAACCAAAGGAATGGTCATACGGATAACTGATCCGCGACTGTTACAGAGGACCGGCGGAATTGTGCAAGGAATGAGCGGCAGTCCGATTATTCAGAATGGCAAATTAATCGGCGCCGTTACCCATGTTTTTGTCAATGACCCAAGTTCGGGGTATGGATGCTTTATCGAATGGATGCTGCAGGATGCAGGTGTCGTATTATCGTCACCGCAGACGTGGGGGCTACAGGGGAAGGTACACGCGCAGCGTGCGCCTTCTCCTTTTTTACCAAGCAAATCGACATCAATGTCGAACCTTTACGAATCAGTGCGAATGGTGTAGAAATTTACAATAAATATTTCATTATAATGGATCTTTTCGAAAAAATAAAGAAAAAAAGTTTTCGACAGAAGGAATTTCATTCTTGATGTCGAATAACATGATCTGGAAAGGATTTAACACTCATTGCATTGGTGCCGATATGCGAAACTTTGACAAGGGAGGATTAAAAGTTGCAAAAGATCGAAATACTGTTAGCGGACGACAACCGAGAATTCACTAATTTGTTAGCTGATTTCTTATCAGAACAAGACGACATGGTCGTCACTGGGGTCGCCTATAATGGCGAAGAGGTACTCCAATTCCTGGAGCAGACGAGAGCGGTGCCGGATGTGCTCATTCTCGATATTATTATGCCGCATTTAGACGGCTTAGGTGTGTTAGAACGTTTGCGAAGCTTGAACTTGTCCCCGCAACCTAAGATCATTATGCTCACCGCATTTGGGCAGGAGAGCATTACGCAACGCGCGGTCCAACTTGGCGCCTCGTATTACATATTGAAGCCATTCGATATGGATATACTGGCCAATCGCATTCGGCAGTTAGCTGGCGTATCGTCAAACAGCGCTTTATCGGGTGGTTCCAGCGCCAGCAGCTTGATGACTTCATCGTCCAAATCCAATGTTGTACAGCTTGGCAAGACGAAGAATTTGGATGCGAATATCACTTCGATTATTCATGAAATCGGTGTCCCGGCACATATTAAAGGATATCAGTATTTACGCGAAGCGATTACGATGGTATATAACAACATTGAAATTTTGGGTTCCATTACGAAGACATTATATCCTGCGATTGCGGAAAAATACAAAACGACACCAAGCCGCGTTGAACGTGCTATCCGCCATGCGATTGAAGTCGCTTGGACGCGCGGCAACATCGACAGCATCAGCCGTCTGTTCGGCTATACGATTAATATTAGCAAGTCGAAACCAACCAACAGCGAGTTCATCGCGATGGTTGCCGACAAGCTGCGCATTGAGCATAAGGTGAGCTAACGCATAGAGCCGTAAGGGTTTGCGGAGAGTTAACGCGAGTTACAAAATACCGATAAACTATTTTCCACTCACTCGATAAATTAACGTTATTTATTGGGGTTTGTGTTTATTGCGCAGACGGGAGATGGAATCGTTGAAATTGTCGGAACTAGAGTTTTATCTTAAGGATTTTTTAGCGTTTTGTCAGCAAAAGAACCTTTCAAAGAAGACGTTATCCTCGTACGAACAATCATTAAAGCTTTTCGTTGTGTATTTGAAAAAAGAACAAGGCATCGATACGTTGGCGGATGTGAAAACAGGACACATTCGCCAATATATTTCCTATGTTCAGGAAAGAGGCAAATACACGGTTGTAAGCTGCGAAGATACCACGAAAATTAACTTTCCCCATAATCGAACAGACTACAAGAAGAAAGTCTCTACGGTTACTATCAACAACTATACCCGCAACATCAAAGTGTTTTTTAATTGGTTGAAGAAAGAAGGCGAACTGCGACATACGGACTCACCGTTATTGTTCTTGACCACTCGCGGTACTAAAATCGGAATTCCATCGTTTGAGAAGCAGCTAAAGGACGCGGGTAAGCGCATCGGTCGTCTTGATGTACATTCGCATCAATAAAGAAATAACTTTGCGCGACAGTATTTATTAATTGGCGGCGATTTTTATACATTGTCCCGCATACTAGGTCACAGCTCTGTGAAGGTAACGGAAGAGGCGTATATGGATTTGACGCGTGAAGAGATTGCCGCCAAATATAGCAATCACAGTCCATTAGGAAACTGGCGCCTAAAATGAATTAAGCGCAAGCCCTGCCGGTAATGGTGGGGCTACTTCTTTGTTACGGAAAATTATAACGGTACGATACGGTAAAAAACTCCGGTACGCAACGGTAATTCTTGCCGGTAAATAAGACTTACTAATAAGATTTAAAAACATAGCACATCGGAATAGAAAAGCACTATTCCTCGCGCACAGGAGTATTACACAATCCTTCCTCGCGAAGAAAGAGATGCGCGGACAAGGTTTAGTAATAATATGTCACCGAGCGCTTTAGCGCGAAGAGTCGGACGTTAGTCCGATATCTGCCCACCTCACATTACCGTCAGTCTTCATAGACTCGCGTAAATGTACTCGACATCACCCGAAACCCCTGCATTTTTCCGTAATCTCATCGGTATATCAGCCGTTTAAATCCGCTCTCATACCATAACGTTTACCCTCTCCACAAATGTCCGCAAACCTCCGTGATTCCTGCGCCATTCTCTCATGATGTGCTGTGAACAGGACGTATCAATAGAAAAATATTTCGCTTAACCCATTGATACGTATTAATATACGTGTTATAATAGATGCATAAGGAGGCGAGGAGATGCCGAGCTACTCTTCGAGGGAAATATTAAAGCTTATCGAAGCTGACGGGTGGTTCTTGGTGAATACGGTCGGCAGTCATCATCAATTCAAACACCCCACCAAGAAAGGAAGAGTAACAGTGCCTCACCCGAAAAAAGACTTACCTCGAAAGACTATGGACAATATCATGAAGCAGGCGGGGCTTAAATAGCCCTAAACCTGTGAATATTAATATATTAATTAATATATGAGCATTTTGCAGTAATCTAAGCCCTTGCTACACAAGGACTTTCAGCAATAAA
>NZ_JAJNBZ010000042.1 GCF_021369635.1 Paenibacillus profundus | reverse complement strand
ACGTTGAGCACTTCTCTCTGCACTTCACCCAGATTTGGAATTATGCAAAATGCTCGTATTAAAAAGATTCCTTTGTTGGCGTTCGGTACCGCAAGCGGAGGCAGCCCTACGCTACGCGTATGGCTGCGGGCAGCAGAACAGCCCCGATTAGGGCGACTGCCGGTGACGGCCAGAAGAAGATGCTGATGACCATCATGAGGAGGCCCAGCGTCCAATAGGTCATCGCCGGGCCGCGCATCAGCTTCGTGAAAGGGGAGACCATCGTCTCATTGACGCCTGAAGCGAGCAGAACCCGGCTCATGGCTACGATAATAGATATGATGAGTATCGTGCCCAGCAACTCTTTTATGGCGTAAATAAAGCTTGTAAAAATACCGCTTACAGCCGAACTGATGGAAGAGGTTGCAAGCAATCCGAGTATGAATATCCCGGCCATGCAAATCATCGTCGTATCGCGTCTCATGACAAGAAAGCCGATGATGAGTCCGATAAACAGGAGGTACACCCAATGGATTCCGATTAAAGCAACACTCATCTTTTCACCTCCATAATGGGCTAAAGGCTTGGCGATTCGTGTTTTATCCTATGCAAGAGCCTATCCGTTGGGAAGCGGGATAAGTTCTGCCAACAGTGTTTTTTTGAAGTGGAAGCGGGCAAGCAACGGCTTGTCATGTTCGATAACATGTCAACCGTTTTTCACGTTAAAAAAGCACCCTCGGACCCAAGATCCGAGAGTGCTTTCGCAATTCCTATATTAAGGCTGTTCATTAGTATTACGCGTGCGAGCTCTCCTGTGCGATCATTTGGCGCAATACAGTTTGCAGAATACCGCCGTTATGGTAGTAGTCCACGTCTACCATGCTGTCGAGGCGGGCGGTGGCAGGGAATTCGAACGTCGTGCCGTCTTCGCG
This sequence comes from Paenibacillus profundus, assembly GCF_021369635.1. Taxonomy (GTDB): domain Bacteria; phylum Bacillota; class Bacilli; order Paenibacillales; family Paenibacillaceae; genus Paenibacillus_B; species Paenibacillus_B profundus. The sequence goes on along the minus strand of NZ_JAJNBZ010000042.1, from coordinate 44,872 downwards.
CGTCGCGATGACTTGCAGTGTCTGTCCGGGTTGAATGTCGTTCGACAGCCCTTGAATATCGAACGTTTCGCTTCCGGTCAGTCCGAGCGTCTTCCAGCCTTGGCCTTCCTGGAATTGCAGCGGGAGCACGCCCATGCCGACCAAGTTGGAACGGTGAATGCGCTCGAAGCTTTCCGCGATGACGGCTTTCACGCCAAGCAGGAATGTTCCTTTCGCTGCCCAGTCGCGGGAGCTGCCTGTTCCGTATTCTTTGCCTGCGAGGACAATGAGGTTCGTGTCGTCCCCTTGATATTTCATCGATGCGTCGTAAATGGACATCACTTCATCCTGCGGCAAATATTTCGTAACGCCACCCTCGGTGCCTGGAGCGATCTGGTTGCGGATACGGATGTTCGCGAACGTACCGCGCATCATCACTTCATGGTTACCGCGGCGGGAGCCGTAAGAGTTGAAGTCTTGACGCTTGACGCCATGGTCAATCAAATATTCACCCGCAGGGCTATCTGCCTTGATGTTGCCGGCAGGGGAAATATGGTCGGTCGTTACGGAATCGCCGAGCAGCGCCAGCACCTGTGCCGCCTTAATGTCCTTAATGTCGTTCAGCTCGGAACCGAGGTTCGAGAAGAACGGCGGATTTTGAATGTATGTCGATTTGGCATCCCATTCGTACAATTCACCTTCCGGAACCGGAATGTTGTTCCAACGCTCATTTTGCGTAAATACGTTCTCGTATTTATCGCGGAACATAGCTGGTGTAATCGCTTGGGCAACCGCCTGTTTAATTTCTTCGGAAGAAGGCCAGATGTCCTTCAGGTATACAGGCTGATTGTTCTGATCGAAGCCAATCGGCTCGTTCGCCAAGTCGATGTTAACTGTGCCCGCAAGCGCATAGGCAACGACAAGCGGAGGAGAAGCGAGGTAATTCGCCTTCACTTGCGCATGCACGCGGCCTTCGAAGTTGCGGTTACCAGACAATACGGCCGCCACCGTCATATCCTGCTCGGTAATTGCCTTGCCTACTTCATCTGGCAGTGGACCGGAGTTCCCGATACATGTCGCGCAGCCATATCCGGCAACATGGAAGCCGAGTGCTTCGAGAGGGTCGATTAGGCCTGCTTTCTTCAAGTATTCGGTTACGACCAGCGAGCCCGGCGTCAAGCTGCTCTTCACGTAAGCCGGCTTCTTCAAGCCGCGCTCGACCGCCTTCTTCGCCACCAAGCCGGCACCGATCATGACGCTAGGGTTGGACGTGTTCGTGCAGCTCGTAATCGCTGCGATGACGACCGCACCGGTTGTCAATTGGCTCGTTTCGCCGTTCGGGTGGGATACCGGAACTTTTTGTTCAATTTTGTCGTCGCTCAGACCATAGCCGCCTTTGTCGATCGGCGTGCGTACGATATCGAGGAACGCTTTCTTCATTTCAGTCAGCTCGACGCGGTCTTGCGGACGCTTCGGACCGGCCAAGCTCGGTACGATAGAGCTCAAGTCCAACTTGATGATGTCAGAGAAGACCGGATCCGGCGTGTCTGTCTCACGGAACATGCCTTGCGCTTTATAGTAGGCTTCAACGAGCGTGATTTGCTCATCAGAACGACCAGTTAATCGCATGTAGTTCAACGTTTCTTGATCGACAGGGAAGAAGCCGATCGTCGCACCGTATTCCGGAGCCATATTCGCTACGGTTGCACGGTCCGCCAAGCTGATGTTGCCAAGTCCGGGGCCGAAGAATTCGACGAATTTGCCGACAACGCCCTTTTTACGCAGTATTTGCGTTACAGTGAGCGCTAAGTCGGTCGCTGTCGCGCCTTCTGCCAAGCTGCCCGTCAATTTGAAGCCGATAACTTCAGGCGTGACGAAGTATAGCGGTTGTCCGAGCATTCCGGCTTCCGCCTCGATACCGCCGACGCCCCAGCCCACAACGCCAAGACCGTTAATCATCGTCGTATGAGAGTCGGTACCGACGAGAGAGTCTGGGAATACTTCGGTAGCGCCGTCGATTTCCTTTGTTGCGGCAACGGATGCCAGGTATTCCAAGTTAACTTGGTGTACGATCCCGGTAGCCGGAGGTACAGCACGGAAATTATCGAATGCCGTTTGCGCCCAGCGCAGGAAGCGATAACGCTCTTCATTGCGCTCGAACTCGACGTTCATGTTATATGCTAATGCATCCTTCGTACCGAAAGCATCGACCATAACGGAGTGGTCGATTACGAGATCAACCGGCACGAGCGGATTGATCCGTTTAGGATCTCCGCCTGCTTGCTTCACGGTATCGCGCATCGCGGCTAGATCCACGACGACTGGAACCCCGGTGAAATCTTGCAGCACGATGCGTGCGGGAATGAACGGAATTTCCTTATTCTCATCACGTCCATCCGCCCAGTTGGCGATTTGATTGACGTGTTCCTTCGTAATCGCGCGTCCGTCGAATTGACGAACTGCCGCTTCAAGCAGCACCTTAATGGAGAAAGGGAGTTGATTGACGGAACGGTAGCCTTGGGATTCCAACGCTTCCAAGCTGAAATAACGGTACGCCTTGCCGCCGACGCTAAGTTCGCGCTGAGCGGAAAATGCATCTGTTCTTGCCATAGAAAAAACCTCCTTCTTGGTTTTGCAGGTTTTGCTTCCGTAATATACTGCGTGATTGCATCTGGTTGTAAAGTAGTGTAGGTTGTTTCTCTTTCTGTCTTTGTTTCATTAGATGGAACACGATTTCATAATTTCTTCACACCTTCAGTATATCGTGTTCCAGTGAGGCCGTAAAGAGCTATTCCTGCAAAAAAATGCCCCATTTGTGGCTAATATAACTTCTAATTGCAAACGTTCGACATGTGCTTGATAGTTCCTGCATACAATGGATAGCAAAATGCCGCTGCTTCAAGACAGCCTGTCCAGCAAGTGAGGCTACGCGGCGTGTCGGACAAGGAGGCAGTATTATGCGGCAGGATTGGAAAAATACTCTCTATTTATATGTAGATCAGCATAATCGAACCGAAGTCGATGACAGACAGCATGCCGTCTCGGCCCCTATTGCGGATATGGATTATGTGCTTAAAGCGAGCGATCGGGCGAGAAGGCTCCAGTCATGGTATCAAGAGCGGGGCACATCCCCTTCGAAGAGCGAGACGAAAGCCAAGCTCATACGGACGCATGAAGGCGACGGGGAAGTGACAGTCGACGTCGAGTTCCACATTCAGCGCATTTGTGAGCAGCAGGGCGTGTCGCTCTTTGATGAGCGGATTGAAAGGGAACGTTTGACTTTAATGAAGGATGGCGACGGCTGGATTATCGGGCGTGTGGAGACGCCAGCGCTCGAGCGGCGCGGCAAGCGTCTCAATGGAGAGGCGCGCGAGTACGAGGAACGTGGATTTCGCTCCACGCCATTTTTGAACCGTGACGTTCTAGGCGGTGTCCGGACGGCCCGGGCTGTGCCTTACCGTCGCGATAAGGCAGTAGAATATGCTGAGCAGTGGTGGAATGAAGCGAATCCGCGTTTTCTTTCATTTGAAGTTGATTGCACAAATTATGTCTCCCAATGTCTCTTTGCAGGGGGGGCGCCTATGAACTATACTGGTAAAAGAGAAACGGGCTGGTGGTATAGAGGCATGGTGAACGGACAAGAGGCCTGGAGCTTCAGTTGGGCGGTCGCCGACAGCTTGGAACGGCATTTGACGAACAGCACAAGCGGTCTAAGGGCTGAACCGGTCAACCATGCAAGCGATTTGCAGCTGGGGGATGTTATCGCCTATGACTGGGATGGCAACGGCCACTACCAGCATAATTCGATCGTGACGGCATTTGATGTGAGCGGCATGCCGCTCGTAAATGCTCATACGACGAACAGCCGCCATCGCTATTGGGATTATCAGGACTCCTATGCCTGGACGGAGGCGACGCAATATCGCTTTTTTCATATTGCAGATGCTTTCTAGTCAGAATGCGTTCTAATTAGTGCATGTTCTAAAGGGCGATTTTTTGAACAGCTTCTAACTATACACTTTGACCTGTGGAGCGTTAGACCCGGATCTTTGGGAGAGGACAACAGGCGCTCGAAGCGCTGACGGAGGGAATTATGGGACAACAACAGAAATTGCGCGTCGGCTTGGTGTACGGCGGCAAATCGGGGGAGCATGAAGTATCGCTCTCGACGGCATTCGCCGTGATGGGGGCACTAGATTACGAGAAATACGAGATCGTTCCTTTCTATATTACGAAAATGGGAGAATGGCGTGTCGGCGAACTGCGCAGCGCGCCATTTCATGATAAAGCCGAGCTTGCGCTCGAATCTTGTGCAGGACGTACCGTGCATGCGATGGAGATACTGTTCGCCCGCTTGGATGGGGCGCGCGGTACGGCAGGCGAAGCGAACTGCGGAGTGGACGTCATGTTTCCGCTCCTTCATGGTACGAATGGCGAAGATGGAACGATTCAGGGCCTGTTCGAAATGGCGAATATGCCGTATGTCGGCGCTGGCGTGTTAGCATCTTCCGTCGGGATGGATAAAGCCGTGATGAAGCAAGTATTCGCTCATGCGGGTCTGCCGCAGTGCAAATATGTACATTTCATCCGGGCTGGCTGGGAGCATAATCAAGCGGATATTATCGCACAGATTGAGAATGAGCTCGGCTATCCGTGCTTCGTCAAGCCGGCTAATCTCGGTTCTTCTGTCGGCATTTCCAAAGCGCGCAATTACGGCGAGCTGATTCAAGCAATCGAAGAGGCGCTCCGTTATGACCGCAAAATTGTAGTGGAGGAATTCGTTGATGCGCGCGAAGTGGAAGTGAGCGTACTCGGGAACGACGAAGCTCAAGCATCCGTGCCAGGTGAAATCGTCTCATCTAACGATTTCTACGATTACAAGGCGAAGTACATTGATGGCAAATCGCAAATTGTCGTTCCGGCTCCGCTTGACGAGGAAATGCTTGATAGGCTGCGCAACATGGCGGTGCAGGCGTACCGCGCTATCGATGGCTCAGGTTTGTCCCGCGTCGATTTCTTCGTGCGCCGCTCGGATATGCGCATCTTCATTAATGAAGTGAACACGATGCCGGGCTTCACGCCATTCAGCATGTACCCGCTCATGTGGAAAGAGACGGGCATCGCCTATAGCGAACTGCTCGACCGTCTGATCCAGCTCGCGTTGGAACGCTTTGAAGTGAAGCAGCAGTTGAATTACGAGAGTGTGTAATTGTCATTATAAGTTATCATTCCGGGTGGTTGCCGTTATGCGGCAGCCGCCTTTTTCGTGCTGCGGGGAGAAGAGTATCGAATGATAGATGAGGAATATTGCGTTTCATGGCAATGGCGAACATTTACAGTTAGGCGGCAGCCGACTCGGCGAGATGAACACCTTATAATAGAAGAAACCCGTTTTATAAAGAAAGTATTAAATTCAGCGAAGCTTTCCCATAGAGCGATATACTGTAAAGCAAGGAGAGGACGAACATGTCAACACACCTATTGCTTGTTGAAGATGATAGAGAGATTGCCCGTATCGTGCAGGACCATTTGCGAAGACAAGGCTATAAAGTAACGTGGTCCTCCACGGGGTTGGAAGGATGGGAGGATTTTCACAGCGGCTCCTTCGACTTGGTTATGGTCGATTTGATGCTGCCGGAAATGGACGGGTTCACCCTGTGCAAAAATATTCGCCTGAGCAGCAATGTTCCGCTTCTTATCATAAGCGCACGCCACGAAGACGAAAGCAAGGTGAAAGGGCTGGAGCTGGGTGCAGATGACTACGTCACCAAGCCGTTCAGCCTATCCGAGTTATCAGCGAGAATCAGCTCGCACTTGCGGAGATTTCGCAGATATGAGAGTGAGGAGGTTCAGCCTCGCTTCAAAAAATACGAGGGCGGCCTCATTATTGACGAAGATAATCAACTCGTAACGTTGCGCGATCAACCGATTGCACTGACGTTGAAGGAATGGGCATTGCTGCAGCTGCTGGCCCAAAATCCGCAGCGGGCATTTTCAAAAAAGGAATTGTATGAGCATGTGTGGCATCAAGTGAACATCGAGGGCAACAACACGGTATCCGTTCATGTTAAAAGTCTCCGCACCAAGCTAGGCGAGGACATTCGCGACCCGCTATATATACAGACCGTGTGGGGGACGGGGTATCGCTTTATCGGCGAGTTGGCGACATGAAAATCAAGCATTGGCTGATGGTGTCTTTTCTCGTCGTCATGCTGCTGCCGGTCGTTGCCGGTCTCGTATTTTTTCAGCTCATTCAGGCCTATGACGAGCGCCAAGAATTCAAGGAATACGTAGAAGTGACGGGACGTCTGCAGGAGATAGAGCCGCTGCTGCAGGAAGCCGATCTGTACCGGGTTCAGCCTGCTGAGAGGTTCCAAGCTGTGCAGAATGCAGCGAGCAGCTCGCTGAAAATAACCTTGTACCGTGCGGACGGCATCACCGTATATTCTTCGATGGCGGATAACCTTGCTCCGAAGCTATATCGGGTGAAGGCCTCGATTCTGTACGAGCATTTATACGAATTGCGCAAGTCCCATCGTGCCTATACACTCAAAAAACCTTTTTTTCACCAAGATGATCTGATTGGCTTCTATGAGATTACGATAGTCCGGGATCAGTGGCTGGAGGCATTTCAACATCGCACGTTGCTCGTTGCCATCGGATGGGGACTGTTCTTTCTGCTCCTATACGGAGCGGCGTTGTACGTCATTCACCGCAAGCTGAATCGCCCGATGCAAAGGCTAATGAGGCAAATGACGGCGTTCGCGAAGGGCGAAGCCGTGCCGGATACGGTCAACATGACGAAGGATGAGATGGGCGAGCTCATCGCCCGTTTCCATTCGATGCGTGCCCAGATTGAACGCGCGCGCCAAGATATCGCGGAAGAACAGCGGGAAAGAGAGTATATGGTGGCCTCGCTGTCCCATGATTTGAAGACGCCGCTGACCTCGCTCCATGCCTATGCGGAAGCTTTGCAGCAGGAGGAGGAGTTATCTGAGGAAGAGAAGCGGGAATATTACGCCGTCTTGTTCGACAAGATCGAGCACATGAAGCGGATGCTGGACAACTTGACGATGTATACCGCGTTGAAATCATCCGCACAGCTGGAAGAACGGGTGGAAGTGGATGGGGACGAAATGTTCGACATGCTCTTTTCGGGATATGAAGAGTTGTGCACGCAGCGTGGCATCCGGCTTACAACCGAGTGCAAGGTAACGGGTTCTTACTTGATGAATGCGCAGCAACTGATTCGGCTCGTCGATAATCTTATGAGCAATGCGATCCGTTATACGGAGAGCAAACAGTCTATTTGGCTGGGGGCATATTCACCGTCCCATCCACTCCCGTCTTGGATATTCCCTACGTTAGCCGATGAGGTTCAAGAATGGGGAGGCGATAGTCTGCTCATGCTCGTGCAGAATCAAGGCGAAACGATTGCGAAAGACCAGCTGGAGCGGATATTTGCGCCGTTCTATCAGGCGGATTCCTCGCGGACGAAGGCTCATGCGGGCAGCTCTGGTCTTGGCTTGAGTATTGCGAAGATGATTGTAGAGAAGCATGACGGCAATGTCCGGATCTGGTCGGAGGCTCCATTCGGCACTCTCGTGGCATGTCGTTTTCAGGTAAATAAGGAGGTTCCATCATGATGATGCGTAGCGGACTGAGCTTACTATTAGCCAGCAGCATATTAATAAGCGGATGCCAAGGAGGGACCTTGGGCTTGCAGCTGTCCGGCGAGCAAATCGTCGACAAGGTGCTGGAGGAAGGGAAGGGCAAGATCTCTTATTATGCCGAGAGCACAAGCGTTACCTATGAAAATGGAAAGCGGCAAGACGAATTCCAGATGAAGGAGTGGCTTGACGCGAATACGGACAGGAAGCGGGTCGAGGTGACGACTAATCATGACAGCTCCGTATCGGTGAACGACGGCAAGCAGATTGTCGTATTGGACCGTACGAAGGGGGAAGCTTACCGCATGCAACTGCAGGATCAGATGCAGCCGTTGACGCAGCGGGAGCAAGTAAAGTCGCTGCTGGAGATGCTTCAGGGAACCCACAAATTTGAGACGATAGGGGAAGAAAAGGTTGGAGAATGGAATACGCTCCATTTCAAGGCCACTGCCAAGAAAAAGAGCGATCTCTTTCAGCGGATGGAGCTATGGATTGATCCGAAATCATGGATGGTATTGAAGAGCGTCTTTGAGAGCGGGCCTGTGACATCAGAAAATTTGTACACGAAGTTGGACCTATCCCCTGAATTCACTGACGATGTGTTCACATTAGAGATTCCGGATGGTGTCACAGTACGGGAGCTCGACGATATGAATCCGATGAAGAACGTTTCGCTTCCGGAAGCGAAAGCGGCGCTGGGTCAATCGTTTCTGCAATGGACACAGGCCGAAGGGAATCTGGCCGGCATCGAGCTTTACGACATGCAGGGGGAGTTGAAACGAACAGAGATTACGCTGAATTATTGGAAAGACGACAAGCCATATTTCATGATGAGTGTTTTCCCTGCCCCTGAAGATGAAGGCGATAAGGACGACAGTTATTACGGTGAAAAAGTGAAGGTCCGCGGCAAGACGGGAACGTACTCAGATACGCTGCGTTCGGTGACTTGGGACGAAGGTGGGCTGCGATACACCATTTATCCTGATCAAAATGGCATGACAAAGGAGCAGGTGCTATCCATTGCAGGCGAACTGAAGCAATAATACATCCGTCGTGAAGGAGCGTTTTTTATGTATAACAGACTATCACATAGGCTGCATCCCGATTACGTAAAGGTAGCGCGGATTCGCGCTTTTCTTACCCATCTTGTTCTTTTCGCCATGGTCGTGGCCTATGTTATCGTTGCGCGTGATCAAGGGTGGGTGTTGTATCCGGCCCGGATTGCATTGGTTCTATTTCTTATTACGTTTATATGGTACATTTTCATCTCGCCGGTGCTGACCTACAGCTATTTCAAATACGAGGTGCGGGAAGAGGAAGTGGAGATTCAGTCAGGCATCTTCTTCCGCAAGCATATCCTGGTGCCCATGACTCGCGTGCAGCATGTGGAAAAAGCAAGCGGACCGGTGCTGCGCAAATTCGGGTTGGCCAAAATATCGATCGCAACCGCGGCTACGACTCACGAAATTGAGGGTCTGCAGGCGGCTGCTGCCGAAGCGCTGAAGCAACGTATTGCAGTACTCGCCCGGGTGGAGGACGACGATGAATAAGGATACGCGCCTGCATCCGTTGTTTATTTTGTTTTCTTTGGCGGACACGGCAAAGAAGCTGTGGCCGGTACTGCTTATATTTCTTTTTAAAGGCGCGCAGAATCCCAATCGAATTCTAATTATAGGCGGCGGCGTCCTGTTTCTGTTCCTCATGGCAGACGTAATCAAGTGGCGCAGGTTCACCTATCGGATGGAGGCGGACAAGCTGATTATCCGTCACGGGTTGTTCATGCGGGACGAAAAGACGATTTACTTCAGCCGCATCCATTCGGTGCGGGTGGAGCAGCCGCTGCTGCAGCGCCTATTCGGCATGGCGCAGCTGAAGATTGAGACGCCGGGCGGCAGCGCGGAAGCGGACGGCGTCCTGCCGGCGTTGACGCGGGAGGCGGCTGACCAGCTGCGCAGCATGCTGATGCGGCAAGGCAAGGGAGCGGAGCCGTCTGGCGAAGCCGGAGACGCGGAAGCGGAAGCTCGGGAGCCGCGGGAAGCAGGCGCTGCTCCGCTTCCAGGCTATGCCGTCCGCATGACGACGGGGCAGCTGTTCGTCGCGGCGCTCAGCACGATGAACTTCGGGCTTGTGCTGGCGTTCTTTGCCGGAATCATCTCGTTTGCCGATGATATTGCGAAATTTATCATCCCGCGGAGCGTGTTCGATAAGCTGCTGCAATTTTACGAGACGAGCGTGTCCGGGCCAATGTCCATCCTCATTACAGTTGCGGGGACGCTGCTCCTATCGTGGCTCTTATCGACGGTGCTGTACATCGTCAAATATTATGGTTTTACGGCAGAGCAACGGGATGGGGACATCCTCATTACGAACGGACTATTCGAGAAAAAAATGAATATCTTCAAGCCGGAGCGCGTGCAGGCGATTGTCGTGAAGGAAGGCCTGCTCCGGCAGGCGCTGGGCTATGCTGAGATCGAAGTCCGAGTATTATCAGCAGATAAGAAGGAGGCGCTCATGCTGCATCCGTATGTTCCCGTTCGCCAAATTCCGGAGCTTCTGTCCCGGATCATTCCGGGCTTTGACATCGGCTCCGTGCAGCACTGCGCGCCCCGGCGGGCTTGGTGGTACTATTTCCGTTTCCGGCTGCTGTTCCTGGCACTGGCCTTCCTGGGACTGTACTGGTTCCAAGGGCCGTTGGCCTATTGGATGCTGCTGTTGCTTCCCGTGCTGCTGCTGACGGGCTACTTGAGCTTCCGCGACGAAGGGGTGGGACTGCAGGACCGGCAGCTTATCGTGCGGAACCGGATTATCGCCCGGAAGACCTGCTATGTGCTGCGTCCACAGATCGTGGCGCTGAAGCTGGGCCATACGTATTTTCAGGAGAGGAAACAGTTGCTGTCCCTGACGGCCCATCTGCTGAACGGCGATTCTTATTCGCTCACCTCTCTCGAAGAGCGGGATTTGCAAGAGGTATGGCATTGGTACCGCAAGAGAAAAGGTAGAGTGTAACGTGTCGTCGATCTCCAATCGCGTATGGGAAATATAGTGAATGAGAATGAATCGTTGAGCTAATGGATGCTATACTATATTTAACGGTTTTAAGAAATCGCGGGGAGGTATAGCAGGGTGAATAAAACCTTTAGCGAAATACCGGATGCCTGTACATGGAACATCGTAGAGGCTGTTCATAAAGGTTGGTCAAAAGACAAGAAATATTATATTAAAGCTATAGACGGCAGAGAATTGTTGCTTAGAATGGCGGATATATCCCAATATGAAAATAAGAAACGGGAATTTGAATCTGTAACTAAGCTTGATCATATTAATATTCTAATGTCCCGGCCAATTGATTTTGGAATTTGCAATAACGGTCAGTCCGTATACTCTTTATTCACTTGGGTCGAAGGAGAGGATGCGATACAGGTTATTCCTGCTCTAAGCGCTAAGGAGCAATATCGGCTTGGCGTTAAAGCAGGGGAATTTTTAAGCAAAATGCATCAAATCCCTGCGGAGAACAATCAAACGCCTTGGGCAGAGTATTATAATGGAAAAATAAATAAATATATAACGAATTATAAAGCGTGTGGTATTCATTTAGAGGGTGCAGATAAAATAATCTACTATATTGAACAAAATCGATATCTATTAGAAAACCGTTTCCAGTCTTTTCAACACGGTGATTATCATGTTGGAAATATGATTGTTACAAAATCTGGCGAACTGGGTATCATTGATTTTAATAGGTTTGATTATGGTGACCCATGGGAGGAATTCAATCGTATTACATGGTGTGCAGGCATGAGTGGAATATTTGCATCGGGCCGCATCAATGGATATTTTAATAACGATGTGCCCGATTTATTCTTTAGATTAATGGCTTTATATATTGCAAGCAACCAACTTTCAGCAATTCACTGGGCGATTCCATTTGGAAAAGAAGAAGTTGATATTATGCTGGAACGAGCCGGAGATGTTTTGAAATGGTATGATGAATTTCAAACATACATACCGGACTGGTATTTGCCAAACTATGCTGAATGAGCATGATCTTGATTAGTCACGAATCGGTTTTTTTAATAAATCGATGGTCATGTCTCTTTTCTTACGTAAATAAAATGGAAGTGTACAACAAGCGAGCCTTGGATCTTATCCGAAGGCTCGTTTGTTGTTAGGGGAGAGAGACGATAGTTCGAAATCGGGAGAGGATTAATAAAACGGGGGGATGTAAAAGAGTTTTTCACGTTTTTTGATATTGTGACGAGAAGAGCGTCACGTGACAGAGAAACGGTGCGCGATTTGGAGAAAGGAATCTCTTGAATATTTTGGAAAACTAATCTATAGTGATTATAACGTCAACATACTATCCGGTCAGTATGTTGACCGAAGGGAGGAAATTTCAATGAACTTTGATTACTCCGAGAAAGTGCAGTCCTTGCAGAAATCGTTGCTGGAATTTATGAATGAAGTGGTGTATCCGAATGAAAAGACGTACGAAGAGCAGTTGCATCAGGCCGGCAGCAGGTGGACGGTTCCGCCAATTATGGAGCAGATGAAGCAGCAGGCCAAGAAAGCCGGCCTCTGGAATCTGTTTTTACCAGACAGCGAATACGGAGCAGGCCTTACCAATCTAGAATACGCGCCGCTGTGTGAAATCATGGGCCGTTCGCTCATCGCGCCCGAAGTATTCAACTGCGCAGCTCCAGATACGGGTAACATGGAAGTCCTCGTTCGGTACGGTACTCAGGAGCAGAAGGACAAATGGCTCATTCCTTTGCTTGAAGGGGACATCCGTTCATGCTTCTCGATGACGGAACCGGATGTCGCGTCATCGGATGCGACGAATATCGAAGCGACAATTGAGCGTAAAGGGAATGAGTACGTCGTTACCGGACGCAAATGGTGGTCTTCGGGTGCGGGCGACCCGCGCTGCAAGGTGGCGATCGTGATGGGGAAGACCGACGCAGGCGCGCCGCTCTACGAGCAGCAATCGATGATTTTGGTGCCCATGGATACACCCGGTGTCCGGGTTGACCGCATGCTTCAAGTGTTCGGATATGATCACGCGCCGCACGGTCATGCGGAGATTGAGTATGACGAAGTGCATGTGCCTGCCGATTCAATCCTGTGGGAAGCAGGCAAGGGATTTGCCATTGCGCAAGGACGATTGGGACCGGGGCGCATCCATCATTGCATGCGTCTGATCGGTGCGGCGGAGCGTGCGCTCGAGCAGCTGTGCAAGCGTGTGCGGCAGCGCATGGCATTCGGGAAGACGCTTGCTAAGCAGGGCGTAATTCAAGATTGGATTGCCGCTTCGCGCATCGAGATCGAACAAGCGCGCCTGCTGACGCTGAAAGCGGCTTATATGATGGATACGGTCGGGAACAAGGCGGCTAAGGCGGAGATTGCCATGATTAAAGTGGTAGCGCCCAATATGGCATTGCAGGTGCTGGATCGGGCCATTCAGGCGCTGGGCGCCGCCGGTGTCAGCGAAGACTTCCCGCTCGCTTCGCATTGGGCCAATGCGAGAACGCTGCGTCTGGCGGACGGTCCGGATGAAGTGCACAAAGCTGCGATTGCCAAGCTTGAGCTGAGAAAACACGAAAACATGAAAGCGGTTACGGTCTAAATGGATCTGTATATCGGCGTCGTAGATGAAGGGGGTACGGAGGATGAACGCCAAACAATTATTTGATTTGACGGGCAGAACCGCGATTGTTACTGGCGGCGGCCGCGGGCTCGGGGCACAGATTGCCCAAGGGCTGGCCGAAGCAGGGGCCAATCTTGTCCTGTGCTCGCGGAATGTGGAGACTTGCGAGGAGGCCGTAACGCGGATTCAACAGGACACGGGCGTGTCATGCGCGGCTATGGCTTGTGACGTAAGAAATCCTGAAGATGTGCGGCGAGTTGTGGAACAAACGGCAGCAACGTTCGGGCGCATCGACATTCTGGTCAATAATAGCGGCGCCTCATGGGGTGCGCCCGCGGTCGATATGCCGCTGGAAGCCTGGAATAAAGTAATGGACATTAACGTGACCGGAACGTTCTTAATGTCGCAGGCGGTTGGCCGGGTCATGATCGAACAGAACGGCGGCAAGATTATCAACATTGCTTCCATAGCTGGGCTAAGCGGAACCGATCCAAAGTGGCTGGACGCTGTCGGCTACAGCGCGAGCAAGGGAGCGGTCATCGCGTTTACGAGAGATTTGGCGGTCAAGTGGGGCAAGCATAATATTAATATTAATGCGATTGCGCCCGGTTTTTTCCCGACCAAGATGACCCGGGAGATCCTTCATCATGGAAGCGAACAAATTCTCGGGCTCACTCCGCTAGGGCGACTTGGCTCTGACAGCGATCTCAAGGGCAGCGCCGTATTTCTGGCATCAGACGCTTCCAACTACATGACTGGCGCAGTGCTGACGGTTGATGGAGGCATGTCAGCAATGTAGCTTCGTATTGGAAAACGGCGGCATTTCTTCGACCACGGTTTGAAAGTAATCATACGATAAGGGGGCTTGCATAAACGATGTCCAAGCAAGATGCATTACCGAAGGACACGATTCCCGTTCGGAAGGGCGAAGAACTGAATTTCGCTGCGCTTGAGACGTATTTGCGGGATCATCTGGACATTCCGTCTGGCGGTTCGATGGAAGTCGAACAGTTCGGGGCGGGTCATTCCAACTTAACCTATCAAATTCGCATGGGAGAGTGGCAGGCGGTTGTGCGTCGTCCTCCTTTCGGCCCAGTTGCGCCCAAAGCGCATGACATGGAGCGCGAATACACCATCCTCGACCGGCTGCATCCATTTTTTACGCTCGCGCCCCGTCCGTATTTATACTGCGAGGACATCTCTGTTATCGGCAGTCCGTTCTTCGTTATGGAGAGGCGGCACGGAGTCATTTTGGATCGAAGCTTTCCGCCGCATGTGGAATACACGCCCGAGTTGGGGAGAAAAATTTCCGAGACGATGGTGACAACACTCGTGCAGCTGCACGAGGTGCCTTACCAAGAGACGAACCTGACAGCGATCAGCCAACCGGACGGCTTTATGCGGCGGCAAGTCCATGGCTGGGTGGAACGGTATGAGCGGGCGAAGACAGAGGAGATTCAGGAAGCGGAGCAGCTTAAAAATTGGCTTGTCGACTCACTGCCGGCTTCACAAGATCCGACTGTCATTCACTATGATTATAAGCTGAACAATGTGATGTTCTCCGGCAGCAATATAAGTGAAATGTCTGGCGTGTTCGACTGGGAGATGGCGACGATTGGAGATCCGATGGCCGATGTCGGTGCTGCGCTCAGTTATTGGTTCGAGCAGGATGACCCGCCGGAGCTGTTGCGCGGCTTGGGTCATCTTCCGTTGACGATTCGATCGGGATTTATGACGCGGGATGAATTCATGGAGGCTTATGCGACCCGAAGCGGACGCGATGTGTCGGACGTTCATTACTATTTGACGTTTGCTTATTTCAAGCTTGCCGTCATCTGTCAGCAAATTTATTACCGTTGGAAAAAGGGGCAGACGAAGGATGAGCGGTTTGCCCGCTTCAATGAAACCGTGCAAGCGTTGGTTGCGCATGCTTTGCGGCAGACTGAACGACGGGAGCGGTAGGCAAACGCGTTGTCCAACATAGATGGGCAGGATGCAAGCGATGAATGCATATTCCAAACGGCGCTTTTGAGAGATACGAGGTTTGCTTGCGAAAGAAATGAAACGAAGGAGGTTTGAACGAATATGGGTAACGAACATTTGCTGGCACATAAGGATGGGCATGTCCTGTCACTGAAATTAAACCGTCCGGAGGCGCTGAATGCGTTCAGTGCGCCGATGATTCTGGGATTAATCGAGGCGTTAGAAGAGGCGAGAGCGGACGCGGACATTCGGGTTATCTGCATTTCGGGTGCGGGGCGTTCCTTCAGTGCGGGCGGCGACGTGAAGACGATGGGCGATGCAACCCCAGAGAACGTATACGATCATATCGGGAAGCTCAATAAGTTAATCCAATTAATCAAGGAAATAGAGAAGCCTGTCATTGCGGTTGTGCATGGATTTGCGGCTGGTGCGGGTTTTAACTTGGCCTTGGCATGTGATTTGATTCTGGCGGCGAATGGCAGCAAATTTACGATGAGCTTTGCTCAAGTGGGGCTGATTTCCGATGGAGGAGGACTCTTCTTCTTGCCGCATTTGATCGGAATACACCGGGCCAAAGAACTGTTATTCAGCGCAGAGCCGATTGAGGCGGAATATGCGCACCGCATTGGCATCGTCAACCGGCTGTATCCGCTTGAAGAACTGGAGGCAGGCGCTATGCAATACGCCTCCCGTTTGGCAAAGGGGCCTAGCAAGGCATACGGAATGATCAAAAAAATTGCCGATCAGTCATTAGCGTCCAGCTTGGATCATATTCTTGAGCGGGAGCGGACTGCACAGGCGATGATGGTTACGACCGAAGACCACCGGGAAGGGGTGCAGGCGTTTACAGAAAAGCGGCAACCGTCATTTAAAGGCCGCTAGCAGAATGGCTCTATCCGTTGGCAGTTCCAGAGATTTCGAGATTCGTATGAATGAGGAGGCGAATTTTTGGTGATACGTTCCTATTTTGCATATTGGCCTGCGCGCATGCCTGCTACACTTTCGGTTCCGGACACGACGCTGAGCGACAATTTGGAAGTTACCGCCCGCCGCTACCCAGATAAGACAGCCATCATTTATTATGATAATTTTTTCTCCTATCGAACTTTACTGGAAGAAGTAAACCGCATGGCCGCTTATTTGCTCCATCTGGGTGTTCAGAAAGGCGATCGTGTGTTGTTGTACATGCAGAATAGCCCTCAATTCATTATCTCCTATTATGCGATTTTGCGGTCCGGCGGCATCGTCGTGCCGATCAATCCGATGAATCTGACGGAAGAGCTGTCTTTTTTTATCGAAGACGGCAGCGTGAGAGTCGGCCTGGTCAGTCAGGAGCTGTATCCGCGTATCGAACCGCTGCTTGCGTCCAGCTGTCTGGAACGCATTATTCTCGCTACTTATTCCGACTACTGCAAGATTGCAGGCGCAGAAGTGCCGGACATCTGCAAGGCCCCGCGGCTCGAAGCGGCATCCTCGCAAGTCATTCCATGGACAGAAGCTATGGCGGCCGCAATCGAACCGCGGCCTTTCCCGAAGACGGAGGCGCGTGATCTGGCGGTTCTGCCTTACACTTCCGGCACGACAGGCAAACCGAAAGGCTGCATGCATACCCACAAGTCGGTGCAGGCCAATGTGATATCAACCGCATTCTGGGGCGCACTGACGCCTGAATCGAAGGGATTGGCGACGCTTCCGTTATTCCATGTGAGCGGAATGATTCACAGCATGCATGTGCCTATCTATATCGGTTCCACCATGGTAATTATGACGCGGTGGGAGCGAAATACGGCAGCACTGCTGATTGAACGCTACGGGTGTACGCATTGGACCGGGATCAGCACGATGATCATTGATTTTTTGGCCAATCCACGCTTGCATCAGTACGACATCAGCTCGCTTACGGTCATTAACGGAGGTGGAGCGGGGCTGCCGGAAGCCGTCGGCGAGAAGCTGCACCAAGCAACCGGTATTCGGTTTGTAGAAGGATACGGTCTGTCGGAAACGATGGCACAAACGCACTGCAATCCGATCGATCGGCCGAAGCTGCAATGTCTCGGCATCCCGGCGTTCGACGTGGACTCCCGCATCATTGACCCTGTGACGCTTGAAGAGAAAGGACCTCATGAAGTAGGGGAAATTATTATCAACGGACCGCAATTATTTCAAGGGTATTGGAATAATCCGGAGGACACAAAGAAAGCTTTCATAGAAGTGGACGGTAAACCGTTTATCCGTACCGGGGATATCGGGCGATATGACGAAGAAGGATACTTCTTTATCGTCGATCGTGTGAAGCGCATGATTAACGCTTCCGGCTTCAAGGTATGGCCAACGGAGGTGGAATCGATTCTTTACAAGCACCCGGCTATTCAAGAAGCTTGTGTCATCGGTGTGCCGGATGAGAGAAAGGGCGAGGAAATCAAAGCCTTCGTCGTCCTGTATGAAGACAAGCGCGGTACGGTGGAAGCGGGCGATATTATAAGCTGGGCGCAGCAGCATATGGCAGCTTACAAGTATCCCCGCATTGTTGAGTTCGTTGCTTCGCTTCCGATAACCGGCAGCGGTAAAATTTTATGGCGCAAATTGCAGGAGGAAGCGTGGGATAAAGCGAAAAAAGAAGGCGCTAATTCCATGTAAAGAGGACGTTGCTTGCAAGTTTGGCTTATTAGTCCCATTTGTTTCCTTTACATGTCTCTATTTTTCAAGATAACATAGAAACAGTTCATTCGACATGAGGAGGAGAATCCCGCTTGGAGCCGTCCATGAAAGATAGAATCATCAAGCACAGCATCGCGCTTTTTGAAAAGAAAGGATTCAGCGAAACGTCGATTCAGGACATTGTCGATACGCTGGGCGTGACAAAAGGAACCTTCTACTATTACTTTACCAGCAAAGAACAACTGCTTACGCAAATTCATCTCCAGTACATTGATTATATTCTTGAGCAGCAGCGCCGCATTATCGAGCAACCGGACAAATCATGGAAAGAGAAGCTTTCTGATGTCATCCAGATGTTGATTCAACAAATTAGAGACCGGGGAGGAAGCGCAAGAATCTTTTTCCGTGAACTGCTCCATATTACAGGCGACGACCTGAGCGACATGACGGGAAAGCGGGACCAGTTCCGGTTCAACTTTCAATTTATTATCGAACAGGGAATGGCAAGCGGAGAGTTCCGCGATGATTTGCCGGCAGATATGATGACGTTCAGTGTGCTCGGCGCTTGCAACTGGTGTTACACATGGTTTAATCCGGATGGCCCGATGAGTGATGCCGAGGTCGCGTCCATCTATACCGAAATGTTCCTCAACGGGATGAAAAAGTAGCCAGTCCCTTTCCGATTGGGAAGGGATTATCCTTTTCGGCGTGTCGCTTCTTCCTGTGGGAGGGGAACGCGCCGTTTTGCCATCGCAGGAATTTGTGGGGGATGAACTTCCAATCCTTTGCTCGTATAGCAAAGATAAAATGGACATGACACCCATCTGTTAAGAGCACGTAGGAGCTTATTCCTAAGTGCTCTTTTTATTATTTTATGACAAATTTATGAATTATATGTAAAAATAAAGGACTTATTGCTTGTAGAATAGAAATAAGGAAATGTAACCAAAAATTACAAGGAGGTTCATGACTATGATCACACAAAAAAAAGTAGTAGCTGTAGCAACCATTCTTACTTTAGGTTTAGGATTTACAGTAGGATTCACACCGGCTTATGCGCATTCAGTTGATTCTTCACCGAAGAGCACTTCTATATCATCTGTCGAGACACAAGAACAATCACCCTTTACTGGATATATCATGTCCATTAGCGACAAGTATATGACTGTTGCAGATACTCCCACAAAAGAAGAAGCAGTGCAAGGAGATTGGAGAGAGCTAGTCGATCAAGGCAAAATAGTAGTTGTCCCTATTCCAGAAGATGGAACATATGTAGTAGGAGATAGATTGAATGTCTATTTCAAAGCAATGACTAAGTCACTTCCACCAATTGCGATTTTACCTACTATTGAAAAAATTGTAGAGTAATCTAGGTAGAAATCTAGGCTTTAGTTAAGTTATTTCAATGAAAAGAAGACGAAGAGACCACAGAGGCGTAAGCCGCCAATGTGGTCTTTTTTGGTGGTCTGTCAAGAGCTTTGTTTAATCAATTTAGT
Organism: Paenibacillus profundus; assembly: GCF_021369635.1. Lineage (GTDB taxonomy): Bacteria > Bacillota > Bacilli > Paenibacillales > Paenibacillaceae > Paenibacillus_B > Paenibacillus_B profundus. Next base: position 25,442 of record NZ_JAJNBZ010000042.1, on the reverse strand, counting down.
CGACCTTAAGAACGTGCAACTAATTCGAAACTGTGCTTTTCGACTTGGACAAGGGTCGAATGGAACATACGAACTGCATTTGTGCAGTTGAAGACGCTCCCCTCCGCTATTTCATCAACCGTTTGACCATACCATAGAGCGAATCTGGGCAATGCTGGCATCGTGGTTACTGACCGAAGGGGAGAGTGATTGGAAACTAAAAATTATACCTTGGTATAGCGGATGCTCTATAATTCACGAATCCTATCAAGGAGTATCCCGTTATCATTCGGTTTTGAATTTCGAAGCTGCTTCTCTCAGCTCTTTGGTCAGATTGTCAATTTTCTCGATCATGTCAGAAAGCTGCTGAACCATGGCCGATTGCACCTGAATGGTCGCTGTCACTTCCTGCACGGAAGCCGACACTTCTTCGCCCGAAGCCGATAAGTTCTGGGCCAACTCCATGACATCGTCCTTATCCTGCTCCATATCGGCCATTTCTTGCGCCATGCCATTGATTTGCTCCGATATATCCATGACGTTCTCCAAAATAACTTGGAAGGATTGCTGCGTCTGGCCGACGTAATCGTCCTGCTTGGCAGATACTTCTTGCAGCTCCTGCACACTATGGTTGGTTTCATCGACCAGATGCAAGTTCTGCTCGATGATGGCATTAATGTCGTTGGATTGCTTAGCGCTCAGTTCCGCCAGCTTGCGAATTTCTGCAGCGACCACGGCGAACCCTTTGCCGTGCTCTCCGGCGCGCGCGGCTTCGATCGAAGCGTTCAACGCCAGCAAATTCGTTTGGCTCGCAATCTTCGCGATGGCTTCCGTAATCATGCCGATCTGTTTGGAGCTTGCTTCGAGCTTCTGCGTCATGGCAGCGATTTTGCCTACCTCTACTTCATTTTTGTCGTTGATCTGGATAAGGTTCTCCACCACTTGATTCCCGGTATGAAACACTTCGATAATCTGCTCGGATCTTTCCTTCACAGACATGGCCGTCCCGTTTATGTAGACGATCTTCTCGCCAAGCCCGTTGAACTTGTTGACGATATGCTCCGTATCTTGGGCTTGCGATTCCATCGCTTTTGCAATTTCCATCGTTGTGAGGGACGTCTCGTGAATGGATTGCGTGGTTTGCTTGGAAGCGGAATCCAGTTCGTTCGTGCTGGTATTCAAATGCCGTATCGAGTTGTTCATGTTGGCAATAAGGCGTTTGTTCTGATCGACCATCAACGTAAAGCTGTCCGCCAGGTCTTTGAATTCACTCTCATATTTTCCAGCGGCCACAACCGTCAGGTCACCTGCAGCCAATCTCTTGAACAGCCCCGTCAATCTTATAATCGGATTGGTAATCGAGCGGGAGATCAACAGACCTGCTCCCAAGGAAAGCAGCAATGCCACCACGGTAATGATGCTAATGCTCAGCAGCAATTGATTGAGCGGACGCTTGATATTTTCGTAGCTGTCATGCACGACTACAACCCAATCGGCACCGGGAATCTTCGTGTAACGAATATAGTTGTCTGGATCGTCGATGTCGCCGCGCAATATGTCCCCTGTCGGGGCGCTGCCCAGCACTCCGGCAAATTTGGCAGCTTCTGCTTTTTGCCCCACTATTTTCTTATCTGCAGAATGGTAAATGACCGTTCCGTTCCGGCTCATAATAAAGATCTTTCCTTGGTCAGCTCTGCCTGCATCTTGCAACTGGTTTACAAAAAATGAGGTGTTTACGGTTGCAATATAGACGCCCATCACACCGTCATCCTCCGCTTGAATGGGTTGAGCGAATACAACGACCTGATTGCCCGTGCTCTTGGAAATAATCGCATCGCTTATGAATGCTTTCCCGCCCATGGCCGCTTTGAAATATTCGCGGTCTGTACGGCTTTGCTGAATGGCGTCTTGAATCGAGCTTGCAATGACGAGGCCGTTGGCATCGATAATTTGAAACGCTTCGACTCCATGGCTGCCCTGGCTGCTTTTTGCCAACAGTTCATTGGCTTTTACAAAGAGAGGATTGTTATTCGAGAAAAAATCAGCCTCAGGCAACTCATTCTTCGCACGCAGCTGCAGCAAATCGACAAACGTGCGATGAATCGAGCCCAGATAAATCGATTGCTCTTCGAGCCGCACTGCTGACCATAATCCTTCTCCAATGCGATCGGCATTGAGCTGCATGCTGTTCTTGCTTTCCTTCAAGAGCAAATCGGAACTGAACCAAAATAATAGAGAGCTGGTTCCAACTAACATAACTACGGCTAAAGCGCTGATGAGCAGCGGCAGTTTGATTTGCAGCGACATGTTGGCAAAGCGAATGTTCCATCCTTTTCGTGTTGGCATGTTTGTCAACTCCTGCTGTGATTAGTATGCATCTTTGGTGTACCCATTAGCGATATGTTACGGGTGATCTCCTCCTTTATTTTCTCGGTTGGGTATTGCAGGTGAAGGGCTGACGAATGGCACAATTACGGGGGCGTATGTCTATTAAACATAAATTAGTGTCTGTTGATCTATTGGTAAATTAGACCAATATAATGAAGCTGTGGCTCCACAAAAAAGCTGCCCCAAGGTCTATGACCCCGAGGCAGCTTTTCCACTTACAGATCACCCAGCATTTGAAAATCATACAGGTAAACTTCAGGCGAGATGACGTCTCTCAAGTTAGGAATGAGTAACTCCGAGACCAGCGTACCGTCCGCTAGCTGATATTTTTCTACTTTGTGCGTACGCTTGTCTTCGTCGAAACGGTACAGATAGAAATACGGTCCCCGCACATAGCCCATCTCATCGTTCAAGTAGGCTTTCCGCTCGAAGCGGGATAGGGAATAGGCAGTTCCCACGGTGTTGGTTTCAAGCGAGAAGGGGAAAATCGTCCCGTACCCGTCCACATAATACAACGTATCCTGCAGGAGGCCGATACTGTTCGCGCTGAGCGAGAAGAAAGCATTATCCGGCTCTTTGCCGTACATATGAAGCGGATACGTTTGGGTGTCGCGGGTGCGCTTGTCGATTTCCATGACTTGAAGCTCGATGCGGTCGTCATCGGCACGGGTGCAGTAGACGACGAACAGCTTATCTTGGTAAGAGATCATGTCGCTCTGCACATTCAGCGAGCCGGTGTACATGTCCCGCACGGGATACTTGGATTGAATCAGCCGCCCGTTCTCTGGCTTCAGTACGACCAGATGCAGGCCTTGGAGAGTATCGTGGTTGGAGGTCAAGGCATATACGGCATGTTCGTCGCTGCCTTGGGCTTCGACGAATTCTCCGATTTCCTCGCAATAATGATGGCCCGCATCCCCCCAGCGGAAGGTGGAGACGTATGCGGAATCTGGACCAACGCCCTTATTGAATAGGGAATAATACTGATTGCTGCCGGTAAGATAGCCCGACATCTGCCGGTATCCCGCACTGACGGAGCAGGGGGAGGCATATGACTGTGCCTTCAGATCATTGTTCTGAACATGTACCTCGTTCTTCCGTTGAACGACGAGGCTGTCGGCACCGGGAAGCTTGACGGGAGCGTTCCATTCCAGGCCTTCTCCAGCGATGGTCCGGATATCTCCTTTCTTGCCGATATACAGCAAATATGATGTTCCCTTGCTGTAATACTCCTTGGTTAAGGAAGTCGAGTAGTAGACAAGGGCCATGGCTTCATCGAGCTGGAGGTCGGATTGATCTAGGTTGGTGGAAGAATTGGTGCTGCATGAGAGCAGGAAGCAGGTGATGGCGAGCGTTAAGAGGATGAAAAGACACAATCGTGTGACGGCTCGCAGCGACGGTTTTCCCATAATGGATTTCATCTCGAAGCGGAAGAATTAATAACTTTTCAAGGTGACGAACAAAGAAGAATCCCGAATATCCACTGGATAGACGCCAAGCCCGCCGTCCAGATCGATGTCGATATTGGCTTTTTCTTTGAAGGCGCACCAGACCAGCTTGGAGCAGTTCTTGTCTCCTGTGCACGAAGTCAACCGGTTCGTGGCGAAATTATACGAATAGTCTTCACCCAAACGGCCGTTCGCCCAATCGGCAGCTTGCGCTCTGGCAGTCGTGCTGGCGTGCTCTTTCTTGAGCGTAATGATTTTGGAGCCTTTATCGACGCGCTTGTCGATCAGCTTCACTTTGCGAACACCGGTGCTGGGCACGGATTCCACGATATAGTCTGGGGTGTAATAGATGCCGACGTGGCCATGGGGAATGCCGGCTGTTGAGGCGGTTTCGAAGAAGACGTCGCCTTTGCTGCTTGAGGCGAGCGGATACACGCCTGAACCTTTGTCAGCAGAGTAGATGCCCTCTTGCGGCTCGGGAACTTTCAAGCTTAATTCTTCGTACATTTGGCGGGCGATGGCATCGCTTGATTGCTTCGTGACGCTGGAAGCGTATTCAATATCGGATGCAAGCTGTTCTTTCGTGACATTCGGATACAATTCCAGAATGCGGTCCATGATGTCGTCTTGGCCGAGGGCGCTGATAGGGGCAGGCAACACCAGCACGAGCAGAATAAGGGCAAACACAAACTTTTTCATCATATTCCTCCTTAGACATTAAAATATGCTTACACGGCCATTATACAGCCATTGTGGAAATATATTCAATAAATATACAAATATTTAACACATACTTCTGTCGCTGAAAAATAAATTTCTCAAACTTTAGTAGGAAACTATCAGGGGGCAGAGCAGATGTTCATGCCAGAAGATTGAGCGGTCATGATTGAGGGTCAATGTGGCTTGAGCCATTGCTCGATCAGATTAGCTGAAGACATTGCCCAGCCGAGCTCCAAATGATTGTGCCGTACCGTTGCATTGCCGGCCACATTGCCGATGCCTTGAACAGAGGCTGCACTTTGGAGGAAGACGACGCCATCGCTTGGGCCCGTGTGCTCACTATGAATGATGGAGATGTCGTTCTGATTGCCCGACAGCAAATACGTCTCGATTGTCGCCGGAATGCCCGCCGCCAAGATCGTATTGACCAGCGAACCTTGACGTATAGCCGCATCGATGCCGTCTCCACTCGTGAAAAATCCTTGACCGCCATAGTAGGTCGTATACCAATCCTGCTCATCGAGAGGTAGCGGGTAGACATCCGCCCATTTGGCCAACATTTGCCGCTGTCCCGGGAAAAAGTCGCCTTGCGCCGTGGCGTAGACGGATAGCTCGGGGTGATGCCGCCACAAGCCATAACACATCATCTGCGTATGCGGGGAAGGGGCATTCGTATTCCCGCCGCATGCCGGAATAATGCCGAAATTGAAGGTCCATCCGTGGCGGAAAATGAAATCCATGCCTTTGTTCGGATTGCCGATCAGGATCAACTTGCGAATGTCACCGGCATAAGGGGTGCCGCCAGCTTTGGTGACCGAGGAGGCGTACATTCGGGAGGCGAACGCGCCTTTGCTCCAGCCGATGACGTCGACCTTGCTTGCGCTCGTAACGTCCTTGATGACGTTGATCGCATCATGGATCAGTTCGGCGGCATAGTAGTTATCCCCGTGCTTATGTCCGAAATTGATCGCAAATACTTTGTAGCCTTTGCTAACCAAAAATTGCATCAGCCCGGTGCTCGGACAAGCAGCGGCGCCGCAGGCGTTGGAACCGGCCTCGTTCGGATTGGCCCAGGCCCGATCGGCGTTGTCGTTGGCGCCATGAACGAGAAGAACTGGCGTCTGCACCGGATTCGTATCGAACTGTGGAGCATAGTAGAGCAAGAAGCGGCTGGAATGCGGCTGCTTCACTCCGCCGAAAAACGTCAGCCGCTGGCCGTTCTGATCGCCCCGTCCATCTGTTGGATAGTCTTCTGCGGCGAACAGCGGGCTGTTGTCCTTCCAGCGCTCCACCTTGCTCCAGCCATTGCTGACGCTCGCATACGTCTGCTCCAGCACGAGCTTCGTCCCGCTTCCCTGTACTGAAGAGAGCGGTGCAAGCAGCGCGCAGAGGAGCAGCACAGCGGCTGCAATGGCAGGCAAACATCGTGTATGCATTGACATCCTCCTTTGATTGGCGGCTGTCCACATATTATGGTTGGCGTACAGCCGCTTTGTTGTAAGAAGCGCCGCATGGCGGCACCAATCAGATTATATAAGAAAGCGGTTGCAAAATGGTTGCACGTGGTGAAAAAGGTAATGTGGATAGTATGGGGATTTTAGGTAAACAAGGGTGAGGGAGTTCGTCTATGAACTTGTCGTTGACCCCTAATAGCGCAAAAATCCCGGGAGATCGACGACAGCCGATTTTGCTACCATGGCCTGTAGTATCAAGGATAATTATGTTACATAGTTTTGGGATACATAGTGTTTTTCTTTGTTGCTTTTTTTCGGAAACGCTGCCACTAAAGCTTTTTTACGGGGTATGTAACGTACCTATAAGGAATTGAATGCCTAACTAGCTATGCGGCCCGTATGAGCGGTTCTTTGGTATGTAACGTACCTATGAGGAATTGAATGTGCTGCTCGCTCTCTTGGACTTTTTGTAGGCGATAGGTGAGTATTTAGCCACTTAATATTATCTGCTGAATAGACTCACTACCGCTTCGTCTGTGTTGATAGTCTAGACTCCATTGGATTCTGTCCAATGAAACAGCACGGTTATAACTTGGCAGAGAGGTTTCATTGGAATTCGTCCAGTGGATTGGGGCTCATTTAGCGGAAATCTCTATAGATCGGTGAAATCCGCTGTACGAAATACAGTCAAAGTGCTGTTTGGACGTAAAGTCTGTACATTTCACTGTATGATTTCCAGTGGAATATGCGAGTTACCTCCACCTGTGCTGCAAAATGCGTATGGCGCTCCTTTTTCATTGCCATCCACCCTTTTTCAGCCTTTCTAACACGTACTACTAGCACCACTTATGCCTGGTTGCACCACTCATAAGCCATGCAATGTCCGCCACGCTGCTGGCTTCACATCACCACTTAGCGCCGGAATTAGGCCCGCCCGTGACTATTGCATTGCGTACCACGTGGCCACTCCTCCGCACACCATGCTGGATACAGTGAAAATGGCCACTTGCTCTGGCGATTGCGCTGTGCTAAGATAATGGTAACTTTTACAGAACGGAGGGTTCCCAATGATTGATAAGGCAGCCTTCTTCCATTTCGGAAGAATCCGATTGAACGTTTTTGACACTAACTGAATAGTGCTCAATGGCTCTGCCTGTGTGCAGAGTAATCGGGATTGGTCTGCCTATTTTTAGGGAACCCTATATACTGCATGACAGAAGAGGGAGGACGAATTGACCCTCTTTTTTTGTGCCCTTAAAACATAGTACCTGCCAAGGATGAAGCGCGTACCGTCAGTATCTTGATCGAACGCTCCGCCTGCTGCCGTCTTTAATCGACTTGTCTTACAAGTGCAAGGACTGCAACGGGGCGGTGCTCATGGATCTATCGACGGTAGCCAAATTACTGATTGGGTGATCGCCACTACGCCGCTCGTTGTGCCTCATACAGAGGGACTGACGCCAGCGGATGCAGTGTGTTTTGTCACCCGAGTTCGTAATTGATCTGCGCGCATTAGCGACTCTTTTTTTCCGTTTACTCGAAGCACAGGCGACACGTCTGTGTTTTTTTGCGTTCATTCGGTATTCAACGCTCAGGATGGAATCAGGTTAAAAAGGCATTTCTTGAACAACCTCTTTATGCGCGAAAAGCTCGCGAGCATAAGGGGCATAATTGAACATTATCTACAAGTAAAGTAACGGAGGAATCACATATGGAACAACTTACCGTAGAACCACAAAAGGCGATACTCGCCGGAGTCAATTTGAATCACCAGCCGGATTTCGAATATTCCATGGAGGAGCTTGCCAACTTGGCTGCTGCCTGTGATGTGGAAGTCGCAGGCGTCGTGACGCAGAATCTGAGCAGGGTCAATACGTCGCATTACATCGGCACCGGCAAGCTTCAGGACGTGAGGGCGTTGATGGAGCTGCACCAGGCTAATATGGTCATCTTCAACGACGAGCTGTCTCCTTCCCAGATTCGCAACTTGGAAAGCGAGCTCGATTGCAAAGTTATCGATCGGACGATACTCATTTTAGATATTTTCGGCGATCGGGCGCGAACGAGAGAAGCGCAGCTTCAGGTCGAGGTGGCGGAATTGCAATACATGCTGCCGCGCTTGGTTGGCCTGCGTGAATCCCTTGGCCGTCAGAGCGGCGGTGTCGGCACGAAGAACAGAGGCGCGGGCGAGAAGAAGCTGGAGCTCGACCGCCGCAGAATCGAGGAGAAAATCAACGCGCTGAACAAGGAGCTGGAGGTGCTCGTCGCCCACCGTCAGACGCAGCGCAAAAAGCGCAAGAAGACCGAGGTTCCGGTCGTGTCGCTCGTTGGTTATACGAATGCGGGCAAGTCTACCGTCATGAATGCGTTGGTGGAGCTGTACACAGAGACGAAGGACAAATTCGTCTTTGAAAAAGATATGCTATTCGCCACGCTGGAGACGTCCGTGCGCAATATCGAGCTGGAGGACAACAAGACGTTCTTGCTGACGGATACGGTCGGCTTCGTCAGCAAGCTGCCGCATCATCTCGTGAAGGCATTCCGTTCGACGCTGGAAGAGGTGAAGGATTCGGAGCTGCTCGTCCATGTCGTTGACTTCTCCAATCCGGAATACGAGCAGCACATCCGCATTACGAACGAGACGCTGAAGGCGATTGGCGTCGAGGACATTCCGATGATATACGCCTACAATAAAATCGATCTGAAGGAAGGCGATATCCCGCAATCTCAGGATAACATTGTGTATACGGCCGCCAAGCAGAAGCAGGGCATCGATGAGCTTATCGGGGCGATTCGGGAGCGGATTTTCAAAGATTATGTAAAATGCGAGATGCTCATTCCTTACGATCAAGGCCAGCTTGTCTCGTACTTGAACGAGCATGCAACGATTCTCTTGACCGAGTATGAGGAGCATGGAACGAAGCTGACGCTCGAATGCAGACAGAGCGACTACTCCAAATACGAACTGTACGTCTGCAGTTAAACAGCTAACAGCTCAGAACAGCCCGATCTTACGGTGAAAAATAGGGTAGCTAGTCCATGAAATATCTGGTACGATATATTCCGCTTACACGAATTGATGCTGCAGACAGGTGGAACCTCAAGTGAAAAATTGGAAGAGTATTTTGTTGTTAGCGATCCCATCTTTGCTGTCCTTTGCGACGCAGACGGTAATCGGAACGATTAATCTGATTATGGTGGGGCATTTGGGCGCTATCATTATTGCGATTGTGGGCGTCGTTAACATTATCATTTATAATACGTTCGCCTTATTCTCTGGGATAGGCCATACCGTTAACTATCTAGTTGCCCAGAACTATGGCGCGAATGAAATGAAAAGCGGGATTCGGCGCACCTACATCGCCCTTTACATTAGTGTGACGGTCGGCATATTGCTGTTCTTGATTGGCTTGTTTTTCTCCGACAACATCCTATACTTGGCCAGCGGCTCGAGGGAAATTACCGAGCTGGGAACCTACTACTTGCAATTGCGGATCTTTGCGCAGTCCTTCGGCATCGTCTCGTTCTCGCTGCATGGCTTTTTGCGGGGAATCGGTGATACGAGAACCTCGATGATACTGTCGATTGCGAGCAACGTTACGATTGTGGCGTTGGTGTACGTGTTGACGTTTGGCCATTTCGGGTTCCCGGAGCTGGGGCTGAACGGAGCGGGCTACGCGATATTAATTGGCGAAATCGTCGGCATTATTTTGGCGCTGTATGTGTTCTTTGTAAGGAAGCATAAGCAATTCAACACGCGGTCCAGAGTGAAGGTGCGTCTAAGCGAATTGAAGCAGCTCGTTAGTGAAAGCTTCAAGCTCGGAATGCAGGAATTTTCGATGAGCGTGTCCATGTTTATTTTCACGATGTTCGTCGCACGGCTTGGGACGACGGCACTAGCTGCCAACGAAATAGCCCTTAACGTGATGGCCTTCGGGTTCATGCCTGCGTTTGCCTTCGGCTCAACGGCGACGATTATGGTGGGGCAGGAAGTGGGGCGCGGAGATCCGCTGCGAGGCAGGCGCGTGGGGACCGATGTTGCCATAATGGGCTCCATATTTATTTTGCTGCTTGGCGCGGCGGAGTTCATATTTGCAGAACCGATTGCGAAGCTCTACAACAATACCGACCCGGAAGTATTCCATCTGGCAGCGGTGCTGATCATGACTTCGGCATTTTTGCAGTTGTTCGATGCGCTGTACAACTTTTATGCGGGCGCTTTGCGGGGCATAGGGGATACAACCTTCCTCATGCGCGCTTCGCTCGTCACCAGTTGGCTCATTTTCGTGCCGCTTGCGTACGTGTTTATTTATGTGTTCGACTGGGGAAGCATCGGCGCATGGATGTCGCTGTACTTATATTTGATGGTGCTCGGCATATCGTTGATGGTGCGTTTTTACCGTACGGATTGGGGAAATATACTCATCAAGAAGACGGTGCAGGAACGGAAGCAGGAGAATTCCTTGAGTGTATAAAGATGGACGTCCTAAAATAACCAAATAGAAATGTAATGAAAACAACGCGTTGAGTAACATGCGTTGTTTTTCTTTATATTTGATTTACATAACAATCTTGAAATGGTAAAGTGTAGGTGACTAAAGGTTCCATATTAAGGAAGGTGAGGCTGTGAGTTCCGTCAGTACGGTGGTTTCAACCTTGGGGGAACTGATTCAACGCTATCGAAATGAGCAGGCAATGACGCAGACCCAGTTGGCCGATTTAGCAGGGATTAACAAAGGAAGCATTTCCAAAATCGAGAACGGGGATTTTAAACGGCCCGATTATAGAACGATACAACCTCTCATTGCAGCGTTGCAAATTCCCCTCCATGAAGTGATCGAGCATTATGCATTAACTGACCCGCGGTCAGAGACGATGTTCGAATTGCTGCAGCAGTCCGTTCCCTATCAAGACAGTTCATTAACAGTTAGAATAGCTTCTCATTTTTTGGCTTGCCAAGATGAAGTAAGCGACATATTGCTGCAAAAGTTATTTCACTTTACCCAACAACTAACAGGCCCGACCGAACTCCAACTTGCGTTATTCGAAATTGTTATCAGTTATGCCAGAAGCCACGGAATGCAGCTGCACGTTGCAGAAGGCATGCTTCATAAGTATTTAGTGGAACGAAATGATTTCAGCAAGCTGGAGGAGACTTTTCAATCGGGGAAATATGTTTTGCAATACATCGAGTTCTTGTCTAGCGAGGAACAGGTCACTTTGTATTACAAGCTGGGCGTGCATGCGTATAATTTGAGAAGGTTTAGCGAGTGTATCGAGCTTTGCAAGAAGGCTGTCATTGAAGATCGAACCGAGAGCAGCTTTAAAGCGTACTCAACTCTGCTGATATGTTCCTCCTATTTTCATCAAAAGCAGTATGAACTTGCAGAAAAATACTTGAAGACATTCAGCTTGTTCAGCTTTCCTTTTGTCAAAGAAAATGTAGAACTAATGACGGCCAAGCTCCATGAAAAGAAGGGGGATATCGAATTAGCAATTGCACAACTGCAGCAATGCCTAGAATCTTCTTCCGATAAAATTAACATCGTAAACGCACTTCTAACTCTATACCTCTCGAAACGCGACCTGCAATCTGCACATCAATTATTTGACCGTGAACAAGATCTTATCACCGCAGAACGATTGAATCCTACACTAGGTGCTGAGCATGCACATTACTTGATGAATAAAGGAAAATATTTAAAAATAGTCGATAAATATAATGAGGCAATCGATTGCTTTATCCAAAGCGCAACCATATTCGCGAACATATGTGAGCAAAAATACACGTACGAATGTTTAGAGCTAATCTTTCAACTTTCAAAGAGTATGGATGACAGTACAGTTGAAATGAAGGTGAAAAAACTATTTGCCGAGCTAAAAAATGAGGAGGTCGTAGTATGAAAAAAATGATATCTAAGTTGTGTATCGCGATTATAACGGCTTCTCTTCTTTTATTGCCAACAATGGCAAATGGTTATGAGAGTGTAAAACATTATCATGCAGTTACTCCCGGTGATGGTCCCTCTATACCTTGGTCAAAATCTGGAACTATTGCTGCATTTAGCGGCGGGGATGTCATTGCACCGTGGTGATAACCCGACCATGTAAGGGCGCTGCTCTAGCGCCCCTTTTTTGTAACAATCGAACTACAATGAATGCAAAAAAATGTAGAATACAGTCGAAAAACTCACATCATTTATAAAAACAAGATTCTGAGCAGACTGTAATATAATGACAATGACATGCAGTTGCTAGATGATAGCCCCTCTAGCGGAAAGCTGTGATCTCACTATTAAAAGGGGGAAAAGGTCATTGATCGTTTTTACTTCGATAGCTCAGTCAATGAGAAAAGCGTTGCGGATGAAGTGTTGTTATGCAAAATTGAGAAAACGCGCCAGAAACTGAGACAAGCCATTGATAGCGGCAAAACATTCACAGATGGCGATGTAATCGAGCTTAGCCAGCAGCTAGACGAGTATTTGGTTGAAATTCAGAAGAAAAAACTCATCAAAAAAGCGATGACAGAGATTTCCGACAACTTGGTTTAGGCACACCACTATTTCTTTTATAAGGAGGAAACTATGAGATCCATATTCAGGAATTGGTTGAAGGTGGCCCTCATTGCCTGCTTCATCCTTGGCACGAACCATTCCATTTATGCGGCAGAGGTGCGCTACGATTACAATCAGAACGGCCAGTTGTACAGAACGGAAGGTGGCAAGGAGGCGTACGATCTGAATTACGATAGCAACGGGAACATGGTTGGGAAAAGAAAAGGGTACAGCCAGCTTCAAGACTCGACCATTAACAATGTGCAAAATGCTGTGTTTGCGCATGGAGATCAGCAGCTAGGCACGCACTGGCTGAAAGTAACGGAAGGAACGGCTAACGCGCATTATGCAAGAATGCAGGCAGGCTCGAACTACTATCAAAAAATAACGGCTTCGAACATGAGCCGCGATGCGATCGCGGGTGTAAAACAAGAGATTCCAATCTCCGTTCTCCCCCATCAAGTCTTGCAAATGAAGGCCGCCGTGGAGGCAAAAAACTTGACTAACGCAACAATCCAACTGCTGGCCTCCTATCGCACGGATAAAGGCTACACTAAGCCCAGAATCGTACGGTCTTATTCATCTAACACGAATGGATTTATAACGTTGTCGGGCACGGGGGCGATAGTTCCGGAACATGCAACGCAAGCGATGATCTATATTGTAATTCGTGCCGAGGGGGATCAGGCCGCCGGGGAATTGAACATAAGAGGCGTCTACGCTATGGTCGGCCATAACGACAATCATCTGATAAACGGCGATTTTCAAACTGTAGGCACGGGGGAAGAGCCGGTATTGTGGGAGCGCGCCATGGATCAGGTCCGGCAGGCGCACATTCAGTTGCAGCGCAACAACCGCAATCAATATGTGAAAGTGTCGGGTTCGGGCATCGGTAAAGACGGGTTTCTTGGAGTGACACAAAAATTCGAGACCAAAAGCGTCTCCTACCATGTCAGCGCCGCCGTGAAGATCGAACAGCTCAACGGTGCGGCAGCTGAAATTGCCGTCGACTTTTACAAGAAAGACGGGACATGGATCGAAAGACAGGTGGTGCGGCAGCATCCTTATCTGACGGCAGGCAAATTCATTACCGTATCCGATACGATAAGAGCGCCCTTGAAAGCGGATTATGCCGCGCTAATGGTTGGAATCAAAGGGCTGAGTAATGAAGCCGCGGGAACCATTTATGTGGACAATGTGCAATTTCGGTTAGGCACATTCAAGGGGATATTATCCAACTTCTTGTTCGATTACAGAAGCGAGGATGATCCAACGGTGAACGGTTGGGAGATCATCGCGTCTGATTCGAAGAAAGTTCAAGCGGATCTGAAATATATGGATGGAAAAACGCTTCATGTCATCACTGCAAAAGACCTGAGCGGATGGGAGGCGGCTGGAATTAGCCAAGAACTATCTGTAAATAACATCACGAAATATCATTTAAGGGTTGGCGCGAGTGTGCGTCAGCTTAAAGGAGCAATATTCATGGTCTCAGTCCAATTTTATGACCGCAACGGCGCGCCAATTCGATTTATAGGCTTCAAGGAGCCGACATACGATTCCGTCACCGGGGATGAATACGTAACGAAAAGCACAACTAGTTATACGGTGCCTAAGGATGCGGTAACGGCCCGTGTGAACGCGGTCATACGTTCTGAGTCCCTGAGCGGGGAAGGCAAAGTGTTAATCAACTTCATTCACTTCATGCCATCAGGTCCGCCTCCGGACGATCCGATCAGTGTGCCAACACCGCCCAAGCCGCCCGCAACCAGCTAAATCAAATAAACGACTGAAGATCACGCTTTTAGGAGGATAGAGCATGAAAAAATGGATTGCCGTTATTCTTGTATTCCTATTGACGATAACTGGAATGCCTGTTGTATCTGCGCAAGAGTTTTTCTCTTCTGCAGGGCCGCCCCTGCATTCGCCTTCCGTCACTTCCAATGTATATGGGGCTCAAGCAACTTTCGCAGATTTTAATCCAGAAGAGCTGATTACCATTACATCCGTCACCGAGAGGTTTGGCGTGACAAGGGATTGGGTGCAGACGGAGCTGCTCAACGGTTATCAGCTTCATCAAATCTATCAAGGCCTGCAAGCTCAGCGGCAGGGTAAAGACTATGAAGAGTTCATGAACCATACCTATCCGAAGCCTTCTCCGGATCCTCTTATAGCTCATCAGGAACAAGTGAAGAGTGTATCGGAGGCTGTATATCAAGCCAGTGTAACGGAGCAAGTATACGGCAAGAAGGAACGGTCGGTAACGGATCTGGTGTACGGATTGCGGATGTTCTCCGGCAGCGATCCTTATGATGAAATCGCCTTGCGTAATAAGCCGATTCGGCTGGATCAATCTCCTTACTCCGTTGGGTCTGTAAATGATCATATCTCGACTGTTGATGGATCGCTGCGCGTGGAAGAAACGGATCTGGTCATGCCGGGCCCGAACGGCTTGGACTTTGCGCTGCGGAGAATCTATGACAGCTCTTTGGCGAAGGACGATATTTATGTGGACAGATGGAATGGGAAGAACAGTACGCAGGAAACACAGGAAGAACAAATATTCCATCTCGGCAAAGGGTGGATCTGGGATATTTCGTATATTAAGAAGGTCAACAACAACCGCTATATCTACATTTCGGGCCTTGGCACCTACAGCTTATCCGAAAATGACCGACTGCTCGGATATCCATTCCGCGATTTGGACTTTAGTGATACGGACAAGTACCTACAGACAGGAGATAGAGCCTCCTATGAACTCCATAATCTGAAGACGGGAATCACGCAGTATTTTAACCATGTCGGCAAACTGATATTAATTGAAGATAAGTATGGCAATTGGATTCAATTTTCGTATAAGTACGAACCGGATGTTGGAGAAGTTCTATATCGGATCCAAAGCTCGGCCAGGGAGCACCGATACTCGAACGCAATGTATATTTCCTATCATAGAGACCATACAATTTCCATTGAAATCGGGGATCGGAAGGTCACCTATAAGAAAAAGAGAGTCAGTAAAATAAAGAATGATGTGCTCTCCCGGGAGCAAGATATCTTAACGGAAGTAATCGATCCGCTTGGGCGTTCGACCAAATATGATTACGGCGTGTGGAACTGGCTGAACTTTAATCTGGTTGATTCATACAAATATCTGACTGGAAATGATCGCATCATATTCTGGGGGAAGAACGAGACCATCGCGCTGGGGGTAATTGAACACCCAACCAAGGCCATTACGGAATATGGATTCGATAGTGTCATTTATCGGAAGATCGGGGAGTATGCAGAAGAGCAGGTTATAAGGTACAAAGCACGTCGTAACTACTATAGCTCACAGCAAAATACGAAGAAGAATGAGCTGATATTGAGATATAACAATGGGGATGTAGGGCAGTATTTTGATCAAAACTTCGCGTTTTCTGTAGAGGTTTACGACAAATTTAAGACTGTAACCTATACGTACGACAAACAGTATACGGATTACCTCTCTCCTTCGGTAATATATAACACGAGGAAGGCTATTGCAGACCAGCAAACAAACAACAGTCAGGTGTTTACGTACAGGTACGATACAGCTCGAAGAAATCCGAATCCGATCCGCATCGAGGAGACGAATTATCAAGGAGGAGCTTCATCCGCGTCCCGTGTTACAACACGGACGTATGATCGCAATGACTGGGGCTTTATTGAATCCGAGACGAATCCGCTAGGAGCAACAAGCCGTTACGAGTACGCCATCGTGTCGCTGAGGAAGTTCGGCTTGATGAACAGTGTCCTGCCGATAGATCGGGACATGAACCTGCGTTCCGAGTATGAATATGATGAGGAACGCGGAGGATTAATGCAGGCGCTCTCCAAGAATGACAAGGGAGAGATTGTTCAGCAGCTAAATTATGAGTATGACTATGCCGGCAATCCGCTCAAGATTCGAATCAAGGGAGATACTTCCGAGACCGTTGTTTATCAACAATTCAACCCTGATTTCAAGCGATTCTTTTTAAGCGGGCAAATAGTAGGCGTTAAGAACGTTGACGGCAGCAATGAAGTGGTCGAAAGCAGTGTGGACTATATTCCTGAGACAGGGCTTCCGACCAAATTTACAGACGGCAATGGAAACAGTACCGCCTATACGTATGACAAAATTGGGCGAATTACGGCCGAAGTCAATCCGGATGGAACGAAGACAACAATCGTTTATGATGATCAAGCAAATAAGATGTTCATCACCGATCCGAATGGGCTGCGAATCGAGAAGCATTTCGATCCGCTCGGCAATCTTATCGCCGAAACCAACGGGCGTGGTATTGCCGAACATGCGTATGATGAGAACGGCCGGCTCATTCGAAAAGGGAAGTTTGGCGGACAGCTTCAGATTGAATATGAGTATGACGCCTGGGATCGCGTCATCAAGGAAAACTTCCTTTACGGAGTGAATCGTATCGTCTATGACGATGCAGCCAACACGAAGACGACGATCGACGGGGCCAACAACGCCATTCGTGAAACGTACGACATCATGAACAGGCTCATAAAGAAAGAAGAAATCAAGCCATCCGGTCAGGCGGTGGTATTGGCCCGTTACGAATACGATTATGCGGGGAACGTCAAGGTTGCGTATGACGGGAACAACAACGCAACGAAATATGAGCACGATGTATTGGGACACGTGATCGCCGTAACGGATGCCGGAGGGAAAACGACGCGTTATTCTTACAGCTTGAATGGCGATTTGGTGCAAGTCCGATACGCGGATGGCAATACGAACAGGAAACGATATGATGACATCGGCCGTTTGCTGGAGCAAACCGACCCGATGAGGCAAAGCAAGCGTTTCTATTATGACGGCTACGGCAACGTGGTAAAAAGCATTGATCGGAAAGGTCAAGCTCAACAATTCGGCTATAATAACCGGAATCTCTTGGTCAGCAGCATTGCTGCGGGTGAAACCATTTCGTATACGTATGATGCGGCAGGCAAACGAACGGCGATGACCGATCAGACGGGGACGACGAGCTACGTGTACCATCCGTCGGGCGAATTGGCAACTATCACGTACCCGGATAGGACGGTCCTGTCATTTGATTATGATGCACGCGGGATACGAAAGGAACAATCCATTGCTGCAGGTCCATATCAGTTAAGGACTCAATCGCAATTGAACCTCATCCTGCCCATTCCAAGGCAAGTGGATGTGATAGATGGAGCAGGGGGACAGCTCGGCCAATTTACTTACACGTATGATGGCTCATATAACCGCGTATCCCAATTGCAGTCCTCGATAGGCCTGAATGAATCGTTTGCGTACGACGGATTGAACTTGACTGGCATTCAGCAGAAGCAAGGCGAGGCCCCATTCGCTCAGTATGCGTATACCTATGACAACAACCGCAACATAACGGGCAAGACGGATAACGGCCCTTCGTTCCAGTTCACGTACGACCCGCTGAACCGGATTAAGACGTCGAACCAGTTCAATGAAAGGTACACGTATGATGTCAGAGATAACCGGAGCACGTTAAAGAGCGATAAGGTGCCGGATATCCAAGGCGCAAGTTATACCTATGACAGCCGGAACCGCTTGACGCAAGTCACGACAGAAAAAGGAATAACAGTCTCCTATCGCTACAACGGAGATGGCCTCATGGTCGAGCGCAGCGAAGACGGCGTGACCACCCGCTACTATTATGACGACCGGGCGCTCATCGTGGCGGAAGGCACCGTGAACCCGGACGGAACGGTGGGCATCACAGCGGCTTACGTGCACGACGCGAGTGGCAAGCTGCTGGCTCGCCAAGTGCCGGGACAGAGCGGGCTGCAATATTACTTCACGAACGGCCACGGGGACGTCACGGAAATCCGCGACGCTCAGGGGAATTTGCTCAATCGCTACACGTATGATATCTGGGGCAATCCGCTGACGGAAGAAGAGCAGGCACCGAATATATTCCGCTACTCGGGCGAGTATTGGGACAAGACGACGAACCTGCAATACCTGCGGGCCAGATGGTATGATCCGAGTATCGGGCGGTTTATAACGGAGGATCCGTTTGAAGGGGAACTGACGAATCCGCTCAGTCTGAACCCGTATACGTATGTAGAGAATAATCCGCTGACGAAGATCGATCCGACCGGGAACAGCGCTTGGGAGTTATGCGCGGGCTCCTTACTCTGTTTTTCAGCCGGAACGAAAGTGAAAACGGAACAAGGACTAAAACCGATTGAAGAAATTCAAGTGGGAGATAAAGTCCAAACGAGAAATGAGGAAACCGGGGAACTGGGTTACAACCCTGTAGAGGAATTGTTCCAAAGGGAAACGGATGAAACCTATCATGTAAAAGTAAACGGAACCACCATCATAACAACGGCGGAGCATCCATTCTGGATAGCTGGCCAAGGTTGGGTCGAAGCACGTGATCTGAAGAAGGGGGACAAACTGGTCGATCTCGATGACCAAGAAGTTCCCATTGAAGACATTGACGTCAAGAAAGAGCGAATCACGGTATATAATTTCAGAGTCCAAGGCATACACAATTATTTCGTAACGGACTTGAAGATATGGACGCACAATTGCGGCGGTCGTGACGGCGCGCTGTCTGGAGGGAGAATGTCCTCTTCCATTAGTGCCCCAAGAGTCGGAGGCGGAGGGGGTTACTCGCGCCCGGCGAATGTGAGCCGCGGACCTGCCGGAGCTAAGATAGAAATACCGAAAAATGCAGAACAATTCTATAAATCAGTTTTGGATAAAGGCTTGAAGTCTAATAAGGGCATGGGTAATGTATCGAAACTAATTAATTCAAATAACCCGAATGATTACCTTAACGCAGCATTAAAAAGACAAAACTTAAATAAAGCTCCAAATAGTTTTAAAGAAAAGTGGTCTGAAGCGGGTTATGATTTTGAAGTACGGGCACATCCTGCGGACCCTCTTTATGATAAGACAGGGAGTATTTATAGGGTAGCCAGAAGGCAACAGGGAACGGTTCCAGGTACTAATCAAGGTTACGGATGGGAGTACCTTGGTAGTGATGGAAAATGGTATCATACAAGCCTTTTGAAGGCTGGTAATGATGCTGCGGCAAAGGCTACTCATATACAATTAAAGTAGGTGTATAAAGATGGATCTAGCAGATGTAAGACAAGTTGTCCGAGAAATTAATGATTATATAAAAAGAGGCCTGTGGTTTGATTTTGAAATAAAGCAATATCAAGATGGAGAGATTTCATTATATGGCGGTTTAAGCCTTAGCTATCCAGATGTTGAAATAAAATTTAAGGATGTATTTTTCGTATCTCTTCCAATGATGTGGAAGACGGACACAAAAGATACAATCTTAACAGTGCTTGAAGGTGAGGCTGAAAGAGAGATTAGTGAGAAGTTTCAAGTTGAGTATTTACATTATATTTTTAAATTTACGCCTGAAGATTATCCAAGTAATTTTGGATGTTTAATTGCAGCGAAGGAAATATCATATAGTATCCTAACAGAATAACAAATCATTCCTAGTAACTTTAGATACTCACTTGGGTACTATTTATGATAGTAGGTACAACAATAACGATACCCCAATGAAATTAAAAGGTTGTGTAAAAATCTAGAAGTCAAGAGAGTACAAAAATATAGACAGTTTACTTCTGGACAGCAAGATCGTACAATACAACCAACAAACCAAACACTAACTAATTCAAACACTTGATAAACTTTCAAAAGCTCTTTCCAACTTGAACCACGAGTAGGAATGAGCTTTTTTGTATGCTCAAAATCAAAGGAGGACGAAATTAAATGGCAAAACGTGAAAAGGTAGTAACAGAAGAATTGAAGAACCAGCAACCAGCACTGGGAGAAGAAAAGGAAGTACGGTCTATTGCTCAAGCCTGCGCAATATACGAGCAGCTTATGTATGAAATTCGTGGTCATTGTCAGAAAGCTAGGGAATTACGCGAACAGGCGAAAATGTTACAGGAATCAGGGCGTACAGATTTTCAGGTTAGCGAAGAGATTCAGCAGTTGTTGAACCGTGCGGAGCATTTGAATGCGGTAGCAGAGCAAAAGGATGGACTGCCACGCCAGCAAGCATTACAACTCATAGACAGACTAGAGCAAGAAGCGTCCGATTGCAGACAGCTTGTGCAGTATAACCAGAGAGTTCTAGTACGGCAGCAGCAGGAACTTGAAGATGCAAAGGCAGCAGCGGCAAAAAAATGGTTCAGGATGCAGAGGAGCGTCTGGCACAAACAAGGCGAGTATTGGCTGAAAAAGTGGCTCAACTTGCAGAACTGGAGGGCTAAGTGAATGAATAACGGGATATCTCAAAAATATCAAGGCGTGATGCGCGATCTGTTGCAGCAGCATAAGGGAACGGGCAAACGAATTGAACTGATTACGGAGAAGGGAGCCTATACGATGCAGGCAGTTGATATTATTGATAAAAAGACTAGTGAAATAAAAACTAGACGATACTATGGACCCGACGAAAAAGCGGTCAGAGATGCCGATTATACGAATCACGGTAATTCTAAACAACATCCAGAATGGCCACATGAACATATCTTTCAATGGAATAATGATGGATCTTTTAAAAGGATTCCTTAGGGAAGGAGGACTACTTATCACGTACGAGGAATTAATTGAGCGAGTAAAAATGGGTGAGGAATTTCAATTTTACTTGCGTAATGAAGGCTATTGGATTAGTTAAAATCTTAAAGGTTATTATTTAACTAGAGAGAAAGATTGCTTTTCACAATCTTTTTGTTCGACAGATGAATTATTCAAGAACGCTAAAATTAATGGTAAGCCAATTTTTGAATTATGGGATGAAATAGAGATTTAATGTAATAAATACCTTGATAGGCTATTGCCTTTCAAGGTTTCTTTTTATCTGGGGGTTATAAAGCGATTGAAACGATTGAAATAGGGGATAAAGTACTGCGAAGAATGAAGAAACGGGAGAACTGGCGTACAAGGAAGTCGAGGAAACCTTCCAGCGGGTAGCCGAAGAGACCTACCATGTCACCGTAGCTGGCACGACGATGATCACGACCGAAGAGCATCCGTTCTGGGTTCCAAGAATAGGCTGGGTGGAAGCAAAGGACTTGAAAGTCGGAGATCGGCTGGTCGATAATGAAGGCAAAGAGTACCCGATAGAGAGCATCGAGATCGAAAAAGAGAAACGAACGGTCTACAACTTTAAAGTCAATGGATATCATAACTACTTCGTAACGGATTTGAGTATTTGGACGCATAACTGCGGGTCAGGGGCACGCAGCCTGGGTGGATTAGGCACAGTGGCACGCTCATATCCGCCAACTGGTGGCGGGGGGACCTACAATCGCCCGGCCAATGTGAGCCGCGGACCTGTAGGAGTCAAAATAGAAATATCATTACCGAAGAATGTAGATCAGTTCTATAGATCGAGTTTGAAAAAAGGGTTGGAGTCTAATAAGGGTACGGGTAATATTGCTAGCTATAAAGGTCAATCTTTTCATTACAGTCAAGAATCAGTTAAAAAAGGAGGAAAGAGCATTGCTGACCAAATAACCGAGCGTGGATGGAACGATAAGAGGATTGGTGAAGCAATAAATAAACCAGCCGGAACAGTGAACTGGACAGATCAAAGAAAAGGGAAAAATAATGCTCCTGTCACTGCTTATTATCACAAAGATGGAGGCTATGTTGTGAGAAGTAATGCTACTGGTGAGATTATTCAAGTAAGTCAAGTCGGTGACCCTAATTGGAGTACTTACTGGTCACCAGATGCGATAAAATGGATTAAGTAGTATAATAGCGGATGGTAGTTTTGAATTATCATCCGCTTACTAAGTTATTAGGTAGGTGTAGCCATGAATAAAAACATTGAATGGAAATCTGACTATTGCCCTGCTGACATAAATATGATTAAAGCAGTTGAGAAGAATATTGGAATTGTTTTTCCTGATGACTTTCTTCACATAGCCAAAGAATATCACGGTGGAGAACCATCATCAAAAACAATTATTGTAAATAACAAGAAAATTATATTTGGTTATTTATTGACTTTTTTGGCATTTGATGAACTTGATATCTTAGACAAATATAACTCAGAGAAAGATAACTTGCCCCCAAATTATTTCCCTTTTGCAATTGATGAAGAAGGTAATATGTTTTGTTTTGATTATAACGATAACGTTCCTCCTAGAATCGTATTTGTTGAAAAGAAAAATGATGGTTCAATTTCTAGTTTGATAATTGCGCAAAATTTTCTGGATTTTATCCAACTAATGAATTAGTATTCGTGGGGGGACCCAGTACGGAATGAAACCATCATATTAACTAATAACACATATAACCCATGTAATACCTTAATACCCGTATACAGTTTTCGTCATATCATTTGTACGTACATAAATGCTCGAAAAGTATAACCGAATGTAACGATATACCGTTACATTGAATAGGTCGATTATGGTCAGATACCACCATGATTGACCTTTTTTTTGTTACCTTCGTTTTCTTGCGGTTTTTCAAATCTGAGATATAACAATGGGGATGTAGGGCAGTATTTCGATCAAAACTTCACGTTTTCTGTAGATGTGTACGACAAATTTGAGACCGTAACCTATACGTATGACAAACAGTATACGGATTACCTCTCTCCTTCGGTAGTATATAACACGAGGAAGGCTATTGCAGACCAGCAAACAATAGTCAGGTGTTTAAGTACAGGTACGATACAGCTCGAAGAAATCCGAATCCGATCCGCATCGAGGAGACGAATTATCAAGGAGGGGCTTCATCTGCTACCCGTGTTACAACACGGACGTATGATCGCAATGACTGGGGCTTTATTGAATCCGAGACGAATCCGCTCGGGGCAACAAGCCGTTACGAGTACGCCATCGTGTCGCTGAGGAAGTTCGGCTTGATGAACAGTGTCGTGCCGATAGATAGGGATATGAACCTGCGCTCCGAGTATGAATATGATGAGGATCGCGGAGGATTAATGCAGGCGATCTCCAAGAATAACAAGGGAGAGATTGTTCAGCAGCTAAATTATGAGTATGACTATGCCGGCAATCCGCTCAAGATTCGAATCAAGGGAGATACTTCCGAGACTGTTGTTTATCAGCAATTCAGCCCTGATTTCAAGCGATTCTTTTTAAGCGGGCAAATCGTAGGCGTTAAGAACGTTGACGGCAGCAATGAAGTGGTCGAAAGCAGTATGGACTATATTCCCGAGACGGGGCTTCCGTCGAAATATACAGATGGCAATGGAAACAGCACTTCCTATACGTATGACAAACTCGGGCGAATTACGGCCGAAATCAATCCGGATGGAACGAAGACAACAATCGTTTATGATGATCAAGCAAATAAGATGTTCATCACCGATCCGAATGGGCTGCGAATTGAGAAGCATTTCGATCCCTTGGGAAATCTGATCGCCGAAACCAACGGGCGTGGTATTGCCGAACATGAATATGATGAGAATGGCCGAATCATTCGAAAAGGGAACTTTGGCGGACGGCTTCAGATTGAATATGAGTATGAAGCCTGGGATCGGGTCATCAAGGAAAACTTCCTTTACGGAGTGAATCGCATCGTCTATGACGATGCAGCCAACACGAAGACGACGATCGACGGGGCGAACAACGCCATTCGTGAAACGTACGACATCATGAACAGGCTCATTAAGAAAGAAGAAATCAAGCCATCCGGTCAGGCGGTGGTATTGGCCCGTTACGAATACGACTTTGCGGGAAACGTCAAGGTTGCGTACGACGGAAACAATAACGCAACGAAGTATGAGTATGATGTGTTGGGACGCCTTATCGCCGCAACAGATGCCGAAGGGAAGACGACGCGTTATTCTTACAATTTAACTGGCGATCTGGTGCAAATTCAATACGCGGACGGGAATACGGTCAAGAAACGGTATGATGACATCGGCCGTTTGTTGGAGCAAACCGATCCGATGAACCAAAGCAAGCGTTTCTATTATGACGGCAACGGCAACGTGGTGAAAAGCATCGATCGGAAAGGTCAGGTTCAACAGTTTAGCTATAATAACCGGAATCTCTTGGTCAGCAGCGTTGCTGCGGGTGAAACCATTTCGTATGCATACGACGCGGCAGGCAAACGAACGGCGATGACCGATCAGACGGGGACGACAAGCTACGTGTACCATCCGTCGGGCGAATTGGCATCCATCACGTACCCGGATAGGACCGTCATGTCATTTGATTATGATGATCGCGGGATACGAAAGGAACAATCCATTGCTGCAGGACCGTATCGCTTAACGGCCCAGACACAACTGAATCCAATCCTATCTATTCCAAAGGATATCAAAGTGCTGGATGGAGCAGGGGGGCAGCTCGGCCAATTTACTTACACATACGATAGCTCGTATAACCGCGTATCCCAATTGCAGTCCTCAATAGGCCTGAATGAATCGTTTGCGTACGACGGATTGAACTTGACTGGCATTCAACAGAAGCAAGGCGAGGCTCGATTCGCTCAGTATGCGTATACCTATGACAACAACCGCAACATAACGGGCAAGACGGATAACGGCCCTTCGTTCCAGTTCACGTACGACCCGTTGAACCGGATTAAGACATCGAACCAGTTCAATGAAAAGTACACGTATGATGTCAGAGATAACCGGAGCATGTTAACGAACGACAAGGTGCCGGATATCCAAGGCGCCAGCTATACGTACGATAGCCGGAACCGATTGACGCAAGTGAAGATAGAAAAAGGAAAAATGGTCTCCTATCGCTACAACGGGGATGGCCTCATGGTCGAACGTACCGAAGACGGCGTGACCACCCGCTACTATTATGACGACCGGGCGCTCATCGTGGCGGAAGGCACCGTGAACCCGGACGGAACCGTTGCCATAGCGACGGCTTATGTGCAC
>NZ_JAJNBZ010000041.1 GCF_021369635.1 Paenibacillus profundus | reverse complement strand
TCCACAAAAAGGAAAATAGATACACTTTAGCATGAATTGAATAGACACTCTCTAATGTACAGTGGAATGTACAGATTGAGCGGCCAAGTGGCATGTTGACTTTATTTAGTGCAGTGGATTTGGTTGTTTTTCATCGACTGCGGCGAAACGAGTCCAAAACATTGGATGAATTCCAATGAAACCTGCTGCAAAGGGATTTGTAAGATGTTTCTACTGCATAAAATCCAATGAAAAATGAGACGCGGAGGATACGAAGCAGCCTTTCGTCCTGCTTTTTCTTTAAATATGAGGTGAGGGGCCAAGAGGGAGCGATTCCATGCCAGAATGATCGCTGCAAAGGAATTCATCGTCCCGGCGTGCTTGTGGATGCTTGATGAGGCAGCGTACAAAAAAAGCCTATGGAGTCGTATGAACCCATAGGCTTCCAAGCTACTCATTTAACTACAGCGCGCAACGCTTGCGCGAATTTGGATATGCCCGGGCCGATCTCATCAGGCTGCGGCCGCGCATATGTAAAGCGAACATAGCCCGATTCCGAACCGTACACGCTTCCCGGAACAAAGACGACTCCCCGCTTCATGCCTTCCTCCAGCAGTCTGCCATCGTCGACGGGCCGCTTTATTTTGCACCACAGATGCAGCCCGCCTTGCGGCAGCGTATAGGATACCTCACCAGGCAGCTCGCGCTGCAAGGCATCAATGAGCAGATTCCGCTTATGCGACAGTTCCTGCCGCAGCCGTTGCAAATGCCGGTCAAAATGGTCCGAGGACAGTAATTGCGCAGCAATGCGCTGCGGCAGCACGCTAAGTCCGAAATCCATCTGCTGTCTCTCGTCCGTAAGCCGGTTCACAACCGATTGCGGGGCGACCATCCAACCGATACGCAAGCCCGACGCCACTGTTTTGGAGAGCGAACCGATGTAGAGCACGGTGCTGTTGACATCAATCGATTTGAGCGATGGCGGCGGATTGCCCGCGAATGAAGTCAAGCTGAACGGATCATCCTCCACTACGGGAATTCCCAAATGTCCGCACACATCGAGCAGCCTCTCCCGGCGTGACGGATCAAGCACGCGGCCAGTGGGATTATGGTAATTCGGATTCACAAAGATCATACGTATGTTATGTTCCCGGTACAACGATAGAATTCCCTCGGGACAGACACCCTTTTCGTCAACAGGCAGACGGAACAAGCGAAGGCCTGCCGAATGAAACATAGGCAATGAATAGTAATAGGACGGATCTTCGATCGCCACAGCATCGCCCGGACTTAATAACCGCTGGGTAATCAAATACAGTGACTGATGAGATCCCGAGGTGATAAGGATCGAGGATTCCGTTGCCCGGATGCCGCGATACTGCTGCAAATAAGAGACCAGCGCTTGCCGCAGCGGAACATAGCCTTGCGGATTGTCATAGCCCAAATCCTCATGTAATGAATGCTCGCTCAAGAGCAGCCGAATGGCTTCATTTGGAGATAAGTCGGGAGACAGCTCGCCGCTTGCGAAGTCGATGAGCAGACGTCCCGTATCGAGTTCTTCCCGGATGGTCCGCAAGAAGGATTGGTTCGGCTGCACGACGGTGCCGCCTTCTAAATACTGAAGCCAATCCGGTGTTTGCTTGGGAGCCCCCCATTTATATTTGCTTACCCGCGTACCGCTTCCTACCATGCTTTCGATAATTCCCGATGCTCGCAATTCTTCATAGGCTTGAACGACGGTACTCCGATTTACGTTTATTTGTTCGGCGAATTTACGCTCCGAAGGGAGAATGCTGCCGGGCGGAAACTCCCCATAAAAAATTCTGCGCTCCATATATGCGGCAATCTGCTGATATAGCGCTTGTTTGCTAGAACGATCCGGTTGCCACATAGAAATCCACCTCTTATATTTACTTAGTCTGTGATTTTTATCACACGACTTAAGTATAACATCTCACTAAATTAGTCGGCGCAGGCCGATTTCATCGAAACCTTGTCAACTATGTGTCAGTGTGTTGAACATGGATGATTGACCTCTACATAAATGGATGGCGACATGGCATCCACTCTGCTCTATGATAATGCTGAAGCGATTCGCTGTGTAAAAATTCGGTTTAACGGCAGTGCCGAACCGAGCTGCGCCTAGGCAATGTAATGAAAAATGACGGTTAAGGTTACGTATAGTGACGTTCATATCATGTACAAGCGGCGCATCGTCATTCACACCATTACGTGAACCCATTCACATAATGAGGCGCCGAAGGGCCTTAAAAACACACAGAACAGCATTCAGCTAAAGGAGGCCATTATGGATCAGGTTATTCTCGCGCGCATTCAATTTGCGTCCACTACGCTATTCCATTACATCTTCGTTCCGATGACGATTGGGCTAGCGTTCTTAATCGCGATATTGGAGACGCTCTACGTTGTGAAAGGCAAAGAAATATATAAACAAACCGCTAAATTTTGGAGTAAATTGTTCCTGATCAATTTTGCAGTCGGTGTCGTAACCGGCATCTTGCAGGAGTTCCAGTTCGGCATGAACTGGTCGAACTATTCCCGCTTCGTCGGGGACGTATTCGGACCTTCGCTGGCGATTGAAGGCTTGCTTGCCTTTTTTATGGAGTCCACGTTCATTGGCTTGTGGGTGTTCGGCTGGGACCGCTTATCGAAGCGCGTTCACCTCGCATGCATTTGGCTTGTATCGATAGGTACCGTCTTGTCAGCCTTTTGGATACTGACGGCCAATTCCTTCATGCATGCGCCAGTCGGCTATGTATTCCAGAACGGAAGGGCGGAAATGAGCGATTTCTTTGCGATTATCACCAATCCGCAGCTGTGGCTGCAATTTCCGCACACCTTATTTGCCGCCTTCGCTACCGGTGCGTTCTTTATGGCTGGCGTCAGCGCATGGAAGCTGCTGAAGCGGCAAAATCTCGAAATGTTCAAAAAATCGTTCCATGTATCGATTATGGTCGCCATGATATCCGCTCTGCTCGTTGCGATTATCGGACATCAGCAAGGTCAGCACCTCCTTGCATCGCAGCCAATGAAGATGGCTGCGGCTGAAGCATTGTGGAACACGAGCGAGGATCCTGCGCCGTTCACCCTCTATGCCAATATCGATACGGTGAAAAAAGAAAATTCTTCCGAAATCAAAATTCCCTATATGCTGAGCATTTTATCGTTTAACAAGTTCAGCGGCAGTCTAGACGGCATGAACCAGATTCAGGTGCAGTACGAACAAAAATACGGGCCGGGTGACTACATTCCCTCGGTAAAAATGACCTTCTGGAGCTTCCGCACCATGGTTATAGCCGGCGGCCTCATGTGTTTGCTTGGCATCTACGGCATCGTGCTGGCCCGCACACGGAAGCTTGAACAACGGCCGTGGTTTTTGAAGCTGATGGTAGGCGCGATTGCATTCCCGTTTCTGGCCAATTCGGCGGGGTGGCTGATGGCCGAGATGGGACGCCAGCCTTGGGTCGTATTCGGAGTGATGCGGACCGAAGATGCCATTTCGCCTACGGTATCCGCAGGTGAGTTGCTCTTCTCGATTATTGCCTTTACGAGCATTTATGCGATTCTGGCCATTATCGATGCATGTCTGTTCGTGAAAGTGATTCGCAAAGACGCGGAGCAGGAAGAGGTTGAAGATTCCATTTCGCACGATCCGTTTGATAAGGAGGAAGCACATGCTCTCGCTAAATGAGTTATGGTTTATTCTCGTTTCTGTTCTATTTGTCGGTTTTTTCTTCCTTGAGGGCTTTGATTTCGGCGTAGGTATCGTATCGCGGTTTCTAGGCAAGAGCGACCAAGAGCGCCGTATCCTCATCAATACAATCGGCCCTTATTGGGATGCGAACGAAGTATGGCTCATTACGGCTGGCGGCGCCATGTTCGCCGCTTTTCCGGAATGGTACGCCACCTTATTCAGCGGCTTTTACATTCCGTTTGTCGTGCTGCTGCTAGCGCTTATCGCTCGCGGCGTTGCCTTTGAATTCAGAGGGAAGATGGATCACGGAATCTGGAAAAAGACATGGGATGCCGCCATTTTCATTGGAAGCCTGCTTCCGCCTTTCTTGTTCGGAGTCGTGTTCGCGAATCTCATCCGCGGCGTGCCGATTGACAGCCATAAGGAGATGATCGGCAGCGTATTCGACCTGCTGAACGGCTACGCTCTCGCCGGGGGAGTGGCCGTCGTTCTGCTATGCATCCTGCACGGCCTCGTGTTTATCACGCTGCGCACCAACGGCGTGCTGCGGGATCGGGCACGGAAGGCTGCCCGTGACATAGGTCCTGCCGTTGCGGCCGTCCTGCTCATATTTGCGGTAATGACCTATTTCAGCACCGACATTTACACCGTACATGGGGCGCAATGGATCGCATTGCCGGTTCTCGCAGGCGCAGCGCTTGTCCTGGCAGGCCTATTTATCAAGAAAAAACGCGACGGTTGGGCGTTTGCCATGACGGGCGCGGTCATCATCCTGTCCGTTGTCAGCATGTTCATCGGCTTGTTCCCGCGGGTGATGGTCAGCTCGATCAGTCCCGACTTTCACTTGACGATTTACAATGCAGCTTCCGGAGCGTATTCGTTAAAAGTGATGACGTATATTTCATTGACGATTCTTCCGTTCGTATTGGGCTATCAAATTTGGAGCTATTATGTGTTCCGCAAACGAATTGATGATAAAGAACATCTGGAGTATTGATGAAGAAAAGCAGAATGCCTCAATACAAAGGGATACAAGCGCTCTATGTGACGCTAAGCTGCATTTCATTATTGCAAAGTATATGTATTCTGTTCCAGGCAACCTTGTTGGCCCATATTATTTCTGATTTATTTCACGGGACGCCTGTGGAGGATTTGTATCTGGACCTTGCTTGCTTCTTGCTCGCCTTTCTCAGCCGAGGCGTGCTCACATGGGTGCGGCAAAAGGTGTCTTACCGTTTTGCAGAGAAGACTGGCGCCGAGACGAGAAGGCGGTTGCTGGATAAGCTGTTCGAGCTGGGTCCGAGCTTTGCCAGATCCGAAGGAACGGGCAAGCTGGTCACCTTGGCACTTGAAGGGATCGCTCAGCTGCGCATCTTTTTGGAGCTTTATCCGCCACGCATGGTGAGCACCGCTGTGTTGCCGCTCGTTATCGCTGGGTATGTTTTTTTCCAAGATGCCATCTCGGGCGTCATTCTGGTTGTGACCGTACCGATTATTATTATATTCATGATTCTGTTAGGC
The DNA here is from genome assembly GCF_021369635.1 of Paenibacillus profundus. Classification (GTDB taxonomy): domain Bacteria; phylum Bacillota; class Bacilli; order Paenibacillales; family Paenibacillaceae; genus Paenibacillus_B; species Paenibacillus_B profundus. The sequence goes on along the minus strand of NZ_JAJNBZ010000041.1, from coordinate 44,070 downwards.
CTTGCCGCCCAGAAACAGATGGATAAGCAGTGGCACTCGTACCGTATATTATCGAATCATTTCGTGGACACGCTGCGCGGGCTGGAGACCCTGAAATTTCTGGGACACAGCCGACGGCATCAAGTCTCGATCGCCCGCGTCAGCGACCAGTACCGCTCGGCGACGGTCCGCACCCTGCGCGTAGCTTTTCTATCGAGCTTTGCGCTCGACTTTTTCACCAGCTTATCCGTCGCCTGTGTGGCGGTGGGACTCGGCTTGCGGCTCGTGGAAGGAAGCATGGCGTTAGCTCCGGCCCTGACTGTGCTTATCTTGGCGCCGGAGTACTTTCTGCCCGTACGTGAAGTCGGCTCGGATTACCATGCGACGCTGAACGGAAGGACTGCTGCGGACAACATTCAAGCGATACTGAATTACGATACGGTACAAGCAGCGGCTGAACTGGACCGTTCATCGTCCTGGGGACCGGATAGCAGCCTGTCTTTGCACGGTGTTGATGTTAGGCACCAGCAGGAAGCTGCCTATTCGCTGCATAATGTATCCTTTGAGATTAAAGGCACAATGAAGGTCGGAATCGTAGGCGAAAGCGGCGCCGGAAAATCCACCTTAATCGATGTGTTGGGAGGGTTTCTGCACCCATCCAATGGCCGAATTCATTGGAATGAGCCTGAACTCCAATCACTCGTGATGGAGCAATGGCATAAGCAGACGACCTACATTCCTCAACATCCGTATATTTTCAACGACACCTTGGCGGAAAACATCCGATTCTACGTGCCAGATGCCAGCATGGATGCGGTCACACGAGCTGCAGCTGCGGCAGGTCTTGCAGAGTTGGCAGCCTCACTGCCCCATCAGTATGAAGAAACAATAGGCAACGGGGGTCGCACCCTCAGCGGGGGGCAGGAACAGCGTGTGGCCCTTGCCCGCGCTTTCTTGAGCGACCGTCCTGTCGTCTTATTAGATGAACCTACGGCCCATCTGGATATCGAAACCGAATATGAGCTGAAGCAGACGATGCTCCGGTTATTTGAAGACAAGCTGGTCTTCCTGGCTACGCATCGGCTGCATTGGATGCTGCACATGGATCAAATTATCGTTCTCGATCAAGGACGGGTAGCCGAGATTGGCACCCATGAATCCCTTATCCGGCAGAAGGGCGTCTATTATGAACTGATTCGGTCGCAGAAGGAGGGGATACGATGAGAAAAGAGGGATGGCTTCGCCCTTATTTACGGCAGCATCGTTGGCGGTTAACGCTTGCCGCCGCGTTAGGCACCCTAGGCGTCTTATCCGCTGCGCTGCTTTTGTTCATCTCCGGTTATTTAATTTCAAAAGCGGCCCTGCGCCCCGAAAATATTTTGCTGCTCTTTGTTCCGATCGTAGCCGTACGTGCCATCAGCATCGGTCAAGCGGTCTTTCGTTACTTGGAGCGGCTTATCGGACATGATACCGTGCTGCGGATTCTCTCGGCCATGCGAGTGCGCCTATATCACATATTGGAGCCGCAAGCGCTGTTCATACGTTCGCGCTACCGGACAGGCGACATTCTCGGCGTGCTGTCCGACGATATCGAACATCTGCAGGACGTATACTTGCGCACGATATTTCCAAGCATCGTCTCTATGGTTATGTATGGCTTGTTCATTCTGACATTAGGCATGTTTCATTGGCAGTTCGCTATATTTATGGCGCTATACGCTGCGATGCTCCTGTTTGCGCTGCCCCTCGTCTCCCTGTCCGTGACTCGCAAGAAGCACGTTCGCTTAACTCGTGGACGCAACCGTCTATACCGCAAGCTGACCGACGCGGTGCTCGGTATTAACGATTGGCTAGTGAGCGGGAGAAAGACTGAATTTATCCAAGCGTATGAAACGAGCGAAAATGAGCTCACGCAGGTGGAACGACGTGTGCATGCCTGGGCGAGATGGCGAGAGTTGATCATTCAGTGCGTGACAGGCGCAGCCGTCGTATCGATGATCATATGGACCGGACACCAGTCGGCGGCGGAACACTTTTCCGTAACGGTCATTGCAGCGTTTGTGTTGTCTTCGCTAACTATCATGAACGCTTTCGCTCCAATGTCGGAGGCTGTAGAGAAAATACCGAAGTATCAAGACTCGCTGCGGCGCATTGCGGAAGTCGGGAACGATCCCGAATCGGAGAGCGGGCTTGCAGACATAACGGATCGGCAGACACAGAGCGTGGCGACAGCTTGGCGGCAGGTTCACCTGCGGCTCAATCATGTGTCCTTTCGTTATCCGGGTAGTGAGGACCGGATCTTGCAAGACATCTCGCTTGATATTCCCCCAGGGAAAAAAGTCGCTATAATCGGCCGCAGCGGCGCAGGAAAGTCGACTCTGCTGAAGTTGATCCAAGGAGCTATACAGCCTGAGCAGGGCACAATCACAGCGAACGGAACGGAGATTCATGAGCTGGAACATCACCTAACGCAGGTGGTCTCCGTGCTGAATCAGAATCCACACTTGTTCGACACGACGGTGGCCAACAATATCCGTCTGGGGCGTCCTGACGCCTCAGAGCAGCAGGTTCAGGCTGCGGCTGCACAGGCCCAGCTGCATCCATTAATCGACTCTCTGCCAGACGGCTACCATACACGGACCCATGAGATGGGACAACGCTTCTCCGGCGGGGAGCGCCAGCGCATAGCTCTCGCGCGCATCCTGCTGCAGGACAATCCGATCATCGTGCTGGATGAACCGACGGTCGGCTTGGATCCGCGGACGGAGAACGTGCTGTTATCGACCGTGTTTCAAGCCGTTCAAGGCAAAACGTTGCTATGGATTACACACCATTTAGCCGGTGTGGAGCAGATGGACGAAGTAATCTTCCTGGAAAACGGTGGAGTCGCTATGTCCGGTTCACATACGCAGCTGATGGAGCAAAGTGCGCGCTACCGCGAGCTGTATGCTCTTGATGCAGTCCCATCCTTATCGCAAGTATAGAGCTCACTTATTTACGGCGTGATCAGAACAGGCCATCCCTTCATAGGATGGCCTTAATTATATCTTCCGCTCCATGTTCAATTCATGAAACCCGCCGCTTATTCCTCCCAAAACAAATCATTCAACGTCTTCGACAGCGCCTTGCAAATCGCAACGCATAAGCTCAAGCTGGGATTATATTTGCCAAGCTCGATTAATCCTATAGTCTGTCTCGACACTCCCACAAGCTGGGCCAGTTCTTCCTGCGACAAGTCTTTTTCCACCCTAGCCAGCTTTAATCTTATATTTTTCATCCCCGAATCACCTCACCTGCCTCTATCCATTTCTCTTATTCATCTAAATCTTCTGCAGCTGCCGCTTTACTAGCCTTATTGGCCAATGCATGCCCAAGTGCCATGATGTCTTTTTGTCATATGCCCATATAGTTGGTTTAATAGTATTATTTTATGTACATAATAAGTGTAATTCAATATAATAAAATGTAATGGCAACCCTTGATTCTGCTGAACTTTTAAGTGTAATAGGCGGTGTAAAAATGACTTATAATTTTTCTTATGAGCACTTTATATATGAGGAAGATAAAATGGTCTTTCGTCCTAATCTAAATCTCTTTGATTACGATATACAACAACTAATATTAGAGGCGGAGAGAAATATAGGCGCACTAGCCAGGCTTGGCTTAAAAAGCCATCCTTTAGAGCCCACCATTTTACGAAATTCTTTAGTCAGAACAGCGCACTTTACAACAAAAATAGAACAAAATAAGTTGGAGTTCAAAGAGGTCGAGCAAGTTTATCAAAGCTATAAAAAGAATCCGCTAACCATAAAACAAAAGGCCCAACTGGAAGTAAAAAACGTATTTGAAACTTATGAATATATTTATAGTTTAGATCCCAACAAAGATTTTTCAGATATGGATGAACCTGTACTCAAGAAAATTCAACAGACACTCATGCAAAACTTAACTGGCTATCCTGATGGATACAGGAGTATTCCTGTTGCTCTTCAAGATAGTGACGGGCAAGTTAGTTATCAACCTCCAGCATGTAATGAAATTCCCCTTCTTATGCGGGCATATTTCTCTTGGCTTTTTACGAGTGTGACAGGATTGTCGAATCCCTACGAGACCAACGTAGTTTCTGAAAAAAAGGTGCATCCTCTTATTATTTCCGGAATTACCCATCATTTAATAGGGTATGTCCACCCCTTTCCAGATGGAAACGGAAGAACAGCTAGAGCATTTTCTACATTGGTTGGCTTAATTCATAATGACCTATCCACGATCAAGGATGCCTTCAGTGTGGAAGAATACTTTGATAAAAGAATAGAGGATTACTATGATACACTTATGACTGCTACTCAAGGGAACCTAAAACCATTCATCGTGTTCTATCTCGAGTGTGTCATTGCATCGCTTACTAAGGTGCTAAAAGAACTGCAACGTTACGATAGAATTAAGCATATTAGAGAGCTGCTTGGTAAAGGCCATGCAAAAACGATGTTTGAGTTAATAGCCAGGATGGAAGACGGCGAGATATTCCACAGACAACTGTTTGATGAGACATTGGATGCTTCACCATCAAGCATTGCAAAAAATATATCGAAACTCAAAGATTTAGGGGTTATTATACCCGGGGAAAATCGCGGAGAATATATCATTTCAATTGTGGATTAATATACAGGGGCGGTACGAACAGAATTGCTTTTGAAAATGAGGCATTCCTAGAAGGAGTGCCTCTTGTTCTGGTTCGTCCCAAATACGGAAACAGACTCGTCTTGGATAGAGCTTGGCTCCTTAACAAATACAGGTCTTTTTCTTCACACCGATCTTCCCGCGTGCATCAATCTTTTCGATATAGGCTCTCGCCTCGGGCACTTTACATGCGGTAGGCCCCACGTTGACATGCACCTTCCCGATAGCATCGGCGACTCGTATCGCCTCGTCATGCAAAGCCCGGATATAGGCGCCTGTTGCAATAACAAAAGCATTCATTTTATAGCGCACTCGGTTTCTTTCCGTATGAATCGTTGTCTCGATTTGCCGCAGCAGACGGCGTATTTCATCGATATCCAATTGTTCGTCCGGGGTGATTGATATGTAGTTGCCGTATGTGCTCCAGCCGCAGGTGGCAATCAGCTCATCGCTTGAATCCATCCATTCCCTTGCCAGCTCCAGAGCAAAAGGGCTCTCTGCGGCTACTCCGGCTACCGTAGTTTCTGTGTGCATCGACCAGTTCGCCTTGTTCGCCCAGTCTTGAAGCGTTTCTTTCGTCATCGTTCTCGGATTTACGGACAGACCTGCCAAATACATGGCATCGCTATTTCCAGTGTCGTATAGAGCCCGTGCAAGATTTTGATCCTTCTTCACATCTTTAACCAGCTTTTTCAGGTCGCCAATCTTCACACCGTATAGGGGCTCTATCGCTCCGTGACGGATAAAAGTCTGCTTGGTCTGCTCCGAACCCAACGCTTCCAGCCTGCGCATCACTTCTTCCAAGGTCATCACCCGCACCCCTTTCACTATCCTATAACATTACGGCACCGGTATCGTAAACTCAAGTTCGGGGATATACTCTTTTTCGCGTTTATTATTCTCCACCGTTCTCATGATATACGGTTTGACCGTCAATGATTTCGGTTTGGTGTATAGTCCCCTTTCTGTGCAACCATCCGTATACATCTCTCTTCTTCCATTCATATTTTCATACATTAGATCCCGAATTATCGAAAAAGGTTACATCGTTATTTATTCAACCGCTCGCTCTCTCCCCTTGTCCTGATCGAGAGTTAAGTCCTTTTAAGAGAATTTCCCCACACACATGCTGATTGTAGTAAAATGGAGGATGGCATTTTCACTTGGCGTATACATAAGGAGTGTTTTGCCGCATACAAACAGATCAAGGAATGCATTTTGAAAAGGATTGAAGGGGTAAGAAAAATGAAACACATGTTAGGGAAACTGTTCACCAATTATTGGAGCCCCTATGCCGCGATGGGGATTGCAGGCGTTCTGAGTGCTCTATATTTCGGAATTACCGGAACCGTATGGGCCGTAACCGGCGAATTCACTCGTTTGGGAGGTCACGTTTTACAGCTTTTCGGCGTGGATATTTCCGATTGGGACTATTATGGCTTGATTCATATGGACGGAACCACATTCAGCCGAACAGACGGCTGGATCGTGTGGGGCATGTTCATTGGCGCCTTGATTATGATTTTGATCAGCAATAATTTCAAAATAAGAGTTCCGAAACAAAAGCGCCGCTTGCTGCAAGGGCTGATTGGCGGATTCATCGCGGGTGTTGGCGCCCGTTTGGCTCTAGGCTGCAATCTGGCTGCCTTTTTCACTGGCGTGCCTCAATTTTCATTTCATTCTTGGATATTTATGATCGCCACCGCAATCGGTACTTATGCGGGCGTTAAAATCGTAAATACAAGATGGTGGAAGGGCAAGCCTGTCCTGCAAAAAGGCAATATGGCGCAAAGCGCTGCCAAAACAAGAAAAATTCAACCTTACGTAGGGGCCATCATTGCGTTATTGTATACGGGCCTTATCGTTTACTTTTTCATCTCGGGCCGCACGATGTTGGGAGTAGCTGCTCTATTCGGGGCCGCATTCGGCATTTTGATTGAAAGAGGGCAAATTTGCTTTACATCTGCGTTCCGCGATCTGTGGATTAGCGGCCGGGCCACCATGACGAAAGCAATCACGGTCGGCATGGCCATTAGTTCCGTGGCGACACTGCTCATCATCTTGATTTACGGCTTGGACCCGATTACCAAAATTGCCGCGCCAAGCACATTTGTCGGCGGCGTGCTGTTCGGCATCGGCATCGTACTGGCCGGCGGCTGCGAGACAGGCATGATGTACCGGCTGATGGAAGGGCAAATCGTCTTCTTGCCCGTATTTATCGGCAACATCATCGGTGCCACGGCCCTCGCCTATGCGTGGGATCATCTCGGAGTCTATAACGTTCTCGTACAGAGCGGAGCCAAAATCAATTTGCTCACGATAATGGGGCCTGCCGGCGCGCTGGCGGTGACGCTGATCCTGTTAGGAATCGGATATGCCATCGCCGTATACTGGCAAAAAAACTATCGCTTTGGCGTTGGATTCAAGAAAGGGGACTATAAAAATGTCAGTTGAAGTTGATTTCACGTTGGACCTTAGAGGGGAACCTTGTCCATACCCGGTTATTTATACGCTGGAAACATTGCGCGACATGAAGAAGGGGCAGCTGCTGCAGGTCATTGCCGACTGTCCGGCGGCCTTCCGCAACGTGCCGGAAGAAGTCGTCAAGCACGGCTATACGCTCGCACAGGAACCTGTCAAAAACGGGCAGGATTTAATATTTTATATTCAGGCGTAAAAACACTCAAAGGATTAGGCACGCGAAATTCGCGACCTAATCCTTTTTTCTTATTGCGGATTCAACAAGAAGGCTCCCCAACCAGCTTCCACTCACTCTCCCCTTCGGTCAGCAAAAACAATCGTCTCCAACTGCATTTATACCGTAATGCGGCTTCTGAATGAGTGGGAGAGTGGAGAAAAGGACTTGGCGGCGTATCGTGAACGGCTATTCTATCAGTAATTTTAAAATATGATAAAATAAGGTTAAAATGAAAGAAAAAATAATTTCTATACCCTTAAAAACTAACCTTTATCTAACCGTCCTCCCTGTAAACTGAAGTCACAGTTGCAAGTCATGCACCAAAACAATTAAAGCTAACTACAGGAGGAATTACGATGAAAAAGGTTACGATGTTAAAAACAGGATTAATGGTTGCCGCAATGGTGGCCGCACTACCGCTTAGCGCTTTTGCAGCAACTGGGGTTCCCATGGAAAAGGTGGATTCCAAAGTCATTAAAATGGAATCATTGGATGCAATTAAGGCCACTCACCAACTGGCCAATAAGGAACAAGTTCAAGTAAAGAAACAAATAACCGAAAAGATTAAAAATCTTAAGCTTGATCAACAAATAGAAAAGAAAGCAACCGAAATGGTCGCGAACCTCAAAGCTGATCAACTATCCGAGAAAAAATTGCGCGAAGTGATTGCAAGCCTCAAACTTGATCAACAAACGGAAAAGAAATTGAACCAAACGATTGCAGATCTTAGTCTTGAGCAACAAATCATTGAAGCGGAAGCGCAGGGCAACGTGAAAACTGTAAACATAAAAGCTGAAATTCATACTTCTCCCGCTGACCAGAATGCCGCTCAGCAATTGAAACTGAAAGACGGTCAAGTTTTACTAAAAAAAGAAATTGTAGAAAACAAGTAAAGCTTATATAAGCCATTTCATTCAAGAAAATCATCTTCTTGCAACTGTATGATGCAGCAGCCAAGCAGCCAGAAAGCATGGCTGCTTGGCCATGTTTGTGGCACACAAGGAGTGAAAGCACAATGAAGCTATTATTAGTCGAGGACGAATCCATACTCTCGAACATCATAGCCAAAGGACTTAAAAAATGCGGCTATGCGGTGGACAGGGCGATGGACGGCGAAGAAGCCATCGAGCTGCACGAAGTCAATCAGTATGATTTAATGGTTCTAGATTTAAATTTGCCTAAATTAGACGGCTTGGAGGTTCTTAAAAAAATTCGGGACGAGAACAAAGAAATCAATATATTGATTCTATCGGCCCGCTCCGAAATTGAGGACCGCATTACCGGACTGGATTCCGGCGCAAATGATTACCTGATTAAACCCTTTGACTTTAAAGAACTGGAAGCGAGAATCCGCAATTTGCTGCGGCGCTCCTTCGTACAGCAGGATACCGTTCTGACTTGCGGCCCTATAAGCATCGATACGGCCCAAAAGTGTGTGCATGCCAACGATCGGCTTGTTGAATTGACCAAAAAGGAATACTCCCTGCTCCAATATCTCATGCTGAACAAGAACAGCGTAATCAGCGCCGAGCAGCTCATCGAACATACATGGGACAGCGATACGGACTTATTTTCCAATTCGCTCAAATTTCATATTTATTCGTTGAAGAAAAAGCTTGCCGAAGTGCTGGGGGAAAAAGACGTAATAAGAAATATAAGAGGTCAGGGATATTTTATATCAGATACTGCGGGGGAGCACGATGTTGAATAAACTATCTTTACGTATGCGATTGACGTTGCTTACCGGGTGTATTGTCATTCTTACCGCCGTTTGTTTAACCCTGATTTCCATCCATAATGCGGAAAGAAAATTTGTGCGGCCCAACGTTCTACAAGCAGTCACCACAACCAAGATGGTTCCACTGAATTCCAGCATAACGCCAGACCATGAAGCCTGGATTCGACCAGCTGCGAATGAGGAAAAACTAAGTAATATATCAGTCGAAGTAAGAGCTATCAAGGCCAAAGACCAGTTTGTCGATACCAGTGTCATCTATATGTTTATCATCATTATCCTGGGGATGGCTGCAACCTATGTAATCTCGGGCAGAGCTCTAAAGCCAGTTAATCAACTCAGCAAAACGATTAAAAACATCAACGAGCATAATTTATCCCATCGCATTGACCATATTCAGACAAAGGATGAAATCGGCAGCCTGGCCGGCTCCTTCAATACGATGCTGAACAGACTGGATGAGTCCTTCGCCAGACAGAAAAGATTCGCCGCCAATGCGGCCCACGAGCTTAAAACACCGCTTACGACCATAAAAGCGGGAATTCAAGTGCTGAAATTGGACAAATCCCCTTCTATCGAAGACTATAAAGAAAATGTGGACATTACGGAATTAAGCACGCAACGGCTGATCGATGTCGTGGATGACTTATTGAAGCTGACTTCGGAGGAAAAGGCGAAGTTTGCGGATAAGATTGCTCTATCCGACACGCTCCAACATATTGCGCAGGAATTAGAACCGATGACCCGGCAAAAAAATATCCAAATACAAGTAGTAGGGGAATGTAGTCATGCTATATTTGGCAATCAGACTCTTGTATATAGGGCCTTGTTCAATCTGCTAGAAAACGCGGTGAAATACAATAAGCACGGCGGCAAAGTTCAAATAGCCGTTTCACTGCGCGGATATAATACGATCATCCACATTTCCGATACAGGCATAGGTATTCCGAATGAAGAGCTCCCGCATATATTTGAACCTTTCTATCGTATTGATAAATCACGCTCACGCGACATCGGCGGTTCCGGATTAGGGCTTTCCATCGTGAAAACAATTATTGAAAAACACAATGGCACTATTGCCGTGCAAAGCGAGCCAGGCGTTGGTACGACATTTGATGTCTTATTTCCAAGTCAACACAAGTAAACCGCCTTATACATTGATTTCATATATAAAAACTTGGTACATTAATATCGTCCAGACATAAATATTACAATCAAAGGTGTGTATAGGGTGCGAATAAATAAATACATTAGCGAATCCGGCATAACGTCCAGACGAGAAGCCGACAAATGGATAGCCGCTCGAAGAGTGACAATCAATGGAATCGTAGCCGAGTTAGGGAGTCAAGTAGAACCAGGGGACGATGTTCGCGTTGACAACAAACCCATTATAGCGGAACAAAAACATGTCTATATTGTGCTCAATAAGCCAGTAGGCATTACCAGCACAACGGAACGCCATGTGAAGGGGAACATTGTTGATTTCGTCAATCATCCGCTGCGGATTTTTCATATAGGGCGACTGGATAAAGACTCGGAAGGCTTAATCCTGCTGACGAACGACGGCGACATCGTCAACAAAATTTTGCGCTCCGAAAACAAGCATGAAAAAGAATATATCGTAACTGTCGACAAGAAGCTCACTCCTTGGTTTTTGGACTCAATGGCTGCAGGTGTGGAAATTTTAGGCACGAAGACTCTTCCTTGTAAAATTACCAAGATGACCAATTTTGTTTTTAAAATCACGCTCACCCAAGGACTAAATCGCCAAATTCGCCGCATGTGCTCCGCCCTCGGCTATGAGGTGCGCCGTCTGCAGCGAATCCGGATCATGAACATTCACTTGCAAGGTCTGCCCGTGGGCCATTGGCGGGACCTGACCAAAGAAGAACAGAATCAATTGTTTAAAGATCTCAACTACAAGCCAAAGCAACCTTAAAGGAGCTAAACAAACCATGGCTGAAGCACTCAAAGAAATGTACAATCCATCCTTTTTCCAGCATTTCTGCGCGATTGTAAAACAAGCACATCCAGAATTCGATGACCGGCTGTTTATGAACTTGATATTCGATCAAGAGTGGGGAAATAGAGAGTTAAAACAAAGGTTTCGACACATTACACATGCGTTGTCTGCAACTCTGCCTCCTTCTTATCCAGAAGCAATAGAGCTTTTAATGAAAATAACTCCGCAATGCAGAGGGTTTGAGTATTTATTTTTCCCTGATTTTGTAGAGGAATATGGCCTTGCCCATTGGGACGTATCGATCTCTGCACTGAAGCAGTTCACTGCATCATCTAGTTCGGAATTTGCGGTTCGTCCTTTTATTGAAGCCGATCCGATCAAGATGATGTCCATCATGGAGGAATGGGCCCGGGACGAAGATCATCATGTGCGCAGATTAGCTAGTGAAGGCTGCCGTCCCAGACTTCCTTGGGCCGCCCCTCTGAAAATGTTTAAAGATAATCCGGCCCCAATATTGCCTATTTTGTCTCTCTTGAAAGAGGATGAAAGTGAATATGTCCGCAAAAGCGTCGCCAATAACTTAAACGACATTTCCAAGGATCACCCCGGCTTGGTGAAAAAGATAGGCTCAGAATGGAAAGGACAGCATCCCCATACGGACTGGATTATTAAACACGGCTGCAGAACCCTATTAAGAAAAGCAGATCCTGAAGTGCTAAGTTTATTTGGATTCAATACCGAGCCGGACGTTCAAATCAAGAATCTGTTATTGTCGAATGATCAGCTGTCCATTGGCGACACGCTTGCGTTCGAGTTTGTATTGGTTAATCCGTCGCCAGATATCCATAAGCTGCGTATCGAATATGGGATTAATTTTGTCAAAGCAAACGGCACGACCTCCAGAAAACTATTTAAGATTACCGAGAACACTTATAAAAACGGTGAGGTGGCGTTTCACAGAACGCATTCCTTTAAAGACCTTTCAACGAGAACTCACTATGAGGGGCAGCATCGTATATTTATTGCGATCAATGGGCGGGAAATGGCCGAAGCTTATCTTCAATTGAAGGCTTCGCAAAGATAGTTCGCCCGGCAGCAGAGCCTCCAATGTAATTGACAACCATTAAGTTTAGGAACTATACTAAATGCATGGATAAAAAAATGTATACCCAATCTGACAATAACCATAGCGGCAGCCGCAATCTGGGACGACTGATTATGCAGCTGCGACGGCTCGAACGCCAACCTCATTCCTTTGGCACAGCTGGACCTTTAACGCCTAGTGAGATTCATACGGTCGAGGCCATCGGTTTCGAGGGAGGCGTTCTCATGAGCGAGCTCGCGGGTCGCCTCGGAATAACAAAAGGTGCGGTCACACAGCTTATCGCACGCCTGGAAGCAAAAGAACTTGTCACACGTTCACCGCATCCGAATGATTCGAGGGCGATCGTGATTTCACTTACCGAAACAGGTAGGGAGGCTAATGCCGCCCACGAAGAGGTGCACCGCCGCTTCTACGATCAGCTTCGTTCTCAGCTCAGCGAGCAGGAGATCGAGATATTCGAGAGATGCATAGAAAAATTAAACGTTTTTTTGCAGCAATAATTTTTTTTGAGTATTTAGTTTAGTAACTATACTATAAAGAGAAGCTGGTGTTGATTATGAGCCCATCAAAACTGGACCATCAAGCTTTTACAAGCACCCATCGGATGTTCATGATGATGGCCATATGCATGGGGGCATTTATATCCCATTTTACGGCGGGTATCGTGAATGTGTCTTGCCTCACTTTGTGAAAACATTTCAATCCAACCTGAGCACTGTGCAGTGGGTTACGACCGGCTACCTGCTCGTTATCGCCTCGTTGCTTCCAGTGATGGGCAAACTGGGCGATAGATATGGTTATCGGCTTATTCATAATCTCGGATATGTATGTTTCAGCGTCAGCTCCATACTGGTCGCATTCTCACCCAATATATCCGTGATGGGAAGTGGAATTTCCTTTTTTGCTCTTTATTCTGGGCAGTTGCCGACGGTATGGATTGTTTCCGCGCTTGCGGTGATCGGACTGGGAATGGGGCTCATTGCGTCCCCGAATAACAGCTTTATTATGCAGCATGCTCCAACGGAACAGGCGGGCTCTATCGGGGGAATGATTGCGTTAACCCGTAACGCTGGCATGGTGTTAGGCGCTGCTCTGGGGCTCGGGGTCATGAATGGAGGGATTGGACAAGGACAGGCACCTCTGTTTCAAGCATTTAAGACAGTTTTTGAAGCCAACGTATTCATTTGCATAGGCGCTATGGTCATATTGGGGTGCGGCATTCGCTTGCAAGCGCGTAGAGGCAAGAGCTGCGGAAAAGATAAGGCAAGCTTTTTTAATTGATGGTTTGACCGCACCTTTTGTCTCATCCATTGGATATTATCCAGTTAAAACAGCACGTAAACCTCTTCCTATTAAGCTTCATTGGAATGTATGGGGCTCAGATTAAGAGACAGTAACCGCGAGAAAAACAGAGCAAAAGAAGCATCAAAGATTTGAAAAATCCTCTGATGCTTCTTTCCAACGTGCCATCCCGTTTATGATACCCGGATCTGTTTGCTTCTTAGCTGGCCGCAGGCGGCATCGATATCCGTGCCATGTTCAAGGCGGACACTGCTATTGATGCCATGCTGCTTCAATATGTCATAGAATTCCCGCACCGATTGCGGCTCGCTTCTCTGATATTGACTGTGTTCATCCACAGGGTTATATGGAATTAAATTAACGCTTGCGAGATCCCGCATATCCCGAATCAGATCAACAAGCTCAAGGGCATGTTCCTTGCGGTCATTCACATCCTTAAGCAGTATATATTCAAGCGTCACTCTGCGCTTCGTCTTGTCCAAGTAGTATTGAATGGCCTGCATTAACTTCTCGATTGGAATGGCTCGGTTTATCTTCATGATTCGCGTGCGGAGCTCGTTATTGGGCGCATGCAAGGAAATCGCCAGATTGACCTGCAGATTCATATCGGTAAATTCGTAAATCTTATCCGCAAGGCCGCTCGTCGATACCGTAATGCGTCTTGGACCAATGGCCAATCCTTTGTGATCCTTGATAACATTGAGAAAGTCTACCAAGTTATTGAAGTTATCGAACGGCTCTCCAATGCCCATCACCACAACATGGCTCACTTTTTCGTCTTGCTTCGCTTCATCCAGATGCAATTGGACCTGCATAATCTGCTCCACGATTTCGCCGCTGGTTAAATCCCGGCTCTTCGCCAACAGCCCGCTTGCGCAGAAGCTGCACCCGATATTGCAGCCAACTTGCGTGGTGACACATACGGATAGTCCGTATTTATGTCTCATCAATACCGTTTCAATCAGATTGCCATCCTGCAACTTGAACAGGAACTTAATCGTTCCATCCGCCGATTCTTGCTTCACGTGCTCGTCCATCGTCCTGATGGCAAAATGCTCAGCCAATAATTCGATGCAATCTTGATTGACATCGCTCATTTCCGAGAAATTCGTTACCCGCTTTCTATAAAGCCAATCCCAGACTTGCGCTGCCCGAAACTTTTTATGCCCATATTGAGCCAACCATGCCGTCAGTTGCTCCATTGTTAATCCATAAATGGATTCCTTATTCATTCCGATATCCTCATTTCACAAACTTTATCACTCTGCCCTATTATACTAAAGCTGGCGCAGCACACAATCTGTTTATTATTGTCCTACTTATTAAATATATACAAGGGGGAGGAAACAGTCATGTTCCTTTGCCTCATTGCAATATGCATCTGGATGCGGCGAGTCCCGGGAACTGGTCACGCTGCAAAAAAATACGGTATAATAGGATAAAAAGGACAGTTGTTGTCCAGCGGTGGAAACTATAATCTTGATAACGTTAGGTAACAAACTGGCATATTCTTTCCTTAACAGCCATAGAAGCACGCACCTACATGAAGGGAGAGGATATTATTGAAAAAAAGAGTGTTGATCGTGTCCATTACCATTCTAGCACTGCTATTGATTATCATCACGTCTGCTAGCTTTTATTTCTACCACGTCGCCATTGCACGCGCCGAAAAGAGCTTCTTGAAAGGCAATCCCGATCTGGCGGTTAGCGCGAGCGTCGCGAATCCGTTCGATGACAATGAAGAGTGGTGGGGTAAACAAGCTTTTACGGAATGGAGCATGACTTCCAACGATGGGCTTAAGCTGCACGCCTACTATCTGGCAGCCGCTCAACAGACGGACAAAACCGTAATTATCGCCCACGGATACTCCGGACATGCCGAACAGATGGGCCATTTGGCTCAAATGTACAGGGATGTGCTAGGCTATAACGTACTTCTCCCGGACGCCCGCGGACATGGGAAGAGCGAAGGGAATTATATCGGATTCGGTTGGCCGGAACGCAAGGATTATGTCAAATGGATCGACAAAGTCATCGAACATACAAGCGGCCAAGCGCAAATCGTCCTTCATGGCGTGTCCATGGGAGGAGCGACGGTCATGATGACCAGCGGTGAGGATCTGCCTCCTAACGTCAAGGCGATCGTGGAGGATTGCGGGTATACATCGGTTACAGATGAGCTGACTTACCAGCTGCAACGAATGTATCATCTCCCGTCTTTTCCGATCGTCCAAACGACCAGTCTGCTGACCAAAATTCGGGCGGGGTACTCTTTCGGAGAAGCTTCGGCCTTGGAGCAAATAAAAAAATCGAAAACGCCGATGCTGTTTATTCACGGCGGCGCGGATTTGTTCGTGCCGACCGAAATGGTTTACGAATTGTACGAGAACGGTCCTGCGCAGAAAAAAATGTTTATCGTGCCCGGCGCGGGTCACGGTATGGCCAGACAAACCGATCCGGAAGGATATGACCGTGAGGTAGCCCAATTTATCGGAATGTATGTGAAGTAAATGAGCAATAAATAAACTTTGAGATCGGTCCAAGGGCCGATTTTTTGTTACAAGCATCTCCCTCTACAAAGGGCAGTACATGGTTTAAACGATACGATTGATAATACAACAAGCTATTCATGCACGAGTTTCTTGGACTTCCTGAAAATATAGCTGTGAAATCTTCGCTTTTGTAGTTTGTTTTTTATTTTATAAGGTAGGAATGATTGGATGAAGCAGGGTGAAAAGGAACTCACCAGACAAGAACAAATGGTATTGTTGCTGAAAAAAGCAGGCTGGTATGAGGGCAGACACGTTGATATTTCATGCTTTGAGTTACGCTGCAGAGAAGAGGGCACGGATCTCTTCGACAGTGCGAAGAAGTTTCTTCAAGAGTTCTCGGGCATAGACGATATGGTTTTTTTTAAATACCATCATGACATACCCGACAGCCAGTGTGCTGATTCATGGTATGATTACACGTTTAATTTTCTTCCAAACGCACTTGAAGAAATTTCATATCCCGAGGACTATCAAGAAATTTTGACTTTTGCACAGGAGGACTGCTTCTGCTTGGGGGAATCAGGATATTACTATCCTGCCGTTGCAGCTATTGGACGCTCTGGGAAGCTGTATTTTAAACATGACTATGAGAACGTTGTCCGTGTCTTTGACACACTAGTCCAGAGCATGGAGCATGAGTTGGAGAATCATGATATCGTAATCTCATCTTTGTATGAGAAAAACGAAGTTTTGCTTCCAACGTTATGGGGCAATAAACTATTTCCCGTCAAACGTCAAAATCCTTTTTCGTAACTGTTTGTGCCCCATATCCTGATCAGGCTTGAGCTGAACAGACGAACTGAACTCATATTATACTTGCAAAATAAAAATAAATAACGACAACAAGCGAGACGCTCCACAAGCCCAGAACGGGGACATGGGAGCGTCTCGCTTTCGTCTTGCCATCATTTTATCATTTGTTTCACGAGTTGGCGGTTGCGCTCTTTGAACAAATCATTATGGGAGGACACCATTCCGTAGCCATTGGCATCCGGCTGAATAAATTGCTTCGCCTTGTTCACTGCGTTGGCCGCATCCTGGAAGGCGCCTGCGATCAAGTGCAGCTTCCCGTCATGATGCAAAATATCGCCCGCCGCATACAGACCGGGAATGGACGATTCGCTGCTTGCATTCCCTGCCACGTAAAAGTCATCCACCTGCTCGATCTTCAATTCGCTGTTCCCGATTAGGCTCGAATCTCGTTCATAGCCATGGTTAATAATCACTTCGTCAATCGTCAACGCCGTTACCTCGCCAGTAGCTTGATTCGTCAGCTCTACACGTTCAATAACTTCGTGATTGTCTGAGGCTATCAGCTTCGTAATGGATGAATTGAAGTGGCACACGATAGAGCTATTCATTAGTTGCGTGATTGTCGCTTCATGACCGGATAGGGATTCCTTATCCTTGCGATAGGTCAAATACACCTGCTTGGCAACCGGCTCCAACTCATTCGCCCAATCAATGGCCGAATTGCCCCCGCCGGAAATCACAACCGTCTTATCCTTGAATTTCTGCAGAGACTTCACCGTATAATTCAAGTTGGACACTTCAAATCGTTCCGCGCCCTCGATGTCCAATTTCTGCGGATTTAATATCCCGCCTCCAACCGCAACGACGACTGTCTTTGAATAATGCTTCCGGCCCGAAGCCGCGTGCAGCACAAATATGCCTTCCTCGTTCCGCGCGATCGACTCCACCTTTTCATTCAACACGACTTCCGGGTCAAACGTTAACCCCTGTGCGGTAATCTGTTCAATTAATTGGGCTCCGGTTATGGGGGTCAGACCGCCCACGTCCCAGATCATTTTCTCAGGATAGACATGAACTTTACCGCCCAGACGAGGCTGGTACTCAATCAGCTTCGTTTTCATTTCCCGTAGTCCACTATAGAAGGCGGAGAACAGCCCTGCCGGACCTCCACCAATGATCGTGACATCAAATAGT
Source organism: Paenibacillus profundus (assembly GCF_021369635.1). Taxonomy (GTDB): domain Bacteria; phylum Bacillota; class Bacilli; order Paenibacillales; family Paenibacillaceae; genus Paenibacillus_B; species Paenibacillus_B profundus. The sequence continues at coordinate 26,112 of NZ_JAJNBZ010000041.1, read as the reverse complement.
TGTTCCTGATCCAATCGTGTTCACTCCTTGGATTTATATTGTTAATGATTATCATTATCAATATAAGCGTTTTCCTCATTTTTTACAACAAGAAAACTATTGACACGAGAAAAAGAGATCTTTATTATATGGAATGAAATCGAGGTTGATAATCATTATCATTTACCTTTGAAACTATAAACCAATGTGTGCCACACACCATTCAGTAAAAGGAGCATACCCACATGAAAAAGCTATTTATTCCTTTCATGCTCATTTTCGTGCTTATGATTAGCGCATGCAGCAGCGGGCCAGCAGATAACAAGGACAACTCCGCGGCCAAGGACAGCACATCAGGCACGATCACATATCAGTCGGAAAATGGCCCCGTTGAAGTGCCTGCCGATCCGCAGCGCGTTGTCGTACTGTCTTCCTTTGCCGGCAACGTCATGGCGCTGAACGTCAATCTTGCCGGTGTAGACTCTTGGTCCAAGATGAATCCACGTTTCCAAGATAAATTAAAAGATGTGGCCGAAGTATCGGATGAAAACTTGGAAAAAATCATAGAGCTGCAGCCTGACCTAATTATCGGTTTGTCCTCCATCAAGAACGTGGATAAATTGAAGCAACTTGCGCCTACGGTAACGTTCACCTACGGAAAAGTAGACTACCTGACGCAGCACTTGGAAATCGGGAAGCTGTTGAACAAGGAAAAAGAAGCGCAAGCGTGGATCGATGATTTCAAAAAACGCGCTGGGCAAGCCGGAAAAGATATTAAAGCCAAAATCGGCGAAAGCACAACCGTGTCCGTCATCGAGAACTTTGACAAGCAGATTTATGTGTTCGGCGATAACTGGGGCCGCGGCACCGAAATTTTGTACCAGGAAATGAAGCTGAAGATGCCTGACAAAGTGAAGGAAATGGCGCTGAAAGATGGCTACTACGCTCTATCGCTAGAAGTTCTTCCACAGTTCGCCGGTGACTATTTGATTTTCAGCAAAAACAAAGATACGGACAATTCTTTCCAGAAAACCAATACGTACACGAATATTCCTGCGGTGAAAAACAACCGCGTGTTCGAAGTCAATGCGAAAGAGTTCTACTTTAACGACCCGGTCACGTTGGATTTCCAATTGGACTTCTTTATCAAAAGCTTTCTGGGCCAGTAACAGTAATGGGAGGAGGAATTCTTAGATCTAAGAATTCCTTTTCCTGTATTCTATAACGGAAAAGAAGAGGGACTATGACGAAAGAGAAGCGACGTTTCATCCCATTTGCATATAAACTGATGGCAGGCATTGTTGTATTTATAGCTGCGTTTGTTGTTGCCATGGTATTTGGGGCTGCTGACACCACGGTGAGAGAAGTATGGCTGGCACTGACTTCCCGCGCCACCAGCGACAACATTTCCCTGCTCCGTGAAATTCGCCTGCCGCGCGAAATCGGCGCCATTATGGTTGGCGCTGGGCTGTCCGTATCTGGCGCAATCATGCAAGGAATGACGAGGAACCCGCTTGCCGATCCCGGCTTGCTTGGCTTGACTGCCGGGGCTAATGCAGCGCTCGCCCTAACGATTGCGTTGATTCCATCGGCGAACTACTTCCATATTACGATCGCTTGCTCTATCGGAGCAGCTGTCGGAGCCAGCATGGTATTCGGTATCGGAGCCATGAAAAAGGGCGGCTTATCCCCGCTTCGCATTGTATTAGCTGGCGCTGCGGTTTCGGCATTCCTGTACGCCATCGCGGAAGGAATCGGGCTCTATTTCAAGATTTCGAAAGATGTGTCCATGTGGACGGCAGGCGGAGTCATTGGCACTTCATGGAGCCAGCTTCAGGTCATTGCGCCTTTTATCATCACCGGTATCGTGATTGCTCTTGTGCTAGCGAGACAGCACACCATTCTGAGCTTAAATGAAGAGGTTGCCGTTGGATTGGGCCAGCAGACCATTCTAGTGAAAACGATCCTGTTCATTGTCATTATTCTGCTCGCCGGCGCTTCTGTCGCGCTGGTTGGGAATATGGCATTCATCGGCTTGATGGTGCCTCATATCGTGCGTGCCATGGTCGGGACAGATTATCGCTTTATTTTGCCGATGTCTGCGCTTGCAGGGGCTGCTTTTATGCTGCTGGCCGACACTCTCGGCCGAATGATCAATGCCCCGTATGAAACGCCTGTGGCGGCCATTGTGGCGATGCTGGGCTTGCCTTTCTTCCTGTTCATCGTTCATAAAGGAGGCAAAGCATTCTCATGATTCCATCTGCCTTATTGAAAAAACAACGGCTCATCGTGGGTGCTTTGCTCATGCTTATTGCACTGACAGTCGTGATCGGGATGGGATTGGGGTACTCCTCTCTGTCGTATGATCGGCTACTTCCAACTCTGTTCGGGCAAGGAACGTTCAAAGAAGAATTTGTTCTGTTCTCCGTTCGTCTGCCTCGAATCATCATCACGCTGTTGGCTGGGATGGCACTCGCCCTATCTGGCGCTATCTTGCAGGGCATCACGCGCAATGACTTGGCTGAACCCGGTATACTGGGCGTCAATTCCGGGGCAGGCGTGGCGATTGCTGTTTTCTTCTTGTTTTTCCCGATAGACGCAGGCTCATTTGCATATATGCTGCCTCTTGTAGCGTTTGCGGGCGCGCTGCTTACGACTTGTATGATTTACGTGTTCTCGTACAACAGAACGGTTGGCCTGCAGCCTGTACGGCTGGTGCTCACCGGGGTGGGATTCTCCATGGCGCTGTCCGGGACCATGATTGTTCTCATTTCATCGGCTGAGCGTTCGAAAGTAGATTTTATAGCCAAGTGGCTGGCGGGCAATATATGGGGGACGGACTGGCCGTTTATATGGGCGATCCTGCCGTGGCTGGCCGTGCTGATCCCTTTCACCATGTACAAGGCGCATCGCATGAATCTGCTTGCGCTCAGCGAGCATGTGGTTATCGGCGTTGGCGTGTCGGTTGACAAGGAGCGGATTACGCTTCTGTTGACCGCAGTTGCGCTGGCGGCTTCCGCCGTTTCCGCCACGGGAGGAATCGCTTTTATTGGACTCATGGCTCCGCATATTGCCAAAGCGCTGGTCGGACCCAGACATCAATTATTTATCCCGATCGCGATTCTGATTGGCGGATGGTTGTTATTGTTCGCAGATACGATTGGACGCAATGTGCTGGACCCTGACGGAATTCCAGCGGGTATTGTGGTTGCATTAATTGGCGCCCCATACTTCGTCTATTTGTTGTTGAAAAAGTAGCGGCATAACTGAAGACCTTCCTTCTCTTGTTTGAGTAGGAGAGGTCAACGGAATGTGCATAGCAAATAGACCATCTCCTTCAGGGGATGGTCTTACGATTATATGGCTTAGTCTCGGCTCCGCAGCTTGGCAAGAAGACGGATGATCTCAATATACAGCCACACCAGAGTGACCATAAGGCCAAACGCTCCATACCATTCCATATATTTAGGAGCTCCCTGCTGTGCGCCATTTTCAATGAAATCAAAATCAAGAACGAAATTCAGCGCGGCGATAATGACAATGACAACTGAAATACCAATACCGATTAAGCTGTTTTCGTGCAGATAAGGAACCGTTACACCGAAAAATCCTAAAACAAAGCTTAGAAGGTAAACAAGGGCAATGCCAGCCGTGGCAGCAAACACGCCGAGCTTGAAGTTCTCCGTCGCCTTGATCATTCCGGTTTTATAAGCAACAAGCATACCGATGAATACGCACATCGTCAGCAAGGCCGCCTGCATCGTAATTCCATAGTACAGCGATTCAAAGTTTGCCGAGAGAGCACCGAGAAATAACCCTTCCGCAATGGCATAAATCGGAACCAAATACGGAGCCGCTGTCGGCTTAAAGCTGATGATTAATGCCAGAATGAATCCGACAATCGCCCCGCCATAGGCGTAAGATACCACGCTGTACCCGTTAAAGTACATGGTCCACGAGACAATAGCGGCTGCTACGAGCAAGGCTAGCGTCATAAACGCTTTGTTGACCGTCCCGCCGATCGTCATGGGCTCCTGTGCGGAGTTAAATCCACTCTGTTCAAAAGTATTGTCATTCAATGTCGGATTCCCGCTGCGACCTATCAAAAAATGACCTCCTAATCGTTGTTTTGTTTATATTATCATATGTTCATATTTATATAAATTACAGGTTGGTTAAAATTATCGGTTTTAATTAATCAAGCGCATAGGGAATCCATGATCGATTTCAAGCTCCACCCGTATTCGCTAAGCTCGTACTCCACTTTCGGAGGCACTTGATTATAGATAATTCGATTCACGATGCCGTCCTGCTCTAATTCTCTTAGCTGCTGCGTTAACATTTTTTGCGTAATTCCGGGCATAAGGCGTTTTAATTCACTTGTTCTTTTCTTCCCGTAAGTCAAATGACACAGGATTACACACTTCCACTTCCCGCCAATAACTTCCAAAGTTGCTTCTACTGAAATATTATATTTCTTTTTAATCACAGCCTTTTCCCTCCAAATGAGTTTATAGGAACTTTTAAGTACCTATATCACTTCAAAGTACGTACTATTCAATTTCATCCTAATGATTGATAATAGCATTTACCGGCCGGACATTACAATATTGTAGGAGTGGGGCGAATGACATTGGAGAATAAGCGGAGCACTTTGGCGCTGCTGGCGCTAGCAATTAGTGCCTTTGCGATTGGCACAACCGAGTTTATCAGCGTGGGACTGCTCCCCCTCATTGCTGAAGACTTAAATATATCTGTCACAACATCAGGTTTAACCGTTACTTTATATGCGTTAGGGGTAACTTTCGGGGCTCCCGTTCTAACGTCCTTGACCTCTAATATCTCACGTAAATCGTTGCTGCTTTGGATTATGGTTGTTTTTATTGCAGGCAATATGCTGGCTGCCGCTGCCAGTGGAATTGTCGTGCTGTTAGCGGCGCGCGTAATCTCCGCGTTGTCACATGGCGTATTCATGTCGATTGCCTCTACCATTGCGGCCGATCTCGTGCCTGAGAACCGCAGAGCCAGCGCTATCGCGATTATGTTCTCTGGACTTACTGTCGCGACCGTAACCGGGGTTCCCTTGGGCACCTTAATTGGACAACAATTCGGTTGGCGAGCAGCCTTTCTCGTGATCGTTGCAATCGGCATTCTGGCTTTCATAGCCAACATGACCTTAGTTTCTTCCCATTTACGAAAAGGAACGAAAACGCCGCTTCGCGATCAACTTAAACTTGTCACGAACAGACGATTGCTGCTTGCATTTGCCATCACTGCCTTGGGATACGGCGGGACCTTTGTCGTCTTTACCTATTTATCCCCGCTGCTTCACGATATAACCGGATTCGAGGAAAAAACGGCAGCAATCATTCTGCTTATATATGGAGTTGCCATTGCCATCGGCAATGTTATCGGAGGCAAAGCCGCTAACCGAAAACCTGTTACTGCCTTGTTCTATATGTTTTTTATACAGTCCATCGTGCTCTTCCTGTTAACGTTCACCGCACCTTTTAAAACAGCCGGTTTGATAACCATCTTCCTTATGGGGCTGTTTGCATTTATGAATGTGCCCGGCTTGCAAGTATATGTCGTCATGCTGGCTGAACGTTTCGCGCCGCAAGCGAAAGATGTGGCTTCTGCTGTCAACATTGCCGCGTTTAACGCAGGAATTGCGATCGGGGCCTACTTGGGCGGTGTCGTTACGGATACGATCGGGCTGATTCATACCACATGGGTAGGAGGATTAATGGTGATGGGAGCCGTATTGCTGACAGGCTGGGCGCGTGTCCTGGAAAGGAAAGATGCGCCCGCCCAAACCACCAGCGAAACAAATACAGTGAACCCTGGCTTAGAGTGCGCTTAACCGCATTCAAAAACATAATTCAGGAGGCTATTATATGATGTCTAAAAATCTTCAAGATACAGTAACGTTGCACAACGGCATGAACATGCCTTGGATCGGGCTAGGCGTGTTCAAAGTGGAAGAAGGGCCGGAACTGGTACAGGCTGTGAAATCAGCCATTGCACACGGGTATCGCAGTATCGATACCGCTGCTATTTATGAGAATGAGACAAGTGTCGGTCAGGGGATTCGCGAGGCTATGCTGGAGACCAATATCTCCAGAGAGGACCTTTTCATAACTTCAAAAGTGTGGAATGCCGATTTGGGATACGAATCCACACTGGCCGCCTATGAAGCAAGTTTAGAAAAATTGGGCTTGGAATACCTTGATTTATACCTGGTTCATTGGCCTGTACAGGGCAAATACAAAGAGGCGTGGAGAGCTTTGGAGACCCTATATCAAGAAGGACGGGTCAAGGCCATTGGGGTAAGCAATTTTCAAATCCACCATCTTGAAGACCTGATGAAGGACGCTAACATTAAACCTATGATCAACCAAGTGGAATTCCACCCTTGTCTAACTCAAAAAGAATTGCTCCGATTCAGCAAGGAGCAGGGCATTCAGTTGGAAGCCTGGTCGCCATTAATGCAAGGCGGGCTGTTGGATAATCCGATGCTGAAGGAGATCGCGGCCAAGTATGGAAAGTCCGTTGCGCAAGTCATCCTGCGTTGGGATTTGCAGCATGGCGTTATCACCATACCGAAATCTACGAAGGAACATCGCATTATCGAAAACGCGGCCCTGTTCGATTTTGAGCTAACCCAAGAAGATATGGACCAGATTGATGATTTGAATCAAGATCTTCGAGTCGGTCCCGATCCGGACAACTTTGATTTTTAATAAAATGTGAAATAGACGCCATTCCTTTCAATGAAAAAGGGAGTGGCGTCTTATCTATTAGCAGTTATTTATAGTAAGGTTCACCATGCTGACTGTAAAACGTTTGTTTGATAATCCTCTACCTCAGAAAGCAAATTAGTTTTTGATCGCCCTACTTCTACTTCTGCACCTGTCCGACTAATATACTGGAGTCGCATCTGTCATATCCTTTTGTTGTTCGGTTAGGACTTACAACAATACAGAATTTGCAGATGTTTTTCTATTTTATCCTCGCATTATGATGTCAACCACTGGTTTTTGTTTGAGCCGTAAAATAAGAGTTTTAAATTATTCAGTAAGCCCTATTTAACGCGAGAAGATTTGATGAAGAAGGAAATAATTAAACCAACCATAGCTATAATTAGAGTGAATATAAAGGAGTCCTGTACTCCCGCTGTTAATGAAGCTCCAATTGAAGAAGGGTCAGATAGATCAGTCATATTGTTCATATATCTTTTCTGAGAAGCGGACATAATCGTAATCGCAACTGCAGTGCCAATTGCTCCCGACATTTGCTGTAATGTATTCATTAAAGCAGTACCATCTGGATAAAGATTTTTCGGTAATTGATTTAGTCCATTTGTCTGAGCAGGCATCAAAACCATCGATACACCTATAAATAGAATGGAGTGCATCACAATCACCATACTAACCGGCGTTTCAATGGTGACGTTTGACATGATCCATAACATGATAAGCATGATCGCAAATCCAGGTATAACAAGTCCTCTTGGTCCGAATTTGTCAAAGATACGACCTGTGATCGGGGACATTAATCCATTCAGCACACCACCTGGCAACAAAACAAGCCCCGCGGTAAATGCAGTCAATGCTAGCCCTGTTTGCAAATATAATGGCAACAAAATCATCGTGGACATTATTACCGTGAAGCAAATAAATACGGCCAATAAACCTAGAGTAAACATTGGATATTTTAATACACGTAAATCAAGCATCGGTTTATCCATTTTTAATTGTCGCAAAGAAAACAAGGTAAGTGCAGCAAGGCCTATAATAATCATCGTAATCACAATTGTGCTTCCCCAGCCATTCTCACCCGCGCTGCTAAAGCCATAGACGATTCCGCCAAAACCAATCGAAGATAGGATAATAGATAATATATCAATTTTGGGTTTAGTTATGGTCGAAACATTCTGCATATACAATATACCCGATACCAACGCAAGAATTAGAAACGGTAAACAAACCCAGAAAATCCAATGCCAAGTCAGTTTTTCAAGAATTAATCCTGAGATTGAGGGTCCAACTGCGGGTGCAAACATAATGACTAACCCTATTAGTCCCATTGTTGCACCTCTCTTATTGATGGGAAAAATCAATAAGATCGAATTAAACATCAGGGGTAGCAATAATCCCGTACCTATAGCCTGAATCACTCGAGAAAACATTAATACTTCGAAGCTTGGTGCAAGAGCTGCGACTAGTGTTCCAATAATTGAAAAAATCAATGACACAATAAATATTTGACGTGTACTAAACCATTGAAGTAAGAGACCCGAGACAGGAACTAATATCCCCAAGGTTAATAAATAACCTGTTGTCAGCCATTGAACCGTGGAAGAACTAATAGAAAATACTTGTATTAAATCCCCGAGAGCCATGTTTAAAGCCGTTTCACTGAACAATCCAATGAAACCAGCAATTAAGAAAGAAATTAATATTGGAGTAGTTTTAATCACTTTTGTTTGCTGTGTTTCTGCTGTTGATGACATGAATAATCCACCTTAAATTTTATTTTGTTATAAGCTTGTCGTTAGTCCGGGCAGATTAATCTTTAATTGCAACTTCTTCAGCACTTCTTTTTGGAACTTGGTTGAACCTAAATAACGTCTGGTTACAATTGCAATATTTTCTCAAAGTTCGGTTGGTGTTTCCCACCAATTGATTCCGACTCGCCCGTTACGAAACAAACATTTCTGGGAATTGTACCCCTATCGTTATCTCACCTACTGGATGAACGTCAAGCATTACCGCATCTTCCATCGCTTCCATAGCCCCAGTAATCACAATTTTTTCTGCTTTTTGTGGAACGTTATACTTTTCACCGAGATACTATCGCGTTCAATTCACAATTACTTTATTTGTAAAATTTTCCCGGAGCTTGCATACGATATCCCGCCTTTCCTACATGATAAAAATAGTTTTACGGCTAGGCCATTAATAGTGATTCTCATTATCAATATATAATGTAGCAAGGACTGAAACAAATGCAAATGCACCAATCACGAATGCTATATGTATAATTATCTAATCCAGACTTGCTGAGTGATTATTTAGCTGATAATCAGGACTCGAATATAGCCTAGCCCATATTTGCACTTGCCTTCTTCAATGGAATACATCAATCAGAAACTCAATATATATGATTTTATATCCATGGTTTCAGTTTGCCTCTTAGCAACGGCTGGATTAAGAGTAAGAGCAGAATTTCTCATTGATCCAAAGAATTGATCCCCGCTTATTTTCATAATCGAGCTGGCAGTTGAACGATCTGTGTGAACCCAGTCTACCGATCAATGCCGCAACATTCTCCCCACAATGTAGACACTTTTGTGTCACTTGACAAATAAGCCGCCTACTTGGCGGCTTTCATTGCTCCGTTTTTTATTTATTATCTCTCTCCAATCCCATAAAATTCTCTGCAGCCAGGCGGATAGCCAGGACGCTTCCTGTATTGAGGGAATTATCGAAAAATAGAACATGATTGTTTTTCACGGCCTTCAGTGAGTTCCACACAGCTAAAGCCTCTTTTTCTTGGACTGCTGCCTTTGCAACGTTAAGATCATGCTGGATAATAATGTAATCCGGATTCATTTCCGCCAAAGCCTCCAGGGAAAGCATTGCATTGTCTTCAGGATATCTATCTGGCTTCATCAGCCCAAATCCCGCTGTTTCGTTATAGTACATTGTGTTTTTAGTCCCTTGAGCAGTAAAATTGGCTTTGCCGTCAACCCTCAGTAAGGCGAAGCTTTTATTTTTCAGATCACCCAACTGCTCTTTCGTTTTCTCAATAACTTCTTTGGTTTCATTGATAAGCTGCTCCGCCAATTCCTCTTTGCCGATAATCTGGGCGCAAATCATCGTTGTCTTTTCCCAAGAATCACTGTAGTCGATTTGGATAACAGGAGCAATCTTGCTTAACTCATCATAATTCGCATCAATATGGCCTTTGAAGGTTACGATCACATCAGGATTTGCAGCAATGATCGCTTCCATATTCAAGTCCCTTCCGCTGCCCAAATCTGCTATCTCGGCCGTTTCGGCATAAGGCTGCAAAGTGGCGAATTCCTTCATCGCATTCGCTGCGTTGCCCGAGGCAATTGGAGGCGTGTCCAACGCGAAAAAATAATCCAAATACAAGGGATGGAGCACTGCTATACGCTCCGGCCGTTCCTTAAATACTATCTTATTACCGGCGGCGTCCGTTATCGTTCTTGGCCATACGCCCTTCTCGGGCATGCCCGCTTCAGGCATACTTGCCCCGCTTGGCTGCCCATTTTCATGCACATTGGCAGCGTTTGTCGAAGGCTTGTTCCCTGCGGACGTTCCGGAACATCCGGTCAGCGCTCCGATCAGTATTACAAGCGGGACAACCAAGCAAATCCATCTATTCATGTCGCTTCCTCCAACACAATTTCAATTTTAGGTATACAAATGCTTCATCAGTTCACGGTTTTTTGGTGAGAACAGGTCATTATGCGAGGATACCATCCCATACGCATTGGCATCAGGCGAGATATATTGCTTAGCTTTATTCACAGCATTCGCTGCATCCTGGAATGCTCCCGCAATCAGATGCAGCTTTCCTTCATGGTGTAAAATATCCCCTGCTGCATAAATGCCTGGCACTGATGTCTCGCTCATTGATGAGCCTGCGATCCAATAATCCTTCAGCTCGATTTTAACCTCGCTGTTGGCCAGCAAATCTTTGTCGCGTTCATAACCGTGATTAATAATAACCTCGTCTACTGCCAGCTCAAATGTCGTTCCGTCATCGTTTCCTTTCAGCACAACGGTTTCAATTTTTTCGTGATCCGCTGCCGCGATCAGTTTTTCGATCGATGTGTTTAGCATGCACTCAATAGAGCTGTTCTCAAGGCGTGATATTTCAGCCTCATGGCCTTTTAATGTATCTTTCCGATACGTTAAATAAACGCGCTCGGCTACCGGCTCCAATTCATTGGCCCAGTCAATGGCTGAATTTCCGCCACCTGAAATTAAAACCGTTTTCTCTTTAAAACGTGAAAGCGATTTTACGGTATAATGCAAGTTAGTGACTTCGAATCGCTCTGCGCCTTCGATATCCAGTTTAATCGGTTTTAGAATTCCTCCGCCAACAGCTAAAATTACCGTCTTTGAACGATGTGTCTGGCCGGAAGCGGTATGCAAAACGAAACAATCTTCTTCATCTTGGGATATGGATACAACCTTTTCCCCATGTACAACCTCTGGCTGGAACGTCAATCCTTGAGCAACCATTTGTTCGATCAATTGCGAGCCGGGAACAGGTGTTAATCCCCCCACATCCCAGATCATCTTCTCCGGATAGACATGCACCTTACCGCCCAGAAAAGGCTGAAATTCTATGATTTTCGTTTTCATTTCACGCAAACCGCTATAGAATGCGGCGAACAACCCTGCAGGCCCGCCACCTACAATCGTGACATCAAACAATTCCTTATCATGCATCGTACAGTCTCCTCACTTTATATGGATACAGCTGATTAGCATATTCTACATACCAGATGTTAAATGCCTAAATGCTCTTTCAAGGTCGAGCCTGTATATTCGCCTCTGAACAAGCCCTGTTCTACCAGCTGCGGCATCAGCTTTTCAAAAAATAACTCCATCGATTGTTCCGACCCGCCCGGAAGAGCGATAAAACCGTCGATCGCGCCTGCTTCGAACCGTTCCATAATATCGTTCAGCACGTCTTCAACTGTTCCAACCGAAACCCAGTGTGCAGACCCTAAGACCTCCGGCCTTGACAAAACCTCTGCTACTGTAGGCTGATAGTTTATAATATATCTCCGAAGCAGTTCAGCATGCGTTCGGCTGCGGACTGGTTGATTCGGATCGGGAAGCATATCGGCGGTCACGCGATCATTCAATTCAAAATTGCTTAAATCAAGGTCCAACACAGATTTAAGCGCTGCATGTCTACGTTCGATACTGAAGTGTGCGTTCGCAGCCTCGAACAATGCCTGTGCTTCCTCGCGAGTATCGGCCAAGAAAAAATATAGTCCCGGCAAAACCTTGATCGAGTTCGGATGACGTCCATGCTCCTCCGCTCTTCTCCTCAGATCGCTCCGTAACTCCACCCCCGACTCAAGATCAGGCATCGCCGCAAAAATGGCATCCGATACTGAAGAAGCGAAATCTCGTCCAATATCCGATGCGCCTGCTTGAAATAAAGGAATGGTTCCTGATTTATGGGCGGGTAGAGTGAGCGGTCCCTTGACACTGAAGAACTCACCTGAATGATTGATGGAGGAAACTTGATCCGGATCAGAAAATTTGCCTGACTCCCGATCAATTAGGATCGCTTCACGCGGGAAACTTGCCCAAAGCTCGCGCACTACATCAGTAAATTCCCTTGCTCTCGCATACCTTTCTTGCGGAGAAGGCATAGGCGAATCACTGAAATTTTCCGCTCCTTCAATCGAAGTTACAATGTTCCAACCGGTACGTCCACTGCTAAGCCAGTGCAAAGACTGAAGCTGCCTGGCTACAACATACGGCGGATTGAAGGTCGTGGAAACCGTCGTTACCAGTCCGATCCGATCCGTCTCACGAGCAATCGCCGCAAACATGACCGTAGGGTCAGGACTGCCAAAATTAGCAGAATCACCTAGCATTTGCGGACTAATATAAAGATAATCTGCCCTGAACAGAAAATCGAGCTTTGCCTTCTCCGCCAGTTTGGCCAATTCAATATAATAATCAATCGACTCCATCTTCTCCACGCCGCTATCCGGACGCCTCCAGCTGTGTCCTTTCATCCAGGTTGCCGATAAAGAAAATCCGATGCATAATTGCCTATTTGCATTCACTTGCAGCTACCGCCCTTTCCGGTATGATAAAATGGTCATCCGCTCAGAAATCACTAATCGGATGCACATTTATAAGAACGAATATTGTTCATTATCAAACCAAATAATAACGATAATCATTCTCATCTAGTAGTGTAGCAAGGACTCCTCTAAATGCAAATACACAAATAACAAATGCAACATACACTATTATCAAATCTATCCGCGTTTTGTTCTTCGCTCTGCTGAAATATAGCGGATTACCGTAGCCGACACTAACAGCAATATCGCGGATAGGAAAATTTCCTGTGCTGTTGGGAGCATAAGTTGCTGGATTAATTTATGTGGAATGTCTAATATTGATGGAGATAAAAGATTTAGTTTAATGAAAAGGGAAGTTACGAAAGAGGTTGTTTGAATGCTCTCGTCCAATCGACTTTGTTATCCAACATCGGATGGAAAGAGCATGTGAACTTCTTAAAACTCTGAATTTAGAGAAGATGGCGATTGCGATCTGGTTAAGGCCTAACCCTCAGACGCGGTGAACCGAATTAATTATAATGCTGCTCTTGTCGTGTGCAATTGTCCTCAGGCTGGAAGCAATGAAAAATTGGGCGGCGTAATATGTTATCATAATTAACGGTTCCGCGAAGGCGACTTCAGACACAAACATGTTCCAGGATAAAATGGAATCCGATGCCGCAAACAAAATGCTTCCGGCAGCCGCCAGCTTGTTGCCGGTCATGATGGCCGACCAAGTCATCAAGGAGATGATGATAATATAGACGAGAATAGGTGCGATTAAGGAAGCATCGCCGTCACGAATCAACGCTTGAATGAGCTGCCAACTCATGAACGCAGCATATAATAGGATCGGAACGATCGCACTGAAGCGCATTTTTGAATAGCGCCATCTGCCAATAAAACCGATCAAATAAAACAGATGCCCGATGAGGAATGCGGACAGGCCAACGACAAACCAGACCAGCAGCCCGTCGCCCAGCATGCAGAAAAATAACCCGATCCAGATAACCCAATGACAACTCTTTCTATTGGAGGGCATTTGAAGGCATCCATAAGCGATAATCAGCCACATCGGAATTAATTTAAACAGCAGTTTGGCCGCTTGCGGCTCGCCAGGAATAATGAAAATGTAGAGGATACTCATGACAACGATGAGTGCGGGCAGCCCATACTTGATCAAAAGGAATCGCTCCTTTCATTTCATTGTTTTTAGCAAAAACACTCCAATTTCATGCATCTTCCGTTTTTTGTAAACGTATTTGTACTATCCTATTCTTTGTGCCCGCTGCAAATTCCTTTCAGACAAGCTTCTTTCAATGATTATCGAAACAAGAAGGGTGGACATTCATGTTGTCTCAGACCGTTCAGAAAGATATCGTAAGCCTCGATTTCTACCAACCAATCTATCGATCACAACTTGAAAAATATCACTTGTCAGAGGAACAAAAAAACCTTACGGCACTGCCGCTGGAGGCTATAGCAACCTGTGAACAAGAAAATGATCGGCACCCCATTCTAATCTTGAGTGATAATACTCCAGTTGGTTTCTTTGTGCTTCATGGATGGGAAGGAGTTAAGAACTATAGTGACAACCAAGACGCCATTCTGCTAAGAGCCTATTCAGTCGATTCATCCATGCAGGGAAAGGGGGTTTCCCAAAAATCACTGTTGCTGCTGCCAACCTTTGTTCGAAAACATTTTCCGAATAAAAATGAGATTATATTGGCCGTAAATCATTCGAATGCGCAAGCGCAATACATATATAAAAAATGTGGTTTTGAAGATAAAGGCCTTCGTGCAGACGGCCGTAAAGGTGAATTGCTCATCTTACACCTGGATCTGGGGAACGGTTAGCTTTATTCGTTTTCAATGATGATACTGCGCATATTGCTTCGATCTTTTTAGTGATAGAATGAAACCATTAGATCTAGCCCACAGGCATCGTGCAAAAGCCATAAACAACAGAGGGGAAAGAGATGAATGACAGAAATAATAGATTGGAAAAATGGAGCTAGCGGGCATAAATTCATTGCTTCTTTTAGTGGAGGAAAGGATAGTGTGTTAGCTCTATATAAAGCAATGAAGGTTGGAGAAGCAGTTGGACTAATCGTGATGTTGGAGGAAGAAGGGAAACGTTCCCGATCCCATGGAATGCCTCCAGAGCTAATACGCGCTCAAGCTGAATCGATAGGATTGCCTGTATATACTGCAGCTGCGAGTTGGACAGATTATGAAACAATCTTTATGGGCCTTCTAGAACAAGCTAAGAATCAGGGAGCAGAAGTATTAGTAACTGGAGATTTGGATGTGCCTGCTCATGGTTGTTGGCATGACAGGGTTACGAAAAATGCCGGATTAAAGCTTGGGATGCCTCTATGGGAAATGAATCATCTTGAAGTTGTCCAAGAGTTCATCAATCTAGGATTTGTAACGATCCTTGTCACCGTAAATTTATCATTAGGAATGAGGGAAGACGATTTAGGGCGAATGTTAACCCATGAATATGTGAAGGAGCTTGAAGATCGCGGTATTGACCCATGCGGAGAAGGTGGAGAGTTCCATACCACAGTAATCGATGGGCCCATTTTCAAACATCCTATTCCCGTTCGCAGATGTGAGATCATTAAGAATGGAACATATGCTTTTTTGCCTTTGGAACTAGAACGAAACAGCAATTGCGGGAGTTCTCATCAAGGGGAATAATCTAGTCACAGCTCAGGATCTCAAAGCAAGATATAGAACAAGCCCTCCATGCCAGAGGGCTTCCAATACAGATTCGTTCTGTTTCATTAATACCGCATTTATATCTTCTTAACAAATTCAGACTTTAATTTCATGGCTCCAAAACCGTCAATTTTGCAATCAATATCGTGATCTCCATCAATCAAACGTATATTTTTTACTTTTGTGCCTATTTTTACGACCGATGAACTTCCTTTTACTTTCAGATCTTTGATTACGGTTACAGAATCACCGTCGTTTAAGATATTTCCATTTGCGTCTTTGATGATCTTGTTATCTTCACTGTTCTCGGTTTGTAATTCCAAAGACCACTCATGGCCGCATTCCGGGCAAACAAAAAGACCTCTATCTTCGTAAGTGTATTCTGAATTACAGTTTGGGCAATTTGGTAAATTAGACATAGTTTCATTTTCTCCATTCGTGATTGTCCGTTTTAATATAAGAGTTCCTTATATGCTTATATACTGTCATAGTCTTCTCATATTGGCAAACCTTCGTCTTACTATATATTTGTTATTAATCGATGAATCCACTTAATATGATAATTGGTTTGGAACTGTGCCCCATTCCTGGAGTTCAAAACCTGACCTCCAATGTCAGTTACGGTTTGATGCTGTTTATGGCTATGGGGTTCGTTATTCCGCTTCCACAATTTTCCTCACCGGTATTCCTAATCATACTGGTATTTCTTTTTCTTCCCCGTCTTCGTTTCGATCAACTCAAATACCGTCATGAAAGTTCCATCCATGAATTTTATGGTTTTCCGTACAAATGGCCCCTTGCTCGGCTTATCGTCGAAAAAACCGTGCACAAGTGTTTCCTGTAAATACCCGAATATTCATTTAGGCATCAAAAAAAGCGCCTGTAATCAGACGCTTACCTATTTGTCAGATATAAAAGTCTGCACCAGATTTAGCCGTCATTTATGATACTTCTCAACTTAACGGGTCTAAAGACGTCTTCAAAGGCTCGGATGCATGAACCGCTTCGGGAACTATCCAACACAGCAAATACAATTTCATCAAACAGCGTGCCGTAGCCCTCGACCTCCAACAGTTGTTGCCACCATTCTGCCACATCAACCGGATTGTTGCGGAATACGCCGCAGCCATACGCACCGAGCACCAAGTATTTATCTCCTCTATCCGCAAAGATCGCCAGCGCCATACGCATGCGATCCTTCATCACGCGCTTCGCCTTCTCGCTGTCTTCACCCTTCAACAGCACTTGGCCATAGTTGACGGCGGGCAAGGTCAGAACCGAAGCAGTCACCGGCTGCTCCAGAAGCTGAAACCGTTCATTTCGGAAAAATACAACATTCGGCGAATAGATGGCATAATCGGTATACATCATGGAGCGGCAGGCGCGATTAGCCACATAATAGGCCTCGTTGCGCAGCTGCGCTCCGTACAGGCCGCTTGAAGCGGCGAGACTTTCCTCCTGTGCCATCGCACCGTTTAGAAATCCGCCGCCCGGATTTTTCGCGCTTGCAAAGTTAAGCACCCCGACGCCGCGAATCCCCGCTTGGGCGGCATCCAGAATCGCTTTAACGGTGGCCTCGTTGGCTGCGCGTTGTTGTGCCTGGTTCCCATTTGGCGGCAGCTTACAGCTCTTTACCAATTCCATACCCTGTTCAGGCGCAATAAGAATGCTGTTGTCCTCCGAATATTGCTGTAGAGCCGAGAAGTCCACCTTTTGCCCATTCCATTCATAATATCCCTGCCGGATATAGCGAAGCGTATCCTGCGCAAGCTCCTTTCGGTTCATGTTACTCCCCTTCTTTCTCTAGCAGCTGGTCCCGCACCTCAGTCAGCGCAAAGCCCAGCAGATTTCTCCCTCGCCATTTCATTGGATTGTCCGCAGCGGAATTCTCCTTCACCATTCCAATACCCCACATCCGATCAGCGGGGCTCGCTTCCACCAGAATCCGCTGTTTCGTTGATCTCATAAACGCCCAGAGCTCCGGATTCTGCGAGAATTTCGCCAAGTTGCCCCGCTTCACAATGTCATAGCAGTTGCTATTCCATACGTCGTTGTTAAAGTGTTTAACCGCCCGTCCAAAGGCTTTCATTTGTTTCGGATGCTTCGCATTCATAATTTCCGCAAGCATCTCGTCATCGTGGAACAGCCGCGCCTTTTCCGCCATCATGTACTGTTCGGTGCAGCTATATGTGTTCCCGTCTACGGTAAATTGGCACTTCCACCATTGACTGAAGCAGCTCTGATTGACGCTCCCGTCAGCGGGAGGCGTATGTCCCCAGAAAAATAAAAACTTATATTTCTTTCCCGCTTGATACGCTTTCTGCAAGTCTTCAATATTGTAAACCATCATATCCCCTCGCGATTCCTCCGGTATAGCCGCGACGGGCGGTGCCCGGCATTCTCCGTGTAATGATCCGTCTCTTCGACAAGCGGGGCCGCTTTACGGCGGAAAGCCGCCTTCAGCAGTTCCTTGTCCATAATAACTTCGTATACCTGCTGCAATTCCGTCAGTGTAAACAACTTAGGCATCAAATGCAGAGCGATGTCGGTATACTCCACTTTCCCCCGCAGGCGTTCGATGGCATAGCTGATAATCTTGGCATGGTCGAAGGCCAACCCCTCATTGGAGAGAATGACATATTCCACTGCAGACGATGCTTCCGCAGACGTCATTTTGCGCTCCACCACGGCGGTTAATGTTTCCTGCCCCCCCGTTAGCTTTAGCTCGTACTGCTTCGTCTTGATTATTCCGTCCTCCAGCAATTCCTTCTGCTCCCTCATGAGACGATAGGAGACACTGAACCAAGAGGCTTCATCTGCATCATCTCCGGCCTCGATATGCACCTTAGAGCTATCGATCAGCGCCATATAGGAACAGCTCATGACCCAAGTCCGCGGATCCCGCCCCGGCTCGCTAAATGTATACAGCTGCTCCAAGTAGACGTTGTCCACTCCCGTTTCCTCCTGCAGTTCCCTCTGTGCCGCCTGCTCCGTCGTCTCCACAGGACGGACGAATCCGCCCGGCAGCGCCCAGCTTCCAAGGAAGGGATGCCCGCCGCGTCGAATAAGCAACACCCGCAGTTCCTTCTTCGGAAGCTTGCGGTAATTACTTTCCTCGGTATCGGTAACCGTAAAAATGACCATATCTGTTGCCACAGACGGACGTTCGTAATCTCCTGCGGTATATTGTTCAAGAAACTCTTGCTCGGTAAGCCCATTACGGTCCCTTATTGACATTACACCACCACCTGTTCGTAACCATTTGTTATTATCTATTTGTTACTATCAAAATATGCGATTTCGGGCAATTTGTCAACATGTTCGCAAACAAGCGTTTCAAATAGGGGAACGACAATCGGACGATAATCCTACTTTTGCACACGAAACTGAAATAAAATAAAGCGCATACATGATACCATATAAGTACTTGTTGCACTTCATTTCCAAGTGGATTACGCCTCAGCCTCAAAAGGATTTAAAAAATGGGAGGGATTCGATATGAGTAAGACGATTGTAGCCATCATCGGCTGCGGGACGATTGCCAACAGCGCCCACATTCCTGCTTATCTGGCCAATCCAGAAGCCGAGATCAAGTATTTCTGCGATATCCGCAAGGAAAGAGCAGAGAAAGCGGTCGACCAGTACGGTTGCGGGGAGGCAATTGAAGATTACCGCATCATTCTGGAAGATCCGGAAGTAGAAGCCGTCTCAATATGTACGCCGAACAATTGCCACGCCTTGATCGCTATCGAATGTATGCGTGCCGGCAAGCATGTGCTCTGCGAGAAGCCGGCTGCCAGAACGTATGAGGAAGCGCTTGAGATGCAGAAGGTGCAGCATGAGACCGGGAAGACGCTGAACATCGGCGTCGTAAATCGCTTTAATACGGGTGTAAACATCATTAAAAAGATGATCGAAGATGGAGAGCTGGGCGATCTGTACCACGTATACGTCAGCTTCCGCTCGCATCGTTCGATTCCAGGACTAGGGGGAGACTTTACGAACAAGGCTGTCGCAGGCGGCGGCGCGCTCATTGATTGGGGCGTGCACTTTCTCGACATCGTGATGTACTGCGCAGGCGACCCGGATCCGAAGACGGTTACGGGACAGACGTACTCCAAGCTGGGCAAGGATATGAAGGATTACTCCTATATCAATATGTGGGCGGGGCCGCCCAACTATGAGGGTACGTACGATGTCGATGATTTCGTTACAGCCATGATTCGAACGGCAGGGCCTTCGATTACGGTAAATGGAGCCTGGGCGCAAAATATCGGAGTCGACGAGATGTACATTGACTTTCTGGGAGACAAAGCGGGAATTCGGCTGCAGTACGGGGCGGATTTCACCATTTACAGCGCCAAGCATGGCGCATTGCTGGAAAGCAAGCCGAAGTTTACGAAGACCGAGCAATTCCAGAACGAGATCGACAGCTTCCTCTCCTGCGTTAAGTCGGGGGAAAAATTGCCGTCACACATTGATACCGTCATCCTGACAGCCAAAATCATTCAGGCCATCTATCAATCTTCAGAGCAAAGAACAGAGATCTCTTTCGTGAAAGAGGGAGCGCCAGCATGAAGAAAATAGGCTTTATCGATTATTATCTGGATGAATGGCATGCGAACAAATACCCGGAATGGATTCGAAACGCATCCGGCGGAAGTATGGAAGTCACTTATGCATACGGCATGAGGGATGCCGAGCAGGGATTGAGCAACACGGCGTGGTGCGCGCGTCATGGCATTACGCTATTGAACACGATTGAAGAGGTCGTGGAAAAGAGCGATTATTTGATCGTGCTTTCACCCGATCACCCGGAGCATCATGAGGCGCTCGCTTATCTGCCGCTGGCATCGGGCAAGCGGACTTACATCGATAAGACATTTGCCCCTGACCGAGCAGCCGCGCTTCGCCTGTTCGAGCGGGCTGCGCAGCATAGCACGCCGCTATATTCCTCGTCAGCCCTGCGATTCGCGACCGAATATGGCGACGCGGAGCGCAATGGCATTGAGGCCATCTCCAGTTGGGGTCCCGGCGCGTTCGAGAACTACTCGATCCATCAGATCGAACCGATCGTATCGCTGATGGGGGCAGATGCGAAGCGAGTCATGTTCATCGGAACGAAGACAGCTCCAGCCCTGCTGATCGAATTCAAGGATGGACGGCAAGCGATGATTCATCATCTGGGCGACGAGTGTCCGTTTACGATGGCAGTAAAGTATGATTCGAGTAGTTGCAGCATTCTGAGGCCGGAATCGAATTTTTTCAATCTGTTCATTCATGACCTTGTTGCCTTCTTCGAGACCGGGCGCATATCAGTTCCTTCCGCTCAAACGATCGCCATCATTACGATTATCGAATATGGTCTAAAAGCGGTTAAGCAGCCGTATGAATGGGTAGAGCTGCCATAGCGTTCCAGTTCGATCGCAACTGGCATTCGGATAATTCCATGGATCCACCCTCTTTCTGTGGAAGTATTTGTATCTTTTTATTCTATCATCATGTAGATCATTCCTGTAGAATATTGCCTTTTATATAAGTAAAATAGATATCGATAAGAGAGTAATAGATTCGGTTCGAATCTATGCACGAAAGAAAGAGGGTAGTTTTATTGAGTAAGCGGCATTATGTATGCTCTATATTAGCAATGTTGTTGACGATTACACTGTTATTCCCGCAACAGACAGCGGAAGCGGCAGGCAAGCCGAATACGACTGAAAAAACGAAGATTATGCTGGATGAATATCCGCTCGAATTCTCAGCAGAGCCAATCATTGTGCAAGGCAATACGATGGTTCCGTTCCGCGGAATCGCTGAAGCGCTGAATATAGAAGTGCTGTGGAATCCAAAGAATCAGACCGTAACGGCGAATCAGACGGCTGTTCAAGAGAAGAAGGTCGTTGTTCTGCAGTTGAACCAGAAGACGGCGAAGGTTAATGGCCAATCTGTCCAACTCTCAATGGCGCCTTTCGTCAAAGCAGGTACAACGTATATTCCACTCAGCTTTTTCAGCAGACAATTCGGAGCACAAGTGTCCTGGAATTCGGCTGCGAAAGTTGTCTCTATCCAATCACCGCCGAAGAAGATGTATAATATGGCGTTCTATGCTATTTCGTCGTTTAAAGAGCGGAATCTTATTCCGCAGTTCGATGCGACCGCATTCGGATGGGTTCGCCTTCAGGAAGACGGGACGATTACGACAGAAGGCAAGGACTTCTATTGGCCGCAGCCAGCGGGAGATATTACGCCGGAATCTATTGTTGCCGAAGCGAAGCAGGCGGGAACAACTCCTTACCTGATGGTGTTCTCCTCGGATAGCAAAGGCGAGCTGACGAAAATGCTGGAAGATGAGACACTTCGGGATAAGGCGATAGAAGATATCATTCAACTCGCACAGGATAAGAACTTTTCAGGCATTGTGCTTGATTTTGAAGGATTGGGATTATCCGGAGACAAGGCGAAGGCGAAGCAGGATTACAACTTCTTTGTCACTCAGCTTGCGGATAAAGCGAGAGCCGCCAATTTGAAGTTGACGCTGGCGCTGCATCCGCTGAACGGCGCTTATCAGGGGTATGATTATAAGACGCTTGCTTCTGTAGCGGACGATATTATGATTATGGCGTATGCCTACGCGGGTGAAAAAGCGCCGGAACCGCTCGATAAAGTGAACGAAGCGATTAAGCTCGCATTGAAAGAAGTTCCAAAACATAAGCTTCTATTAGGTTTGTCGATGGGCAGCGAGAACAGCAAGTCCATATCAAGTGTCATTGGGCTTGCCAAGCGCTATCAGTTGAAGGGCACGGCAATCTGGAGATTGGGGCTCATTGGGGAAGAGGCGATGAAGCAGATCGAGCAGAATGTAGTGCCGTTGAAGTCATAATAGAGGTTGCTGAAAACCGGCCTTTTTGAACACATACTTACAAGAGGGGCTGTTCCATAAGTAGTCTTTAACTACTGTGAAACAGCCCCAACCTGTAAATAGATTATTTTTATTTCGAAAAAAGTCGAGTCAGGATTCATGATGCCGATGGTTCCGAAACCGACATGCCCAAAAACTCCCCTTTTTCATTGATCGAGCCTCTGACGGTTAGAAAACCGGGATGTGATACGGACATAAGTTTGCAGGATACCCTGTAACGGCATCCATCGCGCCGGAGAAATTGTCTCCACGGAATGACCAATAGTTCACACTGTCATCAGGGTTGAATAAGCATTATAGGAGGTAGCGGTTATGTTCAAGTCTCGCAAACTTCGTATGTCCGGCGCCTCTGGCATACATACACTGCCCTCTGCAAGAATGATGCATGCCGAGAATCAAGGGTATCCGCGAACAGGTCCCGGTAAATGTAAAGCATCCGCTCTGTCAGGACCTACGATTCAGGTGGATCCGTCATTCGCCTATTATCAGAATCGCTCGGCAGCGAGCATCGCTGATGAGATTGTTCAGAACGGGTACACTTCCGTCCACTATTTTGTCGTCAACGAGAATATTGTCAATCGTGAACTCATTGAGGCTTTCCAGAAGAGGGGGCTGCCTGTCTGGGCGCTTGTCCTCGGAAATGGATCTTACTCTGTTGAAGGCTTCCCTGCGGATTGGCCGAGTTGGCAGATGAAGCTGCTGAAGCCAGTGAATGACGGGTATTACCGCTTCTCTCCACATAGTGAGAATTATGTGCAATGGAAGAAGCTGAAGCTGGCCCAATTGGTGAGGGATTACCCATTCGACGGCATCGAAGTTGCGGAGCCCTATTTTCCGGAATGGGATGGCATTCATAGCGGCGTGTACGGCGATGTCGGTCCGCTTGCCCAAGCGGCGTTCCAGCAGCAATACGGTCATCCCCGCATCCCAAATTTCACAAATCCGCGCCATCCTGACTATTACCTGACGAATAAAGCGTTATATAAAGATTGGGTCGAGTTCCGGGTCGATGCAGTAAATAGCTTCCTGAATGAGCTGATTAACGGGAGGGGCGGGGTGCGCGACGCCAGATGTAATATTCTCGTCGCGACCTGGTCGCTTGCAATAGACGCCGGTGCTGACTCTGTAAATAAACTGCGCGAGATGCAGGGTCTCGATGCCGCAGAGATGATATCGGCCGTCCGGCCTGACATTCACTTTCTGCAGACACACTGGCCAGATTGGATGAAGCCCCAAAACAAGCTTCCGCCGCAGTATATTCGAAGCTACCAGAACTTCATCGATGAGATACGCGCCGTTCACCCGGATATTCCGCTTGGCGTGCAGGCCGATATCGGTTCGAATCTCACGATGGTGAAGGACCGCAATTGGTATAACACATTTGGCCAAGTGGCATTGAGCATGGGGTTTGACACCTGGACGGCCTATGAATATCATCTTGGAAAATATATGTACGAGGAAGCGCCCGCTCCGACCGCGATCACCCGGCCGCAGCACGATAAGGTAGTGATTTCATTCCAGAAGCGGATTGATGAGGCATCCGCCAAGCTCCCCGGCAGTCTGAACATCTTAACCAAGAAGGGTGCGATACCTATTCCTCCCGATTATATAACCGTGGACGGCAATATGCTGGTGATCCAATCGAATCAGCTCCCGCAGAAGGAATTTTGCCTGCGGATTCAACATGTAACCGATACGCCGTCCTACTGGCTGTATAACAAGGAACAGCCTGCAAATGTAATCAAAAGCATTACCATTGTGACGGTAGGCAGGAAGAACCGCTAACCCACAATCGGCTGCCTCCTGGATCATCCCGAGAGGCAGCCGATGCTGATTGTTATGCGCGATAAGAAAGCGTCAAACCTACACTCCCCGCCGCTTACGACATTGCGCGCGCCACTTTGCTCGGGCTAAGCATACGACCTTGTCCATAGGGACAAAAACAAGGTGTTCCAAAATATCTTTGAAATGAAGCACAAAACCTGGTCTCAGACGAGCACCAACATGACCATGAAGAAAGTGGAGCCGAAAGGATCCATCAGGCTGCCGGGAACTTTAAGGTTACATGCTCACTAATTTGTTTTAACAAATTATTCAAATCTTAAAGATTCCATAGGATCCAACTTTGCAGCTTTGGACGAAGGCATAAGCCCTGCTATTATGCTTACTATCATACTTACGGCTATCCCAAAGACCATGTATTGACCTGTTAGATTGATAAGCTCTGCGCCAAAGCTTTTTGATAAGATACTATTTCCAACTCCACTTATTAAAATACCAGCCGTAACAGCGATCAAACCGCTGAATAACCCCAGCAAAGCAGACTCGGAGAAAAAGATTCTTTTTACATCTTTCTTCCGGGCTCCAATAGCACGTAATATTCCGATTTCCTTTGTACGCTCAACCACACTTATATATAAAACAACCAATATCATGATCCCTGATACATAAGAGATATTCCCGATATTCCGGCAAGAATTACGGTAGCCATATCTAAATAAGTTGTCACTTGTTCCAGCATCGCGGCTGTTTGCGAATCGGCATATCCATCATCTTTTAATGTTTCTTTTATACCTTCCACATGCTCTTGTTTATCAGCAAAAGCATTTATTTGTGTTGGACGTAATGTCAATTCCTGCTTGGCAAAGGCTGCCTCCAGCGTTTCATAGGGTACATAAGCAGCGGTCATGCCTTGCGGCCCCATGTTACCGGCATTATACACGCCTGATACTTTCAATTTTGCTTCCACAATTACAGGCTTGTTATCATGACCAATATCATTCACATACACACTAATTTCTTTACCGATTACCGATTGGTATTGTTCGTTGCTGCTTAATGCTTTCGCAAGAGTCGATGTGATAAGAATTTCATTGTCCGCCGGTAGCTTTCCAGCCTCTATATTATCCTCTTTAATGGAATTTGTTATTGTAGAGAACTGTATAATAGCAGACCGTTTGTCACCTAATACCGCGTTGCTTTTCATATTATAAGCTGTTGCTTTTTCAATGCTGCTTACGTTGAGAATATTTTTGATCTGCTCCATATTTTCTTGTGTAAAAGGTTCCTGTGTTAACATTATTGGCATGGATTGATCCGAACCATTCTCGTTATCTTCGGCCTGCTTGGTAATCTCAATCATCAATGGGTTCATGCTGGAGTTTATTTCATCATTGATATAGTTGGTTACTCCACTGCCTAAAGACAGCATCAGAATGACACTGATGATTCCTATGGAACCTCCAACAGACACTAATATATTTCTTTTTGCATTCAATTTCATATTCTTTAATGCAAGTTTGAAGGAAGAGAACAAGCTGAGACTTTTGGGGTTCGTCTGTTCTGTTTTTTCAATGGACCGGTAAGCATCCTTTAGTCTAACATCTTCTACCACTCTGCCATCTTCAATTTTAACGATTCTGCTGCCCGAATCGGCAACCTTCTGGGAATGGATTACCGTAATAATGAGTTTCCCCTTCTTAGCAATTTGGTCCAAGAGATCTAACTCAACTTTCGCAGAGCCAAAATTAGCTTAACAGCATGTACTGCATAGATTTGAGAACGATTGGATTATCTACTTGACGAAAATAGAAAAACACCGCTTCGTTTGGTAAAGTGAGAGTGTCGAACA
>NZ_JAJNBZ010000040.1 GCF_021369635.1 Paenibacillus profundus | reverse complement strand
CCCATACACAGGTTTTATTATTTCACCTGTCTACCGTAAGGGGAGCATATCAAAGGTCAGGATGATCTGATGGGCAGTCCCTTGTTTATGAATAATGGTTACTCACGAACGACAGCCTTTATGGAGCATATGGCCCTAAATGTTTTTTGGAAAAGCAGTGCTGTGACTCTTTGTTCTTCATCCACATGTTGCCTTTAATGATCAGGATATAGACAGCGACGGCAAAATAGATCGTTCCGAGAGTCCAGTCGGTGGCGGTTGCGATATCTTGCGCACCAATATGATAGATGTACCAGGCTCCGATAGGAATATGGAGAAAAAGAACCGCAAATAATCCGGGATTATAAATGGTTTTTGCCTTTATATTGGCGAATACCCCATGCCAGATGAACTGGAAGAAGCCCATTAGAATCGGGGCGAGACCCAGCCAGATCACATGTGGAAACAGAACGGGCAGCAGATAAAACAGGTAAGCGATGATTAGGTTGATGACCATGGCGGATTGCGTATTTAAAGGGTATCTTTCTGGATGCTCACTTTTGAATATCACCACATTGAACAGACCTCCAAAGTATCCCGGCCAGCGATACTCCTCAAATTGATGAAATAGAATGGCTATAAAACTGAGCCACAATATCCCCTGGATGTCCGGAATAAAGCTCCAGTTCATAACTAGATGAATGCATACGGCCACAGCTACAATAACACCC
This sequence comes from Paenibacillus profundus, assembly GCF_021369635.1. GTDB lineage: Bacteria > Bacillota > Bacilli > Paenibacillales > Paenibacillaceae > Paenibacillus_B > Paenibacillus_B profundus. Next base: position 49,106 of record NZ_JAJNBZ010000040.1, on the reverse strand, counting down.
AAATCCATCCAATACTTTCTTAACATGTTCATTATTCTCACCTCATCAGCGAAATTTTTATGGGGAAATCGTATATGCCAGAATTGCTCTTGCTGAACGATTTGCCATACTGTATGTAGGTAATGTGAACAATCTAAGAGCCGGGGGATGCTTGATCCATACGGCTCTTCATCTGCGCCAGTCTGCGGTCCACCGTTCAACCAACGGTGACAGAGCCTGGTTCTATTTGAACCAGCTCATGGTGATAGGCGATACGTACGTCTCTATCAAGCTCGCAACGGTGAACAATGCGACCATCAAGCCAAGAAGCGCTGCAATGCTGCGTACTTCCTTTTTCCATGAAACAGACTGCTTCGTGCGCACGTAACGAATGAGCCAGCTAATAGGCTTCAAGCCGACGGAACAGGCCAGCATGATGGCCGGAAGCTCGAAGATGCCGTGGGGTGCCAACGCCGCGATAATCTCCGCCATAGAATAATGAGAGGCGGACAACATGACGAGGTAGCCCAGCATGAAGCCGTTGAACAGCGTTAACAGCATGGCCGGAACGGACAATAGTATCCCGCTTCCTGCGATGAGAAGCCCTGCTCCGATATTGTTCAACGCAATCTGGTACCATTCATAATCGAACCCGGTTACGTGAATCGCATTGTCTAAATGTATCTGGTTCCCAATCAGAAGACTGAGCGCAATGCCTCCGAATAACCACATGGCGGCTGCCAAGAAGAGCTTCTTCTCTTCTTTCCAGATCGCTTTCCAGAATGTCAGCAAATCAATCCCTCCCTCCGATGTCCAGTTCGAATCTAGTACATCATATGAAGGAAAGCGTGCCTGCGTGCTAGATTCGGACACAGAGAAGTCTGTCCGAACTGGCGTGAACCGATGCAGCAGGGAGAGGCACACCCGATAACGGATGCACCTCGTGCTCGTACAATTTCAGCGTTACAGCAGAACGGCAAGGTTGTTCAAGCCAGCGTTGACAAGGGACAGAATCAAATCTTTGAAAGGTTCAAGGGCTGGAGGTACGACGCCGTTAAGGATACCTTCCAGAACCACCTGAGCCTCTGCGAGGTTGATTCCCAAAACAGAAGCGATTTTAAATACTACCATGATTTCACCTCCCTTTGTCTTTCTGAGATTACTATATTTCGGACTTGTCCCTTTGGTGCATGAAAATCTGAAAATCAAACGAAGATCCATAGTTTCATAGATTCGAGTATCACAAAAAATCGCTGACGTCGACGATGCGCCACGCGCGACTCGCCGCACGCTCAGCGCTATCATTGCCGGTACGAAAAGCTGTGTTGGCGCGAGCTTGGGGGCTGGATGAAATACAGATCAGACTGGGCGATTATTGCGTTAGATAGCATGTTGGCTCCTTCTGACACTGTTGATTTAAACAATGTTTTAAACAATGATTAAAACGTTGTTTAATCGAGTAGTATCACGTTGCAAATGTAAAATCAATCCTTTTTATATCAGGCGGCGATCTCTACTGGAAAACGAGTTCAACATGGAAATGGATACAATACCTCCTTATCCATCCATTCGGCGCTTCCGATCACTCTCCCCTTCGATCAGTACAACGATTCCCGCATGTCTCAAGCGCTAGGCGGTGTGATCTAACGATGATGCAGCTGCGTCATCTGAGAAGCAAGGTTACTAGAGACATGTACACCAAAGTTAACCTCGCCTTTCGGAGGGATGCCTCTTCTGAACGAGAGGGAGAATGGGGAGAGGTACTTGGCAGTGTATCGTTATTGGCTGAAACTGTGGTCTTTCTATAGCTCAACTTATATAGCTTCCAATTTCATGTATAATGGAATTAGATTTTTTGCAGAAGTTAGGGGAGTAACTATTTATGATTATCGTCAGTTCATGCTTGGCTGGGATCGAATGCCGGTACAACGGCACGCACAGCTTGCGCAAGGAAATACAACAGCTGGTCGAGCGGAACAAAGCCGTCATCGTGTGCCCAGAGCTGCTTGGGGGATTCGCGACACCACGTGAGCCTGCCGAAATCGTCGGCGACACGGGAGAAGATGTTCTCAACGGAAAGAGCAAAATTATCGAGCGATCGGGCAGCGATGTAACGGAATTATACTTGAAGGGCGCCTATAAGACGCTTGAGATGGCAACCGATTTGAAGGCCGACATGATTGTGCTAAAGGAATATAGCCCTTCTTGTGGCAGCCGCATGGTACATGACGGGAGCTTCTCTAATCAGCGTATCCCTGGTGAAGGCGTTACGGCTGCGTTGCTGCGCAGGCATGGCTTTACGGTGTTGTCTGAGACAGAGTTCGAAGAAATGTTGCAAAACAAGGACCTTTAGCTGCTTTTTCGTAGTAACGGATAAATATCGGAAGATGACGATCTTAAAGACAAGTCCTCACTCAGGATATTTGTCTTTTTTTTGTTATATAAAGACGAGTTATCATATCGGAATAATTAAAAAAAAGTATTGTATAGTGCTGGAAACCGTGATATCATCTGAAACAATAATCGCTCACACCGGCCGTAAGCCACTCGAACAACGGATTGAAGGCAGTTATATAACAAGCTTCTAGGGGGATGTATCGTATGAAAAAGACAACTTTAACCTTACTGTTAGTAACGCTTGTATTTGCATTAGCGGCCTGTGGTGACAAGACCGGGAACGAGAAGACAGTAAATTCGGGCTCTGATCCGGCAGAAGCTAAAAATGTATTAGAAGAAATTAAAGCGAACGGCATAATCCGAATCGGTACAGAAGGCACCTACCCTCCGTTTACTTATCATGACGAAAGCGGCAAGCTGACGGGCTTCGATGTTGAAATTGCCGCAGAGATCGCGAAGCGGTTAGGCGTGACACCAGAGTTTGAAGAAGCGAAGTGGGACGGCATGTTTGCGGGTCTGGACGCGAAGCGCTTCGATATCGTTGTGAATCAAGTGGCGATTCGTGACGATCGCAAAGAGAAATACGCTTTCTCTGATCCATACAGCGTGTCTAAAGCGGTATTGATGGTTCATGAAGACAATCATGATGTGAAGAAATTTGCCGACATGAAAGGGAAAAAAGCCGGACAATCGTTGACATCCAACTTGACCGAACTGGCAAAAGAGAACGGCGCGGAAATCGTGCAGACGGATGGCTTTAACCAAGCGATTGAATTGCTTGTATCGAAGCGCATCGATGTGACGGTTAACGACGGCCTATCGTACCTGGACTTCAAAAAGCACCGCCCAGAGGCGAAGGTGAAAGTAGTCGATGAGCATCCGGACGCTTCCAAAAGCGGTATTTTGATTCGTAAAGGCAATCAAGAATTTGTCGATGCGATCAATAAGGCGTTGGCAGATTTGCAGGCCGATGGCACATACTTGATAATATCGCAAAAATATTTTAATGCCGATATTTCGAAATAAGCGGGTGATGACTCGTGGATAAATATATAAATCTATTTATAGACTCGCTATGGCCGCTATTTAAAGCCGGGCTGTTGTTCGCGGTCCCGCTTACGCTCATTTCATTCGCGCTTGGTCTTGCGCTTGCCTTGTTGACGGCCTTAGTCCGGCTGTCGAATATTAAGCCGCTTGTTTGGATGGCTAGATTTTATGTGTGGGTTATTCGGGGAACGCCGCTGCTCGTACAGTTGTTTATTATTTTCTATGGCTTGCCGAGTCTTGGCATTACGATTGGAGCGTTCCCGGCTGCAATTATCGGGTTTTCGTTGAGTGTCGGGGCATACAATTCGGAAGTTATCCGTGCCGCCATTCAATCGATACCGCAGGGGCAGTGGGAAGCTGCTGACTCGCTTGGCATGACGCGCGCCCAGATTCTGCGCCGTATCATCCTGCCGCAAGCGGCAAGAGTGTCCGTACCGCCGTTGTCGAATTCGTTCATCAGCTTGGTGAAGGATACATCGCTTGCCGCGACGATTACGGTGACTGAAATGTTTCAACGCGCGCAGCAGATTGCGGCGTCCACGTACGAGCATATGCTCATCTATTGCGAAGTAGCGCTAGTATATTTGTTTTTTAGTACGATTTTGTCGGCGGCGCAAGTTCGCGTAGAAAAATATTTTGAACGTTACGTTGTTCGATAGGAGAAGCCGAATGATCGAAATCAGAAATGTGCAGAAAAGTTTCGGAAGCTTATCGGTCCTGAAAGATATTAGCCTGCAAGTAAAAAAAGGTGAGGCGGTTGTCATTATCGGTCCTTCGGGCTCAGGGAAAACAACGCTTCTTCGCTGCTTGAACCTGCTTGAACAGCCGACAAACGGCTCGATTCGCATTGGTGATGCCAAGCTTCATTTCCATGAGGGACAATCGATAAAACGACAATTCTTGATGGAGTTGCGCTTGCATACAGGGATGGTGTTTCAATCGCATCATTTGTTCCCGCATATGACCGCGCAGCAGAACGTTATGGAAGGACTCGTGACGGTACAACGGCGAACGAAAGCGGAAGCGCGTACGACAGCGCTCAAGTTATTGCACAAGGTCGGTTTATCCGATAAGGCGGATTCGTATCCGTACCAGCTGTCCGGCGGTCAACAGCAGCGCGTCGGCATCGCACGGGCGCTGGCGATGGGACCGGACGTGCTGTTGTTCGATGAGCCGACCTCCGCGCTCGATCCGGAAATCGTTGGCGAAGTGCTCAAAGTTATGGCGGAGTTGAAACAAGAAGGGATGACGATGGTCGTCGTCACGCACGAAATGCAGTTTGCGCGCAGCATCTCCGACCGGGTTGTCTTCATGGATCAAGGCGTCGTGGTCGAAGAAGGCAAGCCGGAGCAAATATTCGATCACCCGGAGCAGGAGCGGACGAAGCAGTTTTTAAATCGATTGAATTGGTTGTAGAATAATGCCAATTAACTTGCCACTCATGCACACATTCCAGCAATCCCAGCTTCTCATCCAAGATGCTGGGATTTTCATTTGGGGGACATAATCGTTTCCATAACGGAATATCAAGGGATTTTACACGAGGGAACCGGAAACAAGCCCGGAAATGAGAACGTGAGTGTCTCGCTTATCTATGGAGTTATTTTTTCATTGAAGCACTAGCAAAGCTGTCGGGGTGGAAAAATAGTTGAACAGCTCATTGAGCAACTAAAATCAATGAATGGCTTGATAATAATAATCATTACTGCTATAATGTAAAAAAAGAAGGAACCGGCTAGAGTTCCTTTTGAAAAAAAACTTATTTCACTTCAAACGTTTGGCAGTCAGTTTCAACAGAGTTAGTTGCTTTGTTCTTGTTCTCATTGATAGAAATGAGAATCGAAGCTGCTGTGCATTTGTTCTGGTCAGCCCAGAAACGACAAGAATTGACTTCACACAGTACATCTTTGGCCATAATATAGAACATCTCCTTTTTTTGTGGCAACACAAAGATGATCCTAGTTGTTTAAGGTGGATCTTAAACAACAGTAAGAAAATCAACCTCTTTGATAAGAAAGAGGTTTTTTGCGTTGCAGGTAGTGTTTTCTAAGTTGATTATAGCAAGTGTACAAAATTTTAGCAATCTTAAATAAATTAATAGGATTTCGATCTCTACTCATGCTCCAACATGCCTCATTTGCCACTTTACAATCCCATTGAAACTACACTGTAGAAGTGCCGCGTTCCGTAGACACTTTTTGCAATCTGAAAAGGTCAAAGCACACTCGGTTACCGTCCATTTGTAAACCAATTCGTTAATGCTTTCGCGAAAAGCCCCATTATTTCCTTTAAAGTGCTTTACTTGTCGCTCTTAAAGTAAGTCCTATTGGAAAATGTACAGTCAAATGTGAGGAGCGGGTGGTCAAACGACATGTGGACTGTATTTTGTACAGTGGATTCGGTTGTTTAGGAGCGATCGTTGCTAAATGAGCGTCAAAGCACTGCATAAAATCCAATGGAACCTGCGCGATAGGAGGTACGACTACTGTTACATTGGACAAAATCCAATGTAGGATGCTGTAAGGGGAGAGGGCAAGCCGATCCGTGTCGGCATTGTTGATGATCAACAGCTGGTCAGGCATGGTTTCATTACATTATTAACGGACAAGGAGGACATGGAAGTGGTGGGGGAGGCTTCCGATGGGCGAGAAGCCGTTCTTTTGGCCGATCGGGCGTGTCCTCATGCTCTGTTGATGGATGTCCAAATGCCAGAATATAGCGGAATTGATGCAACTCGTGAAATTTTGGCGACTTGCCGGACTGCAAGATTGTCATTCTGACTACCTTTGATCTCGAGGAGTATGTGTATGACGACATTCGTGTGGGAGCGGTCGGGTATTTGCTCAAGGACGCTGCTGACCCGTAGAAATAAGAGCGCATCCCATGAATCGACGAGCCGCTTTTGTCCAAAGTGCGATTCGACAAATCTTGAATCGGAAAAAAGGATGTAGCATTCGCAGAGGTTTGTTAGGGGGCGCGCGGTTTGGAGCGACTGGAATGCTTGCCGGATTCCTTGGCAGAAATGATATCAAGCATAAATGCCTATCTTGCGACCAATATTGGCAAGATTGTAAATGATTCAGTTGGTCGGGGTCAGGTAAAATAATCACACAAATATTCATTTTAGATATTCACTCCTGCCAATACATGGCTCATTCGCTCGGTTTGCGCGACTCCTTTGTAAGAGAGTGAACGTTTTTTTCTTTGCAGATCCAATTGCTTTTGAAACTTCACAATGTAAATGTCCAATTCCTGACTTAACCGGACGATATCATCATCGGTAAGACACTTTTCATATAATGCTGCACTCAATAGCTGATTGCGCTTGTCCTCGATCTTTTGCAGCAATTCATCTTCTTGTCGTATCCGATTGTCTTCTTTGGGGTCATGCCTATGTAAAATAAAAACAATCACCTCCCAAAATGGGGTTGGATGAAATTGGTTATCTCATCTCTAAATCTAATATAAATCATGTTGACGACTTTTGGTGGAAAAAGGAATAAAACAACAAATTTAACAAAAAAAGAACGCTATTTTTCGTAGCGTTCCATGGGAATTTATATAATATTATCGAAAGATGATGAAAATAACTTGTCCACGTTAACGGACTTGCCACGAAGGTTCTCCGCCAAATGAAGCATTGAAGAACTTCCCAATGTTACCTTCTGCAGAAATGGTGACTGGAGCCACAAAAAGCAATACAGCAATGGCCAAAATGGATACACGAATACGAATTTTTTTCATGCCATCTACCTCCTAGTTAGGTTTGCTCAGCATAGAATACATGCTGTTCATTTTTTGGAGAACATCTTTATATAATTCGATATTTCCATTCTCTATGGCTTTGTTAGTAACGAAGCCCAAGCATTCAAATGCCTGTGAATACATACTAACTTTTATATACTCGCAGGCACTCTTAATGTAACTTTCAAAAGCAGTAATTGTTACTTTAGAATAAATTAAATAATCTCCTTTTAACCTGTGAAAATATGCTAATGCAAACCTTTTATACGGTGTTCGAATCTCAGTCTGCGTAATCCTCATCTCGTAGCTTAGAAGCTTTTCGATTGCAATAAGGTCTTTCTTTTCCAAATATAATTCCATTAGGGCGACTACGACATTCATAAAGTTGTATTCGGAAGAACGCTCTAGAAAGCTTTCGAGCTGGGTGACTGCCAATTCCGTATTTCCAATCTTACCGTTTATGGATCCCGTCATGAACCTGACGTTTTCGGCTACATTGGGGAATGAGAACTTACTGTATTCCTCCAAATAATGTTTGGCACGTGTATAGTCACATAAATAATAGTGTGAATTGCATAAGGCAAAAAAAGCTTCAGCTTTAAAGAAACTGTCTGTTGTATCATTACGAATCACTTGTTCGCATAATTCAATGCAATCTTTATACAGCCTTAAAACATAGGCATGTACGCCAAGCTTATAGTACAGCAGTATCTTTTCCTCGTATGATAAGAAATTCTCGTATTGAATGATGTTTTTTCCCGCGTGGTAGGTGGAATCGAGCTTGCTAAAGTCATCGCGCTCGATTAAATACTTATGTAAAATTCCTTTGGAGAAATACGTTTGAATGCCGTGATTTCGGGAGAAATCAATGATATGCTTAAGCAGCTCCAACTTCATTTCACGATTGGTGATGTTAATTGTCGTATGAAACAACTGCTCAATCAGGTCATAGCTGTCCTTCTGAGGAGATTCGAGGAACCGCAGGACAACCTTTGAGATAAGCGGTACGTGAGCTAATCGAATAGCTTCCATCAACATATCATGCAATACGTCAGGACGTTGCTCCACATCAATATAATGACTCACATATACTTCGTATGGTATACCAAGCACGTCAGCCAGTAATTGAACGGTTCTCAATTCCGGACGCTTGGTTTCACCACGTTCGATCCTGGATATCCCCGCCTTATCGACTCCTGATTGATGTGCCAATTGGCTCAGCGATAAATTCGCTTCTTCTCTATGCTGTCGGATAAGGTCGCCGATGGTTGTGTGCAGCAGCACATTCAGATTCGATTGCATACCATCACCTTCCGATACTATTAAAAGTGTATTCTTTTCCTTTATATTACCATTTGATGTCGATAATGTAAATACTATCTACAGACATAATTTTCTAATTTGGAGATTTTCTGTTGAACGCTGTCTGTTGAACGCTGTCTGTTGAACCCTGTCAGTTGGAACCGTCGCCCAAGTCGAAAACTTGATAGAATGGAAGTGGTCGCAACGGCTCCATGGGAAGATAGATCATTCAAAAAGGAAAGAACAACGGCAACAAAGCAACCATGGCAACGCCCAGCAACAGCTGCAAAGGCAGTCCGACTTTGACATAGTCCATGAAGGTATATTTGCCAGCAGACATGACGAGCGCATTAGGCGGCGTGGAAAAAGGCACGGCAAAGCACATTCCAGCTGCAATCGCTACGGCAAATAAATAAGGAACCGGACTGACACCGAGCTGTACAGCTGCGGTCAACGCGATTGGCGCAAATAACACGGCACAAGCGGTATTGCTAATAAATAGCGTCAGGATAGAAGTCGTGAAATAGACACCTGCGAGCAGGGCGAACGGGCCTATATTGCCGAGACTTGAGACGAGCTTCTCTGAGAGGAGTGCGGCCGCGCCCGTCTTCTCGATGGCGATGGACATCGGAATCATGCCGCCGATAAGGACGATGCTCTCCCAATTGATGGTCTTGTAGGCAGCTTCCATACCGCGAAGACAACCCGTCGCCACCATTAATATCGCCGCGATCATGACAGAAATGACAGCAGGGAATACTTCCAGGATCATCAGCACGACCATGAACAGCATTATCCCGGCGGCAATCGGCGCTTTATGGTTCAAAGGGATGGCGGCCGCGGTCTCCAGTGGCTGACCGACCACGACGATATCTGACTCTTCCTTGGAGAGCAGCGCGATGCTCTTCCATGTTCCTTGAATAAGCAACGCATCCCCGAACCGGATTTTCTCATCTTTCAGCTGGTGCAGTAAATACTCTCCCTTGCGCTGAATGCCTAAAATGTTGACGCTATACTTCTCACGGAATCCCGACTGCTTGACCTGTTGATTAATGAGACTTGAATTGGGAGGAAGCAGCACTTCCGCAATTCCAATCTGATCGGAAGCGAATCGTTCCGTATTCTGAATAATCGACTGCTCCACGACTTGGTGATCAAGCAGTGCTAATTGGTAGAACTCGGCGAAGGCTTGAACAGCTTCGAACACTCCATATACATACAGGATATCCTGCTTGTTAATGACGGTTAAAGGTCCGGCAATTTCCTGATTAATCGTTTTGAAAAACGGGTTCTTGTGGGATGTTTTACGACGAATTTCGATAATATGTACTTGATATTGATTTGGTATATCCAGTTCAAGCAGCGTCTTTGTTGTGATGAGAGAGTCGTCACTCACTTGGACGCGATATAGATTTTGCGAGAGCTGGTACTGACGGGCAAGCTCGTTCAAGGAGCGGCCGCGTCTGTTTCCTTTCCCCTCACCATGTTCTTTAGGCAGCAGCTTGCTGAGAAGCAGGATAAGGCCGGTACCGATAACCAAGCAGACCAATCCGATCGGGGTGAACGAGAAGAAGGATAGCTCCTCGAATCCCGCCTTGCTTAGCGTTTCGCTGATGACTAGATTGGGAGGAGTACCGATCAAGGTAAGCGTGCCGCCCAAGCTGCTGGCAAAAGCCAACGGCATAAGCAAACGCCCCGGACTGATATTAGCACTCGTGGCCAGACTGACCACAATGGGCAGCATGACGGCTACCGTACCCGTGTTGCTGACGAAGGCGCCGATAAAGGAAGTGGCCAGCATCACGGTTATTAATAAACGGAACTCGCTATCTCCCGCCAGCTTGAGCATTTTCCCGCTAGCCATCTTGGCAAGACCCGTCTGAAAAATGCCGCCCCCAACGATGAACAGGCCGATCATCATAATGACGATGGAATTGGAGAAGCCAGAAAGCGCCTCATTCGGACTTAAAATATCGAGCAAAACAAGCAGGACTAATGAGCAGATTGCTACTAGATCGGACCGGACCTTGCCGCTCATGAACAGAATAGCTGCTGCTGCTAAAACCACGAGAGTGATAATCATGTCTGCAGTCACTGTAAAGCCCCTTTCCTGACTATTTCTGTATGACTTATAAGGAATACATAGGGTTCATATATACATATGATACTTTGTATTCAAGCTGAATGGGATGCACTTTTATGACATGTTTTCGAGCATGCGATTTTCAGAACGTAAAGTGGAGAAGTATAATCTATAAGATAAACCCCTTGGAAAAAAAGCATCCTTCGCAATTATTGTGACGCAATCGTATAAAGGAGAGGGAGTATCCTGGCACTGGACGGCCTCCATTAGAAGAGCACTTTTGCTTCGGGCCACTTTAATTGGCTGTGTAGATGCTTTGTTTACAAGTTACCGAAGAATGACGAGCTCGATTTCCTTCTTTCTCAGAAATATGGCGGATTGTCCATATTTAACCAACCATTAGGACGATGTGAGCGCCAACATTTCTGTTGACTCTGGAAAGGTTTTTAGATAGAATAACGCTAAAAGGAAAGCGCTTACTCGTATGAGATGCTGCAATTTCATGATTAAATGGAAGCCGAGCCTATTTTGGGTTAATTATCCTAGACCGAAGGCATTTTTCTCATTCTTGAGTGTATTTTCTAGCTCTTTATGGTAACGTTATCATACGTTTTTTTGTTCAAATGAGAAGAAAAAGGAATTATCCCGGTATTATAATCATCAGCTAAAAAACATTCAATCTGATCGCTCACTTCCTTGGATATAGGATAATCTATAGCAGGACAGTATTATAAACTTATTTTATTTGTTGCTTCACTTTGTTAATCTGATATTTTTTTTTATTCTAATATGGTAACGATTTCTTATAGAAGGAGGTGAGTAAAAAGTCAATCCGACAGCCTCACAGACTCTAGGGAAAGGACTGATGGAATGCACGCGAATATTCAAACTGCCGGAATTCGGTTGGGAAAACGGCGGAAGCTATGGAAAAGGATTGTACTACATAAATATTTGTACTTTATGCTTTTGCCATGTATCGTGTACTTTATTATTTTTAACTATATTCCTATGGGTGGCTTGGTACTAGCATTTAAAGAATACAAGTTTAATATGGGGATATTAGGAAGTCCGTGGATTGGCTTTGACTATTTCAAGGCATTTTTCAATGATTATCAATTTTGGATGTTGATCAAAAATACGCTCATTATCAGCTCGCTGAAGCTGTTTGTTGGATTGCCTTTTCCGATTATTTTGGCTCTCATGTTCAACGAAGTGAGACATAAACGATTTAAAGGGATTGCCCAAAGCATTTCTTATTTGCCTCACTTTATTTCCTGGGTGGTCGTAGTCGGCATGCTGCAAAGAATATTGGCGCCGGATACCGGACTGCTCAATCAAGCAATCAGCGCTTTTGGCGGAGACGGCTCAACTTTTTACCTTATGGAAGGCAACTATTTTTACTCTATAATGTTCTGGAGCTACATATGGAAAGGGATCGGCTGGGAATCGATTATTTATTTGGCAGCCATATCCGGCATCAATCCTGAGCTGTATGAAGCCGGTAAAATTGACGGAACGAACAAATGGAACGAAATTTGGAGCATTACGCTTCCATCTATATTGCCAACGATCGTCATTTTATTCATTCTATCGCTTGGCAACATATTATCTGCCGGATTTGATCAGATATATCTGTTAAGGACACCTGGGAATATGCATCTGGCGGAAATATTGGATACGTACATTATTCGTGTCGGTTTGCAAAACGGCCAGTTCGGCTATGCGACCGTAGTCGGTATGATTCAAGGGATGATTGGCCTTATCCTTGTCATTGTTGCCAATAAAATATCCCGCAAGGTTTCCGACACATCATTGTGGTAACGATTCCATGTTTTTGACGGACGAATTGTTATTCAGCATGAACGGCTTCGAAAGACGTCTTTCATAAACCAATTAAAAGAAAAGGGGTGTGGGTATGAAAGGGAGATGGGGAAAGTGGATGACATTAATGCTTGCCATCGTCATGTTGTTAAGCGCTTGCAGCGGGGGAGGGGCTGATAGCCAGTCAGCGGAAGGCAGTGATTCAACGAGTACGGATAAGGGGGAGAAGCCGGCGACCTGGATCGCGGATCGCACCATTAAGGGGCGTTTGTTCATGAATGGAGTCATGAATGATATTTCGGGCAATCAGATTGACAACGAAGTAGCCAAAAAAATTAAAGAACTGACCGGAATTACGCTTGAGTGGGAGAATACCCCGGCTAACAGCTCCCTGGAAGGATTGACGGCCGGACTGGCTACAGGTGATTTGCCGGATGTTATCGTCAGTTATTTGAATCATAGCGGACGGCCGGAAATGCCGGTTCTGCTCAAAGCGGCCCGTGAAGGAATGTTTACGGATTTAACGCCTTATTTAAAGGATATGAAAATATACAGCAAATATTTGGAAGACGGTTTTCTGCCTGTCGATACGAAAAACGGTGTCATGTTTCGTCCGGAATTCAATGGCTCAACCTATTTCGTTCATATGCGAATAAACCGCGAGGGCGGTCAGGAAACCCGGAAATGGGTAGGGGGGCCGCATATCCGCAAAGATATTGCGGAAGCGCTTCAAATCGATCCGAAGTCCATTACAACCTCCGAACAATTGTATGAGTTGGCGAAGAAGATTAAGGCCGGCAACTTCAAAGATTCGAATGGCAATGAAGTGTATCCGATTGGGCCTCGTTATTGGGGCGGCAATGAAAACAGCTACATCTACTCCGATCTGTGGTGGGGAGACGAAGGATTCTTTACGGACGGCGATGGCGCCATCAAGCACGAGAGTCAGACGGAGTATGCAATGAAGCGGATCGAGTTCGTTCAGAAATTGCTCAATGGAGGCTTGCTCCATCCAGAATACTATACGATGGACGAGACGCGCGCTACAGAAGGGGCTCTGAACGGCTCATTCGCCATTATTCCCGACATGCACAACTACTTGGAGTTCAATAAAGATATGCATTACTTGCCGCTCGGTCCTTTGAACAGCGTGGAAGGCCCGTATCAGATGAGTCTGACTTACAAATCGGGGTACAACATGTGGGCGATCCCGGCTACGACGGAACGCCCGGAGGAAATTGTGAAGTTCGCCGATTTCCTGGCAAGCCGCGAAGGCAAGCTGTTATGGCAGTACGGGATAGAAGGCCGCGATTACAATTTGGATGAGAAAGGCAACCCGATCGTGAAGCAGGAAGTTATCGATCTGAAAAAGCAGGATCCGAAAGCAGCGCAGCAGCTTGCTTTCCAAGGCGCAGGCGATACGTGGGGCGAGTACCTCGGCAATACGGATTTGGATCCGGTAGCTGACTTCGGCGAAGTGGAATATGGAGACGCCGCATTTCCTGCCGAAAATGAAGGTCCTAACAAAATCGCCGACTATTTCGGTTGGGACGAGAAATATAAAAATGCGAAAGTCGAAGACGGCTATGGACCGCTGTCCTTCCTTGGCGAATATGAAAAAGGTACGCAATTGAAAACGGCATTGGATAATTATAATGAGAGCTTAATCCGGGCGTATTATTCGAAGTCGATGACTGAAGCGGCCAAGATTATGGAGTCCGTTAGCAAGCAGCTTGAGGCGGCGGATGTGCAAGGCTACATCCATCTGTTGGAGCAAAAGGGCAAAGATCCGAGCACGCCAATCTTGTTAAGACCTGCGCAGTAGACAGAAAGGAGCAGAATCCGTAGAGGCGTTCCCTCGGCGGACGAGGGCCTCTACGGGTATTCCTGCTGCATTTCAAAAGGAAAGGGGAACGACTGTGAACGATTTCTATAAAATTTCTACAGGCGAGAAAATATACCGCATCGTCATCTATACTGTCATCATATTGTTATGCCTGTCGATTATCCTTCCGTTTCTCAATATATTAGCGCTGTCGTTCAATGCGGGGAAAGATGCGGAAAGAGGCGGCATTTTTTTCTGGCCTCGGGTATGGACCTTGGAGAATTATCAAGAAGTGTTCCATTCATCCAATATTTTAGGGGCTTACGCCATTACGCTTTTCCGTACGATTGTGGGCACGTTCTTCAGCGTGTTCCTGACAGCGATGGCCGCTTATACATTGAAGAGCAAAACACTTCCGGGAGTCAAATTTTTTACGTTAATGATCTTCTTTACGATGCTCTTCAGCGGTGGCGTAATTCCGTACTATATGCTGTTGAAGCAGCTTCATTTGGTGAATACGATCTGGGTCTATGTCATTCCCGGGCTGTATAGCGCTTGGAACATCATCATTATGAGAACGTTTTTCTCGCAAATCAGCGTCAGTCTGGAAGAGTCGGCGAAGCTTGACGGCTGCAACGATTTTACGACCTTCCTCCGAATTATTATGCCGCTTAGCAAACCGGTTATTGCGGTTATCAGTCTGTTCAACGCGGTAGGGCATTGGAATGATTGGTTCACCGGAGCATTCTATGTGCAAAAAACGAATCTGAGGCCGGTATCGACGCTTCTGCAAGAGATGTTGACGAGACAAGACGCGATTCGTGCCGCATTGATGCAGAACGCGGGCACGACGTCGTATGAGATTTTGGAGAAGATGCAGGTTACAGGCAATTCGTTGAAGATGGCAACTATTATCGTTGTCGTAACTCCGATTATTTGCGTATATCCGTTTATTCAGAAGTTTTTTGCTGAAGGTGTTATGATCGGATCGGTCAAAGAATAAGGGAGAAGGCGAGGTTTTCACTGTGATAACGATAAAAAATCCATACGATAAGCAGGGAGTATGGCTGAAAGGCAGCTTTCACAATCATACGACCAACAGCAAGTGCGGCACGCAGCCGCTTGAAGTGGTCTATCAAATGTATGGACAATATGATTATTTGGGCATCTCGGATCACGATGTCATTACAGCTCATAAGGGAGAGCGGCGTATTCCGACGGTATTCGAAGGGATGGAAGTGAGTAGTCCCGAAGCGCATATGCTGCTTGTCCAGCCGCCGCATTCGATTATGGAGGGCTACCATCATACGTTCACGATTGATAACTATCAGCATTTATCCGATGCATGCATTTCCAATGACGGAATTAGTATTTTGGCGCATCCGAATCGTTATTTTTCCCAATATTGGCGTTTGGAAGATATGTTGAGCTTAACGGGCTATACGGGCATAGAAATTGTTAACGGCGACGGCAACCCGGAGTATGACGTGGCATTCGACAAGTGGGATCAACTGCTGACTGCGGGCCGTACCGTATGGGGATTCGGCAACGATGATTTTCATGTGTATGGTCAAGAGAAGCGCGCCTGGAATATGGTTCTTACGGAGCGAAATACGAACGAGAGCATTTTGGAAGCCGTCAGGGCGGGAAGCTTCTATGTATCTACCGGATTTGATTTCGCTGGCATCCATGCTGCCGAAGGGCTGATTACCGTTGATCTGCCCGCTAATGAGAGATTGAATCAGATGTATAAGTATGTTACGCTGATTGGAAAAGAAGGCCAAGTGTTACATGAAGAAACAGGCCGTCTGAACCGCGTACAGTATCAATGCAGCGGAGACGAAGGCTATGTCCGAATAGCGGCATATCTCGAAGGGGGCTATGGAGCGTTTTCCCAACCTTTATTCGTAGATTATTACTAGCAGGATGAATACATTGTATTGTGTAAAGGAATCGATGGACTATGGCAGTGCGAATTAAAGACGTAGCCCGGAAAGCGGGCGTGTCGGTTACGACCGTATCGAGAGTATTGAACAATGAGAAATATGTAACGGATGAATTGAAGAAAAAAGTGCTGGCAGCCATTGAAGAGCTCGATTACAGTCCGAATCATATTGCCAGAAGTCTGGTGCGCAAGAAAACGAACTTAATCGGGGTTATTGTGCCTGATCTCGCCTCCAGCTTCTATTCGACCATTTTAAGCAGCGTGGAAGAAGCGGCGAGCGAGAATGGATACAATCTGCTTGTCTGCAATATCATTGAAGACACAGATAAGGAATTGAAATATTTGAATGTGTTCCAGGAGATGCGCGTAGAAGGCATCATTATTATGCACGAGAAGATCAATAATGAAATTAAGCATTTTTTAGACAGATCCAATATACCTGTTATTTTTTCAAGCGTGAAACCGGTGAATCGCAAGTTCCATTCCGTTATTATCGACGATTACAAGGCGGCTTATGAAGCGACGGAATATTTAGTTTCTCTGGGACATAGCCGGATTGGGTTCATCGGCGGAGACATGAGAGACATTACTTCCGGTCAGAATCGATATGCTGCGTACCGCAATGCATTGGCCGCCTATGAGATTCCTATTTTGTATGAATATATTAAATTCGGCGACTACAAGCTTCAGAGCGGATACGCCATAATGGAGGAGTTGCTGCAATGCGATCCGATGCCGACGGCGGTTTTTGCCGTCAGCGACGATATGGCGCTGGGAGCGATGAATTGCATTAGCGACCATCAGTTGCAAGTGCCTGAGCATATCTCGATCATCGGCTTCGACGGAAGCCCGTTCACGGAAATTATTCGCCCGCGGCTTACCTCGATGCAGCAGCCGATCCAGCAGATGGGAAAAGAGTCGGTAAAGGCATTGCTGAGTCTCATATCGGAACCGTCCGCTCTGAATCAAGACATCATTTTACAGCATGAGCTTGTCGTACGGGATAGTACCAGAAAGATAAAGTGATTTTTTTTATTTCAATATGGTAACGATACCATATTGAATATGACAACATTCCTTTGAGAGGCAGAGATGAGGGGAAGGCTATTGAAAAAATATGATGCAGTAGTCATTGGTGATGCGAATATCGATCTTGTTGTGGTGGGCTGTCCAGAGATGCCGGCGCCTGGGGAAGAAGTATTTGCCGATCAGATGCAGGTGCATGTAGGTGGAGGAGCGGCGCTGTTCACATTGTCACTGGCAAAGTTAGGATTGAAGCTTGCTTTCAATGGCGTATTGGGAAAAGACGATGACGGGCAGTATATTTTGAACGAGTTCCAAAAGCATGGCGTAGATACACAATATATAAAAATAAGCGAACGGAATAACACGGGAATATCGATCGCGCTTAATTCGGACAAAGACCGCTCATTCATCACGTATATGGGCACCAACAAAGAAATCGATCTGCAGCAACTTGATCTGAAAAGCGTCGAGCTTGCAAGACATGTTCATTTAACAGGATATCGCGGCCGCAGAAATCATGACGATTATATGGGGATGATTGCCAGGCTGAAATCGATGGGTGTGACATTGTCATGCGATGTCGGCTGGGATGATACGGGCGAGTGGTATGAAGGAATATATGAATTGATGAGGACGGTTGACATATTTTTCATGAACGAAGCGGAAGCGCTGCACTATACTCGTTGCTCTTGTGAAGCGGACAGTATCGCGCGGTTAAGGAAGCACTCCTCTCATTTTGTCATCAAATTGAGCTCCAGGGGGGCACTCGCGTGCATTGACGGCAAGACGACCCACAGTGAGGGCTTTAAGGTGGACGCCATTGATACGACGGGCGCAGGTGACGCCTTTAATGCCGGATATATGTTCGGATACTTATCGGGCAGACCTGTAGAGGAATGCTTATTGTACGGAAATGCATGCGGCGCTTGTTCCGTCATGAATTACGGAGGGAGTACGGGCATTCCGGACATCTACGCGCTGCAGCAATTCATAACTTCGATAACAACGGTGTAATCCATTTGGCGGGAGGACTTACGATGAAATTAGCACTAATTGGCGGAGGCGGCGTTCGGGCCGTATTGTTTACGAAAAGTCTAACATTAAAGGCGGAGCAGACCGGAATCACGCAACTGGTGCTGCATGACACCGACGAGGAACAGTTGGCGATAATCGGGAAGCTATGCCGAATTGTCATCGAACAAAGCGGCATCGATCTTCGGCTCGATACGACTGTGGATGCTCGGGCAGCGTTGGAAGGAGCGGATTATATTGTTACGACGATTCGCGTCGGGAAGGAGCAATCGCGGTATATCGATGAGAAGATTGCGCTCGACCGGGGATTGCTTGGGCAAGAGACGACCGGACCGGCCGGCTTCTCCATGGCGTTGCGAACGATTCCGGTATTGCGGATGTATTGCGAATTAGCGAAGGAGGTTGCGCCGAACGCCTGGATTTTCAACTTCTCGAATCCTTCCGGTCTTGTCACGCAAGCGTTGAGAAGCTACGGATACGACCGTGTCATCGGAATATGTGATACGCCCAGTCATACGAAGCTGCGCATTGCGGAAGCCGTTGGCCTGGATGAACAGAAGCTGCAAACCGAAGTTTTCGGCCTGAACCATCTTTCCTGGATCAGCAAACTGATGTATGAGGGAAAAGATCTGCTGCCGGAACTGAAAAACGATCCGGCCTTCGTGAAGTCAGTTGCGGAATTGAAAATGTTCGATCCTGATTTGCTGCGGGAACTACCGTATTTGCCGAATGAGTACTTGTATTATTACTACCATCGCGAGAAATCGCTGGATAATATTCAACAGGCGGCAATGACGCGCGGACAAATGATAGCGCTGAATAATAAGGCCATGCTTGATGAGTTGAAAAAAATGGATATCGACAGCGACCCGCAACTGGCGATTCAAACTTATCTCTATTACACGCAAAAGCGTGAAGCGTCCTATATGTCTGCGGAAACGAATTCGGAGGTCAAGGAAATGCTTCCGATCGAACAGCTGATGCTTCCCGAAACGCTCGGATATGCGGGAGTGATGCTGGATTTCGTGGAATCATTGCAGACCGGCCGCCAACACAATATTGTTCTGTCCGTCCCGAACGAGGGAAGCATCAATGGCTTTGAGGATGACGATGTCGTTGAAATTTCTTGTTATATCGCGAAGGATGGAGCCCATCCGGTGAAGATCGGCAGCATTCCGGACGATATGCATGCGTTGATGAAATCGGTGAAGCTGTTCGAAAGGCTGACGGTAGAAGCGGTTGCGAAGAAGTCGAGAAGTCTGGCCGTGAAAGCGCTATCGGTTCATCCGCTTGTCAATTCGTATTCTCTGGCGAAAGATCTTGTTGCCGATTATTTGGAAGCTTATCGCGATACGTTAGGAGAATGGAACGGATGAATACGAACGAATTGTATGGCAAGCTGACGGCTTTGACGATGAGAACCCCGCCGGGCTACTGGGGAAAACGAATCCTATCCCAATTGGAGTATATGAATCGAGTATCCTATGTACAAGACCGAAAGTGGGATGGGGCCATTCTCCCGGTTGTCGAATGGCTGCTTGCTCGCGTGGATAACGAGGGCGCCATTACAGAGAGGACAGCGCTCCAGGCGGAGAGCATGCTGGCCGAATGCGGGCCGGCCGCCAAGAGCTATACGCTTCATTGCGCTGCACATGCTCATCTGGATATGAACTTTCTATGGGGCTGGGCGGAGACGGTATCCGCCACGTTGAATACGTTCCGCACGATGCTCGATCTGCTGGAGGAGTATTCGGACTATTTGTTCTCCCATTCGCAAGCGGCCGCTTATCACATCGTGGAGCAATACGATCCCGAGATGCTTGAGGAGATCAAGGCGCGGGTCCAGGAGGGACGGTGGGAAGTCACGGCTTCAACCTGGGTCGAAGCGGATAAAAACATGCCTAGCGGCGAGAGCATGGCAAGGCAATTGTTGTATGCCAAAACCTATCTTTCGCAGCTGTTCGGCCTCGATCCAGACAGCCTGCAAATCGATTTCGAGCCCGATACGTTCGGACATAGCATCAACGTTCCGGAAGCGTTGAATCATTCCGGCGTGAAGTATTACTACTATTGCCGGGGCCATAACGACAACGGCCATCATTTGTTCAGATGGGAGTCCCCGTCAGGGCGATCTGTCGTCGCATACAAGGAGCCGCATTGGTACGATTCCAGAATCGAGCCGGAAATGGCGCTTACGGTGCCTGAATTTTGCTCGCGAACGAACATGACCACGATGCTGAAAGTGTATGGGGTCGGGGATCATGGCGGCGGACCGACGCGTCGCGATATCGAACGAATACGGGATATGCAGACATGGCCGATTTTCCCGAACATTCAGTTTGGAACCTATCAGCAATTTTTTGCTTTAACGGAGCGAATAGCGGACAGCTTGCCGGTAATTCGCGAGGAGTTGAATTTTATATTTACCGGCTGCTACAGCTCGGAATCGAGAATCAAGCTTGCGAACCGGATGTCGGAAAATATGCTCGGCGAAGCGGAACTGTTCGGCAGCATTGCTTCTTTATTCACGTCGGCCCGCTATTTTGGAGAAGAATTGGGCGATGCCTGGAAGAAAACCTGCTTTAATCAATTTCATGATATTTTGCCGGGCTCCTGCGTATTGGAGACAAGAGAACATGCTATGGCTTCGTTCCAGGAGATTATGGCGACGGCCGGCAGCAAGAAAAGCTACGCTATCCGCAAACTTGCTGAGCACATCGATACGTCGGCTTATATCGTTGCCGATGAAGATGTGCGCGAGAGTATGTCCGAAGGGGCCGGCCCAGGCGTTGGCGTGCATTTGTTCCGGATGGGTGCAAGCGAACGCGGCCGGGGGAAGACGCGCATATTCCATCTGTTCAACTCTTCCGTCCGTGCGCGCGAAGAACTTGCGGAGATTGTGATCTGGGATTGGAACGGGCATGTTGACAGCATTCAGTTCCACGACAGTGAAGGACAGAGCGTTCCTTTTCAGTATGTAGACAGAGGATTCATAGAGCATTGGGGCCACTACTTTTTACGAGTGCTGCTGAAGGTGAACGTGCCTGCCATTGGATACAGCACGTACGTCATGACCGAGAAGGACGGCGATATGACACGGTTATCCGCCAATGATTTCTATTTAGCCGAACAAAATTTGCCGCCAATCGAGAAATATGAGTTCGTACTAGAGAACGCTCATCTTACCGCACGGTTTGATACGCAGCGATTTACGATCACTTCCCTGATCGACAAGCATACCAATCGTGAATACATAGACCCGGCAAATACCGCGGGCGTGTTCCGATTCATTGAGGAAGATACGTTTAACGGCGGAGGCAATGCTTGGCTTGTCGGAAGATATCGCCATGTGGAACCATTGATTCAGTGGAATCTTGAAAGCTGTGAAATCGGTGAAGGCTTTCTGCGCCAGTCTATCACGATCCGCACGACCTTTAGAAGCTCGAAACTGAAGGTCATCGTTTCTTTGGATCGCGATAGCTGCGCCTTAAATTATAAGGTAGAGTGTGATTGGCATGAGATTGGAAAGAAGGATCAGAATACGCCGCAGTTAAACTTCTATATGCCTGTAAAGGTTGATTGCAAGTTTTTTAAATATGATGTTCCTTTTGGAACAATCGATAGAGAAGGTATGGAGTTTGATGTGCCGGGCAACAGTTTTGTAGCTGCGATCCCGACTCAAAGAGACGTAAAAAGATCGGTTATGCTGCTGACGGATTCGAAATATGGCTTTAGAAGCGACGGCCAGGCGATGGCTATTACGTTGCTGCGCAGTTCGCATAGTCCTGATCCGTATCCTGAAGTCGGCATGCACAACTTCCAGTTTGCCGTATGCTTGACCGACTATACCAGCACGCAACAGATGTTGCAGGAATCGTATCATTACCAGCATCCGCTTGAAGCCGTTTCCGTGCGGCCGAGCAGAGGGATTTTGCCGCTTGTCAACAGCTTTGTAACGCTGGAGCGTGGACAGGTATCGCTTGCGGCGATCAAAGTGGCTGAGAGGTCTGCGCCCAATCGCTGGATTGTGCGGCTTTATGAAACGGAAGGGGAACAAACAACCGTTTCGTTGAAGTTTAGCGAAAAGGTGAAGAATGCCTATTTTGTATCGATTGTTGAGCAGAAAACAGACGGGGTGGGGATTTCGATCAATGGATCAAATATTACGTTCGATGTAGACGCATCTAGCCTTGCGAGCATATGCGTAGAGTTCGACTGCAACTAGAGATGTAAGTGAGAGAAATATATGACAAATTGAGTCGTACTGTTGGTTCATCCATAAAGCTATTTGATTTACTGCCTGTTCTGGCGATGGAATTATGGCATGGGTAGCGTATCTTTTTTACTGTTGACGATTACGGTACACAGGGTGCATGTTTCTTACAAAAGCGCGATATGTCGATTTCAATGGGCTCACGTTTGCCTTTCTCGTAAGTTTCTGCATAGCGGGATATATATTGGTGGAAAAAATATTTGTTGGACTTCCTGCCCCCTGTAGCGCTGACTGAAGTAGCGATCTTGGCTATGGTTCAAGCTTCGTTACCAAAATGAGAGGGGATTAGAATTATGTCTAAGACTTTAACTTTTCGTGAAGACGGAACATTCAAAATATTGCAGTTTACCGACGTTCATATGGGCGATGGAGTCGATGGCAGGGACAAAGATGCACACACCGTCGCATTAATGGAACGGTTAATTGAACAGGAGCGACCCGATCTGATTGTATATACGGGAGATCTGTGCTGGAGCCACGGTGTGAAGGATCCTGAGCAAGGCTTTCGCCTTGCCATTTCCCCTGCTGTCAAATCCGGTCTTCCTTGGGCCGCTGTCTTCGGCAATCATGATACAGAAGAAGGAGTCACGCGCGAGCAATTAATGGACGTGATGTTAGAGAGCGATACTTGCTTGGCTGAACCGGGACCAGAGCATCTTAGTGGTGTCGGCAATTACATGCTTCCCATCCAAAGCGCGGGAGGCGGGGAAGTAAAGGCTCTGCTTTATTTTCTGGACTCCGGATGCGAAGCGCCGAAGCATATCGGCGGTTATGAATGGATTCATGGAGACCAGGTGGAATGGTATGCTGGCGTCTCGAAAGAGATGACGGCCCAACACCGGTCTCCGCTTCCTGCCCTGACCTTCTTCCATATCCCATTGCCGGAATATGATGCGGTTTGGCATACAGGGAGCGTTATTAGCGGCAAAAAATTCGAAAGAGTATGCGCTCCGAAAATGAATTCCGGGCTATACGCCAGAATGGTAGAGATGGGGGACGTTATGGCCACTTTTGTCGGACATGATCATGATAACGATTACATCGGGGAACTTCATGGCATATCCCTTTGCTACGGCCGCACAACGGGTTATAACTGCTATGGTAAATTGCAGCGTGGTGCGCGGGTGATCCAGTTAATTGAAGGAAAACGCGAATTTCATACATGGCTGCGGCTTGAAAATGGGACGGTGTTGAAATGATGTTCCAAATCAGCAAGGGAGAAGCGGCGCAAGTTGTTATTTATCCTGTTTTTCACGAAGCGGCAGAAGCTCCCTTTCAATCGATTCAATTGCTGGGCCATATGGGAGATCGAGGCGCTGTAACATGGTTCTATGGAAGACAGAGCGAGCAGCATCTGTTGTTTGTAGGTCTTGGGAGCCGAGAGAAATTCGAGCTTGAGCATTTAAGAGAAGCAGCCGGTAATGCGGTGAGAGCCGTGGAGCAGCACAAGCTGCCAATAGTCGCGGTTTCCTTGGAAGATTGCGAAGGTATAGCCAATATGGAGCAAGCTGTAACCGCCTGGGTAGAAGGCTGGCTGCTGGGAGCTTATGTTTTCGATAAGTTTAAAGCGGAGAAAACGGTTCGCCATGTGCAAACGGTCTGCTTGGATCTCAATCAGCAATATTCGTGGAAGGATGCAATATCGCAAGGGGAGGTTCGTGCCGCAGGCATTAAATTTGCGCGCAATCTGGGTAATGAGCCGGCGAATCATTTGCGCCCACGGACACTTGCTGACCGTGTCATAGAACGGTTTGCAGGAAGCGACGTTCAAGTGAAATGTTATGAAGGCGAACAATTGGCAGCGCAGCAAATGTGCGGGTTAGTCGGTGTCGGTCAAGGCAGCGCCAATCCTCCTGTAATGATTGAAATTCGCTACTGCACCGATCCTTCCAAGGAACTGATCGCCCTTGTCGGGAAAGGGATCACGTTTGATACGGGCGGTATCAGCCTGAAGAGAGATAACGATATTAGCGATAGGAGAATAGATATGGGCGGCGCAGCCGCCGTAATCGGTGCGGTAGACATCATTCGCAACAGCGGTGTAAAGGTGAACTTGGTCGCCATCATTGCCGCCGCCGAGAATATTCCGGATGGAAATGCGCTGCTGCCGGGAGATGTCTTGCAGTTTCCTAACGGCGTATCGGTTCAAGTCGGAAATACGGATTCCGAAGGACGGTTGGTGCTTGCGGACGCTTTGATCCATGCCCATAAATTAGGGGCAAAGGAAGTTATCGATATGGCAACATTAACGTATTCCTGTGCCAGTGCGCTTGGATCAAAGTTTGCGGGGATATTGGGACATGAACATACTGTTTCGACCATAAGGAACTTAAGCAAAGTAACAGGAGAAAAAGTATGGGAGCTTCCGCTCGCGGACGAATATGAAGGCTATCTAAAAAGCGACTATGCGGATATTTGTAATATCAGCCGTGTAGGTGAGGCTGGAGCGATTACAGCGGCATTGTTTTTGCGGAAGTTTGTGCATCCGTCTATGAAATGGGCGCACATAGATATGTCGGCATTGAAAGAAGTGTCGGCGACCAACGGGTATGCAGCGGCCGGCGCTACTGGTTATGGCGCGCGTACGCTGGCGGAGTTTGTAGTGGAGCGCTCCAAATCAGCTTAAGCGTGAGCGGCGACGGATTCTTGTTAGCGCGCCTGTGCATATCTGGAAGCGGCGCTCGGAGTTGTGCTTGATCATAAGGAGATTGAGAGCGTCATGATGTTATTCATCGCGACATGATTGCGAAAACGGGGCTATTGCCGACGTAGTCAGAAGATGGAGGAAGGTAGACGGCTCGGGCTCGAAATTGGCCTAGCTACAAGCGCTCACTATGATTGGGCCGTCGGATTTAAAAAGTACGGGCTAATTAATTATTTCGATTGTATTCGTACAAAAGAAAATATAACCCATCTTAAACCGGACCCGCAAATTTACAGGGAAGCTTTAGCCAGACTGTATATTTAACCGCATAAAGCGCAAAGGTGACTCAGATAAATTGGACAGAATATACTGTTTCACAGGCGTTAAGCTTAAGACAGTGAGTTCTCTATAGATAAGCAGAAAAATAAGAGGTGAAAGAGTAATCATGGCACAAAAATATCCTTTGGTTAGCGCACATACGGGAGGAGGAGCCGCTCCTGACAATACGATGGAGTCTTTCCTTGAAGGCATGCAATCGAGTGCCGATCTTGTCGAAATTGATTTGAGAGTGACAGCGGACGGCACCGTAGTTCTCCTGCACGACCATTCTCCATTGCTGCTTCAGCATACCTATAAACAATTAAATCAATATGAAAATCGCATTCAATTAAGCCCTATCTATGAAAATAGACATATTGTGAAGTTCGCGCAAATTCTCGAAGTTGTAAAACAGTATGACATTCAACTCAATTTAGATATCAAAAATGAAGAAACAGTCGAACCTGCGATGCAATGTGTCGTAGAGTACGGCTTAGAGAAGAAAGTCTTCGTTACTGGCTGCAGTCACGGCATTGCAAGCAAATATAATCGGATCCGAATCGTGTTCAATACGCCGGATGAGCTGAGTGAACGAGATATCGCCAATTACGGAGCGTTTGCCCAAAGAATGTGCGATGAAGCCGTTCGTAGCTCCGCCTACGGCTTAAATATGGATTATCGGACATGCCGCAAGGAGCTAGTAGACTTAGCGCATACACATCATTTAGCCGTATGGGTATATACGGTTAATTCAACAAACGATATATTAAGGTTTATCGAAATGGGTGTCGATGCAATTACGACCAGAGAGCCTATAAAGTTAGTACAATTAAAATCATTGTTATAAAAGCGATGACGCGAACATATCGGGTACTATCGTAAGAGGGAGGAAGGCCGGTACCGATAACCAAGCAGACCAATCCGATCGCGGTGAACGAGAAAAAGGATAGTTCCTCGAATCCCGCCTTGCTTAGCGTTTCGTTGATGACTAGATTGGGAGGAGTACCGATCATGGTAAGCGTGCCGCCCAAGCTGCTGGCAAAAACCAACGGCATAAGCAAACGCCTCGGACTGATATTAGCACATGTGGCCAGACTGACCACAATTGGCAGCATAACAGCTACCGTCCCCGTGTTACTGACGAAGGCGCTACGTTATGATATCATCCTCTCTAGCGCACGAGGCGTGATGGAAGACCTTTGCATATGAATCAAATTTTCAGTAATGCTCCAACTGCATTTGTACATTTGTTTGGTCCCATTGCTCGTGATTCCTAGTGCTGGACTGCATAAGCGGTTCGACCCCCTAATTATGGAGAACTAGGCAGATAATCAATTGCGATCGTAGAATAGCTTATTTTTTCAGAGAATAGCTTCAATTTAAGAAGCTCACACTTAGACCGCCACTGCGAATTTACCAGCATCAACAGTGCCATCCTCAACACCCTTTAGAAAGGCGATTGGCGATCGCTTTTTTAAGCTTCTATGCATCCTGCGGTTATTATAAAATTCCATATAATCATCTATAGCTTGTCAGAAGCACATTAAAGGCTTTTCATGAAAAAGACGCTAACGGTGATGGGACAGCAGGAAATGAAATGAGTTGGGTGGCACCGACAGGCACTCTGAATTGGGCGCTTGAGAGACAATTATTCGGAAGCTTTGGAATGGGCAATGGTGGATTGAAGGCGAACAGCAACTGGATTTATAAAGACAAAGACGGACAGTTGAAAACGATATTTAACGATCCAAAGTATAAAGAAGTCTGGAAATATTTAATCGAGTTGTACAATGACAAGTCGCTGCCTCAGCAAAATTTCTCCGGCTACGAATATGCGCAATGGGTGGCTGACGGTGCCAAAGATTTGGTCGGTGCCTTCTCGTGGGTTGGCGCAGATTATCTTGGCAGCGATGTGAAGAAGAACTTTATTGGAATCAATGTGCTTGAAGGTCCGAATGGAGACAAGGTCGTGAACTGGATGGATCCGCCGACTCGAGGCATTTCCTCTTTCATTATTACCAATAAAAATAAACATCCGGAGCAAACGTTGAAATGGGTGGATTATTTTTACGGCGAAGAAGGCTCGAAATTCGGAACGTTAGGGATTGAAGGCGAAACTTACAATATGGTAGATGGCAAGCCTGTATATATTGATGAGATTGCAAACTATAAAGGCGGCTTGCAATTGGGAGCGTTCCAGTATGTAGATAACGTATATGGAGGAGATTACCTGTATGTGGAGCCTTTGGATGAATTGAGAACGGCAATCAAGGGAACGACAGTGGCCCAAGACATTCTCGCCGATACGGCAGAGCTTGAAAAGTATGCTCCAGAAGAAAGATGGCCTGATTTTATGCCGACACCGGAAGAAAGCAAACAAACTAGCGCAATCATGACGGATATTAACAAATATATTGCTGAAATGCGTGTTAAATTTATAACGGGCAAATTAGATTTGGATGCTGAGTGGGATAATTATGTAGCGACGCTCAATAAAATGGGGGCTGAAAAATATGTGGAGATTAAACGTGCCCAGTATGAGCGATATAACAATGTGAAGTAAAAAACAAAGTATTTCTATAATGAATAGCCTAGTAACGGGTTGCATTCCGTTATTGGGCTTTTATGTTGTCGGGCTTCCGTACAAATGGCCCTTAGCTCCACTCTCCCATACCGTCAGGAAAGATAACGACGGGGGAAGACACATTCGGTTCCGTTTCGTATAGAGGTCATTCCATGAAGCGGCTAATTATAATGGCAGTAATCTAGAGTGAGCATGCTCCCTTCTGATGGAAGGGGAGAATGAAGCAAAGGGACGGGGGATGCGCCCTTGTTAGTCTGAGCGTGTCGCTGGACGAGCGGAACAGCAAGCGTTATGATAGGTCACCGTAAGACTGCTCAAAGCTTGAATCTCTGGTAAACGTAATTAGAAATCGATATACTGTATGTGCAGACATCGTGGAATGGTGAATGTTTTTCTGTGGGGATGTTTATCGTGTTTAGGATGTGGAAACCGAATGTCAAAGGCAAATGAACCATTATATCTTGTTATTTTGAATGATCTAAAAGAGAGAATATTACAAAACGAGTATAAGGCGGATCAAAGACTTCCGACTGAAGTCGAATTAGCGAAGCAGTTCTCAGTCAGTCGCATTACTTCAAAAAGGGCATTGGCCGAGTTGGAGCGTGAAGGCTACATTTATCGAATCAGAGGAAGCGGAAGTTATGTGAAGGCGCTATCTCGTTATGCTGACCACTCAGGGCCAAGGCTGGATGGAATGAATAAAGTGGTGTCGATGATATTGCCTTTCGATAATGCCAGCGGGTTGATCGGTTATATTCGAGGAGCTTCGGATTATTTGAATGCAAAGGGATATTACTTAAGCATTCATCAGACGGATGCGAATTCAGAGAATGAAAATGAATTTCTCAAGACGCTCCCGAAAAACGGCATTCCGGGCATCATCTATTATCCCGTATCGGATAGTACAAATTGGGAAATTATAAATACATTGTATTTCAATTCGTATCCGATTGTCACCATTGACAAATATTTCGAGAGTGTCCCAGTCACTAGTGTGACTTCTGATAATTTCAATGGCGGCTATCAAGCGGCCAGCCAATTAATTGCGCAGGGACACCGGAGAATAGGGTTCGTTTCTAGCATTAGCATTGAATCCACTTCTTCGGTAAGAAATCGCTATTTTGGATACTGTCAGGCTTTAAAAGAAAATGGACTATACATTAATGATGAAATGGTCGTTCTGAATGCCATTGTTCATACCCGAAAGCTGGGGAAACAGGAGTTTTTGTCCCGTTTAATGCAAAAATGTAGAGAACTTCAGGTGACAGCGATCCAATGTGAAAATGATACGATTGCGACCGATTTATATAAATATTTGTCGGAAGCGGGAATGTCGATTCCCGGAGACATGTCTTTGATTGGTTTTGACAATAATGAAATCGTTCACCATCTGGATATTCCGTTAACAACGTTTGAACAGAATTTTTTTGAAATCGGCAGAAAAAGCGCAGAATTAGTTGTCGAGGGAATCGAGACTGGCAGAATTGCGTCGCAAAACATACAAATCCCCGTTAAGCTTGTGGAGAGGCTGTCAGTCGGTCCTGCAAGGGATTTCACTCATGGATAAGCTATTGCATTCTCCATTAAATATCGAATATAATGATAACAAATCATAGGCGATGGAGTTCGCCTTTAACTGCCTTTGAGCTAATGACTCCTACCGGTAAGCAACTTTTACTGGTAGGAGTCTGTTTTTTTGGCTCAATTGAACCTGGAGGAACAAATCGATGGAAAAACTGAAGCTGCAAGCGAGAAGGTTGGCAAAAAAACAGCTCCATGCCGCGATTCTATTTTATGTTCTTAAATGGATATTGCTTGGTGGTGTGGTGGGGATTATTACCGGATCAGCCTCCGCATTTTTCCTCACCAGCTTAGAGTGGGCTACTGACATGCGCTTGCAGTATTCGTGGCTGTTGTTCTTACTGCCCATTGGAGGAGCGGCCGTAAGTTATTTATATAAACGTTACGGCAACAACGCCTCAAAAGGGAACAATTTAATCCTGGAACAAATCAATACGGAAGCACAAGAGCATGTGCCTTTTCGAATGGCTCCATTAGTATTGTTTGGCACAATTATTACCCATTTGTTTGGCGGATCTGCAGGTCGGGAAGGAACAGCGGTGCAAATGGGAGGAAGTCTGTCGGAATGGATTGGAAAATGTTTCAAATTGGATGCATTGGACCGAAAAATCATACTTATATGTGGAATAAGCAGCGGGTTTGGCTCGGTCTTTGGCACACCGTTGGCAGGCACTTTTTTTGCCATTGAAGTGCTGGCAATTGGCATGTTCAGGCACAGTGCTATTTTCCCAAGCTTTGTTGCCAGCTTGGTGGGGGACAGAGTAACTGCTGCGTGGGGGGTTCACCATAGCCATTATACCATTGGGGCCATTCCAGAGATGACACTTCCCTTGATTCTAAAAGTGTGTATTGCAGCCATTTTGTTTGGTTTGACAAGCATTTTGTTCAGTGAGCTGACCCATCGTTTGAAAAAGGGCTTCTCCTTCCTTTTCAAAAATCCGATGTTAAAAAGCTTTGTTGGCGGTGTGATTGTCATCGGCTTGGTCTATCTGGTCGGAACTCGTGATTATATTGGACTGGGGCTTCCATTATTGTCGCAGGCTTTCGATGGTGAAGTCGCTCCAGGCTCTTTTTTCCTTAAGACTGTATTTACATCGGTAACCCTTGGAGCCGGGTTTCAGGGAGGAGAAGTGACCCCGCTCTTTGTCATTGGGGCTACTCTAGGCAACGCTTTGGCCGCTTTGCTGCAGGTGTCGGCACCATTTATGGCTGCTCTAGGCATGGTCGCTGTCTTCAGTGGCGCAACCAATACTCCGCTAGCTTGTTTTGTGATGGGGATTGAATTGTTTGGTTCCGAAGCGAGCGTATATCTCTTTATGGTGTGCGTGGTCAGCTATTTATTCTCTGGGCATACCGGCATCTATACATCTCAAATGATAGGTGTAAGCAAGAGCCGGCTCTTTCCATATCCGAAGGCTTCAACCCTGGATTCCGTTCACAGCAAACAAAACAAAGAGGAAAACTGACCAGCGCTCCTTATCAACTGTAAGGCACATGAAACGTACTGCTGCGAAATGGTTAATGTAGTCGTGAATGATAAGGAATGCGCAGGGGGGAGGGATACAATGATTAATTGTAAACGTAATTATATCGTTTATATGTTATTCGTTTTATTTTCTATACTTATTACCGCATGTAGCGGTACGAGCACCCAATCCTCCGAAAGTCAGACATCCCTTGATGAATTTATGGGCTCCAGCACAAAAAAAGAATCAAAAACGAAAGTCGTAAACACGATTCATGGCGATATTGAAATACCGGCGAATCCACAACGGGTTATCGTAGACGGATATTTACCTACGCTGCTTCTATTGGGGGTAAAGCCTGTTGGCGCAACCGATTCCGATCTTAAAAACGTGCATATACAGAATCTCATCTCCGGAATTGATAGTATTGGGGACGGCATTTATCGTGGCGGACAAGCGATCTACAGACATCTTCAGTTAATTCCCCCAGCTCTTATTCAGAAGGAGATGATGGATCAGGGGGAAACATATAAGCAAGTTTCTTTTGAAGTGCTGGCTGATTATGCCGGCGATTATATCTTTTTGGATGAATCGAACGGCGGTGCGTTGAACAAAAAAGATCCAATATGGAGTTCTATCACTGCGGTTAAAAGATGCATTTGCTTCCTTGAATTGGGTCTCAGATCATGCTGATGAGCTTAACGTGAATCCGTCACAGATAGCCGTCGGGGGAGACAGCGCCGGAGGAAATCTCTCTGCTGTAATGGCAATTAAGGCCAAGGAGCAAGGAAGTCCGCCGCTCACCTATCAACTGCTTATTTACCCCGCTGTCTCTACAGACATTCGATTCGATTTCCCCTCCATGACAGAGAATGCGAACGGTTATTTGTTGACAGTGGATTCTATACGATGGTTCTACAGCCAATACTTACGCAATGAAGAAGATGCTATGAACCCTTATTCGTCACCTTTGCTATATAAAAATGTAACCAGCCTGCCACCGGCCATGGTCATCACAGCAGAGTTCGATCCACTGCGATACGAGGGCAAGGCTTATGCCGAACGATTACAGCAAGCAGGTGTGCCGGTTCATTACACATGCTATAAAGGAATGTTTCATCAATTTTTTAATCTCGGACATGAAGTAGATGCAGCAAAAGCGGCAATCATGGAAGCACCAACTAGCTAAGAATCCCACGGCTTTAGCCGTGTGGAGTGTCAATAAATAAATGAAGGTATAGGTCAAAACCTCCGAATTCACGTAATGTGAGATTGGAGGTTTATTTGAGTCCAACGCGTTTTCAAGTTGACCTACATCTGCTCTCCATTGTCAAGACACGACATGAACTGTTTCTTTGCGCATAGCCCCTAATAATCGAAAAATGTTAATGGCTGGAAAAGAAGCGAACGCTCATGTTACGATGGTAGGCAAAGGAAGTGAACGTTACACTGGAACGAATATTGGCAATCAGCGACATTCACGGGGAACTGGAAAAGTTAGAGCGGCTATTCGAGACGGTTCACTACGATCCGAACAGGCTAGTCTGGATTCGAAGGGAATGTAGAATGAGTGGACCTAAACCATTTTGATAAAGGAAGGAAATGTTATGAATAAGGAAAGAGGGGTGCAACAATGACTTTTCATTGGGGGATTGCAATCTACCAGATCGTATTTCTCGGATTAATTGCCTTGTTTTTCATTGGGTTATATCGGTTTGTAAATCGAATGGTACAGCATACGCGCAATACGAAAGCTACCTTGCAGCGTTTAGAGGAAAAAGTGGACCGTTTATTGAATCATAACGAGAGGTTGTAATTGCTTTAAAAACCAAATTTATCGCTGCCAAACAATATGGTGAGGAATTTTTGAACTAGTATAACAATAGAGGACGTGCGTGATTCGTTATGAAGATTGGATTGGTCAGACACTATAAAGTGACGTATGCACCCGAAAATAAATGGATGAACGCAACCCAATTTAACTATTGGGTTGATGAATATAATAAGTCGTCTATTCAGCCCAATGATCAGTTTGATCGCAGTACAAAGTGGGACGTATGTTTTTCAAGTGATTTATCAAGAGCAGTCCAAACAGCAGAACGATTATATAAAGGCCATATTGTCAAAACCAATCTGCTGAGAGAGATAGACGTCAGATCTGCAATTCAGTTGCGATTTAAATTACATTTTAAGCTATGGTTAGTTATCGGACGAGTAGCATGGTATTTCTCACATCAGTCGCAGGAAGAAAGCAGGAGCGAATCCATGACAAGGGTAAGGCAAATCGTTGATCGAATCGAGACAAGCGAAGAAACAAATATATTAGTAGTAAGCCACGGAGCACTTATGAGATTTATAAGTAAAGAGTTGATCCGAAGAGGCTATATGGGGAAAGAATTATTAAAACCAGAAAACGGAGTATTGTATATGTTTGAAAAATAAAAATATGTAGGGGGCCGTATCTGGCTGTTCATTGGATTTTATACAGTAAAAAAGCCGCGTATACCTCTTCACGGCAGGTCTTCACATTAATGATGTTTGGATATATTGAAGGCATTCCGACTTCGCTAAAAGTGAAAAAAGTGGTGTGCATGGCTGGCAGAGTGCCTTCAGGGCCGTTTGAAGTGATGTCCAAAATGATGACAGCCTTCTTGCCAGAAGCTTTGTTTCCGTCAGGGAAAAATGTAAAAAGCTGTTGAGTAAATTAACGGGGCCGATTTATTCTATGATGCAGCACAAAATCGTCATCTTTGAGAACAGCCAGCTCGCTGCTCTGCAAAATAAAGCACTGTTTTTAATAGGTGAATACGATAGGTTTTCCAATTACGCGAAAGCAATAGCCAAGTTAGACGTGAATAAGCTGCTGTACAAAATAATAAGAGATGCTGGTCATGCTATTAATCATGAACAAGCCGAGATGATAAACAAGGAGATTGTGAATTTTCTGGAATGGGAACTTAGATCCCTTTGCGAGCCAAGGAAATTGCAGTCATTTTGTATAATAGAGCACGAGTTTGTATAAGAAATGAACCGAGAATTTGCATTGTAAGACGTAAATGTGATGAGATACAATTGTCGTGAACGAATAAATGAGAATGAGAATCATTACATATGAGTATTCTCTGTTCGTTACATTTACAACTTGCATGGGAGTGGAACGGTTTATGGTTAGTTCGCGTCGGATAATGGATATATGGATGGCTGTATTGCTTGTTGTGATTATGAGTCTGACTGGTTGCGGAGCGCAAGGGCAGTCGGCGGGACAGACGGAGCAGCAGGAAAACAAAGAGAATGCAGAGCCAAATACGGACAAATCGTCCACTGAACAAAAACAAAAGGAAAGCGAACAGCAAACAGGCAGCACTCGGGTAGTTACAGATGCGTTCGGTGAAGTCGAGATTCCGGTAAATCCGCAGCGGGTGGCTGCTCTTTACTTGGAGGACTATATCGTGGCATTGGGTCAACAGCCGGTGGTGCAATGGTACACGCATACGTGGGGCACACAAGAATATCTGAATCTGGACGTGCCGTTGTTCGATATGGATGGCAGCATTGAGGCACTGTTAGATGTAAATCCAGATTTAATTATCA
This sequence comes from Paenibacillus profundus, assembly GCF_021369635.1. GTDB lineage: Bacteria > Bacillota > Bacilli > Paenibacillales > Paenibacillaceae > Paenibacillus_B > Paenibacillus_B profundus. The sequence goes on along the minus strand of NZ_JAJNBZ010000040.1, from coordinate 14,448 downwards.
TTCCTGGAGATCCTGATGCGGCTAAGTACGAGCAATATTCCAAGATTGCGCCAACCTACTGGCTGCCGGCTGATGTCAATCAAAATATGCCAAAAACACTTGAAACGATGGGTGATTTGCTAGGTGCGACTGATAAAGCAAAGGATGTTCTTGCACAGTATGAGCAAAAAGCGGCGGAAGCAAAAGGAAAGCTGGAAAAAGCGATTGGAAAAGAAACCGTGGCCGTGATTCGGCAAAGCGGCAAAGATAAATCGTTAGCATTGTTTAGCGCGCATAAAGGCTTTATCGGTCCTACGATGTACACAGATCTTGGCTTGACACCACACAAGCTGGTCACAGATATCAAAGACTATCATGCACAGTTATCATTAGAAAAAATTCCTGAGCTCGATGCCGATCATATTTTTATTTTTCCATCCAATGGAGACTGGAATACGGATTACAATAAAGAAGCAATCGCGGAATTAGAGAGTGCAGCATTGTGGAAGAACTTGCCTGCTGTGAAAAATGGACATGTATACAAGGTAGAACGCTCCCACTGGCAAACGACAGCGGTCACAGCAAAAATGATGCAAATTGATGATGTAGTTAAGATGCTAGTGAAGTGAGAAGCAGCAACGAAGTCAGCAGTAACTAGGAAACCAATCGGTAAAGCTTTTCAGCCAATGTTGAAGAGCTTTCTTTTTGGTTTATGTTTTTTTGTCGGGACTTTGAATGGCTATTGATTATTTTTATTTATTTGATTAAACTAGTATCATAACTAAATTAAAATAATTCTAATTAAGAATTTGGCGATAAACAACAACTTGGGAGGTGTTGACGAACATGATGATGACAGAGCGGCTTGATAAAATCAATCAGCAATTGATCAGCAAGCACTACAAGCTGACCTCTCAGCGTGAAGCGATAGTTCGAGTGTTACTGGAGAACGAAAGCGATCATTTGAGCGCCGAGGAAGTGTTCATGCTGGTGAAGGACAAGTATCCCGAAATTGGACTTGCCACCGTGTATCGAACGTTGGATCTATTATCTGAGCTTCATATCGTAGAAAAAATGAATTTCGGTGACGGGGTGGTTCGCTTCGACCTGCGTGGAGACGGACATGAACATATGCATCATCATATGATTTGTTCGGAGTGCGGAGCGGTGGAAGAGATTCAGGATGATTGGCTGTTGGAACTGGAAGAACGAATCGAACGCGAATTTGGCTTTAAGGTGACCGATCATCGACTCGATTTTTCAGGCAGATACCACATATGTAAAAGCAATGTTTGCAAGAAAGCATCCGTAAAGAAATGCAAGGCAGTTTCCTAAATTTAAAAAACGAACATGACCACTGGAGTTATTTCTCCAGTGGTCTTTTTGCGTGAAGATATATTCCCGCTAACCGCAACGTATTCCGCCTACTGGTAGAAGCTCAAATCGCCTGCATTATATGATGAAGTGACTGATACTAGAAAAGGGGAATGGAAAGAACATGAGGGGAAGAAAAGTATTTTCGTTTTTATTAGTCGTTACCATGTTATGGAGCATAGTCGGATGCGCCGGGATTGACTCGAGTCATACAGTCAAGGAAGAGGACAAGAAGTCGGCTTCAACAGCCAAAGTGGATAGTGCTGCATCAGCTTTTCCGCGCATGATCACACATTTGAAGGGCGAGACCGTCATCCAGGCACGACCGCTCAAAATCGCGACGCCCTATATCTCGTTTGTCGATTATATGGCCGTTTTGGACGAATATCCGATTGCAGCGCAAGGGATTGAGACTATCACGCGGAATTTTCCAAGCTTGAGCAAGCGTGTGGCGGGGAAAGAGATACTAGATCTCGGTATGGAGGTCAATCTGGAGAAACTGCTGGGCGCGCAGCCGGATTTGATTATTGCAGCAGACGATATGCAGGATCAGTATGAGAAATTAACCCAAATTGCTCCAACCATCATTCTTCCGCAAGCGGGGGACTGGCGGGAAACGTTGCAGCAAATTGCGGAGGTGATTGGCAAAGAGGACAAGGCTAACAGCGTGCTTGCCGAATTTGACCGCAAATCCGCGGAATATAAAGGAAAATTAGCGTTTAGAAGTAAGGAATCCGTACTGTTTGTCATGTACACAGGGAAAGAACAGTTTATTACCTGGAACGATGGCCGCTTCGATCCTTTTTACAAGGGGCTCGGACTTAAGCCGGTGGATGGAGCGAATGCAGATGGACAATTATCGCTGGAAAGCTTGGCTGCGCTAAATCCGGATCATTTGTTTGTAATCAACAATTGGCAGAGTCCGATTCAGGGAGGCGTCAAGGAGGCCTTGAAGGACAGCAAGGTGTGGAATAGCATGAATGCGGTGAAACACAACAGCGTGTACTTCTTGGAAGATCCTTCGCTTCCTGGACCGATGGCACTTGCCAAAATCGACGGCATCGAAGAAATTATGAATGCGATGGGGAAATAGAGAGATGGCACAGTCAAAATCATTGCGATTTCTGCTCCGACTGGCCGGCAAACAGCGCAGAAAACTAATATTGTCTTGTCTGTGCTCTGCGGCCAGCGCTGTATTTGCGTTAATTCCTTTTGTCATCGTGTATCGCATGGCGGAAGGTCTTCTCCATCCACAGGCCGATGTGTCAGCGGTCCGGCAGCTCATTCTGGTTGCATGTATTGCTGTATTGCTGCGGTTCGCCTTGATGGGGGCCTCGACGATGCTGGCGCACACTGCTGCGTTTCACGTGTTGTATGACTTGCGTGTACGTCTGATCGAGAAGCTGGGGAAGCTGCCGCTCGGTTTTTTTAGTACGCAGCATTCTGGACGGCTCAATAAAGTTATTGCCGACGATGTCGAGCGCATTGAGTCGTTCATCGCGCACCATCTGCCGGATCTGACGGCGTCGATCATCGCGCCGTTGCTAACGACGGCGTACCTGTTCGCTGTCGATTGGCGTCTAGGTATCGCTGCGCTGCTGCCGATACCCGCCGCCTTTGCCGTTCAGGGGTTGATGTCGGCTCACGGTCGCCGGAGCGATGATATGCAACGAATGCATGATCTATCGGAAACGATGAATGGAGCCATCGTTGAGTTCGTACATGCGATGCCGGTCATCAAGTCGTTTAACCAGACCGTGCATTCGTTCGCTCGATATCGCCATTCGGTAGAGAGCTACGCGAGCTTATGGACGCAAATTGCCCGCAAGAAAACGCCGCTCTATACCCTGTTTCTTCTGCTATTAGAATCGGGGCTGCTGTTCATTATGCCTGCGGGTGTCTGGTTGTATGGGCAAGGCGCAATTACGCTTTCTGTCTTGCTGCTGTTCCTGCTTCTTGGCGTCGGACTGACAGCGCCGTTGCGGCAAATCTCGACATTGGGCCACATGATGCAGAACAATCTGGAAGGGGTCCGCCGAATAGAGGCGGTGCTGTCCGAAGAGGAGCAATCCGTTCCGACACGCTCAGAAGCCAATAGTCCGCAGCGGTTCGACATTGATTTCCGTCAGGTTCGATTTGCTTATGGGGAACGGGAGGTGCTGAAAGGAATCGATCTGACGGCTGAGCATGGCAAGGTAACTGCCTTTGTCGGTCCTTCCGGAGCGGGGAAATCAACGGCTGCACAGCTGATCGCCCGTTTCTTCGACCCTGCGGCAGGAGAAATTCGCTTGGGAGGCTTCGATATCCGCTCTATACCGCCGGAACATCTGATGGACCTCCTATCGTTCGTCTTTCAGGATGTTCCTATCGTAAGCGACTCCGTAGCTGCCAATCTGCGGATGGGCAAGGAAGGGGCCAGCGAGAGTGATATGATTGATGCGGCTCAAGCGGCTCAAGCGCATGATTTTATCTCCGCGCTGCCGGAAGGTTACAATACGCGAATTGGTGAGGGTGGCGTTCCTCTAAGCGGAGGGGAGCGGCAACGGCTTGCGATCGCCCGCGCTATTCTGAAGAACGCGCCGGTTCTGATCTTAGATGAAGCTTTCGCGTTCGCTGATGCGGAGAACGAGGCTAAAATACAGGATGCGTTAAGCAGGTTGTTGCATGGGAAGACGGTTGTCGTCATTGCGCATCGGCTATCTACGATTATGGATGCGGATCGCATCGTCGTGTTTGATGACGGTCAAGCAGCCGGAATAGGAACCCATGATGAGTTGCTTCACAGTTGTCCATTATACGCAGGTATGTGGCAGGCTCACCGGGATGCCGGGGAGTGGTCGCTCGAAGGAAAGGAGGAGTCCGATGTTTAGCACAATCCGCTTGATTACGGGGCGTTCCAGAGGGTTACTGTCTCGGGCGACTCTCTATACGGTGCTAGAAATGATCGCAAACGCCGCTCCTGCCGGGCTCTTATATGCCATTCTGGCATCTCTGTTTCAGGGGCCGGCTTCGCTAAAGCAAATTCTGTGGTGGACGGTGTTGCTGATTGGCTTGTTCGCCGTACAAGCATTGTTCTCCAGCCTCGGCCAGATCGAAGCACAGAGCAATGGCGCCACGATTATGAAGGATGTGCGCTTGCGTCTGGGTGAGCATTTGCGGAAGCTGCCGATGGGTTACTTCGCCCGCCGGGATCAAGGGGACATCAGCCACACCCTGCTGACAAATGTAGATGAAGTGGAAATGATATTAACCCACTTGTTCAATCATGTCATCGGTTCGATTATTCTGCCGATCGTTAGCGCGGCGTTTCTGCTGGTCGTCGATTGGCGGCTGGCGCTCGCCGTACTCGTATCCGTACCACTGGCGCTTCCTCTTTTATATTGGTCCCAGACTCTGATGAGTCGGAGGAGCAAGCAGCGGCAAGAGGCGGCAGCGGCAGTGCATTCGCGCTTGCTTGAATACGTGCAGACGATCCGGTTGATCAAAGCCAACAATCAGACGGGACAGCGGTTCTCCCGGCTAGATAGCGCGATGGCCCAGCTGCGAGACGATAGTATTCGGGTGGAAGCGATGACGTCCCCAGTCGTGATGCTGTTCTCCATTGTTCTGGATCTTGGGTTTGTGTTTCTGCTGCTGATCGGCAGCTATTTGCTAGAAGGGGGCACGCTGGATACGGCGGCGTTTTTGATCTTTCTGGTCGTCAGCATGAAGTTCTATCAACCGCTGCGCTCGGCTGGGGCGGCTTTGACACAGATGCGGTATATGGCCTCGGCGGGTGAGCGCATACGCGGCATCTTTGCCGAACCACCGCTGTCAGAGCCTGAACAGCCCCAGTTCCCCGTCTCCTTCGATATTGAATTTAGCGATGTGCGTTTTCGATATGAGGAGAAGGAAGTTTTAAGAGGGATTGATTTTAGGGTGCCGGAGCACAAGCTCATTGCGCTGGTCGGACCATCAGGCGCAGGCAAGTCCACGATAGCAGGCTTGGTATCTCGCTTTTGGGATGTCACAGGAGGAGCCGTTCGAATCGGCGGCGTCGATGTGAGAGATATGCGCAGCGAGGAACTCCTCGCTTTGGTCAGCACCGTGCAGCAGCAGCCTTACTTATTCAATGAAACGATCGCAAGCAATATTCGGATGGGGAAGCCGGGAGCTTCACATGAAGAGGTGGTGAAAGCGGCTAAGGCTGCACATTGTCACGCTTTTATTGAACAGCTGCCGCAAGGCTACGATACGGTGGCAGGAGAGGGGGGAGCGGCGCTGTCTGGGGGGGAGAAGCAACGCATATCCATTGCCCGGGCCATACTTAAGGACGCGCCGATTGTTATCCTTGATGAAGCAACCGCTTCTCTCGATCCGGAAAATGAGGCGTATCTGCAGCGAGCTATAGGCAAGCTGGCTTACGATAAAACAGTGCTGGTCATTGCCCATCGCTTGAAAACAATCCGCGCGGCGGACTGGATCTTGGTCGTCGATGAAGGCCGCATTGTGGAAGAAGGCAAGCATGAGGATTTGCTGGGAAAAGGCGGATTGTATAATAGGCTGTGGCAGGAACAACAGCGGCTCGGGGGATGGAGAATCAAGGGAGGAAGATTATCATAGCGTCGGGCTAAGGAAGTAATTACACGAAAAGCTATGATTCTGTCGGCTGGGAGAAACTGCTTGAGACGATCGAGGCTGCAATTATGAAGTAAATGAGATGCACATTCGAATATTGGGAACACAAAAAAGAGCGGAATTCACTGAGAATGCGCTCTTTTTGTGAATATTAATTATCAAAATATCAAAAAAAATGCGATCCTCGAGGTTTACGCCGTTAAATCAACCGTAGCAACGCAATAATCAATACGCCCGAAATCATCGCCCACAGCGGACTTTTGGCGAACCAAGCGGTCAGGCTCGAAACGGCTACAGCCACATAATACACCCATTCAATCTTGCCATCCACTGTTGGGTGATAGAAGATGGCCGGCGCTACCAGAGCGGCAAATACGCCGATAGGCACATAATGGAAGCCGCGTTCAACTCGTGGGGATACTTTAATGTATCGGCTGAGCGCCATGCTCGGGTAGCGGGTCAGAAATGTTGCGGCCGCGGCCACACAGATGACAATAAAGATAGTATTTGACGTCATTTCGAATACACTCCTACAGCAAATGCCGCAGCAGCTCCGGCAAATACAGCTCCGGACGTGCCGAACCATTGGTAGGCGGCCACGGATGCGATTACTGCCAGCCCGGCAGCCAAGAAATGACTGCGATGCTTCAGCATGACGATGAGAAGCCCGAGAAAAGCTGCCGTAAAGGCAAAGTCCAGTCCGAAACGGGCCGGGTCTGTAATAAACCCTCCTAGTTGATATCCGACCGCAGCGCTCGACACCCATGCCAGCAGCACGACCAAGCAAGCTCCGGCCATATATCCAAGCCCTAGCTTCCCTTGTCTTGCCTGCATCGTGCCGACGCTGTAGCTTTCATCCGTAATGCCATATGATAACCAGAGCAGATGCCTGCGATGTACGGGGCCGAGGTCCCGGCCAAGCGATAGTCCATATATAATATATCGAGCGTTAATGAGAAAAGTGCTGATTGCAATCGTCCACAGTGTGGCATCCTGCTGAAGGAGAGACAGAATGGTAAATTGTCCCGCTCCGGCGAACACGAACAGAGACATCGATACGGTTTCCAACCATGTAAAGTGATTGGCGTTATTCGCCAGCGCTCCGAAGGCAAGTCCATAAGTGAACACGCTGAGCGCAAGCGGAAACACATCGGATACAGCTTTCATAAAACCGTTCCGTAATGGAATTTCTTTTGTTATTGTAGATGATACATAGCCGTCCATCCGCGATTACTCCTCTAATATGCTATAATAACTCCCGAGATATAATATAGCATATCTGTTGCGGTGGTCAACTGATATTTTGTCTAAATCTAATCATTTTTTTATAAAGTGATTAATTTTAATCACATTACTTTACCTGATGGAGGTCGTTATGGAAAAAGACTTAATCTCTGACCGTATTGGCAAACGTTTGCGCCATTATCGGCAGCAGTTAAACATGACGTTGGACGACTTAGCCGAGCTTACCGGTGTCAGCAAGCCGATGCTCGGGCAGATCGAAAGAGGCAGCTCCAATCCGACGGTAGCTACACTGTGGAAGATTGCTTCCGGACTTCAAATCCCTTTGACCGCATTCATATTCGAGAATCCTTCCTTAAAGGTCGTGCGAGCGGAGGACCAGCCCCAATTCCGGGAAGACAACAAGCGGTTCGAAGCCTACAATACATATGCGGCGCCTGGCATATCATTAGAAACGTTCCGGGCTCGACTGCTGCCGGGCTGTTCTTATCAATCAGAGCCTCATGGGCTCGGTGTGATTGAATCCGTCACCGTGTTTGCGGGCACGCTGACGATCGAAATCGGACCGGAGACAAGCATGCTTGGGAAAGGGGATGCGATCTCCTTCTCGGCTGAAACGGGTCACATTTATAAAAACAACACCGATGAATTGTGCGAAATATCGGTATCCATTCTCTATTCCAATGTGTCCACGAATAAGACCTCCATCTAGCACAATACAAAATGCCCTTGATGCTCCGATAAGGAGCGCCAAGGGCAAGCTGATGCATTTCATATCACAATCATGTGTCGCTTAGCGGAATGAAGTTACGAGTCCATTCAACAAAGTTCTTACATCATATTGATACTGATTGATTGGAGCAATCGGCTTATTGAGGCCTAACAGTGTATACACGGCGATTCTTGCGGCTCTTACCGAGTATTCCTCGGTAAATACGACATCGTCCGGAATCTCACAGAATTGTCCGACAAATGCCAGGTTCGTTGAGCCTTGCGGAACGACCTGAGGCCGGTCGCCGACTGCGCGCGGCATGAACTGCGCTGTAATATACGGCATCATACATGGAATGCAATTGGCGGATTGGATAATCGCGTCCATGTCTTTATCGAATTTAAGATGATGCAGAAGCTCTGTCAGTATTTCTTCACCTGTACAGTCAGACATTTTCTTCTTCACATAGTCGCCTGTATTGTCTGGGAATAGACCGTAGCCCCAGAATACTTTGACATGTTCAGGCTGATTGCGGAAGTGAGGTTGATGCGCCAGTACAATTGACATCAGCCAGCTGGACTCTTTAAAGGTGACCAAGGCGCCTGTCCCTGCTTTGTTGCGGGAGAAGGCTTCCATCAGATCGAAGAATCTCGAATCTTGACACGTTACGGTGAAGGACTCCCACTTTGAACCATCGATGTTATCATCGAAGGAGGAAGGATTGCCTAAGCCAGACTTCTTGGCGGCGAGCCGATCCCACAGCTTCCAAGAGCTGCCTTTGCCGTTTAAGCTTGGCGCTTTGGTCATAGAGCCAAGGCTGTAGCCTTCTGTCATGGAACCATTGGTAACGATAACGAGGTCGCCTTCATTGAGGTCAATGGTACCTGCTGTGCCTTCTTTCACATAATGAATCTTCGTCACGGTGATATCGCTTGAATCTTTGAAATCAAGATCGGTCACCGTGCATTTCATATCAAAATCAACGCCGTACTGAGCCAAATATTTATGCAATGGAAGCGTGAGTGAATCGTACTGGTTGAACGGTGTTCTCGTTACGCCTTCAAGCGTCTGAATTCTTGGGAACTCATGCATGAAGCGAATCATATACCGTTTGAGCTCTACCACGCTATGCCAAGGCTGGAAAGCGAACGTAGTCGCCCACATATACCAGAAGTTCGTCTCGAAGAAGTGCGGGCCGAACCAGTCTTGGATGCGAGCTTTACCCATCTTCTCTTCCGGCGTAATGATAAGCTTAGACATTGCAATCCGGTCCACCATATCAAATCCCATGGATGTAACGTCCTGAACCTCAGCGTTTTTATTGACGAGTCTAGCATTGGCATGGGTTGGATGGGCCGAATCGAATTCAATGATTTCGTCTCTGACGGATTTAGCAGGATCATCGATAGATGGAATGGATTTCAACAAATCCCACGTATTCTCGTACGTTTCATCATTCAGCATTCTGCCGCCGCGAATTACATATCCTTGCTCGCCGTTGCCAGAACCGTCGTTGCTGCCGCCGAGAATTTTCGTTTCTTCAATAATATGAATATTTTGTCCAGGGAAATCACAGTCTCTAACCAGGAAAGCAGCACCTGCAAGTGACGCAATTCCGCCACCGACAAAATATACTTGTTTGTTGTTGTATTCCTTGTTCATAACAGTCGCCTCCATTGGTAATTATTAATTGTGTTCCTTAGCAACCTAAATGTATTACATCGCGGCTGCTGGCGGAATAATCAATAAACAGCGACTGTATGATTTTTAGTCATTTGTTATAAAGTGTATATATTTCAAACAAAATGCTTGCGAAAATAGGAAAAGAAATGTGGAAATTGTGCGGTGGGGCAAAGGGAAGAAAAACTTGGCTAGGCAGATTGCAAGCTGGCGGATCGCCTTGTATGACTATTGTTATTGCGGTTTGTGCTCATATCGCTGTAACGCTTTTGCGAAATTGCCTTCGACTAATTCGTTCAATTTTTCAATCATCGCTTCCGGATCTTCCTTCATTCCGTGCTCCATCCATTGAATAACTAGGCCAGTAAAGGCAAGCGTATAGAAATTGGCGATAAATTTCTTGTCCTCTTCCTTGACTTCCATTTCGCACGAAACTTCGTTAACGACACCCATGATCAATTCTGTGGTGACGCTATACAAATAATGGTCCAGATGAGTTCTTGCTAATGAATTGAGCGTGTTAACACAGAATGCTTTGTTATTTTCGATATAGAGGAAAATCTTAAGGAGACCATGTGTCCACGTGTTATAGCTCCTGTATTGGGCGATGCTCTCAACCGCTTCCGTCTTATAGACCCAACCGAGCAGATCGTATATATCTTGAAAATGATAGTAAAAAGTTTGTCTGTTCAAGCCACAGCTATCCACGATATGCTTGACGGTAATTTTATTGAAAGGAACATGGTTCATGACTTCCTTGAGCGAATTTGCAAGCGCTTTTTTTGTTATTAATGAACTAGACATTCCATCACCTTCTGCATGAGTATATAAAACAGAACTATGGACTTTATTATACCCACAATCTCATATCATCACAATTAACGCCAATCATCTCCAATTGTTGCTTCCCCGCAAGACGTTGGGCTGCATCCGCAGCAATTGGGTAAATTAGATGTGCATTTTCTATCGCTAATTGAAAACGGATCCATCCAATCGGCCAGTTATCTGATCGCCCGGAATGGAAAAGTCGCTGCTTGGAAGTCAATGGGCAAGTTGGACGGCACGGCAGACAGGGGAGATCTGCAGCCGGATTCGATTCGCAAGCTGGCTTCCATCACGAAGACATTTACGACTGTAGCGCTCATGAAGCTGGTGGAAGACGGCAAGCTGTACCTGGATCAGCCCGTATGCACCATCATTGAGGAATTAAACAATCCTACGCATCAGGATATTACGCTATATCATCTGTTGACCCATACGTCCGGCATCCTGCCGGTTGGGGGTTACTTCAATGAACCGTATCCGAACCCTTGGTGGGGCACGAACGGAATGGAGGATTGGATACGCAAAGTGTTGCAAGGACCGCTCTACTATAGGCCGGGCGAAGCGTACAATTATTCGTCCGCAGGATTTTTGCTGTTAGGTGAAATCATACAACGAGTATCTGGGGTTCCGTTCGAATCGTTCGTCATTGAGAACATTATTGAGCCGTTGCAACTGGATCGCACATTCTTCGACGTACCGGAATCGTTGCATGGGCAGGTGTGTGTTGTCGATCAATGGGACGTCAATTTGTTAAAGCCACAGGAGGATTATGCTAAGCTTCCCCCTCGATCGGACAGCGGGCTTTATTCAACCTTACACGATATGTGGAAATTCGGGCAGATGCTCTTAAACGGTGGAGCTTGGAACAGTGAGCGGATATTAGGGCGCAGAACGGTTGAACTGATGACACGCCGGCATCTGTTCGGCAAGCCTGCTTATCAGTGGGGAGGCAAGCTTCAAGATAAGCCCCATGCGCTTGGCTTCGACATTGCAGCAGATCATATGACGTCCTTTGAAACACAAGGAACTTTCCAATTAGAAGGCGCTGGTCGTTCGGCATTGTTCGTCGACCCGACGGAGCAAATGGTAGTCGTGTTTTTCGTTCCCTCTGTCAGCTCATGGGTTCCGCTATCTGTACTGGGAACGAAGCAGATTATTTGGTCGAGCCTGATGTAATATTTATATTGCTGCCGCTTCGAACAACGGAGCGGCTTTTTTATGTTGCTATTTGGGGGAATATGTTGATAAAAGTAAAATGATAGTATATTGATGCTTTAGGACTATGTACTTAATTAGGGATATATTAGTAGAATGGTAATAAGAGACAGCTGTCTCTACATAATGCGAAGGGTGGAATACCTGTGAAATTTAAAAAGTCATTTTCGATGTTTTTTGTATTTGTTATGGTTCTAGTATTTTCACAGAGTACATTTGCTGCTAAAGGGATCGGTGACACAAAAGAGACTGCTATTAACATCTTCCCAAAACAAGAAATTAGGTTATTTATAGAAGGTGGTGGGGATAAAGATTGGTTTACCTGGAACAACAATACAGGTGAAACTAAGTATTTAGGGGGTACTTTATGGCCAAGTGTGGGCGATTGCAGGTATAGATTTGGGGTAGTTATTGATTATCATAATGGTCGTGTTTCTGACGTACTTTTTGCGCAGGATCCAGTGGATATAGGCCAGTCAAAGGGGAGCGTACACTCCATAGGCAATATACAAGTTCCTCCAGGTGCAACAGTTTATTATGTTGTAGAATCGAAAAATGGAGTAATGGAAGAATACAGAATATCTCATAGAATCTATGATCTGTAATAACCAAGCAAACCAAAGCACCCATCGAGGTGCTTTTTCTATTTTAGCGAAAGGATCTGATAGACATGGCAGTAGGGCGGAAAAACAAGTACCAAACCCATGTTGAACCCAAACTCCTGCTTATCGAAGCATGGGCGAGGGACGGTTTAACAATTGAGCAGATAGCCGCAAAGTTAAGTGTAGCGAACTCCACTTTCTTTGACTATAAGAATAAGCTTCGGGAGGCCCTAAAAAAGGTCAGGAAGTCGTTGACGTTAAGTGGAGAATGCGCTGCTTAAGCGGGCAATTGGTTTTCGATATGATGAGGTTGCACAGGAAGCCGTCAAACAGATAGACGAAGAAACAGGGGGATCTATCACGGTAATGGTCAAGACTAAGCACGTCACCAAAGAAGTACAGCGGGACGGAACGGCACAGATATTCTGATGAAGAACCGCCCCGCCCGGATAAGTGGCGTGACAAGCAGGACATCAATCACAGTGGTGGAGTAAACGTCAATAATCCAATGAAAGACCTGACAGTAGACGAACTGAAGAGGTTGATCCATGATGGTTGACCTGGAGACAATCAAAAGATATTCCCGCAAAGAACTTGCTAACCGCGAGTTTTTTTATTTTTATCAGGGTATGGCTCCGGACTTCTACAAAGATGATCGGGCCTATCTTATAGAATTGTGCAATGAAATGCAGGATTTTTATGAGTCTGACGATGATATCTTAATAGTTAACGAGCCACCGCGCAGGCATTACTGAAAAAATCAGATGGATATGACACTATCATGTCAGTTTCGGGGTTTTAAATCGTGATATTATGATAGTGTGCAATAATACCAATTCATAAACTTAACCATAGCCGCCCTGTAATAGAGCGGCATTTTTCAAGATTAAACAGGAAAAATAGAATAAACAGCATGAACAGGGCCTTCATAAGTAACGCCCCACCAGTCTCCAGCTCCATCTCTGTATGAGGTGACTACTGTAATCTTAAGTTGTCCAGCATATTTACCGTCGTTGTACTGGTAGACTTGAGGGATGGATGATCTTGTTGGGGAGTATTTCTTATTATATGCTACGACAACACGTTTATTGTACTTAATTACATTGTCTTCTGAAACTGAGTTCTGGGCTTTTGCAGGGACTGAGGCTGCTACAGCAGGGATAAATGGACCTGTTAACAAAACACCTGACAACAATAGGGCCAACAATTTGAAACGCATAAGCATCTCCTTCCAAAATTAAATAGTATAACATAATATTATCCATATGTTCTAATTTGAATATTATGCCGAAGTAGTAAACAACAGCCTTTTGGTTAATTGAAAACTACTTAGCCGCTCCTTCGGGGGCGGTACTTTTATTCCAGCAATAAAACTGAGTCAAAATCATGGGTATGGGCATATGGTGGTGTATGTTGTAATTTGAGAGGAGATATTCAATTTGAATTACTGTTGTCAACCGCATCCTGCCAATGTATACCCATACACGTACCCTTACCCAGATCCAAATATGTTGAAATGCGAAACATTACAAGTAGTGGAACCATGGGTTCAGAATGGCTTACGAGAAGCGCAAACCATATCGGTTGAGCATGCCCTAAGAGAAGCTGCGGCAGTGTCTTTCTTGATAGGGAGAGGTTACAATCCTACAACCGCTCATCAGATTGTGGAATCTTGGTGGCATAGATAAGCACCTTAACCGGTGCTTTTTTTATGCCACTTTGGAGCAAGGTGTCCGACATCATCTCCCGCATAATAAGTGTGTTTATCCGCGACCATCGGGGCATTGCCCCTAGGTTTCGTCCTATTCTGCTCGGACTCATCAGGCTGGTCACCACATCTATTCGTAAATGCTATCAGCGTTTTCGTAACGGATCTTCTCGGATTTGACAGTTTCAGCATGTGGGCTATCTTTTTCTTCCTGAGTGAAATTTTTAGCCTTAATGGTTTTTTCTAAATTCTTCAGTCCGTTTTTTGTCGTTTTATCCACCCATAACACCCCCTTATTCAGGATTAGTTTTATCAAGATAGTTCCTTCTCATCCCCCCTCATGATATTAAATTCCTTGTGACATCCTAAAAAAGAGCAATCTGTTCATTTGGCAGGTTATTATTTCATAAATACATAAAAAGGAAAAAGCCGCGGTTAGTTGATATGCTCCCATCATAGTAGACAGTAGGAAAAACAAAAGCTTCTACTGCTAC